>NZ_JANIDV010000019.1 GCF_026385505.1 Bombella dulcis | reverse complement strand
AGTTCGTAGACCGTTTCGGCCTGCCGGGACGCCGTCTGGAGAACGTCGAACACGTCCCATGTCCCGCTATTGGGGGAAAAGTTCAGTGTCATGTCATAGGCGGACGGCACGAAGCCCTTGTTCAGCTTTCCGTCAAGGGATAGACGGGTGTCAGAGAGGCGCAGGCTCTGTGCTTCCCATCCCCTGTTGGTGGACCAGTTGTCCAGCTTTACCGGGGTGTTGAAGAGCTTCTTAATCGTGAGCATGAACACGGCGTCTGCCGAGGTAATTAGATCATTGTCAGCCATTACTGCACCTCAATGCTGGCAAGGTTGATGGACTGGACTGACTGTCCGTCCGTGTACCAGAAGCGGCATGGTGGGCTTTTGCGGGCCACCCGGATGTCTGCCGGAGCCGTGGAGGCGTTGGGCTGGAAATACCAGCCACGGGTCTGCACCGTGTTGCTGATGGACGTCCCGGCCGCACGGTCTATCTGCTGCTTCTGGAGAGATGTCAGGTTCACGCCCGGGCGGATGGCCCCGAAGCGGAGGGCCTGATTGATCGTGTCCTGCACGGCGGCGGCGATCAGTCCGTCACCGTCCATGCTGTAGGGTATCTGCCCCACGTTGAGCAGAAGGTTGAGCAGGGCGGACTGGAGGGACGCATTCAGCCATATCTGGTTGATGTAGCTGTCGGCCCAGAGGAAAGA
>NZ_JANIDV010000018.1 GCF_026385505.1 Bombella dulcis | reverse complement strand
CTGCTTGACGGACATGGCCAGAGATTTCTGAATCTCTCGGATACACACAGCCCGGAAACCGGGACGCATGAGGGCCTGCTCGACGAGAAGCTCAGCGAAGAAGTGCGACTTCCCCGATCCCCGTCCGCCCCAGACACCCTTGTAACGGGAAGGGCGCAAGAGCGGCTCGAAGACCGCCGGGGTTTCAAGGGCTAGGCTCGTCGTTGCCATGATCGGGCCTCACAATGATACGTCTGATTTCCTGCACGGGGCCGCCGCCTTCGCCTGTATGTTCCAGCGTCTGCTTGTCGCCATACCGACGAGGGGCACGCTTTGAAGCCGCCCAGCGCAACATCTCAAAGGCCGCCTTGTTGGCCGTTGCATTCTCTGGGTTTGTGGAGCGGGCCAGTGCAAGAATGTCAGCCTCGAACCCGTCAGATGATATTTCCCGCGCGCGCGTGTACTGCTCAGCAAGTTTTGGATCACGCCCAACCCACCCATAAAACCCGTCCATGGTAGGACGTTTCGGGCCGCTGCATATCTCACGGATGGTCAGGCCATTCATTACATCGACCATCATCTCATCAAAGAGGGTTTGAGAGAAATGGACAGGCGGCTTGCGAGAAGGGGGCGACTTTCCCGTGCTCGGTCTCCTAGCCATAAATCCTGCTCACTCCGCCGGACCTGATCTCTGCCCGCTCCCAGCGTGTTATTGCGTCTTCTTTCTCGACCGCTGCCCTTACACGGGACAACAGGTCGGCGCTGATCGTCTCGTTGCGTCTGGTCAGGTGCTGCACACCCAGCCGGAACCCCCGGCATCGCACCCTGTTCCCGGTGTTGATGCCCAGCGCAACGCAGTCTCCAAACCCTATCCTCACGTCTGATCTGTGATGGTAGCGTGGGTTATGGAGGATACGGCATAGGGTGGCGGTGCTGCCCCGTACGTTCATCACGATGGCCAGCAGTCCGCATGGCCCGGATACAACACTCCCCCGCTCAATCCGGCGTGCGGAAAGAGGAGAGGGGCGGGACATGGAGTATCCAGAATAAAAATGGGGAGGGGAATGCCTCCCGGATTATCTACCATAGCGAGTG
>NZ_JANIDV010000017.1 GCF_026385505.1 Bombella dulcis | reverse complement strand
CTGGGTGACTGGGCTGAGGTTCTCACCCTGACCATCGGGACGGACAGGAACGCAGGCCAGAACAGGATCACCCTGCCGATCAACCAGCTGCCGACGGTGACGGCGGATACCATCAGCGTCGAGGTCGTCACGTGATCGACATCAGAGAAACGATCCTGGCCCAGTATGCCAACAGCCCGGCCCTGACGGGAATTATCGGCCGGTTCAATGCGGCGGCTGACCCGCAGACCATGATTGAGCTTTTCCTGAAGAATGTCTGGGACCCGACCACCGCTACGGGATGGGGGCTGGATGTCTGGGGCCGCATTGTCGGGGTCCAGCGTGTCCAAAAGGTAAGCCAGCCGGAGTTTTTCGGTTTTGATGAGGCCGAAGATGGCAGCGGTTCGGCCCGCCCCTTCGAGGATGGCATATTCTATGCCGGAAAGAGCATCACTGAAAACTATGCCCTGACTGATGAGGCATTCCGGAAACTGATCTTCGCAAAGGCGGCCGCGAACATCTCGAACGGCTCGATAGCCGACATCAACCGTATCCTTATGCAGCTCTTCGGCGGCGATGGCCGTCTCATCTACATCTCCGAGGGCACCGCAGCCAATGATTACTTCGGCTTCTCAGAGGCACGGCTAGACAAGGATACACCAAAACCGTTCGATGACGGTGTGTTCTTCGCCGCATCATCCCTCGGAAAATCAAACGGGACGATGACGATTTCCCACAACTGGGACCTCTCTCCCCTGGACGTAACCCTTATCCGCCAGAGCGGCGCACTGCCCCGCCCCGCTGGCGTCCATATCCTCTACCAGCGAGTTGACATATGAAACAGACCGACACGCAGCCCCTGTTCTCCGTAGTCTGGGCACAGAATGCGGACAGCTCGACACTGGCCACCATTCCGCAGTCAGCAACGGCCATTGGCCGTGCCAGTATGGCAATGGGCTTCCCCAAAGCCACGATGACGCCGATCTCAGCCGGGGGCGCTCCACCCTATGGGGAGGACATGAATGGCATCCTCAACATGCTGTCCCGTGCCGCACGGGCCGCCGAGCTGGGTGTCCTGGTCCCATTTTCAGCAGAATACGCAAATGCGATCGGAGGGTATCCAGCCGGGGCAACCGTTGCCCATCCCACGGCAGCGGGAAGATTCCTCGTCTGCACGGCGGACAACAACACCAACGACCCCGGAAAGAGCATGAACGGGTGGATTGACCCGCTCTCCGGCTTCCAGGCATCTGGGGATTACGCAACCA
>NZ_JANIDV010000016.1 GCF_026385505.1 Bombella dulcis | reverse complement strand
GCCGGACACATGGCCATCCTCAATCCACTGGAAGCGTCCCAGACCGTTCGCATAGGCCCCGTAGAAATTGTAGCCATTGCTGCGAAGGGTTGCGGCCGTTCTGGCGTCTGTCACGCTGGGAGTGACAAGCCCGCTGCGGCGGAAGCAGAGATTCGTGCGGCCATTCGTGGCGTCAAAGTCGATGGAGGCCATCCAGCTCAGGCAGAATGCGGCTGCCAGAGGGTCCTGATAGATCAGGGTCGTGCCATCAATGTTCTGGTTTCCCAGCCACACGCCAAAGCTGGTGCTGTTCTGGCTGCTGAGGGCCTGTTCGCCCGCGTCCCACGGGACATACCAGTAGCGGTCGGCCTGTCCGGCGGTCCACTTTGCGAACGCCTGCTTCTGTGCCAGGGATGGCTCCCATGTCGTGGTGAAGCCTGCGAAATCCTGCGTCTGGCCAGCAATCTCGTTCATGAGTGCCGCCGGGTCCGCTTCATGGTCGGCAGAGGCCACATAGAGGAGCAGGGTAGAGGGAGCGGATGGCGCATCCTCGTAGCCGCTGAAATAGACGGACGCCATGCGGGCTTCTAGGCTGCTAGCTGTAAAATCGGCAGCAACGTCACTCGCCTGCGTGTAGGTCTTCAGCGTTCCTGCGGCGATAGTCCCGCCGCTTGCCGCCGTCGTGATGATCAGGCCGTTGATAAAAGAAACCCCGCCAGCCGTTCCCAGCGTGGCGGGGTTGATCTTCACAGTCTGTGAAATGGGGATCGTACTCATTCGGTCATGTCCGTGGTTGTGTGGAGGGTGTCAGCCTGGGTGATGGACTGCATTCCCAGATGGAGTGCTGATTGACCCGGCTTTGTGACGGTGGCGTGGACGTCAGCTATCAGATCGACACTCCACTGGTCCTCGTACTGCTTTTCAGCCGTCGTGAAGGGGTGCTGCATGGGGTCTGATGCGTGGAGGGGGGCGAAACCCGGAAGGTTGCTCATGAACCATTCAACGGCGTCGGGATCACGCCACATGGCGTTGATGAGCGACACCGCATTCCCGGCCCCTGTCCCGAATGTACTGACCTGGATGCCCATACGTTCTAGCTTGACGATCGTGACGGAGCCATCCCGGTTGTATCGTAGGCTGTTGGTGGCGTACCGCTGCCGGGTGATGATCTGCATGATGGCGAAGGGCATTTCTTCTGTAGCTACACCGTTCTGCTGCCCCTGACGGACAGTCCACGGAGGGGATAGGACGTTCTGTACGAGCCAGTCCCCAATGCCTTTCATGATCTGGCTCTCACTGGGCGTCAGTTCGAGGTTTGCCCGCCCTTGATTTGGCGGGTTAATGCCACTTTGCACCAATCGTCGGCCCCCCATTGTTCGAGTACCTGCGTGACACGCCAGATACCGTTATCGAAAAGAAGAAGATCGCCACCTGTATCCAGTGGGCGGTTGAGCGCATGGGTTGCGCCCCGCATGTAGGCGACACGCATATCTGCCTGCTGCTCTATATTCTCAAGAAGCTGGAGGTCGCTGCCCGCAAGAGCCTGCACCTCGATCTGCACGGGAATATCCCGGTAGGTGCTGGTGGCGCTGTAGTCTTCGGCAATATCTATGCCATCAGAGACACGCAGCACGGCGTCCTGCATGGGGTTGACCTCACCCAGAACGCCGCTGGCTATGCCAAATACGTCAATCATCGCCACCATCCACCTGGTACCGTAGTGCTC
>NZ_JANIDV010000015.1 GCF_026385505.1 Bombella dulcis | reverse complement strand
ACCGGACACATGGCCATCCTCAATCCACTGGAAGCGTCCCAGGCCATTCGCATAGGCCCCGTAGAAATTGTAGCCATTGCTGCGAAGGGTTGCGGCCGTTTTGGCGTCTGTCACGCTGGGGGTGACAAGCCCGCTGCGCCGGAAGCAGAGGTTCGTCCGGCCATCTGTGGCGTCAAAATCTATGGACGCCATCCATCCCAGGCAGAATGCGGCTGCCAGAGGGTCCTGATAGATCAGGGTCGTGCCATCAATGTTCTGGTTTCCCAGCCACACGCCAAAGCTGGTGCTGTTCTGGCTGCTGGAGGCATTTTCGTCCTTGTCCCACGGGACATACCAGTAGCGGTCGGCCTGTCCGGCGGTCCACGTTGCGAACTCCTTCTTCTGTTCCAGGGATGGATCCCATGTCGTGGTGAAGCCTGCGAAATCCTGCGTCTGGCCAGCAATCTCGTTCATGAGTGCCGCCGGGTCCTCTTTATGGTCGGCAGAGGCCACATAGACGAGCAGGGTAGAGGGGGCGGATGGCGCATCCTCGTAGCCGCTGAAATAGACATTCGCCATGCGGGCCTCGGGGGAGGAAGCCGTGAAGTCGGATGCTACGTCGCTGGCCTGCGTGTAGGTCTTCAGCGTCCCTTCGGCGATATTGCTGCCGTCCGCCGCCGTAGTGATGATCAGGCCGTTGATAAAGGAAACCCCGCCAGCCGTTCCCAGCGTGGCGGGGTTGATCTTCACAGTCTGTGAAATGGGGATCGTACTCATTCGGTCATGTCCGTGGTTGTGTGGAGGGTGTCAGCCTGGGTGATGGACTGCATCCCCAGCTGGAGTGCCGACTGTCCCGGCTTTGTGACGGTGGCGTGGACGTCAGCGATCAGATCGACGCTCCACTGGTCCTCGTACTGCTTTTCAGCTGTCGTGAAGGGGTGCTGCATGGGGTCTGATGCGTGAAGGGGGGCGAACCCCGGGAGATTGTTCATGAACCATTCAACGGCGTCCGGATCACGCCACATGGCGTTGATGAGCGACACCGCATTCCCGGCCCCTGTCCCGAACGTGCTGACCTGGATGCCCATACGTTCCAGCTTGACGATCGTGACGGAGCCATCCCCGTTGTACCGCCTGCTGTTGGTGGCGTACCGCTGCCGGGTGATGATCTGCATGATGGCGAATGGGGCCTGCATCGTGGGGGCCCGGTTCTGCTGCCCCTGCTGCACCGTCCACGGGGAGGGCAGCACGTTGCTGAGCAGCCAGAGGCGGATGGCCTTCATGATGTCGCTCTCGGAGGGCCTCAGTTCGAGGCCTGATTCCCCGGTATCTGGCGGGTTACGGCTAGTTTGCACCAATCTTCACTCCCCCACTGCTCTAGAACCTGTGTGACCAGCCATTCCCCGCCCTCAAAGATCAGTACGTCACCGCCCGTCTGGAGGGGCCGGTTCAGCGCATGGGTTGCGCTCCGCATGTAGACGATGCGGGCATCTTGCTGCTGGGCGATATTCTGAAGAAGCTGGAGATCGCCCCCAGCGGTTGCCTGCACTTCGATCTGCACGGGGATGTCTTCGTAGGTCGTGGTGACGGCCCCGTCATCTTCCGTGATTGAGCCGGTGCAGCGGCGCAGCACGGCGTCCTGCATGGGGTTGACCTCACCCAGAACGCCGCTGGCTATGCCAAATACGTCAATCATCGCCACCATCCACCTGGTACCGTAGTGCTT
>NZ_JANIDV010000014.1 GCF_026385505.1 Bombella dulcis | reverse complement strand
GCCAGGACAACGAAGCGGACAACGCTGAGAACGCCGAAACCACGGCGGAGAACGAGACTACAGAGGCGACGGATGGCATGGACGAAATGCTTGCCGCCATGAAAAGTGCAATGGAGAAGTCCGGCTGCTCACAGGAGCAGATTGACGCCTGTCTTGCCGCATGCAGGTCGACTGGCGGCTCCACGGACAATGAGAATACCGCCGCAAATTCCGGCGTCCCCGAAAAGAAGGCCGAGGATGAGGACGATGCGGAGGAAGAGCGCAAACGGGCAATGGCCACAGACCGGGCCATAAAGAAGGCTCTGGCCGCAGACCGTGCGATGCGCCGTTCTGCTGATGATGCCCTCCGCCTCGTCCGCCCGCTGGTTGGCGATGTCCACGGGATGGACCGTGCTCCCGACATTTACCGCTATGCCCTACGGCAGTCCGGAATGGCGATGGACAGCCTGAATGAAGTTAATGAGGCGGGCCTCAAGGCTCTGGTCAATAGCCTGGTTCGCAGCGTCCATACCGCCTACGAGCCAGCCATGGCGCATGACAGTGCGCCCCTTCCCTACAAAATTCCCCATAAACTGTAAGGACCGCCGCAATGAGCGAATTCCAGACCGCAGTAAACTACACGTGGCCGCAGGGCTTTCCGGGGGCCATTGCTTCCGCCAATCCCCGCCGTTCCGTCATTTCTCCTGAAGCAGGGTTCCGTGCCGGGCCGTCCGGCCTGACCATCGCCGCATTTGCGTGGGTCAATCAGGATGGTCTGACTGTCTCCAATACAGGCACAGGCAAGCCCGCCGGGTTCGTCCACCGTGATCAGCAAGGCCTGACGACCCAGTATCTCCAGTCCAGCACCATGACCATTCCAGGCGGATTTGGCGTCACCCTGTCCTCGGGTGGTGACTACTGGGCACGCTCCAGCACGCCCGCCAGCCGTGGCGACAGCGTGTTCGCCTCCACAACGGATGGCAGCATCCAGACAGCATCCGCAGGAAATGCCCCACAGGGCACGGTGGATACAGGCTGGACCGTATCCCAGGGTGGACCGGCGGGGACCGATATCATCATCACCGGCCCCCTTTCCTGATTTTTTAAGGACGAAAAATGAAAAAGACTACAGATACACATCTACGCTCTGTGACGCCTGAACATCTGAAACGTGACTTCGGTGTTTATGGCGTCATGGAACGCCACAGCGGGGCTTTTGACAGTGCCGTCACGGCCCCCAACTCTGGCATCCCGTCCATCTTCTCTACATGGACTGACCCGAACGTCAAACGGGCACTCATCACGCCTACCCGGTCGGAAGAGATATACGATTCTGGCCGTAAGGGTGACTGGCTGACAGATACGGCTCAGTTCCCTTTCATCGAACTCTCCGGTGAAACGGCTTCCTATGACGATTACAGCCAGAACGGTGACAGCGACGCCAATGCCAACTGGGTCCAGCGTCAGTCCTTCCATTTCCAGACATGGACGAAATGGGGCGAGCGTGAAGCTGAACGCATGGGAGCCGCCCGCCTCGACTGGGTGAGCCAGAAAAACGAAGCCTCAATCTCCGTTCTGAACAAGGCGAGCAACCGCATCAACCTGTTCGGACTGGAGGGCCTCCAGCTCCGTGGTGCCCTCAATGACACGGCCCTACCAGCTGCCATCCAGCCGACCCCCAAGATCGCATCCTCCGGGACGGCCACAGGCGGCAATGACTGGATGAGCACCACGGATCCCGTGCAGGTCTATAACGACATCCTCAAGGCATTCCAGCAGCTATCCGTCCAGATGGGCGGGAACGTCACTCTGGAAAGCCCGCTGACTCTCGTCATTCCGACTGAACGGCAGCAGTGCCTGCTGTACACGAACCAGTTTCGTGTGTCCCTGCGTTCCCTGCTTCAGGAAAACCTGCCGAACCTCAAGATTGAGACCCTACCAGAAGCGGGGAGCACCCTCTCCGGCGGACTGAGCAAGGTAACACAGATGCAGCTCTTCCTCCGGGAAGTGGATGGCCAGAGAACGGTCACGACAGCTTTCACGGAGAAGCTGCGTGCCCATGCCGTGGAGCGTTACAGCTCCTACGTCCGGCAGAAGAAGACCCAGGGTACATGGGGGACCATCTGGTACTACCCGATTGCCTGCGTAACGATGGTGGGGATTTGAGATCATGGCCAACACTGTAACCGTACTCTGCCGCCTGCCGTCCGGAGTTATTCTGGAACTTCACGACCTGGACGGACTGAAAAGCCGCACCGCCTCCGAGGCCCCGGTGATGCAGGCCGCCGCAGCTCTGCGCAGCGTGACCCTGAAAGGGGCCAAGCATGACCCGTCCTATCATGAGGCGGAAGGACGCCTTCTAGGACGTGTCGGGCGCACCGAGGTGGACGCCGACTTCTGGAAGGCATGGCTTGACCAGAACCAGCGCAACCAGCTCGTGACGCAGTATCTCGTCTTCGCTGAGGCAAATGCCGCCAAAGCCGATGCCGCCGCAGCGGAGCTGTCCAAGGAAAAGACCGGCCTTGAGGGCGAAGACCGGAACGCTCTTCCGAATAACGTGAAGAAATTGGAGAAATAGTAATGACTGCGGGCGTTGTTGAATTCTCCTACCCCGACTGGGCCGCCGCCTTCCCGCAGCTGGCCTCCACGGTCGCAGAGCCACAGGCTGGGTTCCTGTTCAGGCAGGCGTGCCTGTTCCTCAACAACACCCCCTTCTCCATCGTCCAGAACGTCGATGAGCGGCGTGACCTCCTGTGGCTGCTCGTGGCACATCAGGCCCAGCTTGGCCTGAATTCTGCGGCAGGTAGCGGCTCATCCACTGGAGCGCAGGGCGTTGGCAGGCTGGCATCAGCCACCCGTGGCTCTGTCTCCGTCTCCTACGACGGGTCCGGCCTGCCGAACAATGCGGGCTGGTTAACGCAGACGCAGTATGGCCTGACCTACTGGCAGGCGACGGCCAAGTACCGGCAGATGCGCTTTACCCCCGGCAGACCCCACCCCGCAAGGATATGGCCATGAGCGCACGAATGAAGGGTGGGACGAAACTCACAAAATATCTGACTGACCTCGGGCAGAATGCCTCCAATGCAAAGCGGGTG
>NZ_JANIDV010000013.1 GCF_026385505.1 Bombella dulcis | reverse complement strand
CCAAGGACGACGAAGCGGACAACGCTGAGAACGCCGAAACCACGGCGGAGAACGAGACTACAGAGGCGACGGATGGCATGGACGAAATGCTTGCAGCCATGAAAAGCGCAATGGAGAAGTCCGGCTGCTCACAGGAGCAGATTGACGCCTGTCTTTCCGCATGCAGGTCGACTGGCGGCTCCATGGACAATGAGAATACCGCCCCAAATTCCGGCGTCCCCGAAAAGAAGGTCGAGGATAAGGACGATGCGGAGGAAGAGCGCAAACGGGAAATGGCCACAGACCGGGCCATAAAGAAGGCTCTGGCCGCAGACCGTGCGATGCGCCGTTCTGCCGATGATGCCCGCCGCCTCGTCCGCCCGCTGGTTGGTGAGGTGCACGGAATGGACCGTGCCCCTGACATTTACCGCTATGCCCTACGGCAGTCCGGAATGGCGATGGACAGCCTGGATGGCGTCAATGAGGCGGGCCTCAAGGCTCTGGTCAATAGCCGGGTTCGCAGCGTCCATGCCGCCTACGAGCCAGCCATGGCGCATGACAGTGCCGCTACAAGCATCCTCTCTGACCTGGGCATCACAAAACTGCCCCGCATCCTATCTTGATAAGGAGAACACCATGGGCTTCCCCAATCGTGTCAATTATGCACCGCCTCTCGGAATGCCGGGACAGAGGGCAAGCGTAAATCCGACCCGGACAGCCATCCCCGGAGAACTCGGGCACTTTGCTGGCTCTACCGGCGTTGTCGTCGGCCATTTTGCATGGGTTCAGGATGATGATGTCACCGTATTGAACGCGCCACCAGCATCCAGCCCGAACGCTACCCCAACGGGCTTTGTCGTCCGGGACCAGAACAATATCAACCTTGGTAGCGTTCTCTCTCAGGCAACCATGACCCTCTATGCAGGCAACATGGTCACACTTCATACCGGCGGCGATTACTTTGCCATCGGGAGCACGGGGGCAAGCCGTGGGCAGGCAGTTTATGCCTCCACAACGGACGGCAGCATCCAGACTGGACCAGCAGGAAATCCCCCACAGGGAACGGTCGCCACAGGATGGGTTGTCACCCGTGATGCCCCGGCGGGGTCTGTAATGATCATCTCCAGAGCAGCAGGCCCCAATACTCCTGACATCCCCGCCCCTACCAACGGAAGCAGTAAATAATGAAAAGCCTTCATAGCGTAGCACCGACCCTAAGCCGCCATTACGGCATCCGGATGGCTGGCATCACCCATTTCTCCCACGAGAAGACTATCGGGATGGATTCCTCCCCATCCTACAGTCCCGTAACGGCTCCCAACTCCGGCGTCCCGGCGATTGTAGGGTCCACCATTGACCCGCAGGTAATCCGCTCCATTGTCACGCCCACCAAGTCTGAAGAGATTTATGGGGCGGTTCAGAAAGGCAGCCTTGAGCAGCGTATCGTCTATTTCCCCTTCTCGGAAAACCTTGGCTCTGTTGCGGCCTATGGTGATTTCAGTGATGCCGGGCAGGTCGGGGCCAACGTCAACTGGGAACCTCGTGAAGCCTTCATCTGGCAGACATGGATGCAGTATGGCGATATGGAAACCAGCATGATGGGCGCCGCATCCATTGGATGGGTCAATGAAATCCGCCAGTCCGCAGCCCTGACGATGAACAAGCAGCACAATCTTATCAACCTGTTTGGCATTGAGGGGAAGAACCTGCGGGGGGCACTAAATGATCCCGACCTCCCGCCCTCCATCCAGCCAACACCGAAGGCAGGCTCTGGCGGAAAGACGGTCACAGCATGGACAGATACAGGCGACCCGGTAGCTCTTCTGGCTGACATTCTCGCCTTGTTCCAGACGCTGAACATCCAGCTCCAGGGCAACATCGATATGAATTCCGACCTCGTCCTGGTCATCCCGTCTGAACTGTCCCAAACGCTGGTCTATACCAACAGCTTCGGCATCACCTTCAATGACATACTCAAGAAGGCCTTCCCGAATATGAATATCGTGACCCTGCCGGAGGCAGGTCTCTCCATGAACGGGGGAAATGGCTCTCTTAAACAGCGGGTCATGCAGCTTTTTGCTCCCGTGATTGATGGGGTCGAAACCGTGTTCACGGCCTTCATCTCCAAGCTGATCATGCACCGACTGGAAACCTATTCCACCAGCTACAGGCAGAAAGCCTCCCAAGCAGGAATGGGCACGGTCTGGAAGCGTCCGATGGCCTGCGCCACAATGGTAGGAGTCTGAACAATGGCAGAAACAGATAAGAAAGTGACAGTCTTCTGCCGTCACCCATCCGGGGTTGTCCTCTCTCTCTATCGTGAGGAGGAAGCCGAGGAGCGAGCAGCGTCCGCCCGGATGGGATACCCTAACATGTCGGCCCCGATACCTGTCGCCAGCATCACGCTGAACGGAGCGCGGGAAGATGTGCGCTTTCATGGACAGGAAAACCGTATTCTTGGTCTGGCCGGACGAACCGAGGTTCCAACTGATTTCTGGGAAGCCTGGAAGAAGCAGAACGCCACATCTTCTCTGCTATCAGGGCACGTCATCTTTGCAGAAACAAGCGAACAGCGAGGCATTTCCCGCCTCCAAGAGGTTGGCTCCGAGCGCACGGGATGGGAGGGGATTCCGCAGGAAAACTTCGGTCAGGGCAATAAGGTTTCAGCCGACATAGAAAGTATGCGACAAAGGAGAGGATAATGGCATCAGGTGTTGTTGACTTCTCCTATCCTGACTGGGCCGCCGCCTTCCCGCAGCTGGCCTCCACGGTCGCAGAGCCACAGGCGGGGTTCCTGTTCAGGCAGGCGTGCCTGTTCCTCGACAACACCCCCTACTCCATTGTCAAGAACTTGGATGAGCGGCGTGACCTCCTGTGGCTGCTCGTGGCACATCAGGCCCAGCTTGGCCTGAATGCTGCGGCAGGCAGCGGCTCATCCACTGGAGCGCAGGGCGTTGGCAGGCTGGCATCAGCCACCCGTGGCTCTGTCTCCGTCTCCTACGACGGGTCCGGCCTGCCGAACAATGCGGGCTGGTTAACACAGACGCAGTATGGCCTGACCTACTGGCAGGCAACGGCCAAGTACCGGCAGATGCGCTTTACCCCCGGTAGACCCCACCCGGCAAGGATATGGCCATGAGCGCACGTATGAAGGGTGGGACGAAACTCACAAAATATCTGACTGACCTCGGGCAGAATGCCTCCAATGCAAAGCGGGTA
>NZ_JANIDV010000012.1 GCF_026385505.1 Bombella dulcis | reverse complement strand
CTGGTGGAGGACAAGATAAGCGGACTGGGCCTCTCGGAGAAATTCGAGGTTCTGGACAAGGAAATCAGGACGCCGGGTGGCGGCATCATCATCTTTCAGGGGATGCAGAACCACACGGCGGACTCAATCAAGTCATTAGAAGGTTTCGACGTGGCGTGGGTCGAAGAAGCGCAGTCCTTGTCCGCCTTCTCCATGAAGCTGCTACGCCCAACGATCCGCAAACCCGGCTCCGAAATCTGGTTTAGCTGGAACCCGTCCAAAGAAACCGACCCAGTTGACGCCTTCCTCCGTACGCCCGAGGCTGAAAAAGACCCTGAAATCGTGGTCATCAAAGCCAACTGGTCGGACAATCCGTGGTTTCCTTCCGTTCTGAACGATGAGCGGGAGCGTGACCTAAGGAACCGCCCGGATGAGTATGACCATATCTGGGAAGGTGGATACCAGCAGATCACTGAGGCCCTGATCTTCCGCAGCAGAGTAGAATATGGATGCCGGTTTGAAACGCCGGATAATGCCCGGCTTTATTACGGTGTTGACTGGGGGTTCGCCAAAGACCCTACTGCCATCGTTCGCTGCTTTATTGCCGATGATATTCTGCATGTTGATTATGCTGAAGGTGGAATAGGTATCGAGATGGACGCCCTGCCCGCCCTGTTCGACAAGGTGCCGGGAGCACGGGAATGGCCGATCATGGCCGACTGCGCCCGGCCTGAAACCATCAGCCATATGGCGAATAAATACAGGTTCCGCATTGGCCCCGCCAAGAAGTGGAAGGGCAGCGTGGAAGACGGTATCGAGCGTCTGAAAGCCTTCCGGGGCATCCGTGTCCATGAGCGGGCCGAAAAAATAGCCCGTGAGTTCCGTACGTACTCGTACAAGGTGGACAGGCAGACCGAGCATGTCCTGCCACGCATCGAGGACGCCAACAACCACTGGATAGATGCCCTCCGCTATGCGCTGGATGGTCTGATCCAGAACCGCCGGGCAATTCCGGACTTCTCCGCATTTGCGGGTCAGAAGCTAATTCGTCGATCATTCGTATAAAGGACGCACCATGTGGCCGTTTAAACGCACTCCAGCCACCCCGCAGGAGAGCGCAGGAGACGTGCGGCCGGAGCGTCATGAGCCGTTACTCAGCAATTTCCTGCATGTCGAGCGCAAAAAGGATGGGGGCGTCCCGTCCCTGGAATCCCGCCTCTCCCCCTGCCGTCCCGCCCCGGGCGTCGTGCCAGAGGGGAAGCGGATGGCGTTTGACAGTGCACTGGAAAGCGTGGCGGCGTCACTGGGCGGATATGCCAGCGGCAACATCGAGGGGCTTCAGTCCTGGCTTGCCGATGGTCTGGGCTTCATGGGGTATCCCTACCTCGCACAGATGGCCATGCGGGCCGAGTTCCGGAAGCCGTGTGATGTCATTGCCCGTGAGGCAACACGGGAATGGGTGCGGCTTAAATCCACGAAGAACGTGGATGAAACCGAATATGATACGGATGAAGAAACCCGTGCAGCCCGTGAACAGATCTCACAGGAGACGGCCCACAAGATCAGCGATCTGGAAGCCGAACTCAAACGGCTGGATGTGCGGCGTCTGCTCTACCGGATGACGCTCGACAGCCTGATCTATGGCGTCTCATATGCTTGGATCGACGTTGGCGGCCTTCCCAAAGACGCCACGGGGCAGAATGTTCCGCTGAAGGTGACGAAGTACGGGGTCGAGAAAGGCAGCCTGGGCGGGCTGAAGCGGATTGACCCGGTCTGGACGGCACCGAACTACTACAACGCCGACAGCCCCTACCGCCCCGGCTTTTACGATCCGGACAATTACTGGGTGCAAGGCTGCCTGACCCACAGAGACCGGCTTCTAAAGATGGTGCCGTATGAGGTGCCGGACATCTTCAAACCGGCCTTCAACTTCGGTGGCCTGTCCCTCACCCAGCAACTACGACCCTACGTCCACAATTTCCTGCGTACCCGCAACAGTGTCAGCAACATCACGGCGAACTTTTCCAAGCTGGTCCTGAAAACTGACATGGCGGGCAACATGGGGGTACCACAGGGCACAGATATAGGGTTTTCTGGCCCGATAGATCAGAGTGCCGTGCAGGGTCGTGCGGCCTTCATGCAGAGCCTCTCCGAAGGGCAGGATACGATCGTGGCAGACATGAACGCCGAGGATGTGTCCATCATCGCCACGCCACTTGGGGGCCTGTCCGACCTACAGGCGCAGGCGATGGAGGCCATGGCGTCCATCCCCGGCATCCCTCTGGTGAAACTGTTCGGCATCACGCCAAATGGGCTGAACGCCTCATCCGAGGGCGAAATCCGGGTGTTCTATGATGAGATCGCTGCCTTTCAGGAAAACAACCTGCGGCCCATCCTTGAGCGCATCCTCCGTCTCGTGCAGCTCCACCTGTGGGGGGAACTGGATGACGCAATAGACTTCGACTTTGTGAACCTCTGGCAGCTGGACGATGAAAAAGCGGCGATGGTCGAAAAGGCTAAGGCCGAAACCGACAGGATGAACATCGAAGCCGGGAAGATCACGCCCGATGAAGCCCGCATGAGGGAAGAACAGGACCAGAACAGCATCTACCGGGGCGTCAATCTCTCTGGCGATGCACCGGGCATCCCTGAGCAGGACATACCGAGTTTTGGCGGTCATGAAGGGTTCGGTGGAGAAGGCGGCGAAGGAGAACTCTAATGGCTGCGTTACGTTCCCCTGGAAAGGCAATAACTCTGCCCCTCGGGAGGACAAACGCAGGCATTGCGGCTTGGTATGAAAAGAAGCTCCGTATTCTCATCCGCCGGATGCACCGGGATACTGTCCAGACGGTACGAACCTATTACCGTCGGGCGGAGCCGGAACTGGCGCAAGATGAGAACCCTGTTACAGCTCTGGATATTATTCTCGAGAAGCTGAAAAAGAAGTGGTTGCGGATATTCGAAGACCACGCCTCTACTCTGGCTGAGCATTTCGTGAAGAGCTGTCAGAACGACTGTGAAGGCGATCTGCGGCGAAGACTGAAACGGGCAGGCTTCGGCGTCACGTTCAAGCCCAATGCCGCCATGCAGCGCAGGCTTAAGGTGGCGATCAACTACAATGTTGGGAAGATCAAGTCGATTGCCGAGCAATATCACGACGGGGTGAATACCCTGGTCACAAACTCCGTAATGAAGGGCGGAGATATAGGCGCACTCACTAAAGAGCTGCAAGCCCGATACGGCATTTCTGAGCGCAAGGCGGCCTTCATCGCCGAGGACCAAAATCACAAGATTAATCAAGCCGTAGAGCGGATGCGTGACATCGAATTGGGTTTGGACAAATCCAAATGGCGTCATTGCGGCGGGGGAAGGCATCCACGCCCAGAACACGTCAAAGCGGACGGCAGAATTTACGAGACAGCGAAGGGCTGCCTG
>NZ_JANIDV010000011.1 GCF_026385505.1 Bombella dulcis | reverse complement strand
TAGGCAGCCCTTCGCTGTCTCGTAAATTCTGCCGTCCGCTTTGACGTGTTCTGGGCGTGGATGCCTTCCCCCGCCGCAATGACGCCATTTGGATTTTTCCAAACCCAATTCGATGTCACGCATCCGCTCTACGGCTTGATTAATCTTGTGATTTTGGTCCTCGGCGATGAAGGCCGCCTTGCGCTCAGAAATGCCGTATCTGGCTTGCAGATCTTTAGTGAGTGCGCCTATATCTCCGCCCTTCATTACGGAGTTTGTGACCAGGGTATTCACCCCGTCGTGATATTGCTCGGCAATCGACTTGATCTTCCCAACATTGTAGTTGATTGCCACCTTAAGCTTGCGCTGCATGGCGGCATTGGGCTTGAACGTGACGCCGAAGCCCGCCCGTTTCAGTCTTCGCCGCAGATCGCCTTCACAGTCGTTCTGACAGCTCTTCACGAAATGCTCGGCCAGAGTAGAGGCGTGGTCTTCGAATATCCGCAACCACTTCTTTTTCAGCTTCTCGAGAATAATATCCAGAGCTGTAACAGGGTTCTCATCTTGCGCAAGTTCCGGCTCCGCCCGACGGTAATAGGTTCGCACCGTCTGGATAGTATCCCGGTGCATCCGGCGGATGAGAATACGGAGCTTCTTTTCATACCAAGCCGCAATGCCCGCGTTTGTCCTCCCGAGGGGCAGAGTTATTGCCTTTCCAGGAGAACGTAACGCAGCCATTAGAGTTCTCCTTCGCCTCCTTCTCCACCGAACCCTTCATGACTGCCAAAACTCGGGATATCCTGCTCAGGGATGCCCGGGGCATCACCAGAGAGATTGACGCCCCGGTAGATGCTGTTCTGGTCCTGTTCTTCCCTCATGCGGGCTTCATCGGGCGTGATCTTCCCGGCTTCGATGTTCATCCTGTCGGTTTCGGCCTTGGCCTTTTCGACCATCGCCGCTTTTTCATCGTCCAGCTGCCAGAGGTTCACAAAGTCGAAGTCTATGGTGTCATCCAGTTCCCCCCACAGGTGGAGCTGGACGAGACGGATGATGCGCTCAAGGATGGGCCGCAGGTTGTTTTCCTGAAAGGCAGCGATCTCATCATAGAACACCCGGATTTCACCCTCGGATGAGGCGTTCAGCCCATTTGGCGTGATGCCGAACAGTTTCACCAGCGGGATGCCGGGAATGGACGCCATAGCCTCCATTGCCTGCGCCTGAAGGTCAGACAGGCCGCCAAGCGGCGTGGCGATGATGGACACGTCTTCAGCGTTCAGGTCGGCGATAATCGTGTCCTGCCCCTCGGAGACCTGCTGCATGAAAGCTGCACGAGCCTGAATGGATGAACTCGATATATCGCCATAGCTCAGCCCGCTCTGAGCCGTCCCCATGTTGCCCATCATGTCGGTTTTCAGCACGAGCTTGGAGAAATTGGCCGTGATGTTGCTGACACTGTTGCGTGTCCGCAGGAAGTTGTGGACGTACGGGCGCAGCTGCTGGGTGAGGGACAGGCCGCCGAAGTTGAAGGCCGGTTTGAAGATGTCCGGCACTTCATACGGCACCATCTTCAAAAGCCGGTCCTTGTGGGTCAGGCATCCCTGCACCCAGTAATTGTCCGGGTCGTAGAACCCAGAACTGTAGGGGCTGTCGGCGTTGTAGTAGTTCGGTGCCGTCCAGACCGGGTCAATCCGCTTCAGGCCGCCCAGGCTGCCTTTCTCGACCCCGTACTTCGTCACCTTCAGCGGAACATTCTGCCCCGTGGCGTCTTTTGGAAGGCCGCCAACGTCGATCCATGCATATGAGACGCCATAGATCAGGCTGTCGAGCGTCATCCGGTAGAGCAGACGCCGTACATCAAGCCGTTTGAGTTCGGCTTCCAGATCGCTGATCTTGTGGCCCGTCTCCTGTGAGAGCTGTTCACGGGCCGCACGGGCTTCTTCGTCCGTATCATATTCGGTTTCCTCCACGTTCTTCGTGGATTTCAGCCGCACCCATTCCCGGGTTGCCTCACGGGCAATGACATCACACGGCTTCCGGAACTCGGCCCGCATGGCCATCTGGCTCAGGTAGGGGTAGCCCATAAATCCCAGACCATCAGCAAGCCAGGACTGAAGCCCCTCGATGTTGCCTCTGGCATATGCGCCCAGCGAGGCATCCACCCCATCCAGTGCGCTGTCGAACGCCATGCGCTGGCCCTCTGGCACGACACCCGGCGCAGGGCGGCAGGGAGAGAGGCGTGAGATCAGGGTGGGTGCGGCATCGCAGGCGAACTGCTCAATATTCCGGAATCCCCTGATAAACGGCTCCCTGCGCTCCGGCCGAACTTCTCCTTCGCTCTCCGGCAGGGGGGCGGTAGTGCCGGTAGTGCGCTTAAACGGCCACATGGCGTTACCTCATACGAATGATCGGCGAAAGAAGGTAGGCGGTGAAATTTTGGAGAAGTCGGGCATGGTTCGGCGGTTCTGGATCAGACCATCCAGCGCATAGCGGAGGGCATCTATCCAGTGGTTGTTGGCGTCCTCGATTTTCGGGAGAACATGCTCGGTCTGGCGGTCCACCTTGTACGAGTACGTACGGAACTCACGGGCTATTTTCTCGGCCCGCTCGTGCACACGTATGCCTCGGAAGGCTTTCAGCCGTTCAATGCCATCTTCCACGCTGCCTTTCCACTTTTTGGCGGGGCCAATGCGGAACCTGTACTTATTTGCCAGATGACTGATGGTTTCGGGACGGGCGCAATCAGCCATGAGCGGCCATTGCCGCGCTCCCGGAACCTGATCAAACAAAGCGGGCAGGGCGTCCATCTCGATACCTACGCCGCCCTCAGCATAATCAATATGCAAAACGTCATCAGCAATAAAACAACGAACGATGGCGGTGGGGTCTTTGGCGAAGCCCCAGTCAACACCAAAGTAAAGCCGCGCATCCTCTGGAGTTTCAAACCGACATCCGTATTCAACCCGGTTGCGGAAGATGAGGGCCTCGGTCGTCTGCTGGTATCCGCCCTCCCAGATATGGTCATACTCATCAGGGCGACTCCTCATGTCTCGTTCCCGCTCATCATTCAGAACGGCGGGGAACCACGGGTTATCTGACCAGTTGGCGTTGATGACTACTATCTCGGGGTCGGCGTCCGCTTCGGGTGTCCGCAGGAACGCATCTACCGGGTCGGTTTCTTTGGACGGGTTCCAGCTAAACCAGATTTCGGAGCCGGGTTTACGGATGGTTGGGCGTAGCAGCTTCATGGAGAAGGCGGACAAGGACTGCGCTTCTTCGACCCACGCCACGTCGAAACCTTCCAATGACTTGATTGAGTCCGCCGTGTGGTTCTGCATCCCCTGAAAGATGATGACGCCGCCATCTGGCGTCCTGATTTCCTTGTCCAGAACCTCGAATTCCTCCGAGAGGCCCAGTCCGCTTATCTTGTCCTCCACCAA
>NZ_JANIDV010000010.1:2500-5347 GCF_026385505.1 Bombella dulcis | reverse complement strand
TGGATGCGGGGGTAGGATTTGAACCTACGACCTTCAGGTTATGAGCCTGACGAGCTACCGGGCTGCTCCACCCCGCGATAGTGGGTGGTATGTATTGAGGGGTGAGCGAGGGGACCTGGCGGCGACCGACTTTTCCGCTCCTTAAGGAGCAGTATCATAGGCGCTGGAGGCTTTAACGGCCGAGTTCGGGATGGGATCGGGTATGGATCCTCCGCCATGGCCACCAGGTCTTCCCGCTCACCCTTGTGAGGTGTCTGGGGGGTGTTGGTTGGTGTTTTGAGGAGTGTGACTGACTACTGTGCATGTGTTTAGGTGTGTGAGAGATATGGGCGATTAGGATCAGTCAGCTACACATGTTGCCATGCTTTCACACCTGACCTATCGACGTCCTGGTCTTGGACGGCCCTATGAGACCTAGTTTTGAGGCTGGTTTCCCGCTTAGATGCTTTCAGCGGTTATCCATTCCGAACTTAGCTACCCGGCTGTGCCGCTGGCGCGACAACCGGTGCACCAGAGGTTCGTTCATCCCGGTCCTCTCGTACTAGGGACAAATCCTCTCAAGTCTCTTACACCCACGGCAGATAGGGACCGAACTGTCTCACGACGTTCTAAACCCAGCTCACGTACCACTTTAATCGGCGAACAGCCGAACCCTTGGGACCTGCTCCAGCCCCAGGATGTGATGAGCCGACATCGAGGTGCCAAACCTCCCCGTCGATGTGGACTCTTGGGGGAGATCAGCCTGTTATCCCTAGAGTACCTTTTATCCGTTGAGCGATGGCCCATCCACGCGGGACCACCGGATCACTATGGCCGACTTTCGTCTCTGCTCGAGCTGTCACTCTCGCAGTCAGGCGGGCTTATGCCATTGCACTCGACAGCCGGTTTCCGACCGGCCTGAGCCCACCATCGCGCGCCTCCGTTATTCTTTGGGAGGCGACCGCCCCAGTCAAACTGCCCACCATACAGGGTCCCGGACCAGGCTGACTGGTCTCGGTTAGATATCAGAAAAGTTCAGGGTGGTATTTCAAGGATGGCTCCACCGGAGCTGGCGCCCTGGTTTCAAAGCCTCCCACCTATCCTACACAAAACTTTCCTGATACCACTGTAAAGCTGCAGTAAAGGTTCATAGGGTCTTTCCGTCTGACCGCGGGTACCCCGCATCTTCACGGGGAATTCAATTTCGCTGAGCCGATGCTGGAGACAGCGGGGAAGTCGTTACGCCATTCGTGCAGGTCGGAACTTACCCGACAAGGAATTTCGCTACCTTAGGACCGTTATAGTTACGGCCGCCGTTTACCGGGGCTTCGATTCGACGCTTGCACATCTCCTCTTAACCTTCCGGCACCGGGCAGGCGTCAGACCCTATACGTCATCTTTCGATTTCGCAGAGTCCTGTGTTTTTACTAAACAGTCGCTACCCCCTGGTCTGTGCCACCCGCCGATGGTTGCCCACCAACGGGTCTCGTTTCTTCCGAAGTTACACGAGCAATTTGCCTAGTTCCTTCAGCATCGTTCTCTCAAGCGCCTTGGTATTCTCTACCAGTCCACCTGTGTCGGTTTCGGGTACGGTCTATATGCCAGAGCTATTTCCTGGAACGGTCCAAAAGCCAGCTCAATCCGATAAGAGCTGACAACATATCTCGTTCGTCACTTCTGGCAGGCTGAGGAGTATTAACCTCATTCCCATCGACTACGGCTTTCGCCCTCGCCTTAGGGGCCGGCTCACCCTGCGTGGATTAACCTTGCGCAGGAACCCTTGGACTTTCGGCGACAGTGTTTCTCGCACTGTTTGTCGCTACTCATGTCAGCATTCGCACTTCTGATACCTCCAGAGAGGGTCACCCCATCTCCTTCGCAGGCTTACAGAACGCTCCGCTACCGCGCATAGTAAACTATGCACCCACAGCTTCGGCACGTGGCTTGAGCCCCGTTACATTTTCGGCGCAGGGTTTCTATTAGACCAGTGAGCTATTACGCTTTCTTTAAAGGATGGCTGCTTCTAAGCCAACCTCCTGGTTGTTTTGGAATCCCCACATCCTTTCCCACTTAGCCACGATTTAGGGGCCTTAGCTGGTGGTCTGGGCTGTTTCCCTCTCGACAATGGACCTTAGCACCCACTGTCTGTCTGCCGTGCTCATACTCCTCGGTATTCGGAGTTTGGTTAGGTGTGGTAAGGCTTTGGGCCCCCCTAGCCCATCCAGTGCTCTACCCCCGAGGGCAATACACGACGATCTACCTCAATAGATTTCGCGGAGAACCAGCTATCTCCGAGTTTGATTGGCCTTTCACCCCTAGCCACAGCTCATCCCCGACTTTTTCAACAGGCGTGGGTTCGGCCCTCCAGTGCGTGTTACCGCACCTTCAGCCTGGCCATGGCTAGATCACTCGGTTTCGGGTCTTCTACCAGTAACTCAGTCGCCCTATTCAGACTCGCTTTCGCTACGCCTACACCTACCGGCTTAAGCTTGCTACGGACAGAAACTCGCTGACCCATTATACAAAAGGTACGCCGTCACCCCATAAGAGGCTCCGACTGCTTGTAGGCACCTGGTTTCAGGTCTCTTTCACTCCCCTTATCGGGGTGCTTTTCACCTTTCCCTCACGGTACTGGTTCACTATCGGTCACCAGAGAGTATTTAGGCTTGGAAGGTGGTCCTCCCATGTTCAGACAGGGTTTCTCGTGCCCCGCCCTACTCAAGGCCTTTAAAGGACATTACGCATAAGGGACTATCACCCACTATGGTCAGACTTTCCAGACTGTTCTGCTTGTTCCTTTAAAGACACTGGCCTGTTCCGCGTTCGCTCGCCACTACTGGCGGAATCTCTGTTGATGTCTTTTCCTCC
>NZ_JANIDV010000001.1 GCF_026385505.1 Bombella dulcis | reverse complement strand
CGAAAACATGAAAGGAGTCGCTATGGCAGATAAATAGAAAACCCCCCGCACGGGTTTCAAAGCCGGCGGGGGTATGTTGCGCACTTTATGAGACCCACCTGAAAGCAAAATGCTTTAACAAGGGAAACCTTAACAGGGGAGGGCGCAACAATTCCAAAGCTAGCGATTTGATAGGGTTTTTTTCCGGTCACGTCAACAGCTTTCTACAATGACGGCTCGTGGTGATCTTGGCCAAGGGTGCCCGTCTGCCGTTTTGTTGGCTGTTTTCTGCCAATAAAAAAGCCGTGCAACCTATCCGGGCGCACGGCTAACGATCATGCCAATTTTGTACAGTTATCCGCCTATGGCTGTCAATCCATGTCGAGGACGGCTGAGCATTTTTTCTCCACGATCAATCAGTTTTCTCATGCCGGGTTGTGCCAGACCAAAATCCTTACACAGCACGGGCAGGGAAGGGCACGCCCTGTAGCAGCGGGCCGCATGTATGGCCTGCCCGGCGTCTGCTTTACGCTGCTGGCACCAGAAGTCATGCAGGGCCAGAAGGGCAGCCTCGCAGGCTTCAGATGCTCGGTTCCTTGCCCTGTTCTCGCTTAGTTCCGGCCAGTGTGACCGCCCGATGCTTGAGAATGACCAGCCATGAGCGAGCATCTGGACCAGCAGCATATGTGCCTCCTGCCCGGCGTGACGGCAGAACGCTCTTATGGGTAGCCACTTCTGTCCCCGCAGGGCGTTGAAGGTGAAGACATTCCCGGGGATCGCCGGGCTGCCGCTGTTCTTCATATCGTCGCAATATCCGTTCACGGCCAGTTCCCAGTCCGCAATCCATCGGTGTGCCTCTGCAATAACCTCATCTCCCACCCGGTGTCGCAGTGCCTCCAGGGTGTTGGAACGCCGCCGCCTCCTGCCATGAGTTTCCCAGTCCGGTTTGTTCATTCGTTCTCTGGTCGGTCCTGCCATTCTACAGCTCGTCCTGTTCTGCTATAAAAACTGCCACTCCTGACAGACAAGACCGGTATTCAGCCGCTCGGTTCCCCAAGACCGGGCGGTTTTTTTGGCCTGCCCAGCTCTATCATTCCCGAATGTGGTTTCAGGAATCATGCGGACATCCCATACCCTTTGAACGGTGGGAATTTCCGTGTTTTTCTGGTTTTTGATTGCCCGTTATTCTTGGTTTGACGGGCTTCTTTGTTTTTCTCGACGCATCCCTTGCAACGCCATTGCAGGCCGCAGGTTTTGCTCCTGTCTCGACTGAATCGGGAAACAGGTAATGTCTGTTGGCACTGTCCGCAGATTTTCCGCCCGTTCACCACGGATGTTGTTGAAATTTTTGGTATTTGTCTTGCTGCTTTTTCGGCATAAATCTTCTTTCGTTCGGCCCCGTAGCATTGCAAGCATGTGTGGCGATATCCGCCTTTGCTTCGGCTGTCCTTGCAGAATTCGGTGAGGGATTTCTCAGCCCCGCATTTCCGGCATGTTCTGTTCATGCAGACCCCCTGTCGTAGCCTTCAAAACAAAATACCTTCACAGAAGCTCTCTGAGCCATGTATGTGTCGTGCCCGGTGTCATCTATCGTAGAATGATCTGCACCGCACTCAGCGACGCCCTGTGAGGCTGATAGAGGCATATTCATCCCACCATCGCCTCTCGTTTGGTTTTTATCTCGTCATTGATGCCCTTCATGACCGATCCGAGCGTTTCTTCCTGGCCACGGGTGAGCTGCGGCGGTTCGGCCGGTTCGTGCTCTAGCGGCGGGGCATAGCCCAGCGTGAACCGTTTCCCGGCATCGTGGATCACGATCAGGCGAACCTTGGTGACCTTGGCCCGATATTCTTCCGCCAGCTCGTTGGCCAGCTCCAGAAAATCAGCCGGGGTTGGCATCCACTTGAACCGGGCGAAGCAGGCTTTGGCGAACTTGTCACCGAACGCACAGCGTGGTGCGTCTTCCAGTGCCATTTGGGCCGCTGCAATCCTCAGCTCCAGGGTTTCAGGGGCCAGAGGCTTGATGGCGATTGCGTTCAGCGAGTGATGCAATTTCACCAGAAAATCCCGCAATTCAGCCGGTTCTGCAGGGGACAGGAACTTTGCCTCAATCGCCTCTGCGGCCTTCCTCGCTTCCGCCACAACGGCACGGGGCAGGTAGGGGAGATGGCTGGCATCGGGGGCGTCCGTCTGCTGCTCGATCGCCTTGAGCAGGTCGGGACTGAACTCGATCTTTTCCCCCCGGATCATGGTGGGGAACTGCGATTTTCCGGGGACTGTGAGCTGGTTATCCATTGGCCAAACCCCTCAGGAAATCCATGGACGCCCGGCGGTTTTCCTCATCTCGGCTCATCCGGCTGGGGAACGGGGTGACGTTCCTGTTGCTCAGAAACCGCTGTTGTTGGCGGTCTGCGCTGCGGCGGCACCACGTCCGGAACGTGGCGGCCCAGTCCAGCTTCACGCCTCCGGCACCGGGGCGGGCGTGCCAGTAGTCCCGGAAATCCTCGGCCTCCCGTTGCGGGTTAAGGTTCCGCTCGTTGGCGTAGTCGATCAGCTCCGGGGATGGCTGCCAGTCGTCCGGCAGGCGATGCCCCCGCTTGGACGGTGGAGATTTTGTTTTTGGGGGAGCAGCCAGATCGCTTGCGTGCTCCTCTCGAACGGAGTGAGAGAGTATATCCTCTTCCTCCTCCTCTTCCTCTCCTCTTCCTATGGGAACTGGTTCCGAACTGGTTCCGAACTGGTGGGGAACTGGTTCGGAAATTTCTTCTCTATCTTGAGGTTCTTTGGACGATTTTTCGGAAGTTTTCTCCACCTGTTCCTTACCTGTTCCCGGTATGTTCTCGGTGGCACAAAACTGCATGATTTCTCCCGGCATCGGGAATTTTCGGCTTGGTTTTTTAGGGGACTGCCACTTGCCAAAATTGCGGATCGCACCGATCTCCTGGCCATCGCTTTCGTATTTTCGTATCACGCCGATCTGGACAAGCTCGGACAGAGTTTCTTCCGGATCGACATTGTGCATTGGCATCAGCCGTGCCTTCAGCTGTCGTGGCTTCCATGCGAAAGCCCCGCCATCATCAGCTTCATTCCAGAGGCCGATCATGAAAAGCTGAGCCTGAATAGACATCTCAAGTGTCGCTTCGTCGGTCCAGAATCCTGGGTGAATTGAGCGTATGCGGGCCATTCTCAGTCCCTTTCAATCTCGGTGATCGTGACCACCGTTTTTTGTTCGCACAGGCGGCATTTCACGGCGTGGTAGTCGGCAATCAGATGGGCGGGGCTGTCATCGACAATGATGCCCAGTCCCCGCTTGTTCCTCTGGCGGCCGCCCTTGCCCATGACAGGCGTTGTCAGGCAGTCGATGAGCTGTTTGCCGCCGCCGACCAGATTGTCGTAGTCAGGCGTTCCAACGCTGTGCCGTTCGATAACGACATGCGCCTTCTGAAACGGCTCATGCGGCAGCCCGGCGGCTCCTCCGATCTGTTCCAGTATCGTGCCCCTGATAGCTGCCTGCTGGCGCTTTCTGACGCTCCAGTGCGTCCGCAGAGAGCGGTTCAGAAGCGGGTAGGGTGAGGGAAGGATGAAACTTATCTGTCTCACCGGAACCTCCCTTTCTCATCACGCTTCCGGCGCACGAGGGCATCATCCCGCTGGGCACGCAGACGGCAGTTCTGTGCCAGAAGGGCGTCCCTGTCCTCTGCCAGTTTGCGGCTGTATGCCATCTCGGTGAACAGCCTCTCTTCTACACCGCTGAGGGCCAGTTTTAGGGCGAAGTTTTCATCCCTGATCCGGTCACGGCGGCGCACGATAAAATCCAGAATGCTCATACCCCCAGTGCCCTCCTGTACGTCTCTACGAGCGTTTCCTGTTCCTCCACCTCAGCCGGTTCCTGCTTGCGCAGCTTGATGATCTGCTTGATGGCCTTCACATCAAACCCGGCGCACTTGGCCTCCGTGAACACGTACCGGATGTCCGCCCCCAGGGCCTTGCGCTCATCTTCCAGACGCTCCACACGCTCGATGATGGAGCGCAGGCGGTCAGCGGCGATCCCGCCCACGTTGTTGGTTGTTTCGTTCATTTTTCTTCCTTCAGAACGTTTGCGAGGTCTGCAATCGTCTCAATCCTGAGAGCTCTTGAGAGAGCACCCATCAGCTCTACCTGCGACCTAAGAGGGATTTCCTCGTAACGGGCGAGGGCCAGCTCAAGGAGCTGTTTGGTTGGGTGAATGATCATGGGCATCAGAAGGGGATTTCGTCATCCATCGGCGGTTCGCCATACCCGGCGGCGTCGCTCATGGAAGTCCCGGTCTGGTAACGCTGGGTATTGTTCTGACTGGTGGATTGTGCGGGCTGATCCTGCTGCTGTGCCTGGTCTTGCCCGTCCAGGAAGACCAGGGTCCCTCCGAATTTGCTCAGAACAACCTCGGTCGTGTACTTATCCACGCCCTGCTGGTCTTTCCATTTGCGGGTACGGAGTTCGCCCTCGACGTAGACCTTGCGACCTTTGCTGAGATAGCGAGATGCGGCATCCACAAGACGTTCATTGAAAATAACGACACGGTGCCATTCCGCCCGGCTCTTCTTCTCTCCTGTATTGCGGTCTACCCATGTTTCGTTGGTAGCAATGGCTAGATTGGCAATCTTGCTGCCGGACTGTGTGTCGCGTACCTCTGGGTCACGCCCCAGATTCCCGACCAGAATGACCTTGTTGACGCCGTTGGACATTATGCGCCCACCTCCCCTGGGTCGGGGCTGCCAGTGTACCCGTATCCGATGTCGGCCCCGGGTTCTTCGACCCTCCGGCGTTCGATTTCGTTGTAGGCAACACGACCCAGCAGCTTCATGAGCGATTTCGGGACCGCACCGGCATTGATGGCGGCGAGGTCAGCATCAGAGAGTCGTTTGATGAATGGGCTGACGGACGTTTCCAGCCGTTCATGGCTGTCCTGCTCTTCCAGCTCTACCTGCTGCTCAGTGGAAGCTGATACGCATCCTGGGTGCCCTTCGGAGTGCGAGTCCGTGGGGTGCTGTTCATCAGAAGAAGGAGATGCATAGTGACTGTTTCTTACGAAAGAATGCGAACCGTCATTGCCTTGGCAGAATTTTTGAAAAATCAAAGCGAGAAAGTTTCTGCAAATGAGCTTTTGGAGCGTGCCAATTCCCTTATTGAGGAAGCAGAACGGAACGAAGGCCCTCTCGCTGATCCAAAAAGAAAAAGGGGAAGGTTGCCTAATTTTTCCAAGTTTGCGGGAAGCGAGATTAAGAGAAAGGACTTCCTCTAATACCCTGTAGAATTCGGCAACTTGGCGGGCAGTTTCAATTCGTTCCCCATTTATGCGGTAATTGTCCGTGATGAACTGGAACGTTAGCTCCAATAGCTCAAGACGTGTTTTTTCACTGAGACTCATGATGCGCTCCGGCTCTTGATGCGTCGTTGAATTTCCGCATGAGCTAGTTTGCCCATTAGGTCGGCGAGATGTTCTGTCCGAAGTCCAAAATTGAGCTGCTCTAATTCTGGGTCAGGCAGGCTCCTGATGAAGGTTTTAGCCAGCTCAGTGGATCCCCCCACTTGATCATCACAAGCCGATTCCTCACCTTTTGAGCATGGAGTAGGATTCTCACGCGTCTTTCCGGCAATCGCAGGGCTTTCTACGAAGCTATCTTCAGGTTCGGGACCGAAAAAATCTGCTCGCTCTTTATTAGTTTTGAGCGTTCGTATCTCTGGGAAGGTGCCCAGTTCTTCCAATTTTATCCCGACAACCAGTTCACCTAACAGGTATGCGTCGAAAATTGCCGCAACCCTAACAATGCTCATTACATCTGATTGAGCGTATTTTAGGTAATCAATTGCCAATTCTAGGCTCTTTTCTGACGGGCTATAGCGTGCGTATCCGCTCATGATGCGCTCCTCTGGGTGGGGGCGGGGCATGGAAAAAATCGTTCGCCGTCACGGCCCCGTTGGTGAATTCATGGATGCGACGCAGCATTTTTGAGGATGGCCTCCTCGTTCCTGCCGTATATCGGTAGATCGTCGCCACAGACTGGACCCCGATTTTCTGAGCCACATCGGCTGGGGTGAGGCTTTCCGCCTCCATATATTCGGATAGTTTCATGGAGGCATTTTGCCTAAATGGCAAAATTAATCAAGAAATTTTGTCTGTCTGGGTAAAGATATTTTTTCCACTTTGGAGAAAATCAGTCATGAGAAAAACGAGAAATACCCAGCAACCTCATCCGAATCACCTGCGTTCCTATCTGGTTGCGCTAGGGATGACATACGAAGAAGCGGGGGCCGCTGTCGGATTGCCTCCAACAGGGATATGGCGCCCGGCGAACGGAGAGCGTAAATTACAGCTTGAGGTCGCTATCCGCCTCTGGAAGGCATTCGGGTTCCCTGCCGAAGATGTTGGGCATCTCTACGTGAAGGAGCCGTGCCCCGAATATTTTGCCCTGCACAATGTAGAGTGGAAGGGTCCTCTTCCTAAAGGAGCCTCCGTCAAGCGAATTCCTGGGGTAAAAATACGATTGATCCCAGTAATAGGGGCAGTGCAGGCCGGGGTGTTTTCTGAGGCGTTAGAGGTGCCTGACGATGAGCGTTATTCTGTCAGCTACCCTACGGACGATGGATATCCTGCATCTCTGAACAGATATGCCCTAGAAGTGAAGGGGCAGAGTATGAACCGTGTTTTCCCTGATGGTTCGGTCGTGTGCGTTATTGACTACTCGGAGCTGGGGCGACCTCCTGAGACAGGGGACTTTGTAGTGGTCCGTCGTCGTGATTCGTATGGGCCGGGGGTTGAAGCGACGGTAAAAGCGTTGCAGATTCTTGATGACGGTTCGGCATGTTTATGGCCGCAGAGTACAGACCCTAATTTCCAGCAGCCAATCATACTCAAGGCGCCTGATCTCGAGACGCCAGATAATGCCGGTATCCCTGAGATTCAGATAAAAAGTCTTGTAGTCGGTATGATAAAGACACGGCTGAGAGCCACCTTCTGACAAGGTAAGTTAATAATTTTCTCATTAAAGCCGCCTTCCTTGTGGGCGGCTTTTTCTATGGCAACACGCAAAGCATAAAAATTGCCAAAAAGGCAAAAAATGCCTTGCTTGTTTTATCCAAATAGGCAAAAGTCTACCTCAGACACCACACAAACACGGAGGTGACGAGGTGGAAAACAACAGGAGCGCAGCCCTGTCCCGACTGAGGGCGGCCCACGACGAGCTGGAGATTGTCTCTGATGGTACGGGTCTGACACTGGCCGAGCGGGACGATCTGAGGCAGGCAATTCTGGCCATCGATACCCTGATTGACAGCTTGACCTACCCATATGAGCGCAACGAGACGATTACCGAGGCGTCGTTCCCGGCGATAGGGCCTTTCAACACGGCGGCACTGTCCGATGCCCTGGCTGGCCTTTCAGTACGTGCGGGGAATAAGCCATGAGCCTTATCTCCGAGCAGATCGCCCACCAGAACCACCCGACTGACAACGGCCTTCTGGAGCGTGTCGAGAATGGCCGTAATCCTTCAAAGCGTGCCGTTCTTGCCCTGATCAGCCGTACAGCTGACGTTCTGGACAAGAATGACTGGCTGAATGAGTGCCTGGAAGATGAAGCGTACGTGGCGTTCGATGCGCTTGATAAGCTGAGAGGCAAGTTAAGCGATTGTATCGACGAAGACGATACGGGCGTAACGGAAGTTAAGCGGCGTGAAGACGCTATAAGGCAACGCCACGATTATAACCGGAAGAGTGAAGCGGCGTAACCGCTAGTTAGAACTACCCAATAAACTGAGGATTTTTTGAGATGCTGAAAGATGCAAATGGGAGAGATGTGTCCAAAATCGAAGCGCGGCGGCTGCGCAAGTTGGCATCGCAGGTCATTCATGATGGACTGATTTACGTTAGTCGAGGCGACCTCCAGAAGGCGCAGAGAGCAGAAGAGATCGCAGCGATGCTCCTCGATGAGGCTCGGGCTGTGAGAGCGGGGGAGTTCTGATGGAAAAGGTGTTTTTCATCATACTTATTTGTGCCCTTGGGGCTCAGGGAATTGTCGCCTGCCACGAAGTTGCGGGAAAACCCGTTCATACGCCCGCATGCTCCAGTGAAAAGGGAGGAGCAAGATGAGCGAGAAAAAATACGAACTGACGGACGAGACAATAAGTTTCGAAGGGCGCACTCTGCACCGTATTCGGGCACTCGTCGACATAGCGTCTGCCGGGGTTTCACGGGGTGATTTAGGCGGATACGCAGAATCAGAATTTAACCTTGATCAATCAGGCAATGCGTGGATCTGCGAGGATGCCTGTGTGTTCGGGGATGCCGAGGTGTCCGGGAATGCCAGGGTGTTCGGGAATGCCAAGGTGTTCGGGAATGCCGAGGTTTTCGGGGATGCCAAGGTGTTCTGGAATGCCGAGGTGTCCGGGAATGCCAGGGTTTTCGGGAATGCCCAGGTGTTCGGGGATGCCGAGGTTTCCGGGGATGCCGAGGTGTCCGGGAATGCCAAGGTGTCCAGTGATGCCGAGGTGTACGGGAATGCCGAGGTGTCCGGGAATGCCAAGGTGTCCGGTGATGCCGAGGTGTCCGGGAATGCCAAGGTGTCCGGGAATGCCGAGGTGTACGGGAATGCCGAGGTGTCCGGGAATGCCAAGGTGTCCGGTGATGCCGAGGTGTACGGGAATGCCGAGGTGTCCGGGAATGCCAAGGTGTCCGGTGATGCCGAGGTGTACGGGAATGCCGAGGTGTACGGGTATGCCATGGTGTTCGGGGCCGCCAAGGTGTACGGGAATGCCGAGGTGTACGGGTATGCCATGGTGTTCGGGGCCGCCAAGGTGTCCGGGAATGCCCGCATTTCTAGAAAAACGGATTATTTTTTCGTTAGCCCTGTTGGATCAGAATGCGGCGTTCTCACAATATTCCGCACAGAGAACGGGGTTTCTGTGAACAGGGGGTGTTTTTCTGGAACCCTATCAGAGTTTGAAGATGCTGTTCGGAGAAAACACGGAAGTAATAGATACGGTGACGAATACCGCCTTCTGATCAAGCTTGCCCGCCTGCGGGCAAAAGAATGGCTTAAGGAGGGTGAGTGATGAGTAAGATCGTCGATCCCGGCATCTACAACCTAACGAGCGAGCAATACCATGCGGACCCGTGCCCGGTGGCCAGCCTGTCCAATTCAATCGCCAAGGTTCTACTAGATCAAAGCCCACTCCATGCACGGTTCAGACATCCTCGCCTGAATATTGACAGGACAGATGATTCCAAGCCGACGAAGCCAATGCAGAAAGGATCGGCATTGCACAGGCTAATTCTGGGGAAGGGAGCGGATATCGCCCACCTGCCTTTTAGGGATTACAAAAGCAAAATCGCCAGGGAAGAACGGGACGCCGCACAGGCAGAGGGGAAAATTGTCCTTCTGGAGTATGAGTATGAAGCAGTTCTGGCGTGTGCTGAGGCGGCTCGTGATCAGCTTATGAAGAGAGAGGATTGTGCCGCATTTTTCGGTCAGGGTCAGTCAGAGGCTGTTATCGCATGGCGGGAAAGGGACATCTGGTGCCGTGGGATGGTTGATTTCCTTCCTGACGACCCCAGAGCACCGTTATTTGATCTCAAAGGCACGACCAAGAGCGCATCGCCCCAGGAATGGAGCCGTTCCCTTGCAAGGGAATACCGCACGCAGGACCGTTTTTATGCTCGTGGCATGAAGGCAATACGGGGCATTACGCCAGAGCCAATGCGGTTCATCGTAGTGGAGATGAACGCTCCTTACGCTGTTTCTGTTCTCACCCCGGCTCCAAGTCTCCGTCATGTGGCGGATGAGAATGTCAGCCGTGCAATCCGTATCTGGAGCGAGTGCATGAAGAGCGGGGAATGGCCCGGATATCCTCACATGGCCCACGTGGAGGCCCCTGCATGGCTCATTAATGAGCAGGAAGAGCAGGAGATAAGGGATGATATTCTGGCAGAATTTGGAGATGCGGCATGAGCTTTACGATTAAACCGGCCGTTCGGGAAAAGATTGGTCTTCTGTTTGGTATCGCTGGGGCTTCTGGTTCCGGGAAGACATTCTCGGCTCTGACATTGGCCGAGGGGATCAAAGGTAAGGATGGCAAGATTGCCGTCATTGATACCGAGGCGGGGCGTGCCCTTCATTATGCTCCGCATCCCGGCCAGAAGGCGGACCCTTCCAAAGGTACGTTTGATTTCCTCCATGTTGACTTCCAGCCTCCTTTTGAGCCGATGCGCTATATCGAAGCGATACGGGCCGCCGAGAAGGCCGGGGCGACGGTTATCGTAATCGACAGCATGAGCCATGAGTGGGATGGGGAAGGCGGATGCTCTGATATGGCGGAGGAAGCCGCAATGTCAGCAGCGACTGATCGTAATGGCAATTTCCAGCAGTGGAAATTCGAAGCCATGACGGCCCCAAGCTGGAAAAAGCCCAAGCAGCAGCACAAGCGCATGATGGCGAGGCTTATCCAGACCAGAACACATCTGATTTTCTGCCTGCGGGCGCAAGAGAAAATCAAGTTCGAGAAGGTAATCAACCCCAAGACAGGCCGTGAGCGTAATGAGATCAGGCAGATGGGATTCCAGCCAATCTGCGAAAAGTCATTCATGTTCGAGCTGTCCGGCTCCATGACCATGCACCCCGAAACCCCGGGGCAGCCACGATATGACCTGCCCCATAAATTAAATCATGAGTTGCGGGACATATTCCCCAGCGGGAAGTGCATTGTCGCAGAGCAGGGGAGCCGCCTGAAAAACTGGGCGGAAAATGGAACTGACAGGCCTCCAGAAGACAGGAGCATGGTGGAAGCTCGTGAAATGGTGGAGGCCATCCAGGATGCGGCAACAGTGGACGCCCTTCAGAAACTCACAAGCGATCAGGGGTTCATGGGTTTAAGGGAGAAGCTGAGAGCAAGCCGTCCCCGACTGTCAGAGCGGGTTGATAAGGCGGTTAGAGACAAGATGGCATCATTCGAAGCCAATGAGGATGAACTGGGAGGAACAGAGGCCTCAACACACTCGGGCACTGATGATCTGGAGGTCCCATCATGGGTCTGATCATATCCCTACTTATCGCCGGGTATCTAACCCCCGGCATTCTGTGGCGCATCAGCATGCTGCGTACCAGCAGTGGATACCGTCCTGGCCTGACCAGTGCCGTGGTGTGTGTGACCCTCTGGCCGCTCATCGGGGCTGCTGAACTGAATGAATGGGTGAAGGAGAGAATGGCGTGATAGTAGTAAAATATTTGTGGTTAGTTGCGTTGTTATCAATCACTACGGCGGCTTTCTTGCATACCGACAACATAAAGACGGGTTTGATACATGCATTAGTGGTTATCGGCATGTTTTCTATAATAACAATATTATTTGTTCCTATTTATTTAGAGATTAAAAGATATTTTTATGGAGGTCGTTTATAATGACTTTGTCTAAAGTTAAGCCGTGCCCGTTTTGTCCGCCGGATGAAGCACTCGTTGAATATGTTCCCCATGTGGGGGTGCGCTGCCGGAATTGCCTGACATTCGGCCCGGAAGGAGCAGATCAACGGGCGTCCGTTAAAAAGTGGAACGCCAGAGCCAAAGAGAAGGTTGGGGGGCAGATAAAGAACTGCCCCTGGTGCGGGGAGGCTGCTGGCCTGTTTGAGATCAGATCGCCGGAGGCGGTAGCAGAAGAGGGATTTTTTGTGCAGTGCACTAACAGCGACTGTTGCGCAACCGGACCATTAACGTACCCGCTGGCAGCTGCTGCCGTTTCAGCATGGAACACCAGAAGAGGGGAGAAGGGATGAGTAAAATTGCCCCTTTGATGACGAAAGAAGAAGTGGCGGAATACCTCGGGGTCAGCAAGTCCACACTAGAGAGACACATCCGCCAGGGAAAGTTCCCTGACGGCTTCCGCCTCAAGAATGGTCATCTTCGCTGGACGCAGGAAGCGGTTCTGGCTGAGGTCGAGAAGGCCCAGAACGAGGCGCAATCTGCGTAAGCTCACTGGCCGTAACACATTTTTCAAGAAGGAGGTCTGCCCATTCTTGGGCGATCTCCTTTCTTTTCTCCAGATGCAGGGATCGATTGTACGCCGCTTCGACTTTATCTTTTGAGACATGGGCTAACATCAGGTCGATCACATAGCGATCTTCTGGCCGCCTTTCGTTCATGATTGAAGAAAATGAAGAGCGGAAACCGTGCGGAACATGACGCCCGGCGTATCCATTCCTTTTCAAAATCATTGATAGGGCCATATCACTCATCGGCTTTTCTGGTGATCGGATAGCGGCGAATATATAAGGGGAATGGGTAGTAAATGGCTTTACGGCCTCCAGAATCTCTAAAGCCTGCCTACTGAGCGGCACGATGTGGGGCCTCTTCATCTTCATCCGTTCGGCAGGGATTTCCCACACATCGCCATTTATTTCGGACCAGAGCATCCCCCGAACTTCTCCCGACCGAGCCGCCGTTAGAGCCAGAAAGCGCAAGGCAAGCAAGGACACAGGATAAGCAGCTACCCCGTCCAGATGGTGCATCATCTCCTGGAGTTCAGGCAGGTTCGTGATGGCATTCTGGCGGCCTTTCGGTACCTTCTTGAGTATACCTTTCAGAGGGGCCGCCTGGTCTGTCTGGGCCAGACCGCAGGCAATACCGTACAGAAACACGGCGCTGATGCGCTGGCAAATCCGATGTGCAGTCTCGATGGCCCGCTGAGCCTCCACTCGTTTCAGGAGAGCCAAAACCATCGGAGACGTAATCTCATTGAGAGGCACGTTGCCGATTGCCGGATAGACGTACCGTTCCAGGCTACTCACCACGTCAGAGTGGTGCTTGACGGATCTCCATGTCGGAGCCGTATGCTCGATCCATCGCTCTGCTACCCGGCGGAATGCGCCTTCATCGTTCGCAGCGGAGGCCTTCTTTTGTTTCTGTGTCAGGCCGGGGTCGATACCGGCTCGCAGCTCTGTACGGGCGGCCTCCTTTGCCTGCCGGGCCTCGGATAAGCTGACTTCCGGGTATGCTCCGAATGAGAGCTTGCGCTCTTTTCCCCCGATCCTGTATTTCAAGTGCCAGTGTTTCGAGCCGTTGGGCCGGACCAGAAGATAAAGCCCTTGGCTGTCCGCCATTTTGTAAGGTTTTTCCTTACCCTTGGCGTTTCTGATTTCCGTATTTGTCAGCATGGTGTCTCGCCGGAAAATGAGGCCCCCATATAGGCCCCCAAATTGATGCGCTGCGGTGCGTTATGATGCGCCGTAGTGAATAGGTATATCAGAAAGAAATGGCAGATTTCTGCGGGTTTTGGCAATGCTTGAATAGGTTTGAAATATGTCTTGTGGCGGATGGGGTGGGATTCGAACCCACGGTACGCTTCCACGCACGCTGGTTTTCAAGACCAGTTCCTTAAACCGCTCGGACACCCATCCGTTGTCTGTGTTCCCCAGGGTGGGAACATCTACTTCCCTACAAGAAAAGCTGAGACGGCTTCTGATACTGATTCAGATGTGGTGCGTCAAGCGGTGGAGCAGCGATCGGTGCTGATGGGGGTCGGAAAAGGAAAGGCCGCCTCATTGTGGAGCGGCCTTCTTTAATCCCCGCTGGAGCAGGGGATAGATGTTCAAACTGATTTTTAGCCTTTCCTCTTACGGGGAGGGTAAAGGGTAACTGCTACAGAAATGTTAATGTGCAGATTGGAGTGTTTGACCAGAAGCGGGAGGACGATCATTGTCACGAAAAGACTGGTATACGACCAGTTCTGTATGATAGAATATGCGACATCATAGAGCATGATATGTCTCCTTGGCTTTAAGGGGATGAAAAGGGCGGGGGCGGCCACCCCTGCCTTTTTCTTTAGTCAGTGTATATTCTGGTAGGAGCTTTGCTGTACAAACGGATTCAGTGCGCTAGCATGTCTTTTCGTGAAAGCTCATTTTTTGTCTCCTTTAAAGAGACTCAAACTTTGCCTTCATCGTCGCATTCCCCCGTGTGAGCCGCTTGATCGTGACATCCTGCGCCTTACCATTGGCAATGCGGAGGTTCTTCTCTGATGAGGCCAAGCTTTCTTTGACCTTCTGGAGATGGGAGATGGATTTGTCGATCTCCTCGATGGCCTTCTCGAACTGCCGGTGGGCGAGGTCATAGTTGCGGGCGAAGCCGTTCTTGAAGGCCTCCAGCTTTTCCTCAAAACTGGTCACGTCGATATTCTGCTGGCGTGTCAGTTCCAGCTCCCGTTTATAGGCCAGCGCATTGGTGGCGGCATTGCGGAGCAGGGAGATGATCTGAAGGAAGAACTGCGGGCGGATGACGTACATCTTGGGATAACGGTGTGACACATCCACGATGCCCGTATTGTACAGCTCGCTCTCAGGCTCCAGCAGGGAGACCAGCACGGCATATTCGCACTTCTTCTCCGTACGGTCCTTGTCCAGCTCCTTCAGGAAGTCCTCATTCTTCTTTCGGGTGGTGGTGCTGTCAGTCTCGTTCTTCATCTCGAACATGATGGAGATGATTTCTGTGCCGCTCTCATCTGCATCCCGGAAGATGTAGTCGCCCTTGCTGCCGGAGCGGGCATCATTGTCCTTCTCGAAATAGGCCCGGGGGAAGGCCATCGCCCGGGAGCGGTTGAATTCCACTTCGCAATGCTGCTCCAGCGTTTCACCGACCATCTTGGTGGAGAGGCGGGCCTTCATGTCTTTCAGCCGCTCGATATGATCGTCACGGTCCTTAAGCTGAAGCTCGTAACGCTCCTTTATCTGGGTGGCATCGAGCCTGTTTTTCAGCTCGGCCTCCTTCAGGGTGCTTTGCAGGGCATCACGCTCCTGCCGCATGGCATCGACCGCTCTGGTGATGGCCAGCTCATTCTCCGTCGCACTGGCGGAGAGCTTTGCCTGTAGGGCCTGAATGTCCCGCTCCTTTGCCTGGATCGCCTCCTGTAGCTGGGCCTTCCTTTCAGCTTCGGCGAGGCGGGCGGCTGTCTGGCGGTCGGCTTCGTGCCGCTCAAGCTGGTTTTTCAGGGTCTGTATTTCAGCATCACGCTCATGCAGGGCCTGATGCATTTCCTGTTCATGAGCGAACCTGGTCCGTTCTGCGGCAAGCCGTTCCTCCTGTGCCGCCGCTTCCAGCCTTTCATGAAGCTGCCTGGAAAATTCCCTGTCCCGCACCTGTTTGACGATGTCGGCATAGCCTGCATTGTCCAGCGAGAACGCCTTGTGGCAGTGCGGGCAGGTAATGTCATGTGTGGTCATGGAGGGAGCCTTTCAGGATGTGGTTTTCAGATGCAGCCTGAAGCCGCTGGCATTCTGGTCTTCCAGACCGGGGCGGAGTTCTCTGGTCCTGGGGGCATAATCCCCACTGGCCGCAGAGCGGAACGGAATGGGAGCTGTCGTCTCCAGGGCATAGAGACGCTCCCTGTAGCGTTCGACAAGCTCCGAAAACCCTTCGCCGTACTCTTCCAGCCGGTCGGCACTATGGACCAGAAAGGAGGGCAGGGTGGTGAAGCCGGTATAGAAGAGCGTTCCGTGTGTGAGGGGGAAGAGAAGATCATCAATGGGGCCACAGATGCCCCGGGCGGAATAGTCATGCTCCGTGCCGCCGATCGTCACGCTCAGCATGGCCAGCTTGCCCTTCATGCAGCCATCGCCGTAGCTTTTGCCCGTGCCATAGGCAAAACCGGCAGAGAAGACACGTTCAAACCACCCTTTCAGGATGGCCGGAGCCGAAAACCACCAGAGCGGAAACTGGAAGATGACGGCATCAGCCCAACGGAGTTTTTCCTGTTCCGCTTTCACGTCATCCGTCAGCTGGCCAGCTTTATAGGCCCGTGCGGAGGCGGCAGCGACATTCAGGGGGTCTGCTGTTTCATGAGGGAAGTCGGCCTGATCGACGGTCGCCTTCCAGTCCATGCGGTACAGGTCGGAAAGCTGGACGTCATGACCAAGGGAGTTCAGTTCACGGGTGGCAATGTCCACCAGGGCACCATTCAGGGAATGACGTTCAGGGTGGGCGAGGACGAGAAGGACATTCATGGGGTACATCTTTCGCGCTGTTCAGGGAAAAGCAGGCAGGCTACGCCTCCGGTCATGGGGAGGCAACGGCCTTCCCGTGCCGGAAAGCGGGAAAAGCTTGACGGGAAACGGGAGAGGCCGTAAAGGCGTAGGAAGTTTACGGACACGTCACTCCGCGAGGGTTCGCGCAGTGGCGCGTTTGTCATGGAATTAAGGATAGCCCGTGTTCGAGCAGCTCTCTGGCAGAATGTCGAAAGTTTTCGAAGGTCTCTCTCGCGGGGAGAAGCTTTCGGAGGGTGACGTCACCGAGGCCATGCGCGAGGTCCGTCTGGCCATGCTGGAGGCCGACGTGGCCCTGCCCGTGGTGCGCAGCTTCGTCAGCAAGGTGAAGGAGCGTGCTGTCGGTGGTGAGGTGCTGGATGGCGTCTCTTCCGGTCAGGCCGTGGCGAAGATCGTCAATGATGCGCTGATCGAGGCTCTGGGCGGTGCCGGTGCCGTTCCGCTGAACCTGTCGGCTCCGGCTCCTATTCCTTATCTTCTGGTCGGTCTTCAGGGGGCGGGCAAGACCACGACGGCCGGCAAGCTGGCTCTGCGTCTTGCCAGCCGTGAGCGGAAGAAAGTGCTGCTCGCCAGTCTGGACGTGCAGCGTCCGGCCGCCCAGCTCCAGCTCCAGCAGATTGCCGAGCAGGTGGGGGGGCGCACGAACGGGCTGGTCACCTCCCTGCCGATCGAGCCGGGTCAGGGGCCTGTCGAGATTGCCCGCCGTGCGCTGGATGCAGGCCGCCGTGAAGGCTTCGACATCGTCATTCTGGATACCGCAGGGCGTCTGGCGATTGATGAAGCCCTGATGGATGAGGTCCGTCAGGTCCGGGACGTGGCAAAGCCGGTGGAAACGCTGCTGGTTGTTGATGCCATGACCGGTCAGGATGCCGTCAATACTGCACAGTCCTTCAAGGACCAGATCGGCCTGACCGGTGTCATCATGAGCCGCATGGATGGTGATGCCCGTGGTGGTGCCGCCCTCTCCATGAAGGCCGTGACAGGAGAGCCTATCAAGTTCACTGGGTCCGGTGAAAAGATGGAGGCTCTCGAAGAGTTTCATCCCGAGCGTGTTGCCGGGCGCATTCTGGGGCTGGGCGATGTCGCCGGGCTGGTGGAAAAAGCGTCCGAGCAGCTCGATCAGGAAGAAGGTGAGCGTGTTGCCAAGCGGATGCTCGCCGGCAAGTTTGATCTGAATGACTATGTCTCGCAGATCAATCAGATCAATCGCCTTGGCTCCATCTCCGGCATTCTTGGTATGCTGCCGGGCATGGACAAGCTGAAGGATAAGCTGGCGGGGAAGGATCTGGACACGTCCATTTTCAACCGCCACAAGGCGATCATTTCCTCCATGACGGCGCAGGAGCGCAGCGCACCGGAGATCATCAAGGCGTCACGCAAGAAGCGCATCGCCCTTGGGTCCGGCACGAGCGTTCCGGAAGTCAACCGGCTGCTGAAGCAGTTCAGTGAGATGTCCACCATGATGAAACGTCTAAACAAGATGGGCGGTCTGACGGGACTGATGCGTGGCATGGGGGGTGCCGGTGGTCTGGGCGATATGTTCAAGGGGATGGAAGGTCCGGGAGGCCGTCCACCTTTTGGCTGAGTGTCCTCTTGGCTGTCTGTCTTTTTGTAATGTTCTGATGATGCAGGAGTTATTATGAGCCTGAAGATCCGTCTGTCCCGCGCAGGTGCGAAGAAGCGTCCGTACTACCACATCGTGGTTGCTGACAGCCGCAGCCCGCGCGATGGCCGCTTCGTCGAGAAGGTGGGTGCCTACAACCCGATGCTGCCGTCCGACCACGGTGAGCGCGTGCGTCTGAACGACGAGCGCATTAAGCACTGGCTGGAGAAGGGTGCCCAGGCAACTGACCGTGTGGCCCGTTTCCTCGGTCATGCCGGTCTGGCACCGAAGCCGGCTTTCCGTGAGCAGCCCAAGAAATCCGCTCCGAAGAAGAAGGCCCAGGAGCGTGCCGCAGCAGCTGAAGCCGCCAAGGCAGCCGAGGCCTGATCAGGCCTGAGCGGGAGATTTCTTCTTGTCACACCGTCCTTCACATCAGGATGTTCTGGTCGCCACGATAGGCCGGCCGCATGGCGTGCGGGGGCTTGTGCGCCTGCACCCGGCAACGGAACATCCCGAGACGCTCGAGGAACTCGGGCCTCTTCATGATGAGACGGGTACTGTGTGGCAGATATGCTGGAAGGCACCGGGCATTGCTGCCGTTCTGGGACAGGACGGACAGCCTCTGCCGGACCGTACGGCGGCAGAAAAGCTGGTGAACCGAAAGCTCTATGTGCCTCGTGAGGCTCTGCCGGAGGTGGAGGAGGATGAGTTCTATCATATCGATCTGATCGGTATGGAGGCCGTCCTTGCTTCCGGGGAAACCGTGGGGCGTGTTGTCAGTGTCCATGATTATGGGGCTGGCACCAGTCTGGAGCTGGAAGCAGGGCAGCTGATCCCTTTCACCCTGGCCTGCGTGCCGGACGTGGACATGAAGGCGAAACGCCTCGTGGTCGTTCCGCCGGAAGCCGTGGAAGTGGAGGGCGATCTGGCTGGTGAGGTGGAAGTCCGGTCATGACATGGCAGGCTGACATTCTGACCCTCTTTCCGGAGATGTTCCCCGGCCCGCTGGGCTGCTCCCTTGCGGGGCGTGCTCTGGAGCGGAATCTGTGGGCTTGCAGAACGCATGACCTCCGTCCCTTCGGGCAGGGCGTGCACAAGGCTCTGGATGATGCTCCCTTTGGCGGAGGAGCAGGGATGGTCATGCGGCCGGACGTGCTGGATGACGCCCTGACCAGCGTGAGGCAGGCAGATGATGGACGCCCGGTGATCTATCCGACACCACGGGGCCGTCGTCTGGAGCAGAAGGATATTGCACGCTACGTTCAGGGAGAAGGCGTTGTCATTCTCTGTGGGCGGTTCGAGGGAGTTGATGAGCGGGTACTGGAGAAACATGCGATCGAACAGGTCTGCATGGGGGATTTTGTCCTCTCCGGAGGAGAAATACCGGCACTGGCACTCCTTGATGGCTGTGTGAGACTTCTGCCGGGTGTGATGGGGTCAGCCCTGAGCGGGGAGGAAGAAAGTTTCTCCGCCGGTCTGCTGGAATATCCCCAGTACACACGGCCTGCCACATGGGAGGGGAGGGATGTCCCGCCCGTCCTGCTTTCTGGCAATCATGGGGAAATCGCCCGCTGGCGAGATGAGAAATCCATCGCTGTGACCCGTACACGCCGCCCGGACCTCTGGGCCGTCTATGAGCAGCAGCAACAGAGTTGAGTTTTTTTCAGGAGTTTGAAGCATGAACATCATTCAGCAGTATGAGGCGCGCGAAATGGAGCGTCTTTCCGCTATCCGCAGCGTTCCTGAATTCGCAGCCGGTGATACCGTGCGTGTCGGCGTGCGCGTTGTCGAAGGTACACGTGAACGTGTACAGGTCTTCGAAGGTGTCGTGATTGCCCGCTCAAACTGCGGTCTGGGCAGCAGCTTCACGGTGCGCAAGGTGTCCAACGGTGAGGGTGTGGAGCGTGTTTTCCCGCTTTTCTCCCCGGCAGTTGCTGATATTACGGTTGTTCGCCGTGGTAAGGTTCGTCGTGCGAAGCTATACTACCTCCGTGGCCGCTCCGGTAAGTCCGCCCGTATTGCCGAGCGTCCGCGTGATATCAAGAAGGAGGGCTGATTTTCAGCTCTCATAAGGAGATGAGAGAGAATGCAGAATCCGGTTACCCCAAGAACCTTGTATGACAAGATCTGGGACGATCATGTGGTGAAAACCCTTGAGGACGGAACAAGCCTTCTCTACATCGACCGCCACCTCCTCCATGAGGTGACCAGCCCGCAGGCTTTCGAGAGTCTGCGGGCCGCCGGACGCCCGGTGCGGCGTCCCGATGCCACGATGGCCGTGGCAGACCATAACGTCCCGACCTCTGACCGCTCCCAGCCGGTGGAAGACCCGCAGAGCCGCCTCCAGATCGAAACGCTGGAAGCGAACGTCAAGGCGTTCGGCGTTCCCTATTTTCCGTTGCGTTCCCGCCAGCAGGGCATCGTGCATGTCGTCGGGCCGGAGCAGGGTGTCTCCCTGCCGGGCATGACGATCGTCTGCGGGGACAGCCATACCTCCACACATGGGGCTTTTGGCTCTCTGGCCTTTGGCATTGGCACGTCCGAGGTGGAGCATGTCCTGGCCACCCAGACCCTGCTCCAGAAGCGCAGCAAGAACATGCGTGTGCGGGTTGAGGGTGATGTCGCTCCGGGCGTGACAGCCAAGGACATCATGCTCAGCATCATCGGCCGCATCGGCACGGCTGGGGGAACCGGCCATGTGATCGAATTTGCCGGTTCAGCCATCCGTAAGCTGGACATGGCCGGACGTATGACGCTCTGCAACATGTCCATCGAGGCCGGTGCCCGTGCTGGCATGGTGGCCCCGGATGAGACGACATTCAGTTATGTCAGGGGCCGTCCTTTCGCGCCGCAGGGTGAAGCCTTCGAGCAGGCCGTGGCCTACTGGAAGACTCTGGCCACGGATGAAGGTGCCCACTTTGATGAAGAAGTGGTGCTGGATGCTGCCGAAATCAGCCCGTCCGTGACATGGGGCACAAGCCCTGAAGATGTGCTGCCCATCACCGGCACCGTGCCACGCCCTGAAGATTTTGCAGACCCGGCCAAGGCCGAGCGCATCCGCCGTACTCTGGCCTATATGGGGCTGGAAGCCGGACAGAAGATTGCCGGGACACCGGTGGATGTCGTCTTCATCGGCTCCTGCACGAACAGCCGCATTGAAGACCTCAGGGCCGCTGCTGCCGTGCTGAAGGGCCGCAAGGTGGCCGAAGGCGTGCGGGCCATGGTCGTGCCGGGGTCTGGTCTTGTCCGCTATGCGGCGGAAGAAGAGGGGCTGGACAGGATTTTCCGTGATGCCGGTTTTGAATGGCGTGAGGCTGGCTGCTCCATGTGTCTGGGCATGAACCCGGACAAGCTGAGTGCCGGACAGCGTTCTGCGTCCACCTCCAACCGTAATTTTGAAGGGCGTCAGGGGCCTGATGGCCGCACCCATCTCTGTTCTCCCACAATGGCTGCCGCTGCGGCCGTGATGGGGGTGCTGTGCGATGCACGGGATTTGCTGGAGCCTGAACTGGCAGAAGGAGCCGCCTGATCATGGAAAAATTCACCCGCCTGACAAGCGTCGCTGCCGCCCTGCCGCAGGAAAACGTGGATACGGACCAGATCATTCCGGCCCGCTTCCTCAAGACCATCCGTCGCACCGGTCTGGGCAAGCATCTTTTTGCGGGCCAGCGTTACGATGCCGAGGGTAATGAGAATCCTGACTTCGTGCTGAACAAACCGGCCTATCGCAAGGCTGGCATCCTGATCACGCTGGACAATCTCGGCTGTGGCTCATCCCGTGAGCACGCTCCCTGGGCATTGCTGGATTTCGGCATACGCTGCGTGATTGCTCCGAGCTTTGCGGACATTTTCTATAATAACTGTTTCAAGAATGGCATCCTGCCCATTCGTCTGCCCCGTGAGCAGTGCCTCGCCCTGATGGACGATGCCAGTCATGGCGAAAATGCCCGTCTGACGGTTGATCTGGAGAAGCAGGAAATTCACCGCCCGGATGGTGAGGTCATTTCTTTCGAGATGGACCCGTTCCGTCGGCAGGTTCTTCTGGAGGGGCTGGATGACGTGGCCCAGACACTGAAGAACCATGAGCAGGCCATTCGTGCGTTCGAGGCCCGGCCTTCCCGTGCGTGGGTGCCGTCCACGAAGCAGGCTGGCCGTCCGCAGAGTGTCATTGGTGGCGGAGGAGAGCAGGTATGAGCACAAAACAGAAAATCCTGCTGCTGCCGGGTGATGGCATCGGCCCGGAAATCATGGAACAGGCCGTCAGGATCATTGACTGGCTGAAGGCCGAGCGTGGCCTTGATGTTGACCTGTCGGAGGACCTCGTGGGTGGTGCTTCTCTGGCGAAGCATGATGTGCCGATCCGGGATGAAGTGATCGCTAAAGCGAAGGCGGCAGATGCCGTGCTGTTCGGTTCCGTGGGCGATCCGGTATGGAAAGATGTGCCGTTCGACCGTCGCCCGGAGGTTGCTATCCTGCGCCTGCGGAAGGAGCTGAATCTTTACGCCAATCTGCGCCCTGCCAAGCTGTTCGATCCGCTGCTCTCGGCTTCCGCCCTGAAGCCGGATGTCGTGCGCGGGCTGGACCTGATGATCGTGCGGGAGACCGTCGGTGGCATCTATTTCGGGGAACCCCGTGGGGTTGAGACTCTGCCGGATGGGACAAAGCGTGGCGTGAATACGGAAGTCTATACGACTGCCGAGATCGAGCGTGTGGCCCGTGTGGCATTTGACCTTGCCCGTTTGCGGAGCGGCCGTGTCTGCTCCGTGGAGAAGGGCAACGTCATGGAGAGCGGCCTGCTCTGGCGTGAGGTCATCACGGACCTGCACAGGCGTGACTATTCTGACGTGACGCTGACGCACATGCTGGCCGATAACTGTGCCATGCAGCTCGTGCGTGACCCCCGTCAGTTTGACGTGATGGTGACGGGCAATCTCTTTGGTGATCTGCTGTCCGATCTTGCTTCCATGTTGACCGGGTCTCTGGGAATGCTGCCTTCTGCCACGCTGGGCACTCCGGAAGGGACGGATAAGCAGGCTGCCCTGTATGAGCCGATTCATGGCAGTGCGCCGGATATTGCCGGGAAGGGTATTGCCAATCCGCTGGCGCAGATTCTGTCCTTGGCCATGATGCTGCGTTATTCGCTGGATCGTGGTGAGGATTCCGAGCTGATCGAGCAGGCCGTGTCCAATGTTCTGGCTTCCGGGTTGCGGACGGCGGATATTGCCGCTGCCGGGGAAGCCCGTGTCAGCACGGCGGAGATGGGGGCGGCGGTCCTGAAGGAACTTCAGAAACTCGCCTGATTTCCGGATGACTGTGCTATGAACTGTCATGCGCCCGCCTGTGTCTCACGGGCGGGCGTTTTTTTGAGATGTAAGAGGAACGGACATGTCACTCGCTGCTGAACGGATGGGGCGTATCCTGCCAAGCCAGACCATCGCCATCACGCAGAAGGCCAGAGCCTTGAAGGCGGAAGGACGGGACATCATCAGCCTGTCTGCTGGTGAACCGGATTTTGATACGCCTGATTTCATCAAGAAGGCAGCGATTGAGGCCATCCAGCGGGGTGAGACAAAATATACCGATGTTGCCGGTACTCCGGCCCTCCGCAAGGCCGTGGCAGAACGACTGAATGCCGATTTCGGTCTGGATTACCGGGCAGAGGAAATCTGCATCTCCACGGGGGGCAAGCAGGTCATCTATAATGCGATGGTGGCAACGCTGAATGCGGGGGATGAGGTCATCATTCCAGCTCCGGCATGGGTGTCCTATCCTGACATCGTGCAGCTGGCAGATGGTACGCCAAGGATCGTGCCGACCACGCCCGAGACGGGGTTCCGTCTGACAGCGGAGCAGCTGCGCAAGGCCATCACGCCCCGCACACGCTGGCTTGTGCTGAACTCTCCCTGCAATCCGACAGGCAGTGCCTATTCGCGTGAAGAGCTGAAAGCCCTGACGGATGTTCTGCTGGAGCATCCGCAGGTCTGGGTTCTGACGGACGACATTTACGCCAAGCTGACCTATGAGGGGCGGGAAGCCTGCACGGTCGTGCAGGTGGAACCCCGCCTGCGGGAGCGGACCCTGACAATGAATGGCGTCAGCAAGGCCTATGCCATGACCGGCTGGCGCATCGGTTTTGCGGCCGCTCCCGTGGCCCTGACACAGCAGCTCATCAAGCTGCAGGGGCAGAGCACCAGCAATGCCTGTTCCATCGCCCAGGCAGCGGCACTGGCGGCAGTGTCCGGCCCGCAGGATTTCATCGGGGAGATGGTAGCCGTCTATCAGAAGCGGCGTGACCTCGTGGTGGATGCCCTTTCTGCTGTACCGGGCCTGTCCTGTGCCCGGCCGGAGGGGGCCTTCTATGTGTTCGTGTCCGTGCAGCAGCTTCTGGGCAGGCGCACGGCAGGCGGGCATGTGCTGAAGAGTGATGAGGATTTTGTCAGGGCACTGCTGGAGGAAACGGGCGTGGCTGCCGTTCACGGGGAGGCTTTCCTGCTGCCGGGCTATTTCCGTGTGTCCTACGCCACCAGTACGGAACTTCTGGAAGAAGCCTGCCGCCGCATTGCCCGCTTCTGTGAAGGGTTGGTCTGATGTTCAGGCCCTCTCAGCGTCTCACCACATTGCCGACACCGGCCACGATCGCCATGGCCGCCCGTGCCCGTGAGCTGAAAGCGCAGGGCAAGCCGGTCATTTCTCTGGCTCTGGGGCAGCCTGATTTTCCATCACCAGCGGCGGCTCTGGAAGGGGCCATAGCCCAGGTGAAGGCCGGGCACACTGGATACCCGCCCATTCCTGGTCAGAAGTCGCTGCTGGAGGCGATCGCCGGGAAATTCAGGCGGGATAACGGGCTGGAGGTGTCTCTGGACCAGCTGATGGTCTGCAATGGTGGCAAGCAGGCCATTTTCAATGCCTTCATGGCTTCGCTGGATGAAGGGGATGAAGTGATCGTCCCGGCACCATACTGGGTCAGCTATCCGCTGATTGCCCGGATGTTCGGTGGCGTGCCGGTGGAGGTTGCCTGCCGGGAAGAAGACGGGTTCCGCCCGCAGGCTGAGGCCATTCGGACAGCCATCACACCCCGGACCCGCTGGCTTGTGCTGAACTTCCCCAACAATCCGACCGGGGCCATTCTGGAGCGGGCTGATCTGGAGGCGATTGCAGAGGTTCTTCGGGAAGCTCCGCATGTCATGGTGATGAGTGACGAGATTTACGAGCACCTGACATTCGATGGCAGGCACCATCTCTCTCTGCTGAATGTGGCCCCGGACCTTGCCGATCGTATCCTCATCATCAATGGCATGAGCAAGGCCTATGCCATGACAGGCTGGCGGGTCGGGTTCGCCTGTGGCCCCGTGCCGCTCATCAGGGCGATGATCAAGGTGCAGGGGAACACGACATCGGGCATCTGCACTCTGGCGCAGGGCGGCTCCGTGGCTGCTCTTCAGGAAGACATTGCCGGTGTGCAGGCCATGCGGGAGACCTATGAGCGGCGTCGTGAACTTGTGGTCGGTGCGCTGCGGCAGATTGAAGGTCTGAGCTGTGCCCTGCCGCAGGGGGCCTTCTATGCCTATCCGGGGCTGTCAGCCCTGATTGGCAGAAAATCAGCCGGTGGGCGTGTGCTGAGTGATGACGTGGCTTTTGCGGAAGCCCTTCTGGAGGAAGCCCACGTGGCGACCGTGCCGGGTTCAGCCTTCGGGTATGGGCCGCATCTGCGTCTGTCTTTTGCGGCGTCTGATGCAGAGCTGAAGGAAGCCTGTCAGAGGCTGGCCCGGTTCGTGCAGGGGATCACGGACTGACAGGCAGGAGCCATTCTTCCCGGTCGTGGTGAAGAATGGCTCTTTTTTATTTCAGGGCCGCTGGTTCCATTCATTCAGCAGGGTGATGACGGATTGTGGGGTCATCTGGCGGGCCGAGCCGAGGGCGAGGGTGCCATCAGGGTTCAGCAGGCGGCCTTGAGGGGTGAGAACAAGGACAGTCGGCACGGCCTTGATGGTCACGCCATACTGCCGGGTCAGCTCCATGTTGGTGTCAAAGTGCCCGACATTGACAGGCACGACCACGAAATGCTCGTCCAGCCACAGGCTGACGGATGGTACGGCAAAAATGCCCGCAAGAATGCGGCAGTCCGGGCACCAGTTCCCTCCGAAATCCAGCAGGACACGGCGGTTCGTCCTGGCTGCGGTCAGGAAGGCTTCATGCACCTGTTTTGTGGCGAGATCAGCCGGTGGGTAGGGCGCACGGGCCGGGGTGATGGCGGCCATTTTGCTGATGTCCGGCAGGGGAGCTGGTGCCGGGGCTGCGCCGGCGGGCAGGGTGGCCATCAGGCCGGCAAGGATGAGGGCGGGATGATGGAAACGCATTGGCAATGTCTCCTGTAAGCAGGTGCAGAAAAATTACAGTCCATGATTAGCGGAAAGGTAACAATATGGCGTTAAACAGGGCAAACTGAGAGAGCTGTTCTTGATAACCCGCAATCTCCTGATTAGGGTATGCACTCACTTTAAGAAGGATGATGTGCTTGTGGTAAGACGGAAACGGCCAATTTTTTACACCTCTTCACGGAAGGAGATATCGGTCTTCTCAACATTGGGGAGGATGGTCGTTCTGCTGGGGCTTACTTTCATTTTCCTTGTACTGGTACGATTCTACCAGCCTGCAACCCATCTCATGCAGTATCTTGTCGGGACATCCGTCTGGCAGTGGCTCTATGGTCTTTTCCATGTGGAAACGGCCTTGGGGCGGGAACAGCTGATCCTTGTGGGGATCGTGCTGTCCTGCTTTTGTCTGGCCCTGCTGGTCCAGATTCTGGGGCTGTGGGTTCTCCGTCACTTCCGGCGTTAAGGCCGGGACCGACGGGCACGGAACAGGGCTGCGGACGCAACGCAGAACCAGGAAAGAATGATCAGCGTTCCTCCCAGAGGGGCCAGCCGGGCGGTAAAGAGAATGCCGAATCCGTGCAGTGTGACGGGAATGCTGAACAGGGCGGTACCAAGGGCCAGTCCGGCGCAGCCGATGGTGAGACGTAACGGGTGAAGCTGCCGGCTTCCCAGTGACAGGGCACAGAGGGCAATACCGTGCCAGAGGGCAATGTCGGCGGCCATGTGCATCATGCGTCTTCCATCAGGGACGGGAAAGACCGTATTGGGCAGATGTGTGGCCATGGCCTGACAGGCTACGGCCAGACCGGCATAGAGTGCTCCCAGAGCAAACAGGGCTTTCAGGAAAAACGCCATGCGGGAGGGAATTGGTCTGTCGTGGGGGAGCATAGTGGTTATAACCCGGCTGGATGAAAGTCAGGGCATTGTCTCAGCTGCCCGGAAGGATGAGAAGAGGGAAGCCGTATGAAATTGCATCATGTAGCCTGTATTGTGCTCCTGTCTCTGGGGGGCTGTGGCCTTACGCCGCCGCCTGCTCCACGGGTACCTCCCTTGCCCAAAGGCCCCGTGTCACCGCCCACGCCGAAACTGTCGGCTGATGACGTGTCCCTGTTACAGCAGATCAACGCCCGCTCCGCTTACATGAAGGCCGTGACGGGGCTGGCGGCACTGCACAGCGATGACGAGCTGATCCGGGGTTTTGCGGCCCAGCAGGCCAAGGATTACGACAAGACATATACGGCAGCCCAGAAAATGGCTGGCATCTATACCCTGTCACTGTCTGATGCACAGTCTGCCACGGAAAAGAACCGGCTGGCTGTATTGGGCAGACTTTATGGCCGGTCTTTTAACCGGAATTTTCTGTATGCGCTGATACATGCCTCTACAGTCAAGGAAAGGGCTGCACTGGGACAGGCAAAGAAAAATGGAAGCACGGCAGATATGAAAAGTCTGGCAGGAGCTGCTCTGGAGCTGCTGGAACGGAGCCGGGAGCAGGGGATCGGCCTGAAAAATCGCTGAATTCCGGCGGGATAAATGAAGATGGCAGCAGAGAGTTCTTCCACTTCATGATTTTGTCATAATTTTGACGCTTTCTTGATGGTGTGTTACATGACTTGGTCATCGGGAGTAAAAGACCTGTCATTCTGTCGGTTTCCACAAATATCCTGCTTCTTCCATTATCATGAGGCAGTAGGAGTAAATGCTCCGGAATAGAAGAGAGACGGGTTTTATGGTGTATCGCTTTGTTACGATTGTTGAATTATAGAAAATGCAGGATGAGTCTTATCTGAACGAACATTCCCTCCGTGAGGCACTGGACAGGATGGGAATGGGCAGCAGGGGAGTGTCGGTCGCTCAGGAAAGCGTGGATGCCCCGTCACAGCAGAATCATGGTGGCAGCATCGGCAGGGGGCGAACCGTCTCCCGCGGGCGGCCCCTTCAGCCAACGCCCCGTCGCCGCCGTTTTGCCGGGGATGATACGGTCGTCGTGGAGCATCAGTCTCTCGGCCGTCCTTCGCAGAAGCGGAATGTCAGCCGTATGGCCGTTGCGGCGGAAGTCGGACAGGAGCAGGAAAGGCTGAAGCAGAGCCTGCAGCGTGAAAGACGGCGGGCGCATGATGCGGAGACCGAGCTGGCGGCCTTGAATGAGCGCATCCGTGCCGTGAACACCCAGATGACGCATCTGCGTCTTCAGGTGGAAGAGGGAAAGAAGGCCATCCAGCAGCGTGATGACAGCATCCTGCGCCTCCGGGCGGAGCTGCATCGGGTCCGTGAGCAGAAGACCCGCCGTGTGGCGGCACCCGCCAGGGTGAAGACAGCTTCCGCTGAGATGGAAGATGATGGTCAGGAGCCGGCACCTGTGCAATGGTGGACAGACTGACCGATCATGCCGTGATGGCGATTTCCGCCCTGCTGTAGGGAGGGGCATGGCGGGCGGCGTTATTGACGGAGTGTCTGGAATGACTGATGGACTCTGGCATGGAAGGGAATGGCAGGCCTCCCGTCCGCTGAAGATCGTTCATGTCGGGGATTTTTTCTTCAGCCTGAAACGGAAGGCTCCCAGCCAGTTCAGCGTGGGTGGCAAGCTCTCCAATGGCCTGATACGGAATGGCCATCATGTCATCGACTTTTCCTACAGGGATGTGGCCCGTACCGGTGGCTGGTTTGGCAGCCGCAGGATGGGGCGGCATCATCTTTTCCGTGCCCTGAAGGAGTTTCTGGCCTTCAGTGCGCCCGATATCCTGCTCCTGGGGCATGGATACATGATCCCGCCTTCCGTCATTGATGAGCTGCGCCGTCAGCAGCCCGGCATGGTCGTGGCGCAGTGGAATGTTGATGCCCTGTTCGTCAAGGATAATGCACGGGATTTCGCGGCCCGTCATCAGGTCGTGGATGTCAGTTTCATCTCCACGGCGGGGCCGGTCGTGCGGCAGATCGTGGGGGACAAGGGGCGGGTCGCTTTTCTGCCCAACCCGGTGGACCGCAGTGTTGAACGGGGGCAGGCCTTCGCTCTGGCCTATCCTGAAGCGGATATTTTCTATTCCTGTGGAAATCCGGCCCGGCTACGGACCATCTGTGGGCAGGACTGGGACATGGATGATTTCTGTGAGCTTCTGGAAGAAAGGCTGCCGCCCTCAGTACGCTTTGCCTATGCGGGGGTGAGGGGGCAGCCTTATGTCAGTGGGGCTGCCTATGGCACCCTGCTGGAACAGGCCGCCATGGGCCTGAACATCAGCCGACGTGCGGATTATTACCTGTACAGTTCGGATCGTCTGGCCCAGATGGTCGGCAATGGTCAGCTGGTCTTCATGGAACGGCAGACAGGGTATGACAGTCTGTTCTCCGATCAGGAAATGACCTTTTTCAGCAGTCTGGATGAGCTGGTGGAGCTGATCGGCCAGTATCACAAGGCTCCTCAGGCCCGCAGGGAGGTCGCCCGGGCCGGGTGGCAGCGGTATCATGCCCTGTTCAATGAATGTGCCGTGGCCGATTACATCATGGGGCAGACCCTGGGGACGCTGCCAGAGGATGTCCATGCGTGGCGTTATCTGACAGGCCTGTGAAATCCTTTCAGGGGGTCAGGCCGATCCTGTAGTCGGAGAACATGCGGCCCCATCCGGCCAGTTCTTCGTCTCTGGAGCATGTATCAGGCGTGTCCGTATTGGCGAAGATCATGCGGCTGTCGGCAACGTGGTCCTTGCCGAAATTGACGAACATCACCCTGAAATCCAGAGATGGATAGCGGGCGGCAATCGCCTCCACCAGGGTCTGGAAACTGGCACTGGCAACGTGGGCCGGACGATGCTGCCCGGCATAGAAAAGACTGTCCCGCCAGCTGCGGACAAACAGTACCCGCTGCGACCTGTGGCAGAGACTGTCAATCTCTTGAATCATGGTATGGAACCGGTGCCGTAACAGGGGGAGCTGGGCGTGGAACATTTCCACGGAGGTATGTTCCCCTGCCTGTTTTTCCAGACAGTTGTGATAGACAAGCAGCGTATCCCGGCAGCGCAGGGCATTGTGATGACCATAGAGGCATTTTGTTGAAAGCAGCTCGGAAAAATCATGTTGAAATAGTGAGATCAATGTATGGAATGGTGTGAGGAACTGGTCGAAAAGCCTTGAACCAGTACGACCATAATGGGCTTCTATGGCCTGATTGACTATTTCATCTCCTCCTAGTGAAATAATGCCGTCGAACAGCTGTGTCTCGCCTTCTAGTGTAGGCATGGGACCGGGCCAAACTCTACTGATTTCTTCCCTGAATTCGAACATTTCTTCATCGGTACGCCAAGGATGACGGTAGAGAGGTTCATGGCGAATAGTGTCATGTATGGCTCTGTTGCGCATAGCCAATTCGTGACTACCATGGCTGTGGGAGGGTAAGGTATCTAGACCGCCTCTTAGATAGAAGAGTTGTCCACGTTCAGGGCTAAGATGTTGAGACAGCCCACCATATCCTGCGCGAAGAAAACGTTGAGTATGTTCGACATGCTCTTCGCCATACTTTTCAAATCGGATATCTAGATAGCCAACATAAGCTAATGCCTTAGCATGATAACCGACGCAGAGTGCTTGATGCATGGGGGCAATAAAGGGGTTTTCGGGAGTGCCATCTCCTGATGAAATGTCATTATCAATTTCTATAGTGATTTCTGGCATAAAGTTGACGTGGCCATAACGCTCAATGGCGTTGACCCAAGGTCGTTCCCAACCGAAGATGGTTGGGAAACAGTCGTCTTCAAGAATGATGATCCAGTCACATAGCTTTTCCTCTTTGAGATACCAGAGGACACGATTGCGGTTCCATGAGATGCCTTTGTTACGCCCAGTAATATGGGGGATGTTTTTTTGTTTTAGTAAGTCTGGCGTTCCATCAGTGGACCCATCATCAGCAACGATGAGTTCATGAGCTGTGCTGGTATGGCTTTTGATGCTGGCGATAACATTTTGAAGAGCATCTTTACGATTGTACGTAATGATACCGATACCTAGTTTTCCAGTCATAAGGCACCTTGTCAAGTGAGTGGTGAAGGGAGGTTAGAGAGCAACTTTGGACACATTATCGAACAATTGCCTAAATTGCTCTGCATAAGGGCCGTTCCAGCCGTTCCATGGTTTGGGAGAACCAGTAAAATGAACAGCAAAAGGGTTAACTAATCCTTCATCGTATATGTTTTTCCATGAAGTAGGAAGAAGCTGGCTAGCTTCAGCGCAACCGGGTCCGCAACAAACATTCCAGTTTTGATGAATAAAGTGGACATGGCTGTAAAAGACACGGTTTAGTATATCTTGTTCATTCATCCAGAATAGCGTGTTACATAGCTGTCCGCATTCTTCTGCTTGGGACGAATTGATTGTCAGCGTGTTGAATATTAAAATTCCGTCTTGGAAATAATCATCAGATTTTAAGACTCCTAGAGCTCCACGATGATAGTCAATAAGTTGAGCACCACCAGCAATAACCTCCGGGATGTGGAAGCCGCTCGTTTGTGCAGGAATGAGTAATAGATCTCTGGTGGCACCGATCTGTGCTGTGCGGGGGACGCTATAGTATAGTAGGCTTGGACATGCTTTGAAAAAAATATCATCATCTACATAGATAATACGAGGAAATCTAGCGAACAGAGTTGGAATGGCTAAACGATAGAAGACCGTGCGGTCGGTTGTTTCAAGGTGAGTAGGTTTATAAGTTGTCATCCACTCTGATACGTTTACAAAGTGAATTTGAGACTGCTCGTTGGCAAAAAGGCGGCGTCCCGTGATCATGGTATGGTCGGATATATTTTCATATAACATATAGAGGGCTACTTTTACTCCCGGGAGAAGGTGATTGACCCCCGAAAGAGCGGTAGCATAAGCGTTGGTGGCGTTATGCTCAGCAAGAGGTAGAGCAAGTGGTATAAATCCCGCCGGAGGTGGAAGAACGATTTGCATAACCCAACCAGATTATTTAACAGACGGTCCAGCAATATAGAAGTTTCCGGGGGGGGAGGCAACAGCGTGCAAAGGGATGTAGAGATGGCTGAAGTTGTTTTTCACTATGTGGAAACAGGGCATCAGGGCTGGCTGGCTGTTAGATGCAAGGATTACGGAATATGTCACGTTCGCCCTGACGAGATGGTTCGTCGGGACGAGCAGGGCGAGCCTCTCTATATTCCTTTGCTGGCGATGACGTTGCCCGGTCATCCTGACTATGTGTTCCTTATTGCCGCTCCGGAGGCGGAAGGGACGGTGCTGCCCGTTCTCTGGGTCAAGCATTTTTCTTACAAGGGGGCGGTGCTGCCGTTCCGTCGTGTCGACATCATCGGCTATGAACGGCGCATCGGTCTCCGGAATCTTCTGAAGCCAAGCCATTGCTGTACGGCCCAGCCCTGGAACAGCAACAGCGGTGTTAATGAGTTCATCGGTGATTGCAGCCATATGCTGGGGTGGGAGCATTTCCAGCTGCACGAAGTGGCGGCGACTGAAGAGCTGCGCCAGTTCGGTGAGGACATGGCGGCTCATTTCACGGCCTTTCCGTCCGTCGACCATTTTGAAACCCTGATCAGCCATTATGAAGGACCTTATCTGGGCTGGCTGCTGGACTCCATGGTGCCGGTAGCCTCATGGGCCGTCATCCGGGATATGGGGAAGGCACTGCTGGACCAGGCTCCGCTGCGTGACGTTTTCCTCCGCTGTGTCGGGGATACGGTCTGGCGGGATGGCTGGGACTGCCTTGCCCGCTGGGCGAAGGACAGGGACAGCTACCCGGCCGAAGAACGGGGCTGCCCGCTGGGTGATGCCGTCCTGACCTATGGGCAGCCGGATGCGCCGGCCGGTTTTGCCCAGGCAACCCTGCATACGGCCCGGGCCAGCATACAGCCACGCAAGCGTGTCTGCATCATGTCCACCATCCGTAATGAGGGCATCTATGTTCTGGAGTGGCTTGCCTACCACAGGAGCATCGGGGTCGATCATTTCTTCATCTACAGCAATGACAATAATGACCGCTCCGATCTGCTGCTGAAGGCACTGCATGATGAGGGGGTCATCACCTTCATCGAGAACCCGGTTGCGCCGGGCATGTCCGCCCAGATGAAGGCCTATGGGCATGGGCTGAACATTCTGCCGAACATTCTGGATTATGAGTGGTGCTTCATTCTGGATGGTGACGAGTTCATCACTCTGGCCCCATCCTACCGTATGGTGGGTGACTATCTCCAGGCGTTCTCCCGCTGGGAGAGTGACGCCATCGCCCTGAACTGGAAGTTCGTGGCCTCCGAGGTCAACCGGAACGGGCTGGCGGACCTGACCAAGCCGCTGACGCAGCGCAACCAGAAGATCGTTTCACAGGGGGGCATTGGTGAGGGCTGGCGTCTCGTCAAGTCCGCCGTCCGTCCGGGACGGGCGATCCAGTCCCGGCCTCACCATCCGATCTGGGTGGGAGCTGAGCGTTTCACGTACCGTCTGACCGACGGTTCCATTCATGGTTACCGCAACCCGCCGCCGGGCATCGGGGTCGATCCCGCTTTTGCCGACCACGGTAATTATGAGGACATCTACATCTCCCATTATTACTACAAGTCGATCATCGAATGGGTCTGGAAATATGCCCGCAACAGCGGGCTGGATGGGGCCATGTCCTTCGGTGTGGAGCGTTATGCTGACTACTGGGCCAATGCGTTCATCTGCCAGATGAACGACCCGCATGAGGGGCGGAATGACAAAATTCTGGTCCGGGCCGAGGCCCTGTTTGATGAACTGGCCAGGCTGCGGAGCATCAGCAGCATTGCCCATGCCGAGAACACCGTGCGTGAAACCTGGCAGGAGCGTCTTCTGGCCCTGCTGGACATGGTGGAAGAAGCGGATGTCGCTTCCCGCCTGAAAGAGGAATGGCGGTATGTGCTTGATCCTCTGACTGAGGAGAAGCAGGGCAGCATTCCACTGCATCAGATATGACGACATGAAAAAAGGCCCCTCCAGATCGGAGGGGCCTTTTTCAGTTCAGGGCCGTGGGATGTGATGGCTCACTGTACATGCTCATGGAACTGGGCAGCCCGCAGATGGCTGCGGTTATAGTCCAGCTCGGGATGATTCAGCTGGAGGCCGATCGCCATGGAGTAAGGGCTGATCTGCGGGTTGTTGCCGGTCGGTATGTCGATGAAGCGCAGGGGCGTGCTGCTGCGGCTGATGGAGACGGTGGGCGGCAGGTTGATGGTCTCGGTGAAGATTTTCTTGTCGACGATGGCTCCATCCTGAATGATGGCGACGAAGTAAGGTACGGTCACCGTATCATCAGTGGCGGCAGGGCCACGTTCCAGCTGAAGATTCAGGCTGATGCGGACACGGGTCATGGGGCGTTTCTGCTCATCCTGGGGGCCGGTACGGCAGTCACCCTGTACGGCCAGTATGTGGGTGGAGGTCAGACGGTGGGCAGCATCCAGGCCTTTTCCATCATACGTGATGCGGTCCGCCACCTGGCCGGGGATGTCAAATCTGGGGCAGGCGGGGGCAAATGTATGTGTGGTGTCCGCTTCTTCACACCCGCTGAGCAGACCAGCCAGCATGAGAGAGCCGAGGCCCGCCACAAGGCGGGAAAAGATGCGGGAAGAGAGGGAGAATGCGGGCATCGGACTCAGAAAACTCCACAAGAAAATGGTGCAGGACATTGCAGCAGACGGCAATACGGACGATATAGGGGCACAGAGCGGTGATGCTGGATAGCTTATATCCTTGTATGAGGCATCACCGGACCGTTCAATATGTTCATCGCCTGCCTGGGGAAGATTATGTCAGAACAGACGACGCCTGTAACCTCCAACTCTGCCGTCCCCGGAGCAGAATTAGCAGCCGGAAAGCCGCCACTGAAGATTCTTCTGGCGGGTCCGCGTGGTTTCTGTGCCGGGGTCGACCGGGCCATCCGCGTGGTCGAGGAGGCATTGCGCCGTTATGGGGCACCGGTTTATGTCCGCCACGAGATCGTTCATAACCGCACGGTCGTGGAAGGGCTGGAAGCCAAGGGTGCCATTTTCGTGGAGGAGCTGGATGAGGTTCCGCCGGATGGTCACGTGGTGTTTTCAGCACATGGTGTGCCCAAATCCGTTCCGGCAGAAGCGCAGCGCCGCAACCTGCTCTATCTTGATGCCACATGCCCGCTCGTCTCCAAGGTTCACCGTGAGGCGGAGCGTCACTTTGCCGGGGGCGGCCCGGAGCAGCGTCATATCCTGATGATCGGTCATGCCGGTCATCCCGAGGTTGTGGGCACCATGGGGCAGCTGCCACCAGGAGCCGTCACGCTGATCAATGATGCCAAGGAGGCAGCCGAGGTCCAGCCTGCGGATGTGAACCGTCTGGCCTTCATCACCCAGACGACCCTGTCCGTTGATGATACGGCCGAGATCGTGGACATCCTGCGTTCCCGTTTCCCCAACATCGTGGGGCCACGCCGGGAAGACATCTGCTATGCCACGACCAACCGCCAGATGGCTGTCAAGGAACTGGCAGCGGAGTGTGATCTGGTGATCGTCATTGGCTCTCCGAATTCTTCCAATTCCCAGCGTCTGCGTGAAGTGGCCGAACGGTCCCTCGCAAAACGTGCCCTGCTGGTCCCCAAGGTATCGGACATGGACTGGAGCGAGCTGGAAGGGGTGAAGACACTGGGCATGAGTGCTGGTGCCTCCGCACCGGAAAGCCTCGTGCAGGAGATGATCGAGCAGCTTTCCGTCCGTTATGATGTCACGATCGAGGAGCGCATCGTGAAGGAGGAAAACATCAATTTCCGCCTTCCGCACCCGCTCTCCGATGCGGTCTGATCTGTCATGGCCGTTTATACGGAACTGAAAGAGGAGGTCCTGCGGGACTTCCTCTCTTCATATGAAGTGGGGGAACTCCGTTCTTACACCGGGATTGCGGAAGGGATCGAGAACAGCAATTTTCTGGTCGAGACGACACGGGACCGTTTCATTCTGACGCTGTTCGAGAAACGCATGAATCCCGAGGAACTGCCCTGGTTTCTGGGTCTGATGACCCATCTGGCGGAGAAGGGCATTGCCTGCCCCCAGCCCATCATGGCGAAGGACGGCAGGGCGTTGCGGACGCTGGCTGGGCGTCCGGCCATCATGGTCAGTTTCCTGAATGGCCGTTCTCTGGATGAGATCACACCGGAAGCCTGTGAACAGGTCGGGTGCAGTCTGGCCCGTCTGCATGAGGCGGGGCGTGACTACCGGGCAGAACGCCCTAATGCTCTGGCCCCTGAAGGGTGGGGTGAGCTGTTTTCCCGCTGCACGGATGGTGGCGATGACAGGGTTGCTGCCCTGATCTCTGGAACAGGGACGGCCCTGACGGCCATCGTTGATTCATGGCCGGGCGTGGACAGTCTGCCCCGTGGGCAGATTCATGCGGACCTGTTTGCCGATAACGTTTTTTTTCAGAATGGCCGTCTGTCCGGCGTCATTGATTTCTATTTCGCCTGCACGGACTTCCTTGCCTATGATCTGGCCATCTGCCTGAATGCCTGGTGCTTCAGGGATGACCGGCATTACCAGCAGGACAGGGCTGAGGCTCTTCTGCGGGGCTATGAGCAGGTCCGCCCGCTGACCGTGGCGGAGCGTGAGGCTCTGCCGGTTCTCTGCCAGGGAGCCGCCATGCGTTTCCTGCTGACCCGCCTTTATGACTGGGTCCATACGCCTGCCGGTGCCCTCGTGACCCGGAAAGACCCCTGGGCCTATCAGCGGCGGCTTCTTCATTTTCAGGAAGCCTCTCATGTCTGACAGATCAGAAGGTGAAACAGTATCCCCGACGACACGGGTCGATATCTGGACGGATGGTGGCTGCAAACCGAACCCCGGACCGGGAGGGTGGGGTGTTCTTCTGCGCTGTCGGGGGCATGAGCGCACCATGAAGGGCGGTGAAGCGGACACGACCAATAACCGCATGGAACTCACGGCAGCGGCCGTTGCGCTGGAAACACTGACACGCCCCTGCGTGGTCAATCTCTATACGGACAGTGCCTATCTGCGGAATGGCATCACACGCTGGCATACGGGCTGGGTACGGCGTAACTGGCGCAATACGGCAGGGGACCCCGTAGCCAACATGGATCTGTGGCGACGTATTCTGGAGGCCGCAAAACAGCATGAGGTGGAATGGCACTGGGTGAAAGGCCATTCAGGCCATGAAGAGAATGACCGTGTGGATCAGCTGGCCACTGAAGGCCGTGAGGAACTGGAAGCCGGACTGTAGTTTTCTTTCCGGAAAATGCATTCAGGGCCTTTACCTCTCCGGGAAGTTTGGGTAGACAGGCTCCGGCTGATCCCGAATAGCTCAGTTGGTAGAGCAAGCGACTGTTAATCGCTGGGTCGTAGGTTCGAGTCCTACTTCGGGAGCCAGCTTTTTCTTTCAGGTCCGGCCATTCTGGTGCGGGCTTTTTTTGTGTCTGCTGGTGGACATATTTTTCCAGTTTCCTGAAAAAAGGGTCTTTACCTCGCCGGGGAGTTTGGGTAAATAGGCCTCAGCTGATCCCGAATAGCTCAGTTGGTAGAGCAAGCGACTGTTAATCGCTGGGTCGTAGGTTCGAGTCCTACTTCGGGAGCCAGTTTTTCTTTTAAGTCCGGCCATTCTGGTGCGGGCTTTTTTTGTGTCTGCCGCATGGTATATCCCAGTCTGACGGATCGGATTTTCATGGAAAGCGGCATGGCCATGACAGGCACAGTACAGACACGGAATGAAAAGACCATCACATATGCCACGGTGACGTGGGACCAGATGCATTGCGATGCCCGTCTTCTGGCGGCGACGCTGCTGCGTGACTGTTCCCCCTTCCGTGGGATCGTGGCCATTACACGGGGTGGCCTGATCCCGGCGGCCATTCTGGGGCGGGAGCTGGGCTGTCGCCTGATAGAGAGCATCTCCGTTGCCAGTTATGCGGGTGAGGAAGGGACGCAGCAGGAGCCGGAGCTGCTGAAGGCGGCAGCGGCCGCCGGTGATGGTGAAGGCTTTCTCATCGTGGATGACCTTGTGGATTCAGGCGTGACGGCCCGGTATGTGCGCAGGATGCTGCCGAAGGCCGTGTTTGCCTGCCTCTATGCCAAGCCGGATGGGCGGCCCCATGCGGATCATTTCGTGACGGAGGTGCCGCAGGATACATGGGTCCTGTTTCCGTGGGATATGGCCCCACAGTTCATTCCACCTCTGAATCAGGACCGGACGGTGTGATTTTTTGAAAAAACACCTTTCTGCGCCGAGAAAGGCCCTTGCCTGGGAGGCGGAGTCCCTTTAAGAAGGCCTCACGTCGTCGGGGCGTGGCGCAGCCTGGTAGCGCGCCTGTTTTGGGTACAGGAGGCCCCCGGTTCGAGTCCGGGCGCCCCGACCACGTTGCACAGCAAGGCAGGAGCGCCCTTAGCTCAGCTGGATAGAGCAACAGCCTTCTAAGCTGTGGGTCGCTGGTTCGAATCCAGCAGGGCGCACCAGTGTGATTTCTTCGGAAGTGTATGTGTCACGGCTGTAGAGCATAAATTGGAATTATGTTCCTATCGGGCTGGTTTTTGGTGTTTTTTCTTTTCTCTTATGTAAAATAGACTTATTTTTGGTCCTGTTTCTGTTCTCCGAGTGTGTTCAGTTTAAAGGAACTGACGATTTCGGTAGTTGTGCGAGGTTTAGAGTCGTAAATGTGGCTATCTAGGTTTACTTCTGATAGTCTTCAGGCTTGGTTATCGTTGAGTATGTTTTAATTCTGTAGAGAGGTGACCCATGAGTGAGGGGCGGCAGCGTTTGTGGATTATGGACTGGTTTGGCCATATTATTACTCAGCCTAAGGAAGGTGATGCGTTACAACGGCATCAATTGCGAGCTGGGGATTATCCTGACACATACATAATGGAAGAGTGGCCACTTAAATTGCCGGCGAGTGTGGTTTTCCAATACGCATCGTCGCGGGCGAAGGGTTTACCAGATGTTTCAGTGGTTGAGGCTGGTGAGAGTGTCTTTGGTTTCGTGGATAAGGATACGGGGACATTTTTTTCCATTGATCCTCGGAATCATGATACACATTGGAACTCCGTAGAATTATATGATTGGGAGCGGTTTATTTTATTAACGAAGGAAATGCTTGATGGTATTTTTCTTTTACAAGACCGTTCTTACGGTGAAGTGAAGATGAATGGGGTTCCTGCCCCAGTGCTTGTCTGGCCTTCTGTTGCTGAAAACGTTGGAAATTTTGCTTGGCTGGGTGGTTTTGCGTTTTCTATTTCTCGGAACTTAAGAAATTTTGCGAAGATTGGTCAGGCGCCCGTTGGTTCGTCTGTTGAGGTTGCTTTGGTAAGCAGTTTTGGAGACGTTGCACGTCTTGTAATTAATCGTAGTCAAAAGACTTTTGATTAAAGGAGTTGCTTATAAGAGTGTGTAGGGTATCGTGCTACCGTTCCTCTTTAAAAAAGGGGGGCGGTATTTTTGTAGACTGATACAGTCGATGTTGATTCCTTCAGGGTGAAGGGTATTGGTTCCGAGTAGAATAAAGGAGGACATGTTAATGAGTGGGAGAGGGGGGGCTTATTCTTTTGAGAGGGTGTGGTTTTTAGATTGTTACGGGCATTTAATTAGTTATAATAATTATTGGAGTGAGTTAGTTCGCATCCCTTTGCAGGGTATTTTAGTCAGTGGTTACTACATGGGGGCTTATCCATTTCCTAAAGATTGTCAGGTGAAAGTTTGGGATATTTTTGGTAATATGTTGGATGTGCCGCATATGTCATTGCTTGCATGGCGGGATGGACTAGTTTCTTTTTATTGTGCCGAGCGTCAAGCGTATGTGACAATAGATCCGGGAACAAATCGGACGGGTTGGGCAGCACATGTGGCTGACTGGGAAAAATTTCTTCCTCTTACGCAGGATGCTTTTGAGGGCTTGTTGATTTTAAGTGATCCTGTAATTGGAAGGATAAAAACTGAAAGCGGTGATGAAGTGGACTATCTTCAATTTGTTCATTCTCAAGAACGGAAAGTATTCACAGCTGGATTTGGCAGGAAAAGAATTAATATAAGAAGTAATATAGAGAACTTTTCAAAAATTGGACGATTAAAAATAGGAGAAAGTAGTTTGATTACGTTTTTTGGGTTCATGTCGGGTCGGACGTATAATTTAGTTGTTACGAGATTGGGACCTGTTAATTTTTGATATTTGGGAATTTAGGGTATGTTTGTATCTGCTCATGGTAGTTATCTGGTTCGTGGTCAGGCCGGGCTGGAACAGCGTTTTTTATGTGCGTTTTATGATGCTGATACGCCGCCACCAGCAACTGACAAGGACCTAGAGCGGGCAGGGTATAGTATCGAATGGCGGGCTGACGGTATCGTAACTTTCTTCAGGAATGATGCGGGGTTTCTGTCGTCTTCTCCCAGTTTGGCTCTCCATCACATGCCGGGTGTAGACCGTTGCGAAATATTCCGGGACGTTGATCTAGATATTCTTCCGCCACCTCTCCCACATATCGAGGAAGCGGAACATATCTCGAAGAAAATCCACCAGGTGGGAATTTTCAGGGACAATCCGGGAATTTACCCGGAGGTCTATGTGGAAAACAGAAATTCTGTCGTTTCCATGAATCAGAGCTATGAATATTCTTTCTGGTCGGAAGGTGGTTTCTACGAAATAAAGGATTTTATCAAAGAACATTACGGCGAAGACATCCTTCACTATTATCTAGCGATCAGTCCGGATTATCCGGCAGCCCGCGCCGACTTGTTCAGATATCTGTGCCTCTATGCTGTCGGAGGCGTTTATTTTGACTTAAAAACGTCCTTCACGCATTCACTGGATACGACCATCCGCCCGGGTGACCGCTTCCTGCTCTCCCGCTGGTATCATGGTGCGCAGGTCCATTTGGAAATAGAGCATATGCCGTATGGTGAGTATGAACAGTACTACATCATCTGTGCGGCCGGTCATCCTCTGCTCAGGAAGATCATCCAGCAGGCTCTGTGCAATATCAGGGTGTATCAGCCTTACCCCAATGGGACAGGGTCTTATGGTGTGCTGAGGTTCGTCGGTCCGCTGATGTATTCAATGATTGTTCATGAATACAGGAAACATTATGAGGATATTGTCAGGAATATCCATAGCTGGTCCAATGGTATCCAGTACAGCATTTTCAGAAAACATGATGATCATCATCAGCACCAGAATCAGATGGGTGAGAAGCATTATTACAGGGTGGATACGCCCATCGTGACGGAAGGGTATTTTTCATGACATGATAACCCGTCCGGCAGTCACGTCATCATGTTGAAGTGGCTGTCAGGAGGGCATTTTCATGAGGGTGGAAACCATCTCCAGGCAGAAGGCGGGGACAGTCATTATGAAGATCAGGGAACGTTTCATGTCGGGCCGTCATGACGTGACAGGCCATCTTTCCAGGGTAAAGTCCCGACCTTCTGCCGGTAAGGCTCTTCTGTCTCTGGTTTTTGCTTCGCCCCTGCTGTTCAGCTCTCCGGCTGTGTCCCAGGAAAAGGCCGTGCCTTCGGGGGAGGTTCATGAGGTATTTTCCCTGAATGATCAGAAGCATCGGGCCTTTCTGGATGATCTGGAGAAACGGACATTCAGCTGGTTCTGGGAGACGGCCAATCCCAGAAATGGTCTGGTGCCAGACCGTGCCCCCCTGATGAATGGAGCAGCCAGTATTGCCAGTGTGGGCTTTGGCCTGACGGCTTATGGCATTGGCGTGGAGCGGGGCTACATAACCCGGCAGCAGGCTGCTGAACGTACGCTTGCTACACTGCGCTTTCTGATGACTCTGCCACAGGGTGAAGCCACCAGCGGAACAGCCGGGTCTCATGGCTTTTTCTATCATTTTCTGGACCCGGAAACAGGGCTGAGGGTGGCGGACTGGTCTGAGCTTTCCAGCATAGATACGGCCCTGCTGATGGGCGGCGTACTGTTCGCACAGTCCTATTATGACCGTTCTGATGTACGGGAGCAGGAAATCCGCAGGCTGGCAGACCAGCTGTACCGGCGGGTGGACTGGCGTTGGATGAGGGGTGATGACAGCGAGTGGCTGAGCATGGGCTGGATGCCGCCGGGTCATTTCCTGTCCGCCCAGTGGAAGGGCTATAACGAAGGAATGCTGCTCTACATCATGGCTCTGGGAGCACCGGAACATGGCCTGCCGGAAGGGTTATGGGACCGCTGGACAGAGACGCAGCGGGGGCAGCAAGGTAGTTTTTACGGGCATAATTTCCTGAATTTCGCCCCCCTGTTCGGGCATCAGTATAGTGAGTGCTGGGTGGATTTCCGTCATATTCAGGACAGGGCCAGCCTTCAGCGGGGGTACGACTATTTCCAGAACAGCCGGGAAGCCGTCTATGCACAGCGGGACTATGCGCTGCGTAATCCCGGCCACTGGAAGGGGTATGATGGGGCCGTCTGGGGGCTGACAGCTTCGGATGGTCCGGGGGACAGCGTGCAGGAAGTGGACGGCGAGAAACGTCATTTTCTGGCGTACAGTGCCCGGGGGGCCGGAAGTGATTATGTGCTGGATGATGGCACGATCGCTCCTACGGCTGTCGGAGGATCTGTCGCTTTTGCGCCAGAAATTACTCTGCCTTCTCTGGAGGAAATGAAACGGCGGTATGGGGGGATGATTTATAATAAATATGGTTTTGTGGATGCTTTTAATCCTAGTTATCGCGTGAAGGATGGTTTTTGGGTGGATGGCCAGCAGCTAGGTATTGATCAAGGGCCGATTTTGTTGATGAGCGAGAATTTACGTAGTGAATTTGTTTGGAATGTTATGAAGAGGAACTCTTACATTCGATTTGGATTGATGAAGGCGGGTTTTACAGGAGGATGGCTTTGTAGAGGCGAGTGTGGGAAATAATTTTGAATGCTTGTACGTGGAGGAACATCGCCTGTGACTAATTGTAGGGAGGGGTACGGTCATATTTCGGGCAAAATCGTGCTGTCACGACATGGATGGTCAGGTATCGAGCATTTCTGTGGGCACGGGAATCTTTGGGAGACTTTTGAGTCGAAAGAAGATGGGATTAAGACCTATTATGACTACCTCTAGGCCTTTCTGGAGGAAGACAGAAAGGCTGCTCTGGTGGAACCCTGCTGAAGAAGTCGAGCCGCCGGGCTGAGATGGGCAGGGCAGACCGGTTATGGCCAGCCATGCATTATTGCCTGAATGTACAGAGGGTGATGCCGGTTTCCTGTTCAATCTGGTCGGTTGAAACAGGTCTGATGCCGACGGTGGCGTTCTGAATGATGAAGGTTTCAAATCCGTCCTGGATGGCGTGGCGGGCTGTCGCCATGACACAGACATCCAGCGCAACACCGCACAGGAAAACCCGTTTCACTCCCAGCCCTTTCAGGAGGGCGGTCAGGCCGGTGGCCGTTTCTGCGTCATCATAAAAAGCTGAGTTGGAATCAGCATCCAGGGCCATGCCCTTGCGGATGATGTGCGTGATGTGGCTCTGGTCCAGTCCACCAACCAGGGCAGCACCACGGCTGTCAGCCAGACAGTGAACTGGCCAGGGGCCACCCTGTTCCTCAAAAGAGCAGTGTCCAGCGGGGTGCCAGTCCTGTGAAGCCACGATGGCCCGGAACTCCAGCCGGTTCAGCTGGTTGATGACGGGGAGAAGATCAGGGCCACCAGACATAGGCAGGGCACCACCGGGCATGAAGTCATTCTGCATGTCGATGATGAGCAGGGCATCCTGCCAGGTAATGTCTCTGGTCTGGAACTGTATGGTGGTCATGTTCAGCTGTTTTTCATCCGGGTGACCAGAAGCTGGTTGATGCGGAACCGCTCAACATCCACCACTTCGAACCGGAAACCGGCGACTTCGATACGGTCCGTCTTGCGGGCCATGCGGCGCAGACGGTGCGTGATGAAACCGGCGATCGTGTCAAACTCGGCACTGTCGTGGAAGAGGGGAATATCCAGCTCCCGGATGACATCCAGAATGGGGGCGGCTCCATCAATGAGCCAGGAATCATCATCACGGCGGACGATGGCCTGTTCTTCGAAGGGATTGGCCAGTCCGTCCATCAGGGCACCCATGATGTCCTTGTAGGTGATCAGCCCGACAATCAGCCCGTATTCATTGAAGATGAGGGCAAAGCCAGCCCCATGCGTATCGAACTGGGCCAGCGTCTCCCAGAGATTCAGCGTATCCGGCAGGGACAGGACATCCCGTCGCATGTTGAATATCTGTTTGGGGGGGGCTTTCTGCGGGTTGGTCAGCGTGGCGGGTTCGTCCACGACGGCAACCAGAACATCTTCCGCACGGATGGACCCGACCACCTTGTCCAGCGATCCATCGCAGAATGGATAGCGGGAGTAGGGGCGGACGCGGACCTTGTCACGCTGGCTTTCCAGGCTCTCATTGACATCCAGGTAGACGATTTCATCCCGTGGGGTCATGGCCGAGGTGACGGAGCGGTTCTGCAAGGCCATGACATTCTGGATCATCTGGTGTTCCTGCTCCAGCAGGACACCCGAGGCCGTGCCGGCGGCGAGAATGGCCCGGAGGTCTTCCGGTGTTACGGCTTCCACCGTTGCCGTGGCAGGAATACGCAGCAGCTTCAGAATCAGGTCAGCAATATGGGAGAAAATCCATACAGCCGGGTAAAGAAGCCGGAGGACCAGGGCAGGGAACCATCCCACGGCCAGAGCGATTTTGTCCGGGGCGTTCATGGCCGTGCGCTTGGGCAATAGGTCGGCAAAGAGAACAAACAGCCCCGTCACCAGAATGAATGAGCTGAAAGAGCCTATCTTGTCTGCCAGCGGGGCAGACAGGCCCAGATAATGCAGGCCAGCAGCAAAAGGTTCACTGAGCAGGGCATCACCCACCACACCCCCCAGAATACCCACGGCATTGAGGCATATCTGGATGGCCGTCATGACCTGTCCGCTGTTCCGGCGGAGACGCAGGAAGGCCCGTGCCCGTTTGTCTCCTTCCTCGGCCAGGGCACGCATACGGGTTTCTCGTGCTGCGGCGAAGGAGATTTCGGAGAGGGAAATGAGAATGGATACCCCGATCAGCACGACTGTGACCAGAAGGCCGACGACCAGCATGATGAGGGAGTGGTGATTGGATGATGTGGTGGGCATGCGCTCTCTCTGTGGCCACCCTCCAAGGCAGCAATTATTGGTGGCATGATAATGGAGTTGGAGCAGGTTTCAATTGTTTTATGAATCTGGAACAATTAATTTTGTCATGAGGAGGTAGGAAATAGCCAAGAAAATGAGGTGTGTTTTAGAAGGGGTGATTATGTTCTAAGAATAATTCGGAAACATTAAAGATACTTAGAGATACGTATGATTAAAAGGTAAATATAATTGTCCATATTTTGATAGAATTGAATTCTACTTACTCTATCAAGATGTTAAACCACTTGCTCTAACACAGATTGTAGAATGTGTTGTGTTGTCTTTTGGAAGCATTATATCGTTCATTGACTGTCCGCCCCCGCTGGGAAATTTGAATTTTGCAATGACGAAAACTGGGCATCGGAAATATATGTTCCTTTATTGATATCTAGGATTTTTGAAGCATACAGAAAACGTACTGAGTATTTATGTTAGCATGCTGGTCCAGGATGGCCTTCTGAAAATTATCAACCAGACACCAAATCATGAAGATCACCTTAGCTTGGGACAAAAAACAAGTATAGGCTGAAACACTGTTTGTTGGTTGCTAGTGTGAAGGAAGAAATTAGATATTAGTCACCGCGGCTGGTATGCGGCTTTATGTGGAACGAGCTTGATGGAGCATAGTTCCTGTATGGCCGGAAATCCAATGGCCGTTTATGTAGTGCTCGGCCCCCTCATCTGACATGGATGAAGGGACCATAAGGTCAGATCACTCAGGCGTGATAGCCCAGAGTATTCATGTATTCTCTCATCCGTTTCACTTTTTCATCGGATGAGAAGCCCCAGAAATGGATCAGACCCAGACGCTGGTCATGGGTAGGCCCTTGATAGGCCGTAAATGGTGTTAGGGCATTGGAATTGACCAGGTTCGTTTTAATGGCAAGGTAATTATAAGCTTCTTGATCGGCCCAGCCATTGAATGAACGTCCAAATTTGAAGACTAGATTTGTTACTTCGTGCCGTATCTCATCAACGAAGCGGCGGATTGTATCATCTTCCGTATTGGGGAACAGGATGGTCCCGCCATTGATGCCGGGTGTGAAACGGCCTGGAATGTCATCCATTGAGAATAGGGACGAGCCCGCTGGAATATGGGTTTGTATGGGATGAAATTCTTCGGCAGGGGAGCATATCTTGCCAGTTGAGAGGCCACGTATTAACATCGGCTCCAGTGGTCTGTTTAGGATGATGTCTGGGTCCAGATATAGGAGCGGTTGATACCCTGCAAAAGTGTCTTTATTCGTTATTTCATATTTGGAGCAGACAAAGGACAGGAAGTCCTTTGGATACAGATTATGGATGATGAGATTGTCAGTGTACTCTTTCTTGCTTTCAAACAAGTTGTCTATATAGGCCTGATCCTTGTCGGTCATGAGGATGATTGGACCGGTAAAATTCCCCATTTTCCGCAGTGAGACGACACACATCTTGCATTGCTGCATGATGGATTCTTTATTGTAGGCGGTAATGTAAACAGCAGGGTTATAGAGGTGAAGCATTTCACGCTTCCAGCCACTGAAATAGAGCGTGACGTTATACTTGTTCCAGTATTTGAAAAGTTGATAGCGCATATCAACGTCAAAATCATCAATTACTATTTTGAAGACATCAGCGAATTTGAAATCCTTGCCATCAACAATCTTTTGTGTCTTGGGAAGGACCCATTTATTATTCAGAAAATGGCTTAATATGTCAATTTCTCTGCGAGTAAGTATAATGAACCCCTCCCAGAATGAGGGGTGTTCTCTGGAGAAAGAAAGCGTCTCAGAATCAAAGCATAGGAATAGCCCGTTCTTGTCCCGTAGATTCCAGACGCGCATATTGGAATTGAAGCTTATTTCAATATCATCAATATGATAGGGGGCAATATTCTCGCCCTGGGGGATAAATGTGCATTGTGCGCCAATGTCGTCTGTTGCCAGTGTGAGGCCGAAGGCATCGTTGGGGAACTGGCTGTCCAAACGGGAGCAGTAAAGTGTTCGGGTTGTGGGGTTCTGTCGAAGAATCTGAAAATTCCATGTTAGGAAATATCTTTTTTCATCCATCCTACGAATCTCCGGAAAATTACTGTCTTGTTCTAGGATATCTGAGATTTTCATAGAAGTCTATTCTATTCATAGAATTAATCAACAAGTTGTGGACTGAAATAATTAAAATTAATGTGTATTATATCATAATTATATATGAATTAAATAAATTTTTGAAATTCTCTTGCTTCTTATTTTAATTAAATTTAAAAATTATTTTCAAAATGAAATTTTATATGACATATTTTCTTCAAATAACTGTGACATAATCCTATTTTGGAGAATTGACCACTTCCATAGATGTCAGCTTCTGATTTCTGCTTCAGCTTGTCTCGGTCAGTCCGGCCAGTGAACGCCATCCGGTTTCATCCAGTGTGCGGATGTCCAGTTCATGTGCCTTCTTGGCTTTGGAGCCAGCCTTTTCGCCCAGTACGACCAGCGTCGTGCGGCGGGAGACGCTATCTGTCACCTGTGCGCCGAGGCGTTCGGCAATGGCTTTGGCTTCCGCCCGTGACATGGTGGTGAGCGACCCCGTGAATACCATGACCTGGCCACTCAGGGGAGCGGAGCCTTCGTCATCAGTCTCGGGGCCAGTTTCCTCACTGATGGTCAGGGCCGGGACGAGGTCACCCAGAGCAGCCCGGTTATGCTCTTCACCAAAGAAGGCTGCCACTTCTTCAGCAATGGCGGGACCGATGCCCATGATGGCACTCAGGGCGGCCCGGTCTTCGCTGTCTGCTTCAATGGCGGCGATCATGGCTTTGTGCCATGTGGGGAAGCTCTGATAATGGCGGGCCAGAAGCTGGGCGTTGCGCTCTCCGATGCGACGGATGCCCAGTGCGTAGATGAAACGGGGCAGGCTGATGGTGCGGCGATCATCAATAGCCTGGAGCAGATTGTCGACGGACTGCGGCCCCCAGCCTTCCAGCTTCTGGAGACGTTCCCTATGTTCGTGCAGACGGAAAATATCGCCCGGACGCTGGACCAGTCCAAGTCCATAAAAGCTGCGGATGCTGCGGTCCCCCAGCCCGTCAATGTCGAATGCCTTGCGGGACACGAAATGGATGAGCCGTTCGACTGTCTGGGCCGGGCAGGTCAGGCCACCGGAACAGCGGCGCACGGCCTCATCGCCAATACGTTCGGCATGGGCATGACAGACGGGGCAGTGGTAAGGAAAATGGAAGGACCCGGCCCGGTCCGGCCTGTCCGCATCCACGACGCCCAGTATCTGCGGAATGACATCTCCGGCACGCTGGATGCGGACGAGGTCACCGGGGCGAACATCCAGACGGCGGATTTCATCTTCATTATGAAGGGTCGCCCGTGAGACGATGACCCCACCGACATTGATAGGCTCCAGATGCGCCACGGGGGTCAGGGCACCGGTCCGCCCTACCTGAATTTCAATGTCATTCAGCCGGGTGATGGCCTGTTCTGCCGGGAATTTCCAGGCGATGGCCCAGCGAGGGGCACGCCCCACAAAGCCAAGGCGTGTCTGGAGGTCAATGGCGTCAATTTTGAAGACGATGCCGTCAATATCGTAATCAAGGTCAGGCCGTTCCTTGGCCAAGCTCTCTACATAGGCAGGGACGTCACTGGCATGACTGATGGCCCGGGACAGCGGATTGACGGCAAAGCCCCAGTTTTTCAGCTGTTCGAGCCATTCGGAATGGGTGGTGACGGTCACGCCCGTATTATAGCCCAGCCCATAGGCGAACAGCCCCAGAGGGCGGCGGGCCGTGACGGAGGCATCCAGCTGGCGGAGTGATCCGGCGGCGGCATTGCGCGGGTTGGCGAAGGGTTTTTCGCCCCGTTCTTCCTGCTGCTGGTTGAGAGCCAGAAATTCGGCCCGGCTCATGAAGATTTCGCCCCGGATTTCCAGAAGGTCCGGGAAAGGGGCCGGCAGGGTTTGGGGAATGGTGCTGATGGTCCGCACATTGGCGGTGACATCTTCCCCCGTCGTGCCATCGCCCCGGGTCGTGCCGACCGTCAGCTGGCCTTTCTCGTAGGTCAGGCTGATGGACAGGCCATCAATCTTGGGTTCGGCCACGAACTTCAGCCCGTTTGTCCCGGCTTCATCCAGCCCGAGAAACCGCCCGATCCGGCTGATGAACTGGGCGAATTCGTCTTCACTGAACACATTGTCCAGCGAGAGCATGGGGGCACGGTGTTTCACTTTGCCAAAGGCGGGATTGGGGGCTGCTCCCACCTGTGAGGAGACACCGTCCTTTTTCTTCAGCTCCGGATGGCGTCTTTCCAGCATGACCAGCTCCAGTCGGGCATTGTCATACTCGGCATCGGAGACTTCAGGATTGTCCTGCCCGTGATAGGCCTCATTCCAGCGGGCAATTTTTGCTTCCAGTTCGGCGTGACGCTGGGCAGGGGAGGCTGTTCTGGTCATTCTGCTGCGGGTCCAAGGAGGCTGTCTGCTGCTGCACGGGCGGCATCGGTTACGGTATCGCCAGCGAGCATCCGGGCCAGCTCTTCACGGCGTTCCTCATCCGTCAGAGGGGTGGCACTGGTCTGCGTCTGATTGTTGACGACCTGTTTGGCAATGCGGAGCTGATGGTCCCCGTAGGCGGCCACCTGCGGGCTGTGGGTGATGGCCAGTACCTGAACATCCCGTGCCACACGGTTCAGACGCTCACCAATGGCGGAGGCGGTCGCTCCCCCGACACCGGAATCCACTTCGTCAAAGACCAGTGTGGTGAGTGAGGAACGGCCTGCCAGCACGACCTTGAGGGCCAGCATGAGGCGGGAGAGTTCCCCACCGGAGGCCACCTTGCCAAGGGGGCCGGGGGGCTGTCCGGGGTTGGCGGCGATGAGGAAGGCCACCTGCTCCATGCCGTGGCGGTTCCACTGTTCGGCAGGCAGGGGGGAGAGTTCGACGATGAACCGTGCCCGCTCCAGCTTGAGGGGCACCAGCTCGGCCATGACCCGTTTTTCAATCTGGCGGGCTGCCTTGCCACGGGCCGCACTCAGTTCCTGTGCGGCGGTTTCGTACGCTGTCCGACTTTCACGGACCTGCTCTTCCAGCCGGGCCAGAGCCTCGGAGCTGGAATCAATGCTGGCAAGCCGCTGGTTCAGGGTCTCCAGAAAGGAGGGGAGTTCACTGACGCTGATCTTGTGCTTGCGGGCTTCGGCACGCAGGGTGAACAGCCGTTCCTCCGTTTCTTCCAGAAGGCGGAAATCAACCGTGGTATCCACGGCCAGACGGGAGAGCAGGGTTTCAGCCTCGGCAAGATATTCTTCGGCCCTTTCCAGAGCCGTGAGGGCTTCCTGCGCCTGTTCCTGCTGGGCGGAGGGTGTTTCCTGCTCTTCGTCCTGTGCCCGGTCCAGCGGGGAGGGAAGCAGCCGGGAGAGGGCACGGTTGGCAGAACGGAGGGCATTGGCCGGTGTTGCCGTGCGGCGATCCTTTGGCGTCAGTTCGGCGAGGGCAGCGGCCACGGCCTCGCCCCGGCGTTCATCCTGCTGGAGCTTGACCCGTAGGGCGGCGAGTTCATCCTCTTCACCCTCTCTGGGAGCAAGGGCCGAGAGGTCTTCCACGACCTGACGCAGCCAGTCTTCCTCCTTGCTGGCATCTTCCACATCCTTGCGGGCCTTGTTCAGGGTTCGCAGGGTGTTCTGCCAGTCATCCCAGCAGCGGGCGACCTGCTGGCGGAGTTTCTGCGGTACGGCAAAGGCGTCCAGAAGGGTCTGGTGGGCACTCTGGTTGGCCAGCCCCATCTGTTCATGCTGGCCCTGTATTTCCACGAGGAGGGAGGCGACTTCCCGCAGGACGCTGATGCCGATGGGCTGGTCACATATGTAGGCGCGGGAACGTCCTTCTTTTGTGACGATCCGGCGGAGGACCAGAGGTTCGCCTTCCTCGATGGAGGCGATGTCCTTGTTGCGGAGCAGACCATAGGCCGGGTGGCCCATGGGCAGTTCAAAGACGGCCGTGACGCTGCTCTGGGCGGCACCGGCCCGAATGATGCGGCTGGTGGTCCGCTCCCCCAGGGCGAGGCCGAGGCTGTCCAGTAGGATGGATTTTCCAGCTCCCGTTTCCCCTGTCAGGGCTGTGAGGCCCCCGTGGAAGGGGAGGTCCAGCTTTTCGATCAGGACGACATCACGGATGGAGAGATGTGTCAGCATAATGCAGCCTCCAGAACCGGGCAGAGCGTCGACAGGTGCGCCTGCTGCAGGTTTTCAGAAAATGCGGTGCCAGATATTGAGTAAAAAAGTAGCCAGCGCAATAGGTCACACTGGCGGGGAGCGAATAAATGATGTGAAGCCAGAAAATTCCGGCTTCACATTTTACGTTCCATAAATGGTCAGGAGATGGCAGGCCTGATGGCCTTCATATCCTATCGTGATTTTTTTCCGGCCGGTGCGGGAGCCGGAGGAATGTTCACGGAGGCAATCGGGGCAGACTGCGTCGTGGAAACGGGCTGGACGATGACGGCATCGGATGATGCCGGGGCTGTCTGCTGTGCAGAAGGCGGGGTCATGGCATGGCGCTTTCTGGAACGACGCTCATGCGCCTTCTGGCTCTGTGACGGCCTGGGCAGCTGCGGTGTCAGCTGGTGATGGTTTTTCAGCTTGTTATAGGCGAGCCGGTACCAGCGGCTGTCCGGGGCATTATAACCCAGCACGGCGGCGGACTGGCGGGCCTCATCCGGCAGGCCGAGGGCCAGGTTGACTTCGACCAGACGCTCCAGGGCTTCCGGCACATGGTTTGTCGTTTGGAAGTCCTGCACGACACGCTGATAGCGGCCATAGGCGGACTGATAATCCTTCTCCCGCTGGTAGTAGCGGCCGACATACATTTCCTTGCCGGCCAGATGGTCACGGCAGAGGTCAATCTTCAGCTGGGCATCACGGGCATAGGAGGTCTGGGGGAAACGGGTGATGACTTCCTGGAGGGCATCCATGGCCTCCAGCGTGCCGAGCTGGTCACGGGAGACATCGCCGATCTGCTCGTAATAGCACAGGCCACGCAGATAATAGGCGTAGGCAGCATCCGGGCTGGTGGGATGCAGCTGGAGATAACGTTCCAGCTGCTGGACGGAGAGGGCATACTCGCCCTGAAGATAGTAGGCATAGCCTTCCATCAGTTCAGCACTGCCCGTGTAGCCGGAATAGGGGAAATTCTGCTGGAGAAGTTCGAACTCGCTGCTGGCCAGCTTGTAATGCCCCCCGTGAAGGGCATCAATCCCATAGTTGTAGAGGGTTTCGGCATCAGCCGACCGTGGCAGCTTTGCCTGTATGTCAGCATCGGAGCTGGAACAGCCGGATAGAAGGCTGAGTCCGAGCAGAGCCGGAACGCAGAAAACCGCAAGACTGAAACGGGACGAAATCACGTGGGATTTTAGGATGCTGCTGACCATGATTTTCTTATAGCATGGGAGTTTTCTGGGAAAAGGGGGTTCTTGCGCTCCGGCCTGATATTCTCATGCAGGCCGGGGCAGAACGGACACGCTTCCATCAGAGAACTGCCAGTTTTCCGGGGAAGAGAAGAGTGCGCGCAGAAGCTGGTTGTTGAGGGCATGGCCTGTCCTGTGCCCCTCGAAACGGCCGGACAGCCTGTATCCTGCACAGTAGAGATCGCCGACCGTATCCAGCATCTTGTGGCGGGCGCATTCATTGTCGTAGCGCAGGCCGCCGGGATTGAGGATACGGTCATGCTGGATGACCAGCGCATTCTCCAGAGACCCGCCCAGGGCCAGACCCTGCGCCTGAAGGGCGGCAATATCCTGATGATTGACGAACGTGCGGCAGGAGGCCAGTTCGGTTTCGAATGTCTGGCGGGAGAGGCGGATGGCGCATGTCTGTTTCCCGATGGCCGGAGCGGGGAAATCGATGCTCAGGGAGAGTTCCAGTGCGTCGGATGTGCCGGGGAGCAGGCTGGCTCTGGCTCCATCCCTGCCTGTCACATGGACAGGACGGAGTATGCTGACAGAACGGCGGGGAACTGACAGGCTGACGGTTCCGGCATCATCCAGCAGGGACATGAACGTCCGTGAGCAGCCATCCAGAATGGGAAGTTCCGGCCCGTCACTCTGGATGAGCAGATTGTCGATCCCGCAGGCATGGAGGGCCGCCATGAGATGCTCCACGGTGGCGACTGTCAGATCAGCCGTGAGCGGGGATGAAGCGACCGTTGCCAGCGGGCTGGAGATGATGCAGTCCGGCGTGAGACGGAAGGGCGGCGTGCCTGCCCTGTCCAGACGCTGGAGGTGGATGCCCGTATTGGCCTCTGCCGGAAGGAGATGGAGCGTGGCGGGCCTGCCGCCATGCAGCCCCGTGCCTTGGCACTGCACAGGATGTTTCAGTGTGGTCTGCATCCGCCTGGGATGAAAGGTCCTTCTTGTTGAGGAGGGCATATGGTGTGATGGAGAAGAGAGCTTTCTTTTAGGAGTAACTTCACATTGAAGCTAGTTATCTCGGACTACGACGAAGATAGGCCGGAATATCTAGCTCGTCATCCTCGTTTGTTGAAGTTGGTTCTTCATTTTCTAGTTTACTATTGTGTGGCGATTGTTGGTTCTGGCTTTCGTGCTCTGGACGTGCGGTGCGGAATAAACGACTAAACAGGCCGCCATTTGTCGATGGCGTATCAACCCGAGAGGAAGAGGGCGCCGACACGGAATTAGAGAGTTGGTGATGTGGGCCAAGGTGAGGATCGTAGTTAGGTAGTTGCGGAGTTGCGTTGGATGATGGACTGTTTTGATCGTTACTGCTATAACTCGTTGGTGTAGGACCGTGGCTTATTTGAGAAGATGCTGTATGATTCAGTTCGTTTTCGTGGCAGAGGTTCTTTTCGCTTGATGAGGAATCTTTCTCGGAGACGGGGACAACGGCAGTTACGTCTTGCGTGGCCTCTTGCGGCTGTTCTTTGTACGTGGAGTGGCCAATGGAGTCGTTGCGCTCACGTCCATCTAGACCCGTGGCGATAACGGAAACTTGCACGCGTCCTTTCATCTCTTCATTGACGACGAAGCCGCTGTTAATTTCTTCATCTTCGCAGTTGGCTGTCTCGCGAATGAGGTTCATAATTTGGTTATAGGCCAGTAGGCTCATATCTGGGCCGAGTGTGACGTTCACGAGGAGGGCACGGGCCCCGGCAATAGAAGTCTCCTCTAGAAGCGGGTTAGAAATAGCTCGCTCGGCAGCCGTTATGGCCCAATCTTCACCGTCTTCGTCAGCGGATGCTGTGCCAATGCCCATCATGGCCTTGCCCATGCCGCTCATGACGGTGCGGACATCGGCGAAATCAAGATTCTGGTACCCGGCTTCAACCATCAGGTCGGTTACACTACGGACGCCGCTGTACAATACATCGTCAGCCATGGCGAACGCTTCGACTAGGGACGTCGTTAAAGATGCAGACCCAAAAAGATTTTGATTGGGAATGACGAGAAGGGTGTCAACATATTTTTCTAACTCTGCGATTCCAGCTATTGCAGCCCGGCTTCGGCGGGCTCCTTCGAAATCAAAAGGCTTGGAAACAACACCAATGGTTAAAGCACCGGATTCGTGAGCAATTCGCGCAACTACAGGAGCGGCACCCGTGCCTGTCCCGCCTCCCATCCCAGCTGTTACAAAGACTAAGTCAACACCTTCCAGATGCTGCCGAATCTCTGCTTCAACTTCTTCGGCTGATTGGCGGCCGATTTCTGGTTTGGCACCAGCTCCTAATCCTCTCGTAAGAGTAGGGCCGAGTTGAAGGCGTGTTTCGGCCTTGGAGAGAGCTAATTGTTGGGCGTCTGTATTGGCGGCAATGAAAGTTACGCCACGGAGTTTTCCACCGATCATGTTATTGACAGCATTGACGCCGCCACCTCCAACTCCGATGACGGTAATACGCGGAGGGCTTACACTATTCACGCCGGGGGTTGTCGGGGTTAGGTTCAGAGACATAGAGTTTTTGCTCCGGTTGGATAAAGACAGAAAGCGTGATCGGTGTTGTGTGAGGGTCTTTCGGGCACGATAGCACTTGAAGATATAAGGCTGGAAGGTGTGAGCTGTTTTTTGTCTATGTTTTTCGTTTTAGAAGGTTCGTAATACGCCACGCTATTCCCTGAGGTGCTGTGTTCTTCTCTGATAAGCAGAAGTGGTCTTTAGCTCCTACTGCCCAGGCAAGTTGCCCTGAGGCTGTAGAAAATCCCGTCCAGATTGAAGGATGGCTCGACTCGGGTAGACCCCGTATGTTCATTGGAGAACGAATCTGAACTGGGCGATTAAGAATTTCAGCAGTTACGAGGTCAATGCCATTGAGGAGGGCTCCTCCGCCAGTGAGTACGACTCGTCCCTCGGCCGGACGTCCTAATCCGGCTTCATCTAGTTCGTAGCGAAGCATTTCTAGCGTTTCCTCGACACGGGGAGCGATGGCTCGTACCAAATCAGCCCTAGTGATTTGACGAACAATGTTGTGATGGGGAAGAGGAAGTGCAATGGGGATAAAAGCATCATTGGCAGAGGCATGGGCCATGCCATAAAGGGTTTTCAGCCTCTCTGCCATGTCGATGGGGATAGATAAGGATTGGGCAATGTCACGAGTGATGTGATGTCCACCAATGCGGATGTGACGAGTGTAGAGGACGCGCCCACGGGCAAAAACGGCAAGGGTGGTCGTTCCTGCGCCCATGTCGACAACGGTGGCTCCGAGGTCACGCTCGTCATGGTCTAATACGGCAAGGCCAGAAGCGATGGGATTAGATAACATTCCCACGATTCGTAGTTCAGCTTTTTGTAAAACGGCATTTAGAGTCTGAAAGGCATTAGTTTGGGCATCTATAATGTGAAATTTGCCCATTAATTTTTCGCACCGTTGCCCACATGGATTAAGCACGGTGATGCTGTCATCGATGTTAAAGCCCAAAGGCAGGGCATGCACGATCTGACGACGTGGCTCTAGGGCGTTGTGGCAGGCTTGTCCATAAAGATCTCGGATATCTTCTTCGTTTACCTCTCGGCCGTTGGGAGTCGTGAAGGCATCTATGTGGTAGCTGCGGGGATTACCACAAGCAAGGTTAACAGTTACATCCTTAATACGACGGCTAATTTTGCGTTCGGCGTCACCGACTGTAGCTCGGATGACACGCTCGAGTTGAAGGACATCAACTATTGCCCCCGAGCTGATTCCTTCCGAGCGTCGCCAGCCCCAACTAAGGACTCGTAACCCGCCATTTTTTAATCCTTGGCCAACAAAGCAGGTTATTTTAGTGGAACCGATGTCCAGTACAGTTTTGAGGCCAGGTGACCATGTAAAGCCTTGTTGTTCTTTCGAAGGAAGAATTGGGAGGATGGCCCGCTCTTCTTTTTTTATTGCATGGGAGGACTGAGAAGTTGAAATGCGAAATGTCATGGAAGTTCAGTCTCCAGCTGGCGGAGGCACGGATGTAGCGTCTTGATTGGCAGTGACTGAAACGGAGCCTGCGGGGTGAATTACCATACGGTCAGATAGGCGCATGTCAATTGTTTTAAGGGGGCGATCTAGAAGCTGATAATTAGTCTGGTAGCTGTGCAGTCGGGCCAGCGCAGCAGCCTCGGCTCCCTCTGGCAGCATGAGGGTCGTGCCGTTTTGCATCAGGATGTTCCAGCGTCTCTGCCCGATGCGGATCAGGGCCAGCGTATGGCTGTTGATGTCCGGATACTGGTTCAGAAGGGAAATGATGGCATCGGCCTCCAGATTGGCACCCATTCCAACAATAAGAGGTAGCTTGCGGAAGACCGAGCTGTTGCGTGCCGTGAGTTCCTGTCGGGAAACTGTGTCACCTTTTTGGTTGATGAGGACGAAGTGACCATCCATCTGCCATATGGCAATGGGATTTTTTTCCTCAATGGTAATATTAATCGTATCGGGCAGGTGGCGTTCAACCGTTGAATATTTGACGAAGGTTAGTTCATCTATCCGCTGTCGGGCTGTTTCTACGGAGAAGCTGAAGAGGGAGTGATTCACGTCCGTGCCTAGGGCTTCCAGAATCTCACTCTCATCCGTCAGGTGCCGTCCCGTGATGATGATGTGACGGATGCGGAGTGGATCAAGGGCTGCCAGACGGACCCGCAGGCTGTCAGTGAGCCTGTGTCCTCCCAGGCTGCTCCAGGCCAGCCAGCCCGTCCCGGCCAGCAGGAGACAGACTAGGCCCAGAATGCTGAGACGCCGCATGATGATCTTCTGTCTCTGCCAGAAGAGGGACATGCTGGAAGGGCGATCTCCATAAGGGTCTATGGGTTCCTGAGGCCGTTCTCTGAAGAAGGACATGGGGTGTGTCAGCCGTTGCCGTCAGGCTGGGGCACGGGATGGAGCGACAGGGGCTGTGCCTTCCCCAGAGCGTCCATCACGAGCCAGTGGCACAGCAGGGGATAGCTCACGCCTCGGGCGGTTGCTTGTTCGGGCAGGAGGGATGTGGCTGTCATGCCCGGCTGGGTGTTGACCTCCAGAATGATCAGCGCACCGCTGCCGCCGTCATAGCGGTAATCCGTCCGGCTGGCTCCCTTGCAGCCCAGAGCCTGATGGGCCTTGCGGGCGAGGGTGAGGGCCTGGTCCGTAATTTCCGCAGGCAGAGGGGCGGGAATGATGTGGCGGGAGCCATTGGCCTGATATTTGGCGGCGAAGTCATAAAAGCCGCCGCTCTCCTGCGGGAGGATTTCTGTCACGGCGAGGGCGTCATCGCCCAGAACGGCAACGGTTAGTTCACGGCCGGGAATGAAGCGTTCGGCCAGAATCCGGGGACCGAATGTCCATGAATCGGCAATGGAACGGCGTGTCCCCGCATCATCCTCATGAAGGATATGTACGCCGACGGATGATCCTTCCGCCACGGGTTTCAGCACATAGGGGGCCGGCAACGGTGCCCTCTGTTTCAGCTCTTCCGGGGTGATGAGGCAGCCTTCCGCTACGGGCAGCCCGGCTGCCTGAAGAGCCATGCGGGTGCTGGCCTTGTTCATAGCAGTGGCGGAAGCCAGCACGCCGGAATGGGTATAGGGCAGGCCCAGCCATTCCAGAACGCCCTGAATGGCTCCGTCTTCTCCACCGGGACCGTGCAGCGCATTGAAGACGGCATCCGGCTTGCAGGCTTTCAGGGCCGAGATGGTGGCGGTGATGTCCGGTCCTGCATCAATGGCATGGACATGATGACCGGCCTCCTTCAGGGCTGCCATGACGGCCCTGCCGCTGGAGAGGCTGACGCTGCGTTCGCTGGATGTACCCCCCATCAGTACGGCGATGGAAAGAGGCGTTACGGTGGGGAGAATGTTTCTGTCTGTCATGCCCGATGTCTCATCGTCAGGAGGAAGAAGTGGAGGAAAGGGAGCGGCCCAGACGCTTGATTTCCCAGTGGAGGGTGATGCCGCTCTTGTCCAGAACACGGGCACGGACCATTTCGCCCAGTTTTTCCAGTTCCGTGCTGGTGGCGTCCCCCGTGTTGAGCATGAAGTTGCAGTGCTTCTCGCTGATCTGCGCTCCGCCGTGCCGCAGTCCCCGGCACCCGGCAGCGTCAATCAGTTCCCATGCCTTACGCCCTTCGGGATTGCGGAAGGTGGAGCCGCCCGTCCGGGCACGCAGGGGCTGGCTGGCCTCACGGCTGGCCCGCATCTCCTGCATTGTCTGCTGGATGGCGGCCGGGTCTTCCTCCCCATGCGCTTTCAGGCGGGCACGCAGGACGATGCTGCCTTCAGGCAGGGAAGTGTGGCGGTACTGCATGTTCAGTGATGCAGCAGGCAGACGCTGGAGCGTGCCCTCACGGGTCAGAATCTCCACCCAGTCGAGCAGGGTGGACATGTCCCCCCCGTAGGCTCCCGCATTCATGTAGACGGCCCCGCCAATGGAGCCGGGAATGGTGGAAAGGAAGGCAAAACCGGCCATGCCTGCCTGTGCCGCCGTCTCGGCCACGCTGCCATCCAGTGCGGCAGCTCCGGCGATCAGGCCATCACCATCGGCCTCAATGGCAGCAAAGCCGCCAGCGAGGCGGATGGTCAGCCCCGGGAGACCTCCATCCCGGATGATGACGTTGGAGCAGGCCCCAAGAACCGTCACGGGCAGGTCAGACGGGCACTGGCGCAGGGCTGAGGCAAGGTCCTCCGCATCCTGCGGGACGAACAGCCAGTCGGCAGCCCCGCCACTGCGGAACCAGCTGCGGGCGGCCAGAGGCGCCTGTGCTTTCAGCCGTCCCCGTACCTGCTGGAAAGGCGCATCAGCCGTCATGATGCGTTCCGTTCAGGCTGGTAAGCTGTTCAGGCAGGGCCTGTGCCCAGTGGGTGATGGAGCCAGCCCCCAGACAGACGACATAGTCGCCCGGCATGGCAACATCGGCAACGAGGCTGGCCAGTTCTTCCGGGGAGGCCAGAGGCAGGACATGGCGATGCCCGCGGTCCCGCAGACCTTCCACGAGCTGGTCCCGTCCGATGCCTTCAATGGGGCTTTCCCCGGCGGCATAGACATCCGCCACGATGACGGTATCGGCATCATTCATGCAGGTGCAGAAATCGTTGAACAGCGCACTGAGGCGGGAATAACGGTGCGGCTGGATGACGGCAATGACATGCTTTGCGCCAGCCTGCCGGGCGGCTTTCAGGACAGCGGCGATCTCGACAGGATGATGGCCGTAATCATCAATGATCTTCACGTCATTCCATGTACCCGTCAGGGTGAAGCGACGCTGTACGCCCCGGAAGCCCCCCAGGGCATCGGCGATGACGTGATCGGGGATTTCCATTTCCTGTGCCACGGCGATGGCCGCCACGGCATTGAGGACGTTATGATGGCCGAACATGGGCAGATGGAACGGTCCGGCCAGACGTCGGCTGCTGCTGGCCCGGTCCGTGATGGTGACGCTGAAGGTCACGCCCCGGCTGTCCGTTCCGGTGATTTCCGCCCGGACATCCGCCTGCGGGCTGAAACCATAGGTCACGACACGGTGGTCGGAGAGCTGGGGAATCATCTGCTGCACACGGGGATGGTCCACACAGAGGACGGCAAACCCGTAGAAGGGGATGTTGGAGACGAACTGCCGGTACCCGGCCTCCATGGCCTCGTCGGACCCCCAGTGGTCCAGATGTTCGGGGTCCATGTTGGTGACGACGGCAATGATGGCGGGGAGGCGGAGGAAGGAGCCATCGCTCTCATCCGCTTCCACGACCATCCAGTCACCGGACCCCATGCGGGTGTTCGTACCGTAGGCCTCGATGATACCACCATTGATGACGGTCGGGTCCAGCTTCGCCTGTTCCAGCACGCAGGCTACGAGGCTGGTGGTGGTGGTCTTGCCGTGTGTCCCCCCGATGGCCACGGCCCAGCGCAGGCGCATTAGCTCCGCCAGCATCTCCGCCCGCCGGACAACAGGGATGAGCCGGGCACGGGCGGCCATGACCTCGGGATTGTCCCGCTTCACGGCAGTGGAGATGACGACGACCCGGGCTTCCCCCAGATTGGCCTCGTCATGGCCGATATGGACATGAATGCCTGACCTGCGCAGACGCTTCACATTGGCATTTTTGGCCATGTCGGACCCCTGAACCTTGTAGCCAAGCATGTGCAGCACTTCGGCAATGCCGGACATGCCGATGCCGCCAATGCCGACAAAGTGGATCAGGCCAAGATTGAGGGGTAATGCACGCATTAGGGAGAACTCCGGCAGGGGGAAAAGGTGGGCAGGGGAATCAGGCGTCGATGGAGGCTTCGACCAGGTCGGCCAGCCTTTCGGCGGCACGGCGTTGCTGGAGGTTGCGTGCCCCCTCTGCCGCCTTGGCCAGTTCCTCGGGATGGGTGAGGAGCTGGACCAGATGCCTGCAGAGTGCCTCTGATGAGAAGTCACGCTGGCGGACCATCCAGCCACCACCGGCCCGCTCCATGGCCTGTGCATTCACGGCCTGCTCGTCGGATGCCGCAATGGGGAGGGGCACGAGGATGGACGGACGCCCGACCATCGCCAGCTCGGCAATGGAGGAGCCACCAGCCCGCCCGATGACGAGATGGGCCTTTTCCAGCTCTTCGGCCACGTTCCTGATGAAGGGTGTGACAGTGGCCCTGATGCCGACCTGCTCATAGATGCCGGAAAGGACAGGAACCATCTCTTCATGGGCTTGCTGGGTCACGTGCAGGCGGACCCGGACATGCTGGGGCAGGTTGCAGAGAGCCTGTGGCACGACAGAGCTGAAAATCTGGGCACCAAGAGACCCGCCCCAGATGAGCAGGTTGATGGGACCCTGATGGTTGTACATGTCCGGGGCCGTATAGCCGACATCGGCAAGGTCTTCGATGGCGGCACGTACGGGCATGCCTGTCTGCACGACCTTCCGGCCTTTTGGCAGGCGGGCGACCCGGGGATAGGAGGTGGCGATGGCATCGCAGAAACGGGCCAGAAGGGCGTTGGCCTGCCCGAGAATGGCATTGCCCTCATGGATGATGAAGGCAGGCTTTTTACCCAGCTTCAGGCGGCTGCCCAGCAGGGGGATGGAGGGATAGCCGCCAAACCCGACAACGGCGGCAGGCTGATATTTTTCCATGATCTGGCGGGCATTAAAAGTGCTCCGGAGCAACTGACTGAGAGCTTTGAGTTTCTCAACAGGTTTTTTGCTAGCTACGCCGCTACCCTTGAGGACAAAGCGGGGACTACCCCCAAAAACACCATCGCCTGCCCGGCTATTGCGGGCATCCGTGATGAGGACGGTCTGATGCCCACGCCGCTGAAGTTCCGCCCCGAGAGCTTCAGCGGGGAAGAAATGACCACCCGTGCCACCGGCGGCAATGATGATGGATGCGTGTTTCATTGGTGTTGATCCTTATGGAATGATCTGGTCAGGCGCGGGGCTGTTTCAGCAGAGGAAGGCGATGGAGTAAATAGGCCACTTTCCATACGATGGCGGGTCAGGGCGAGAGCCATGCCGATGGTCAGGGCCACGGAAAGGGCCGAGCTGCCCCCGTAGGAAATGAAGGGCAGTGTCATGCCCTTGGTGGGGATCAGATGCAGGGATGATCCCATGTTGACGAAGGCCTGGAGGCCGAAGCCAGTGACCAGCCCGCCTGCGGAGAGGATGACATAGGGGTTCTTCTCTTCCAGGAGGCGGTTGAGGGTGGAGAAGACCAGCACGGTAAAGACGGCAATGATGAAGAGGCACATCACGAAGCCATATTCTTCCCCCGCCACGGAAAAGACGAAGTCGGCATGGGCATCGGGAAGAAGGTCCTTCACCCGGCCTTCACCCGGCCCCCGGCCCAGCAGTCCTCCATTGCCGAAGGCCCGCATGGAGGTGTCGATCTGGTAATGGTCGCCCACATCAGGATGCAGGAAGCGTTGCACACGGGAATGGACGTGGTCGAACACCAGATAGGCCACGCCGAAGGCTCCCATTGCGGCCGTGACCAGCATGCCGAAGATGATGATGGGCAGACCGTCAATGAAAAGCTGGGTGATGAACACCATGCTGATGACGGACAGCATCCCGATATCCGGCTGGGCCTGGAGCAGGGCCGCAATGACGACATAAACCCCGCAGGCCACCAGCCGCCCCGGGAAACGCCATCCGTTGGCCAGTGTCAGGGTATGGCGGAGGCTCAGCAGCAGGCCTGTCACGACGGCAAAGCAGGGTTTGAGAAATTCCGAAGGCTGGACGGACATGAGCGGCAGGGCAATCCAGCGTCTGGCCCCCTTGATCTCCATGCCGTGGACAAGGGTCAGGAAGGTTGCCCCGAGGGCGACGACACCGCCCATGACGGCGATACGCCCGATCATGCGGGGGCTGAGGCGGGATGTCACGATGACGACCGAGCCGGCAAGAGCCAGAAAGACCACCTGTTTGAGAATGAACATGTTCCGGGAGGCCCCGATGCGGTGCGCCACGGCAGGGCTGGCCGCCAGCATGAGGATATAGCCCAGCGCAATGAGGATGCCCACGCAGCTCAGGCTGACACGGTCAAGGCTGCGCCACCACTGGGCCTTCTGGGAACTGTTGGAGCGGTCGGCAAGGGCCATCAGCGGGGTTCCTTTTTCGCACAGAGGCTGCGGGCCAGTGCCGCAAATTCCGTGCCCCGTTCCTCGAAGTTGCGGAACTGGTCAAAACTTGCACAGGCCGGGGAGAGCAGGATGGGCAGGGCCTCCTGCGTCCGGGCGAAAGTCCAGGCCGACCGGGTGGCCTGCTCCAGCGTGCCGCTGATCTCGAAGGGAACGCCGTGCGCTTTCAGCGTGTCGGCTAGCAGTAGCGCATCCTGCCCGATGAGGAAGGCACGACGTACATGGCTGAAGAGGGGGGCAAGGCTGGCTATGCCGCCTTCCTTGGCCATCCCTCCAGCAATCCACAGGCTTCTGGGGAAGGCTCGCAGCGCATGGAAACTGGCTTCCGCATTGGTGGCCTTGCTGTCATTGATGAAACTGATTCCATCAGCCTGCGCCACGAGCTGGAGGCGGTGATCCAGCCCGGTAAAACTCCTGATCCCCCGGGCAATCTGGTCTTCTGACAGGCCCAGATGGCGGGCGATGGCCCGGCAGGTCTCGATATTCTGGGCATTATGCTGCCCTGGCAGGAAAGGGGCGTCTGCCTTTGGCACGGCCTGTGTTATGGCGAGTGTCTGGACGGTGACACCTCGTGCTGCCAGACTCTGGCGCAGGGCCTCCGCCCATGAGGCGTCTTCACCCAGAATGGCAAGATCACCTGTGGTCATGTTGTCGAAAACATGTGCCTTGGCGTCCAGATAACCCTGCATGGAGCCATGTCGGTCCAGATGGTCCGGTGTCAGGTTCAGCAGGACGGCGGTGCAGGCATGATAGTCTTTCAGCCGTTCCAGCATGTAGGACGACATTTCGATGACATAGACGCCATCACTCCCCAGGGCGGGCAGGGCGAGGGAGGCCGTGCCGAAATTGCCTCCGCAGCAGGCCGGAATTCCTGCCTGTGTGAGGATATGGGTCAGCAGGGCCGTGGTGGTGGATTTGCCGTTGGTTCCCGTGATGGAGACAAACCGTGCCTCTGACCCTGCCCTGCGGACAATTTGCCAGAGCAGTTCGGCATCCGAGAGGATGGGCACATGCTGTTCCTGTGCCAGAAGGGCCGCAGGATGTGGCTTGGGCAGGTGATGGGGGATGCCCGGTGACAGGATCAGGGCCTCCATGCCTGTCAGGTCTGTGAGGGGGGCCAGTGTCAGGCGGGGATGTGAGGCGAGGTGAGCGGGAAGCTCCGGCCTGCTGTCATCCCATGCCTGAACGGCTGCTCCCATATCCAGCAGGGCCTGTACGACGGCGGCTCCATTACGGCCGAGACCGCAGACGGCATAATGCCGGTCCGCCAGCAGCGTGGCAGGCCATGTCGGGGAAGAGGATGAAGCCGTCATCAGCGCAGTTTCAGTGTGGCCAGACCACACAGCCCCAGAATGATGGCGACGATCCAGAAGCGGACGACAATTTTCGGCTCCTGCCAGCCCATCTTTTCAAAATGGTGATGCAGGGGCGCCATGAGGAAGATGCGCTTCCCCGTCCGGCGGAACCAGAAAACCTGAATGATGACGGAGATGGTTTCCACCACGAACAGTCCGCCGACAAGGCAGAGGACCAGCTCATGCTTCACGGCCACGGCCACGGCACCGAGGGCACCGCCCAGTGCCAGAGACCCGGTATCCCCCATGAAGACTTCCGCCGGAGGCGCATTGAACCAGAGAAAGCCCAGCCCGGCTCCGATCAGGGCGGCACAGAAGATGCTCAGCTCCCCGGTACCGGGGACATGGTGGAGCTGGAGATAATCCGCAAACACATGGTTGCCGACCAGATAGGCGATCAGGGCAAAGACGAGGGCGGCAATGATGGAGGGAACCGTGGCCAGGCCATCAAGCCCGTCTGTCAGGTTCACGGCATTGCCGAAGCCCGTAATTGTCATCATGGCGAACAGTGGGAAAACATAGCCGAGATGGAGGACGAAGGTCTTGGCAAAGGGGAAGGCCACGGCATTGCGCAGATCAGGCGGTGTCATGGCTTCCATGGCGATCCCGGCGAGGCAGGAGACTAGGAATTCTCCGCCCAGACGGAGTTTCTTGGAGACCCCTCTGCTATTGCCCTTGGCCAGCTTCAGGTAATCATCCGCAAAGCCGATGGCCCCGAAGCCCAGCGTTGTCAGCAGTACGGCCCAGACGAACCCGTCATACAGGTCTGCCCAGAGGAGAGTGGACAGGGTCAGGGAAAACAGGATGAGGCCGCCGCCCATGGTGGGGGTACCGGCCTTTTCCAGTATGTGCCGTTCCGGCCCGAGGGCACGGATGGGCTGCCCCTGCCGCTGGATGCGCTTGAGCTGGGCAATGAAGGGCTTGCCGAGCAGCAGGGAGATCACCAGTGCCGTCAGGCAGGCGCATCCGGCCCGGAAGGTCATGTAATGCAGCAGATTGAGCAGGCCGCCGTGGGAGGAAGAAGGTGCAGCAAGAAGGTTGAAGAGCATCAGGCGGACTCTGGGGCGTGGGGTGTTGTGGTTACAGGCTGCTCCAGCAGAGCAATGAGGGCACGCATGTTACTGCCCAGGCTGCCTTTCACGAGCAGGGCATCCCCGTCTTTCAGTGCGGGATGCAGCAGGGAGGCAAGCTGGACTGACGTTTCAGCATAGCCCCCCTGTAGGGAAGGAGGAAGGGCTTCGTAAAGGGATTTCATATGCGGGCCGCAACAGAATGTTAGAATGTCATGCTTTATTAACGGCCCGGCCAGGGCACGGTGTTCGGCCTCGGCGAAGGCACCCAGTTCCCTGATGTCCCCCAGAGCGGCGACGTGACGTTCTGCGGGCATGAGGGCCAGTGTTTCAATGGCGGCGCAGATGCTGGGGCCGGAGGCATTGTAGCTCTCATCCAGCAGGGTGACGTTGCCGGGCAGCAGGCGTTGCTGACCCCGCCCCGCCTCGGGCAGGAAATGGCGCAGGGCCTCGGCTCCAGCCGCTGGTGACAGGCCCAGTGCGGCAATGGTGCCCAGAGCCAGCGCAGCGTTGCGGGCCAGATGGGGGCCGGGGGCGGTCAGCTCCATATCGGTTTCACCCTGTGGCGTGAGCAGATGGAGATGGCTGCCTTCTGCCGTGCAGGTGAGGTCTGTCAGTTGGATGGTGGCTTTTTCCGTCGTGCCGACCTGCCAGAGGGATACGCCAGCAGGCAGGGCCTCTTTCAGGCGGGCAAGGCCCTGTGAAGCTTCCGGGCAGAGAGCGATGCCGGAGGCAGGCAGGGCCGCGAACAGGGCGGCTTTTTCCTCTGCAATGGCGTCGATGCTGCCCATATGGCCCAGATGGGCGTTACCGATGGTGGAAATGATGCCAATGTGGGGACGTATCTGGGCGGCCAGTGGCGCAATTTCCCCGGGATGGTTCATGCCCACTTCGCTGATGCAGAAGTCGGCCTCTTTCGGCAGACGGGCGAGGGTCAGCGGCACGCCCCAGTGATTGTTGAAGGACGCCACGGAAGCATGGACCTTGCCATAAGCCGCAAGGGCCGTGGCCAGCATGTTCTTGGTGGTTGTTTTTCCCACGCTTCCCGTGATGGCGATGACCTTACCCTGGAATTGTGACCGCCGGTAACGCCCCAGATCTTCCAGTGCCTGCATGGTGTCAGTGACCTTCAGCAGGCGGGGATCATCTGTCAGACCGGCTTCGGCAATGGCGGCTTCATCGTGGGCCATCACGCAGCTGGCTCCGGCTTCCAGTGCCTGTTTCAGATAGCGGTGACCGTCCGAATTATGACCGATCAGGGCAATGAAGAGATCGCCGGGCTGCAAGGTTCGTGTGTCGATGCAGACGCCACGCACCTGCACAGCACCGGAAAGCTCTCCCCGTGTGGCCTCACGGAGTTTCGTGCTGGTCCAGAGGACAGGACTGGTGGGCATCAGGCAAGCTCCTTTGCGAGGGTGGCAGTAATGAGGCGGTCATCGAAGGGATGCGTTTCTCCCTTGATGATCTGGCCCGTTTCATGGCCTTTCCCGGCGATGAGGAGAACGTCGCCTTCTTTCAGTCCGGCAAGAGCGGTCTGAATGGCTTGTCTACGGTCGCCGATTTCTTTTGCCTGCGGAGCCGTGGCAAGGATTTCGGCCCGGATGGAAGCGGGGTCTTCACTGCGGGGGTTGTCATCGGTGACGATGACTTCATCGGCGAGGTGGGCGGCAATCTGCCCCATGAGGGGGCGTTTGCCCCTGTCACGGTCTCCCCCGGCACCGAAGACGACAACCAGCCTGCCGCTGGCATGAGGGCGCAGGCTGAGCAGGACATGTTCCAGAGCATCCGGTGTGTGGGCGTAATCCACATAGGCGCAGGCTCCGTTCGGCAGATGGGCGACCGGTTCGCAGCGGCCCGGCACGCCTTTCAGGTGCGGCAGCAGGGCTATGACCGATTCAGCGTCCCTGTCATCATCCCAGCAGAGGGCCGCTGCCAGCAGGGCATTCTCCGCTTGGAACCGGCCCGGAAGCGGAAAATGGAGGGGGGGCAGTGTGCGGCCATGCAGCTGGAGTGTCAGGTCCAGACCCTGCGGGGTAGGGGTCGCGTCAAGAATACGGATGGTGTCGCCTGTCGTGCCGACTGTGCGGAGGTCCAGTTTCCGGCGGGTGGCAATCTCACGGAGTGTCCTGAAGCTTTCGGCATCCATGTCGGTGTTGATGACGGCCCGGCCTCCTTCAGGCAGCAGCTTTTCAAACAGGTGCAGCTTGGCCTGCCGGTAGGCTTCCAGCGTGTGGTGATAGTCCAGATGGTCCCGTGTGAGGTTGGAGAATGCTGCTGCCGTGATGGCGACACCATCCAGCCGGTGCTGCTGAAGTCCGTGTGATGAGGCTTCCAGCGCAACATGATTGACACCATGTTTCCTGAGGGCAGCAAGCGTATCGGCGAGGGTGACGGCATCCGGTGTGGTCAGGGACGGCAGAGGCGGCAGGTTCACATCACTGATGAGGCCCAGAGTGCCGAGGCTAGCGGCTTTTTCATGGCGGAGCTGGTGAAGCTGGCGGAGGAAGTCTGCCGTGCTGCTCTTGCCATTCGTGCCGGTAATGGCGGCGACGTGCTCCGGCTGTGGGCCAGCCAGAAGGGCTGCCGAGCGGGCAAGGAAACGGGCCGGGTCAGGCAGGGTGATGATGGGGGCCGTATGGCCGTTCTCGCTCTGTTCGGTGGGGTACTGTTCGTCTGGTGTGTCGGCCAGCACGATGGCAGCCGCTCCCTGGGCGATGGCCAGAGGAATGAAATGGCGTCCATCCTGCTTTGTGCCTTTCAGGGCCACGAAAAGACAGCCTGCGTCCGCTTTCCGGCTGTCTGCCGTGATGCTGGAAATGTCCGGGTCTCTGATGAGGTGACGGGAAAGACCATGATGATCGAGCAGGGAGGAGAGTTTCATGGTGGATGCCTTCATGATGGGGCAGTAACGGAATGCGGGTTCAGTGCGTGTGATGGGCACCATGTCTGGCTGCCAGACGGTTGACCGTGACGGCTCCCGGGTCATTGCCGGGACCGAGCGGGTGACGGACACCGGGTGGAACGGATGGCGTCAGCGGCAGGGCAAGCTGGTCGTCAAGCTGCTGTGCCCTGGCCGCATCCAGGGGGAAGAGGCCCAGCATGGGGGCCGTGCGTGTCACGATTCTGGAAAATGTCGGGGCGGCGATCCATCCGGCCGTGGTCCAGCCATGTGTCTCTGCCGTTCCCTGTGGGGCATCCAGCATGACATAGAGGGCGTATTTGGGATCATTCATGGGGAACATGCCCGTAAAGGCCGTGATGTTGACATGTTTCAGATACCCGCCATGCGCACCGATCTTCTCAGCCGTACCGGTTTTCCCGCCAACAAGATAGCCGGGGCTTTCGGCTTTCTTCCCAATTCCCTTGGTGACGACGAGCCGTAGGATGCGCCGCAGCAGGTTTGAATTCTCGGTCGAGATGAGGTGTGGGCCTTTCTGGTCTTCTGCCATGACGACATCATCATTGAGATGTTCACGGGCAAGGAGGGTGGGGGTGACGAGATATCCCCCGTTCCCGGTACAGGCTGTCCCCCGGACAATGGCGAGGGGTGATTCCGCCACACCATGCCCGAAGCCGACGGTCATGACGGTGGTTTCGCCCCAGTTTTTGATGGACGGAACCAGAGGCCGTCCCGCTTCGGGAAGCTCGACGGGGACACGGTCTAGAAAGCCCATGTTTTTCAGCCAGTCATGCTGGCGTTCCCGGCCGACATCCAGCGCGATATGGGCCGAGGCCGGGTTGGAGGAATAGGCCATGACGGACGGCAGGGCCAGCCACGGGGCGAAATGGTCCGTCTTGAGGTCGGAGATCGTGAAACGGCCGACATGGATGGGCGTGGTGGAAAACTGGTCCCAGGGATGGGCCACTTTCAGCTGGAGGGCCATGGCTGCCGTCTGGAGCTTGAAGGTGGAGCCAGGCTCATACATGCCCGTCACGGCCCGGTTGAAGCGGGCATCATCAGCGGCATGGGCGAAATTGTTGGCGTCATAGTCAGGTAGGCTGACCATGGCCAGAATTTCCCCGGTATGGACATCCATCAGGATGGCGGAGGCCCCGATGGCCCGGAAGAGGTTCTTGGCCTCGTTGAGTTCGTCTCGCACGGCGGCCTGCACGCGGGCATCAATGGAGAGGCGGAGTGGGGTGTGATCCTGCATGAGACGCTGGTTGAAGAATTTCTCCACACCGGCGATGCCCTTGTTGTCAATATCCACGCTGCCCAGTATCTGGGCGGCCACATTGCCCAGCGGATAGTGCCGCTGTTCTCCATTTTCAAAATAGAGGCCGGGAATGCCCAGATTGTTGATAGCCAGTTCGTCAACTGGTGCGATGTTGCGGGCGAGATAGACGAACTGCTTTTTTTGTTTCAGCCGACGGACGGTCTCTGCCACGTTGAGGGTCGGCAGGATCGTACGGAGTTTCTTTGCGACATCCTCAGGCTCGATGATTTCCATGGGATTGGCATAAACCTGCACGACTGGCAGGGAGAGGGCCAGAGGCTGCCCGTTGCGGTCCATGATGCTGGCCCGCCGGATGTTGGGGAGCACAAACCCGTTGCCTGCCATGGCCCTGGGGTCAGGATGCGGGATTTCCGGAATGGAACTGCCGATCTGGTTGGGCAGGGGGGCCATGGGGGCTAGTATGGTGGCAAAAAGGGCCTTGATGGCCACGCCGCCATAGAGGAACAGGAAACCCATTCCCAGATAGACAAGCCTGTTGCGGCTTTTTTCCAGCCAGCTGAGGGGATTTTCCTTGCGGTCGTCCCACCAGGCCCTGAGGCGTTCCAGCGGATATGCCAGGAAAAAACGCCGTTTTTCTGTCCCGTTCTTCTGTTCAGGCTGTGGTCGGCTGGTCTTGCGGGACGGTCTGAAAGCCATGGGGCGAGGGGCTCGGCAGGAGTGATGAATGGAAAAAAGGGCGAAGTCCGCCCGTGGTTCAGTCCGTCAGGGGAACAGGCGGGGGAAGAGGGGCTGGCTCATCCGTAGGTGCCGAGAGCGTATGGATGCCACTCATATGGCCATGTTTTGCAGAGGGATGTGCCGGATGCCATGCCACATCTTCCGCCGGGTCATTATGGGCGTGAGCGGAAGCAGAGCGGATCTTCCGGTGGACAGGGTTCGCCACGGCATCTGTATCATGACCATGATGCAGGGAAGGTGTATTGCTGCCCTGTTCGCTCAGGAGAGCCAGACTCTGTTCCAGCTTCCGGTCCGCCTCGCCATCGCTGTCGCCATGAGGCCGGGGACGGGCAGGCCTGTGCTCTGCATTGGCCACGACATCATGCGCCAGATGACTGGCAGGCGCAGGAGATGCAGCCTGCTGATGGGCTGTCGCCGTCAGGGCGGCCAGCTCCTTCTGTGCCTGCCCCCGTTTCGGAGACATGGGGATGATGCGGTGGTCGATGGCTGGCAGCCGCTTCTGAAGGTCCGTCAGCTGGACGAACTGTGTGGGGTCCACCTGTTTCATCTCCGGCAGCACACGCTGTGCCAGCGCACTGAGCCGGTCCGGCTGGTTGAGGAGTGCCCACTGGGTACGCAGGATGGCCGTCTGCTGCTGGACACGGCGCGTGTCCTCAACAGTCTTCCTTATGTTCTGGTTCAGGACGAGAGTTTCGTGCTTCTTCGTGTAGAGAAAGAGACCGGAACCAGCCGCCATGGCAGCACAGAAGAGAGTGACAAAACGGATCATGAGGAAGCTCCATGGGCGGGAAGGCGTCTCAGGGCACGCAGACGGGCACTGCGGGAGCGGGGATTGAGCTGAAGTTCTTTTTCGGCAGGCGTGCGGGGGCGTGTGTGGAGAAGAGCGAACTCCGGGGCTTCCGACTGCTGCATGGAAAGAGGCGTATGACGGGATGGCCCTGCCATGCGGCCTGCAAGCCGTGCAAGGGCACGTTTCGTCATGCGGTCTTCCAGCGAATGGAAGGTCACGATGCAGAACACCCCACCAGGAGCCAGAAGATCAGGGGCGGCTCCGAGCGTGCGCTCCAGCTCGCCAAGCTCATTATTCACGGCGATGCGGATGGCCTGAAAACTCCGGGTGGCCGGGTCGAAATTGGGTCGCTCCTTGGGGACGGCCCTGCGGATGATTTCAGCAAGCTGCCCGGTGGTCTGGATGGGGCCGCTCTGACGGGCATCGACGATGGCCCGTGCGACACGGCGGGAGCGGCGTTCCTCTCCATAATGATACAGGATGTCGGCCAGAGCCTCTTCCTTTTCGCCATTGACGATATCAGCGGCACTCAGCCCGTCGGTGCTCATGCGCATGTCCAGCGGACCATCATGACGGAAGGAAAAACCCCGTTTTTCCTGATCAAGCTGGAAGGACGACACGCCAAGGTCCAGCACGATGCCGTCGAAGGGGCCGAGATGCCCGACCAGCTCTTTCATGGCACTGAAGGTGCCCTGATGCAGGTGCAGGCGTCCTTCGGAAGCAGCGACGAGGGGCTGGCCACGCCTGATGGCGTCGGGATCACGGTCGATGGCATGGACCGTGCAGGGGGCAGAGCGGAGCAGGGCACGGCTGTACCCGCCACCACCAAAGGTGCCGTCCAGATACACGCCACCGGCTTTCGGGTTCAGCGTTTCCAGCACTTCCGGCAGCATGACGGGAAAATGGCCTTCCTGCTGCACTTCTTCAGCGATCTGATAGGCGTTGTTCATGATGCCGTGGCCTCCCGAGGGGTGGACTGCTTGCGGCGGCCAAGGTCTCTTGTGCGGCTGCGCGCCTGTTTTCTGCGTTCTTCGACGAGGGCGGGGTTCCATATCTGGAAGACACAGCCCAGCCCCATGAAGCTGACATCATCCTCCAGCCCGGCATGGTCTTTCAGGTTTCTGGGCAGGCTGACCCGCCCCTCCCTGTCGCAGTCCAGCGGATAGGCGTCAGCGTAAAGGCTTGTGGCCAGATCGTCATGATCTTCGGAGAAAGGATCATACTCATCCAGGGCACCTGAGAAGGTGAAAAAAGCCGAGGCTGACCAGCCTTCAAGGCAATCATGCAGATGGGAAGGCCTGATGATCATGAGAGGCTCCCCGGGGCGTGCCTGATCCTTCAGAACGGCCCGGAAGGGAGACGGAATGGACATGCGCCCTTTGGCATCAATCCGGCTGGCATGGGTTCCGAGAAACATGGTCATGATCTGAAAAGTCCCTCCCCCTATGCCTGAATGATGAAAGCTGATGGTGTACCCCTGCTGTGGGATTTCATGGGGTATCATGGGATTTTGTGGGACGTCAAAGTTTTATTGCGGAAAATGATGTGAAGGGATACTTTTTGAGAAATGGTCTATGCTAGGAGTTATCAACTTCATTTTTACGCATATAGAAATATATTGGTGTATTTATTGAAGTATAGGAAATATTTTTAAATAATAATATGTTGAGTATTGGAAAGTATATTATTTTACGCGGTAAAAATTATATGTAGTATAAATTAAAGATTTTTCTATATGTGAAAGGATTATACTTTCAACTTATATGCGGAAGGCTGAATTTTCCATTATAGAATATTTATGATGAGACTGTATTATTTTCTTTAAAATGACATAATCGGGACCAGATGGTCTGTAAGCCGGGTTCTGTCCTGCCTCCTCTGCAGGAGGCGGGGCGATCATTCCTCTGGGATGTATTTTGCAATACACCTCACGCAACCAACCCGAATGACAGGGCAGGACCCCTCAGCCATGTCTGGCTTGTCATTCCTATTCGGTCTTGCTCCCGGTGGGGTTTACCATGACCGCCGCTGTTGCCAGCCGCGCGGTGCGCTCTTACCGCACCGTTTCACCCTTATCCGCATCATCTCCCATGACGGGAGACAGCAGGCGGACGGTATTGTTTCTGTGGCACTGTCCCTGGGGTCACCCCCGCCGGCCGTTAGCCGGCACCGTCTTCCTGTGGAGCCCGGACTTTCCTCCATGTTCCGTAAGAAACACGGCGATCGCCCGACCATCTGGCTGAGGGTGCTTATGCCTGCCCGTCAGGGGTCGGTCAAGCGGGGGATGGGTGGGGGCGTGCCTCAGGGGGTGAGGGGGTGGTACATGTCGGGTGAGCCTGCATCCGTCATGATGCTCTGGCCTGCACGATCCACCCGGACATGAAAGAGCAGTTCTGCTGAAGGCTTGTCACCGGGGCAGCCATTCCCATGCCGTCCCAGCACGTCAATCGTGGGCGTGTTCACGCTGCCGTCGCCATTGACGACCATGACCAGGCACCGTCTGGGGAGAGGGGTCAGTCCCTTATGGGTGATGACGGTCCGTAGATGTTCCACGAGGGCGGTGTTGTCAAACCAGCTCAGCTTGCTGAAGGTGAACTGGTCGTAGAGGCTGTCCAGCACGCCTGTCCTGACGAAAAGGAACATGAGCAGGAAGGCGGGCACCACGATGATGAGACGACGAATGATGTGCTGTTTCAGGGAACGGGGGGGGCTTGGACGGCGGCGGCCCAGCCGGGGTGGGGTGGAGGGTTCGGTCATGACGGGTCTGCCCTGGAAGGAATGAGGAATGACGGAGAGGTGACAAGGCAGAACCGCCCTGCTGGAAGGAGCAGGGCGGTTCGCAGAATCATATGGCAGGTACGGTGAGGCCGTTCCTGTTGCTGTTCATGGGCAGATCAGTCCGCCATGTCTTCGTGCCACGCATCGCCCGTTGTGGCGATGAAGCGGCGGGCTTCTTCCGGCCCGTAAGACCCGGCGGCGTAATGGGCCATCGGTGCCTTGTTCGCAGCCCATGCCTTCAGGGTCGGCTCAACCCAGGCCCATGCAGCTTCCACTTCGTCACGGCGGATGAAGAGAGCCGGATAGCCACGGACGGCATCCAGCATCAGACGCTCATAGGAATCTGGAATGAGGGAGCCATCAGCCGGAGCGAACTTTCCGGACATGCTGCCATGCTGGAGATCGAACCCGGCGGCGGCGGGGTTCTTGACATTCAGGGCCAGACCGAAGCCCTCATCCGGCTGGAGGCGGATCACAAGACGGTCAGAGGCAGCGGACTTGCCGAACAGGGAGGAAGCGGACTTTCTGAAAGTCACGATGACTTCGCTCACCTTCTTTGTCGAACGTTTTGCCGTGCGGATATAGAAGGGCACATCCTTCCAGCGTGGCGTATCGACATAGGCCCGCATGACGGCATAGGTCTCAGTGTGGCTGTCTTCGCCCAGCTCTTCCAGATAGCCCGGAACCGGCTTGCCCTTCATCTCGCCCTTGACGTACTGGGCGCGGACCGTCTCGCTGGCCACCTTCTCTTCAGGGATGGGGCGCAGGGCCTTCAGGACGTTCACCTTGGCATCACGGACGCTGTCCGCTTCCAGATCGGCAGGGGCTTCCATGGCGCAGAGGCTGAGAACCTGAAGCAGATGGTTCTGGATCATGTCACGCAGGGCACCGGAGGTGTCATAATAGGCGGCACGGCCTTCCACGCCCACGGTCTCGGCAGCGGTGATCTGGATGCTCTGGATGTGTTCGGCAGACCAGACGGCATTGAAGATCGGGTTGGCAAAGCGCAGGGCGATGATGTCCTGCACGGTTTCCTTGCCCAGATAGTGGTCAATGCGGAAAATCTGGTTCTCTTCAAAGAAGCGGCTCACACCGTCATTGATGGCCCTGGCGGAGGCACTGTCCGTTCCGATCGGCTTTTCCAGCACGACACGGGACTGCGGGGTGATGAAACCGAAGCGGTGAAGGTTCTCGCTGATGGCCTCGAAAAGCTGCGGTGCCGTGGAATAATAGAACACGCGGATGCGGTCAGTCGGGGACTGGTCCAGAACGGCCTTCAGGTCGTCCCAGTTATGGTCGCTCTTCGTGCCGTCCAGCGTGACGTAATGCACTTTCTTGAGGAAACGGTCGATCAGCGCAGCATCCTTGTGCTGTGCTGGCAGGAAGTTTTCCAGAGCCTCACGGGTACGGGTAATGTACTCTTCACGGGACAGGGAGGAGCGGGCGGTCCCGATGATACGGGCCTCTTCCGGAACATGCCCAACACGAAGCTGGTTGTAGAGGGCCGGGAGAAGCTTGCGCATCGTCAGATCGCCCGTGGCGCCGAAAATGACGTAGTCGAACGGTGCGGTCTGCTGAGAGTGTGCCATGATGAGGCGTACCTTTCCTGTTCTGAAACTCCGGGGAGGCAGAATTCTGTCTCTTGTCTTGTTTCTGCCCTTATTTTAGAGCCTGTTTCCTGTCCCGTTCAAGCCATAACGGATGGATAAGGGACCGGAGATGGTTGAAATGTTTTTCTCCGGCCCAGGATGGGGCTGTCAGCGCGAATTCCTGCCGGTCCGTAACGTCGTGTTCATGTTTGCATTTTCTGGTGGTTCCGGCTTTTCTGGCACACGGGTGCGGGGTCTGCCGGTCCGTGGGAGAGATGGCGGAATCTCTTTCGCCGGAATGGTATTGACCGTGACGGCGAGGGAGCGATAAGCCGCCTGAGACGACGCTGTCTGAGCAGAGTGTGAGGAGTATGTATGGGTATGGGAAGTGGTGATGAGGGTGCCATGACGGGTGGCATTGCTGTTGATCGGCTGCGGTCCATCATCGACCGTGTCGAGCGTCTGGAAGAAGAACGCAAGGCCCTGGGATCGGATATCCGTGACGTGTTTCAGGAGGCGAAGTCGGCCGGATTTGACGTCAAGGTCGTCAAACAGCTGATCCGGCTGCGCAAGCAGGAGCCTGCCGAGGTGGAAGAGCAGGAGACGCTGCTCGACATCTATCGCCGTGCGCTGGGCATGTAGGCGGTCCGTCCGTTCCTGTCCAGCCTGGGAAGGCCTTTCCTGAGGGCATGACCCTGCCTGCGGGAAAGGCTTTTTTCATGTCCGGCCCGTCAGTCCGATCTGTCAGTCCGGCATGTCCCTGTAGGTTCTGCAGGCCTGCTGGAGAACGGTGATGAAATGATGGATGAGCGGGGGCTGTTCTCCCCTCCGTATGCCGATGGCCAGCGTGGCGTGAGGAGCGGGGCGGGCGATCCTGTGGAAGGTGACGCCTCCCGTATGGAGCTGATGGAGTGACTGCGGCACGATGGAGACGCCCAGTCCGGCAGCGACCAGGGGAATGGTTCCGGCAATCTGGGGGGCCTGCTGCCCGAGGGAGGGTGTGACGCCTGCATCCCGGTAGGCTGCCAGAATGGCATCAAAGAACCCCGGCCCCAGCTCACGGGGGAAGATGATGAGCGGTTCCGTGGCCAGCCGGCTGAGATGCAGCTCCGGCACGTCGGTGAAAGGGTGTCCTCTGGGCAGGGCGATCAGGGTCGGCTCATCCAGCAGGGGGATGACCTGTACGTTGGCCTGGTCCGGCACGGGGGGACGCAGGATGGTGATGTCCATGCGGTAGGAAAGCAGGGCCTCGCAGAGGGCAGGCGTGTTGCTTTCTTCCAGCGAGAGGGTCACACCCGGTGCGATGTTGCTGAACTGCCGGATGGCGAAAGGGATGCTGGGCAGCAGGGGGACGGCCCCGGCCAGCCCGATGCGCAGATGACCTTTCTTGCCCTGGGACAGCCCGTGGGCGTCTTCGATGAACTGGCGGCGGAGATCGAGGATCAGCCGGGCATGAGGGAGCAGGGTCAGACCGGTTTCTGTCAGGGTGACGCCACGGGGCTGACGGCGGAAAAGTGACACGCCCAGTGAGCTTTCCAGTCGGCGGATCTGCTGGCTGAGCGGGGGTTGCTCCATGCCCAGCTTTTCAGCGGCTTTCGTGATGTTGCCAGTCTCGGCGATGGTGACGAAATAGCGGAAATGACGGATATCCATGATCCATATATAAAATATATGGAGATGATGGTAACTATATATTTGTAGGAGTTTTTACCCTGCCTTACAGAAGGGAGCGTTAACAACACAGGGGGCAATATGACTCGACCTTCAGGTGTAAAGCCGAACCGTCTTTTCCAGACATCCACGATGGCTGCGCTGCTGGATGGTGTCTATGACGGTGAAATGACGCTGGGTGAGTTGGTCCAGCATGGTGATTTCGGTCTGGGGACGTTTGATGCTCTGGATGGCGAAATGATCGTGACAGAAGGTGAGGTCCGTCAGTTCCGTTCCGAAGGGATTGCCTCCGGCACCACGGCGGACATGAAGACCCCCTTCGCCTGTGTGACGTATTTTGAACCGGAAAAGACGGTCACCATCGACAGGCCCATGGGCAAGGAAGAGTTCGAGGAGCTTGTCGACAGCCTGATCGACAACCCGAACTTCTTTGGTGCCGTGCGTTTTACGGGTGAGTTCGAGAAGGTAGATACCCGTACGGTGTTCTGCCAGCACAAGCCTTATCCGGGAATGCTGGAGGTCGTGGCCAAGCAGCCGACCTTCCGCATGGGCGAGATCAGCGGCATGATGCTGGGCTTCCGTACACCGCCCTACATGCAGGGGATCAATGTTGCAGGATACCACCTTCATGTTCTCAGCGATGACCGCAAGCATGGTGGCCATGTGACGGATTACCGTGTGAAGTCCGGCAAGCTGGAAGTGGCCCGTATGTCCGATCTGGAAATTTCCCTGCCCAAGACGGAAGATTTTGCCAGGGCTAATCTTCAGCCTGCCGGTCTGCATGAGGCCATCCGTACGGCAGAGGGTGGCTGAGGCTGTAGACCTGCCCGGCTGAAACAGACATTATGACTCCCGCCCGGCAGACATCCAGGGCGGGCATGATCAGGAAGACATCATGACACAGAAAAAATCCTCAAAGGCACAGACAGCTGCCGATCTGATCGTCCGTAATCTGGAAGCGCATGGCGTTGACCATATTGTTGGTATTCCCGGTGCCAAGATTGACCGTCTGTTCGAGGCTCTGGAGGATTCCCCGATCCGCACGATCGTGGCCCGGCATGAGCAGAATGCCGTTTTCATGGCTGGTGGTATCGGCCGCATTACGGGTAAGGCCGGTGTGGCCATCGCAACATCCGGTCCGGGTGTCTCCAACCTGACGACCGGTCTGGCGACGGCGACTTCCGAGGGTGACCCGGTCCTGACGATCGGTGGTGCTGTCGGTCGTGCCGAGCTGCTGAAGCTGACCCATCAGAGCATGGATACGGTCAGCATGCTGCGTCCGGTGACGAAGTACAGCGCAGAGATCGGTGCTCCGGCGGCAACATCGGAAGTGATTGCCAATGCCTTCCGTGCGGCTGAAAGCCCCCGTCAGGGTGGTGCCTTCGTCAGCGTGCCGATGGACGTGTTGAATTCCGAGATCACGGAAGACTATCCGGTGATGGGCAACCGTAACGCCGTGAAGGCTGGCCCGGCTCCGGAAGATGTCATCAAGGAAGCGGCTGCTGCCCTGAAGAAGGCCAGGAAGCCAGTTGTCCTGCTGGGCATGAAGGCCAGCAAGCCGGAAAATGCCGAGGCCATCCGTGCCTTCCTGAAGCAGACGAACCTGCCGGTTGTCGGCACCTATCAGGCTGCCGGTACTGTGTCCAGGGAGCTGGTGTCCCGCTTCGGTGGCCGCATTGGTCTGTTCCATAACCAGTATGGTGACTATCTGCTGGATGAGGCTGATCTGGTCGTGACCATCGGTTACAACCCGATCGAATATGATCCCTCCCTGTGGAACAAGAAGCCTGCCCGTCCGATCCTGAATATTGATGTTGTCCCGGCCCAGCTGGACAATGCCTTCAATCCGGAGATCGAACTGGTCGGCTCCATTGCGCTGACCGTACAGCATCTGACCCGTGAGACCGGTGCCCTGACATCCGGTGCGGCTCTGGACAAGATTCTGGAAGTCTATCGTGCTTCCCAGAAGGCCGCGTTTGCCAAGGCGAAAAGCTCCCAGCAGGGGATGCTCCATCCGCTTGAGATCATCAAGGTGATGGAAGATTTCGTGGCGCAGGACATCACGATCTGTCTGGACATGGGGTCTTTCCACATCTGGCATGCCCGCTTCCTCGAGGTTTTCCGTGCCCGTCAGATGCTGATCAGTAATGGCCAGCAGACAATGGGTGTTGCTCTGCCGTGGGCCATGTCCGCCAGCATCGTGAATTCTGCCCAGAAGGTCATTTCCGTTTCCGGTGATGGCAGCTTCATGATGTCTTCCATGGACCTCGAAACGGCTGTCCGTCTGAAGAGCAACCTCATCCACATTATCTGGGTGGACCAGCATTACAACATGGTCCGTATCCAGGAAGAGAAGAAATACGGCCGTGATGCCGCCGTGGCCTTTGGTCCGATTGACTTTGCCGCCTTTGCCCGTTCCTTCGGGGCCAAGGGTATCAACGTCAACAGCGTGGACAGCCTGAAGGCAGCCCTGCGTGAGGGCATGGAGACACAGGGGCCTGTCGTCATTGCCGTGCCGGTTGATTACATCGATAATCCGGCTCTGATGAATCCTCTGCCGGAGCTGACCAAGTAAGGTCATCCAGTCGTCACCTGATGAATCAGGGTGCATGAAGAAAAGGGGGCGTCAATGACGCCCTCTTTTTTGTTTTTATCTCGTTAAGATGAGAGTAATTATCATTTTTGCTCATGGCGTGTCATGAAGAGTTATTGTCATTCATGTGATGACTGAAGCCAGTCACATTTTGTTTTATTGATGAAGCGGGATTATTTTCATAGAATCACCCCATTATGAAAATAGGTTTATTTATTCCCTGCTACATAGATGCTTTCTATCCTCAGACGGGTATTGCAACCCTGGAGTTGCTGGAAAAGCTGGGGCAGGAGGCCGAGTATCCCATGGACCAGACCTGCTGCGGTCAGCCTATGGCGAATTCCGGATGCAATCGTGATGCCAAAGAGACGGAAGCTCTCTTCATCCGCAATTTCTCGAAATATGATGTGATCGTGTCTCCGTCAGGGAGCTGCGTGCATCATATCCGGGACAATTTCGATGCCATCGAGCAGACGGATGAGGTGCGGCACGTACGGCAGAACACCTATGAACTCGTTGAGTTCATTCATGATGTCCTGAAGGTGCGGGAATTCCCGTGGGCAGAGTTCCCTCACAAGGTCGGGTTGCATAACAGCTGTGCCACATTGCGTGCCCTGCGGACAGCCAGCATGTCCGAGCTGGGTGAACCGTTCTTCTCCAAACCCAAGACTCTTCTTTCTGCCGTGAAGGGCATTTCTTTTGCTGCACCACGACGCCCGGATGAGTGCTGCGGCTTTGGTGGTACCTATTCCGTGACGGAAGAAGCCGTGTCTGCCCGCATGGGGCTGGACAAGGTGACGGACCATCATGATGCCGGGGCGGAATATATCGTATCGGCTGACACATCCTGCATGATGCACCAGCAGGGCTGCGCTGAGCGTAATGGCGTGCCCATCCGCTTCATTCACATTGCGGAAATTCTGAATGGAGCGCGGGCATGAGCAACAGACCGGTCCCCCATGCAAAACTGGCGGCGGAGTTCCTGAAAGATGAGCCGCACCGTCATTTCCATGATGAACGCCTGTGGGACATGCGCCAGAAGCGTGACGAGCAGATGCAGATCATGCCGGAATGGCAGGCGCTGCGGGAGCAGGCATCCCGGCTGAAGGAGCATACGCTGGCCCATCTGCCCCAGTATCTGGAGCAGTTCGAGGAGAATGCCCGCCGTAATGGCATCCACGTCCACTGGGCACGGGATGGGGCGGAACATAACCGCATTGTGGAGACAATTCTCAAGGATCACGGCCATTCATCCATCATCAAGAGCAAGTCGATGATTACGGATGAATGTGAGATGCGGGAATATCTGGAGCCGAAAGGCATCAGTGTGACCGAGACGGACCTTGGCGAGCGCATCCAGCAGCTGGATAATCAGCTGCCCAGCCATGTGGTCGTGCCGGCAGTCCAGAAGCTGACCACGGATGTGGCGAAGACCTTCGCCAAATATTACCATACGGACCCGGATATTGATGATCCGCACGCTCTGGCAGAGGCACAGCGCAATGCTGCCCGTCCTGTCCTGCTGAGCGGCGACACGGGCATGACGGGTGGTAATTTCCTCGTGGCGGAAACGGGTAGTTTTGTTGTCTGCACCAATGAGGGCAATGCGGATCTGAGTGCCAATCTGCCCGATCTGCACATTGCCACGCTGGGGATTGAACGTCTGGTTCCTCGCATGGCGGACCTTGGCGTGTTCATCCGGCTTCTGTCCCGCAGTGCGCTTGGTTCCCCCATTACCCAGTATACGACCCATTTCCGCAAGCCGAAAAAGGGCGGGGAGATGCATGTCATTCTCGTGGATAATGGCCGGTCCGAACGGCTGGGGATGGATGATTTCTGGACCTCGCTGAAATGCATCCGCTGCGGGGCCTGCATGAATACCTGCCCGGTCTATCGCCGTTCCGGCGGCCAGTCTTACGGGTCTGTCTATTCCGGGCCGATCGGGGCGATCATTGACCCGACCTTCAATGCCAGGAAGTTCAGCACGCTGCCCTTTGCTTCCACCATGAATGGAAGCTGTACGAATGTCTGCCCGGTGAAGATCGACATTCATGACCAGCTTTATAAATGGCGGCGTGTTCTGGCCGAGCGGCATGAAATTCCGTTCGTCAAGCGGGAGATCATGAAGATGGCGGGTCGCCTGCTGGCCCAGCCGACCATGTACCGTCTGGCCATCAGTGGAACGGAAGTGGCCCTGAAAACTATGCCCCGCTTCGTGCTGTATAATTATCTCAATCCGTGGGGCAGACATCGTGAGCTGCCTCATCCGGTGAAGGAGACATTCCATAGCTGGTACAAAAAGAACCGCCTGAACAAGGCCGGGGCACAGCATGAGGAGACGCAGGCATGAGTGAAGAGACGATGATGAGTGCCCGTGATGTCATCATGCAGCGTCTGAGAGCAAAGAAATCTCCACAGGAGGGAGCTTATCCTCTGCCGCCAGTGGTGACACTGGGAGACCAGGACGCCAGCCCGGAACGGTTTGAGGCCAGTCTGGCCCTGATGGGTGGCAAGATGCTGCCTTTGCAGGAGGATGAGGAGATCGAGCAGGCGATCCGGCGGGTTTTCCCGGAAATGCGCAATCTCTGCACTGCCGTGCTTGAAGTGAAGGGCACGCTGCGGATTGAGGAGCTGGAAACACACGAACAGGCCGACAAGGTGGATGTCATGGTCGTGCGGGCTGCGTTTGGCGTGGCAGAAACCGGTGGTATTTTCCTCAGTGAAGTGGAGCTGAAGGACCATCTGGCCGATGTGCATCTGGCCCAGCATCTGATTGTTCTGCTCTCGAAAGATGAGCTGGTGGGCAACATGCACAATGCCTATCAGGAACGTCCGGAATTCCGGACGGCAGGTTATGGCGTGCTGATGAGTGGCCCGTCTGCCACGGCTGATATTCAGGGTGTCCTGATCCGTGGGGCGCAGGGTGTAAGAAGCCTCTCCGTCATCTGGGCCTGACGGGTTTCTGTAACAGGATACAAAAAGGGCCGTGCGTTACCATGTCGCACGGCCCTTTTTGTGTGAATCAGGGGGCTGTGTTGCGGGAGGCTGTCACACGGTCCTGAAGGTGACGCAGCAGCTCTGGCAGGCCATCCCGGCTGACACCGGAAAGCAGATGCACTTCCGCTCCGGAGGCGGCTTCCAGAGCTGCTTTGCGTTCTTCGATCTCTTCCGGCAGCAGGGCGTCACATTTGTTCAGGACGAGAACTTCCGGCTTGGCGGCCAGGCCTTCATCATAGGCTTTCAGCTCCTTGCGGATGAGCTTCCAGTTCTGGACGAAGTTTTCATCCGTGCCATCCACAAGATGGACCAGAGCGGCACAGCGTTCCACATGACCAAGGAAACGGTCCCCCAGACCGGTGCCCTCGCTGGCCCCTTCAATGAGGCCGGGAATATCGGCGATGACGAATTCCTCCACGGCATTGAGGCGCACGACACCAAGCTGAGGGTGCAGGGTGGTGAAGGGGTAATCAGCGATTTTGGGGCGGGCACGGGAGGCCACGGAGAGCAGGGTGGATTTGCCCGCATTAGGCAGCCCGACAAGCCCGACATCGGCAATCAGCTTCAGGCGCAGCCAGACCCAGCGTTCTTCCCCGGGGAAGCCCTTGTCGGCACGGCGGGGGGCACGGTTGGTGCTGCTCTTGTAATGGGCATTGCCCAGCCCGCCATCTCCCCCTTCGCAGAGCAGGACGGTTTTGTTGTCTTCATCAAGGTCGGCCAGCAGTGTCTCACGGTCTTCATCGAAGATCTGCGTGCCGATGGGAACATCAATGATGACATCATCAGCTCCGGCCCCGGTCTTGTTGGAGCCAGCCCCGTTGCCTCCCTTGCGGGCACGGAAATGCTGCGTGTAGCGGAAGTCGATCAGCGTGTTGAGGCTGGGGACGGCCCGGAAATAGATATGGCCCCCCCGACCCCCGTCGCCGCCATCCGGCCCACCGAATTCGATGTATTTTTCCCGCCGGAAGGCCACGACGCCATCCCCTCCATCACCGGAGCGGACATAGATTTTAGCTTGATCAAGAAACTTCATGGGAAGGCCGCCACAGTAAAGGGGGATAAGAAGAAAAAAGGCCGGCACCAGTGATGGAGCCGACCTCTGTTCATGCTCTGTGCCTGTCAGGGCAGGCAGAGTGCGTTATTCGGCAGCTTCTGCCAGTGCAACGGAAACATGCACCTTGCCACCAGCACGACGCTGGAAGCGCACGCGACCATCGACCAGGGAGAAGAGGGTATGGTCACGGCCCATACCGACGTTCTCACCCGGATGCACCTTGGTGCCACGCTGGCGGATGATGATGTTGCCGGCGATGACGCTCTGGCCACCAAACTTCTTCACACCAAGACGGCGGCCGGCGCTGTCGCGTCCGTTACGGCTGGAACCACCTGCTTTTTTTTGTGCCATGACTGTGTCTCCTCAGGAACGGGCGAAATTACGCGTTGATTGCGGTAATGCGCAGAACGGTGACCGGCTGACGATGGCCGTTCTTGCGACGGCTGTTCTGGCGGCGGCGTTTCTTGAAGATGATGACGGTCGGCAGACGGTCCTGTGCGACAACCTCAGCGGTGACGCTTGCACCTTCAACCAGCGGCGCACCGATCTTCGTGCTGCCTTCACCACCAACCATCAGAACATCAGAGAAGGTGACTGTGTTGCCAGCTTCGGCATCCAGCTTTTCAACCTTCAAGATGGCGTCCTTGGCAACGCGATACTGTTTCCCGCCCGTGCGGATGACTGCAAACATGCAAAACTCTCTTTATGTTACCGAAGCCTCTGGCCTTCATTCTGCCATTGCAGGCAGAGGGAATGGCCCGCTCGCTTTTTGTCATTGGTTCAGACAGCCCTCCGCACGAGGCAGGAAAACCGTAGGAACAGAGGGCTTCCATAGGGCTTTTCCTGCGTATCGTCAATAAAAAAGCAGGGTTTGCAGCATGTGGGCGGAGGAGCGGGCATGTGCCTCTTGTCATCCTGTCAGAATGTCGCCATAAGGTGGAACATTACTTGGTGATGGCAGGCCGTGTTCCTGTTGTGACATCCCAAGCCCCGGAGAGGTGCCAGAGTGGTCGATTGGGGCGGTCTCGAAAACCGTTGAGCGTGCGAGCGTTCCGAGGGTTCGAATCCCTCTCTCTCCGCCAGGATTGTTGCCCTGAAATTACGGTATATCGCTTTCTTGTCATTCATGAAATGAGCGGGGATAAAGGGGTATCGTGCGTTTCAGGGGGCTGAATGATGTCCGTATCGGATATGTTGATTGACTTCATCATTATTGTGGTCGTGGCTCTGCTGTCCTTTTCTGTAGGCCATCTGTTGGCATCAAGACGGCATGGGCACCAGAAAGCGGAACTCACTGTCCGGTTGCAGCATTCTGAGGATGAGGTGCAGCGTATTCGCTGTCAGAACGAGGCGTGTCAGGGTGAACTTGAGGCTTACAGGAGCAGGCTTCATGCGGCCGAACTCTCTGTCAACACGGCCCAGACCCAGCTGAGTGGAACCCGTGAGACGTTAAGGCGTCTGGATGACGAGCTGGCGATGTACACGGCCGAACGGGCAGAGTTGCAGGAGACCCTGAATGCCCTGCGGGAAACGCACCATCATACGGAACGAAGGATGGAGGCCGTTCTGGTAGAGAACAGGTCTCTGTCTGACGTCCTGAAAGAGACGAAAGAGGCTCTGTCTGATTATGTCAGGCGTTATGACAGTCTCTCCCAGACTTATGCAGCTCTTCAGAGTGACCATGTCGAGATCAGGACGACACTGGAGAAGAAAGAAGACCATTTCAGGGAGCAGATGCAGCAGCTTGGCGATGCCAGACAGTCTCTGCTGAAGGAGTTCGAAAATCTGGCCAACCGGGTTTTTGAGGAAAAAGGCAGAACGTTTGCCGATACCAGCCAGCTCAATATTGCCAACATGCTGAAGCCCTTCCGGGAACAGATTGAAGGCTTTCAGAAGCGCATCAATGAAGTGCATGACGTTTCCCTTCAGGGCAACGCCACCCTCAATGCTGAGATCAGGAAGGTGCTGGATATTGGCCTCCAGATGAGCAAAGAGGCAAACAGTCTTGCTTCTGCGCTGAAAGGGGATTCACAGCAGCGTGGAGCCTGGGGGGAAGCACAGCTTCGGCGTACTCTGGAAATGAGTGGCCTGATGGAAGATGCTCATTATGAGGTTCAGAGTTCTTTCAGGGATGCCGAAGGCCGCCAGAAACAGACTGACTATCTGATCAAGCTGCCGGATGGGAAACACATCATCATCGACAGCAAGGTTTCCCTGAATGCGTATGACAGGGCCATCGGAGCAGAGACGCAGGCGGATCACCAGCTGGCCATGAATGAGCATGTCAGGGCCGTGCGCCGGCACATCGATGATCTGGCCTCCAAGGATTATACTAACCTGATCGGCATTCGCAGCCCCAGCTTTGTCCTCATGTTCATGCCGATTGAGCCGGCCTATATCGATGTACTCAAGGCAAACAGGGACCTGTTCGAATATGGGTACAGGAAGGGGATCGTGCTGGTTTCCCATACGACCCTGATTCCCATTCTGCGCACGGTTTCCAATCTCTGGATGATCGAGCGGAGCAATGCGGAAGCTCGTGAAATCAGTGAACGGGCAGGGGACATCTATAATTCCGTCTGCCTTGTTGCCGAGCGGCTGAGCAAACTGGGAGGAACTCTGAATACGGCGAGCAACCATTATAACAGTGCGGTCACGGCTCTGGCGGGGCAGCAGGGCCTGTATGGCAGGGTGGACCGTTTCAGGCAGCTTTCAGCCAAGGTCAGCAGGAGCCTGCCTGCACTGGAGACGAATCATATGGATTTTGAGGCGGACCGTCTCAGTCTGATCGTTGAACCCATTGTGGAGCCGGTGCAGGACACCGAGGCGTGAAAGAGGCGTTCACCCACCCATGATCATCAGCACGAAATGTGCAGGCTCTGATCCGACATTGCGGAACCAGTGTTCCATATCTACGAGAACGGTGGCCGTGTCTCCCGCCTGAAGGGTCAGGGTCTTCCGGGCGGTGTGGATTTCAAGACTGCCCTGGAGGATGTGGAACACTTCCTGGCTGCGGGATTCATGGGCAGCAAAGTGCCGGGAGGTCATGCCCGGTGGTACGACATATTTCAGCAGTTCAATGCTGGGATTGGGGCGGGCCAGGGCGATCCGTTCAATCCCTGTTTCCTTATCGACAAAGCGCAGGTTGTCTCCGGCACGGATGATTTCTGTCGGGTCGTGCTGGAGGAGTTCCATCAACTCACAGCCCAGCCCCCGCGCAATGCTGAGGGCGTTGTGCAGGGTAGGGCTGTGCTGGCCCCGCTCGACCCGGGACAGCACGGCTGTCGAAATGCCCGTCTGTTCTGAAAGCTGATCAAGCGTTACGCCCAGACGGTTGCGGCGCAGGCGGATGGCACTGCCAAAGGCGGCATCATGTTTCTGTGGTGTCCTGTTCAATTGACTCGTCTCCGGTATTTTTCATATTAGAAAAATAGTTTTCATATATGAAAGTTGTGGTGGCAGATGGCCGTTTTCCTCAGTGTCTTTCCCATTGTCCTCACCATTCTGGCCCTTGGGGTCAGAATGAAAGCCGTCCATGCGGCTCTTCTGGGTGCTGTCGCAACGGTTGTGGCCATAGCAGTGGCGTTTCCTTTATCCATGCCCCAGATGGGGGCTGCGGTCTTACGGTGGGGGCCGATCCTGACGGAAGTCATTGCCATCATTGCTGGCGGCCTTCTGCTCTCCAACGTGCTCCAGCATAATGGGGGACAGGCCTCTCTGGCAAAATGGATTGAGGAACGGTCAGGCAAGAATATCGGAACGATCCTGCTGATCGTGCATGGCATAACCCCTTTCGCTGAATCCGTTACAGGGTTTGGCATAGGCATTACCGTTGCCATTCCTCTGCTGGTGCATCTGGGGCTGCCTGCATCACGTGTGGCCGTGGTTGGCCTGATGGGGCTGTGTGCCGTTCCCTGGGGATCGATGGGACCGGGAACGCTGATTGCCGCCACAATGGCAGATGTGTCCTTTCATGACCTCGGCATCGTGTCGGCAGTCATCAGTTTCATTCCTTTCACGCTGACGGGCATGGCCGCAGCCCTGCTGAGCGGGTCTGCCGAACATCGTGGACGGGACGTGTTCTATGGGTTTCTGTCCGGTCTGTGCCTGACCCTGCTGGTAACGGGGATGAATCTGGTGTTTGGCACAGTTCCGGCCGGTGCGCTGGGGTCCCTTGTCATGATCGTCTTTTATCTGATGCTGGGCGGGAAGAGACCGGTGCCCTCTCTGAACCGGGAAGGGTGGACGGCCCTTCATGGTTATGCCGTCCTGCTCTCTGGTGTTCTGCTGACGGGCTGGATCGTCAGTCTGCTGGGGCTGCCTGCTGGCTGGCATTATCTGGCGTCACCGGCTGTCTGGCTGTTCGTGGCGTCCATCTTTGCGGCAAGAGGGTGGCCTCAGAGACTGCCTGTACAGAAAGCGTGGAATGCATGGGTGCAGAGTGCCTCCGTGACCGCACTGTTTCTCATCATCGGCATCCTGATGTCCGTGTCGGGCATGGCGGAATGCCTTGCCCGCACCCTGGCGCGGACAGGGCCAGCCTATGCCCTGATGGCTCCTCTGGGTGGTTTCGTGACGGGGTCGAATAGTGGGGCCAATGCCATGTTTGCGGCAACGCAGGCGGATATTGCCCGGTCACTGCATGTCAGCGTGCTGTGGTTCATGGGCATTCACAACGTGGCCGCATCTTTCCTGCTGATGGCGTCTCCCAGCAAGATTGAGATGGCCTTGCAGCTCATTCCAAGAGCGACAGGGACGGACAGGCATTGGATTCAGAAGATGGTCCTTTTTGTCTCCATCTTTGTGGTGCTGGCTTTGATGCTGCTGTCCTGCCTGTTCCTGTTGTCTGTCTGCTGATGATAGCTTTATGGCTTATTGCATGAGGGAGCCATTTTAATGGCTTCTCGTGTGGATCTGTTTTTAGCAGTGGGTATTCATTGCTGAGAGAAGAGCTTCCGTATGGATGCTCAGCGTGTCCAGACATGGCAAGGGAACTGGTTGATCTGAGAACAGGAGTGGCAGTTCTGTACAGCCCAGAATTATGGCCTCTATGTTATGCTGCCGCTGCATCTCATTGATAATTTCGAGGATTTTCTTTTGTGTAGCGGGGTTGACGATCCCAACCTCCAATTCAGAGGCTATTTTTTCCGATAGGAATCGGATGCCATCTTCGTTGGGAATGAAGATGTCGATACCTGCTTCAATGAAGGGTTTCCTGAAAAAGTCCTCCATCATCGTGAATGCTGTTCCCAGCAGGCCTGCCCGTTTGATGTTTTGCTCTACAGCTTTGTCTCTGGTTGCATCCACCATGCTGATGAGCGGTACGGCAGAACGCTCACATAATTTTTTGAAAACGATATGCGGGGTATTTCCGGTAAGGGCAACGATTTCACATTCTGCCCGGATAAGATTGTGAATACTTTTCATGAGATATTCTGTTAGTGAGTTATAGTCACTCTGTGAGCAGAAGTTTAGTATATCAAATACATTGACGCTATCAATATTTATATTTGGGAAGAAGTCTTTTCCAGACATCTCCTTTGCGCCATATACTATTTTCTTGTAATATATAAGTGTTGACTCTGGGCCTGTCCCACCAATCAATCCAAGCTTCTTCATTTTCTATCCTATAAGATAAATCGAGGATGTAAGTGTATGCTGGTATCAGCCAGACGAGCAAGAGACTGAGGGGACAGACATTCGGGTGTCAGGTCATTCCAGAGGCCGGACAGGTCACGCAATGCACCTGAACTGTCAATCAGTCCGGGTTTTTCGAGGCCATCAAGGCGATAGCGGCAGAGTTTCGTCATGAGGCCTGTTTCTCTGCAACAATGTAGTCCGGTTTTTCATAAATGATTTACGACTCTGTAGAAAAACGGTCTGGCTGTAAAGCTGTCCGGGACGTCTTTTTGTGGTCCGTGCTGCCGGGCTGGTCAGGCACAGGCCCTCATGATGCGAGGGCTGGGCATGAAGCTGGTCCGTTTACTGGAAGAGGGACAGGATGTTCTGTGACTGACCATTGGCGATGGAGAGGGACTTGATGCCGAGGGACTGTTTTGTCTGGAGGGAGGTCAGTCTGGCAGATTCAGCCGACATGTCAGCGTCCGTCAGGGCACCGGAAGCAGCCGTGAGAGAGTCGGACGATTTCTGGCCGTAGGAACTTATGGATTCGATGAGCTGCTGGTAGGCACCGAGATCGGATGTGACATTGGTCATTGCCTGAATGGCATCCTGGGTGATCTGGATCATTCTGGGAAGACGCTGCGACATGGCCGAGGCATTGAAACCGTCGCTGATGCGGGCGCCATCAGGGGTGGCTGTCAGGAAGTTGTTTACGGAGGGGTCCTCACCAGGCATGGCACTGCCGGGTGTCATGCCGAACAGTTCTGTCGTGATGTGGCCAATCCCGTAACCGGTCGTAAGGCCAATCATGTACCCGTAGCTGCTTATGGTCTGCGTATCTCCCTGAAGGCTGGTGACAAAGGTCAGGCTGTTGGACGTGATGCCCAGCCCGTCGCTCGTACCGCTCAGCGTTCCACCGGAGAGAAGGTTGACGCCTTTCACCGTGGCATTCCGGGCGATGGTGTCGATGCTCTTCATGTACCCCGTCAGTTCCTTGTTGAGCTGGCCGAGGAATGAGGCGTTGCCGATGTTGTTGCCGACAGTTGTCACGGCATTCTGGACATCCTGCAGAATCTTGATGATGCTGTTGGCCGCAGTATTGGTGGCACTGATGACCTGAGAGGCGTAACTCAGTTCGTCATTGACGGCACTCTGCCCGGCAATGTCCCCGCCAATCTGTGAAGCAATGCCGAAAGCTGCCGGATTGTCGGAGGCATTGGCCACCTTCTTGCCGGTGGAGACGGCATTTTCCGTATGGGCCAGATCATTCTGTGTGGTGTTCAGTGTTTCCAGGGCAACCATGGAAGACTGGTTCGTGTTGATGGAAAGACTCACGGTCTTTTCTCCCAGTTCATTGATGCGGAACCAACGGCAGGTCTGCCGGCTGACGCAGGAAAACACGAAAATTTTACAAGTATCTTGCATTTTGAATCAAAAAAGCAGTTTCACTGTCTTTTTCATCAGTCATTTTAGAGTTGTATTAATTTTGACCATGTAAGCACGTGACTGTTTACAGGGCGAAAAAATAATCCATTCCTTAATTACCTGAAGGGACTTCAGTCTGCACAGTGCTCATGACGACAAGGTGTCGTCATGAGGATCACGGCTCGGCACGTCCTTCGGCCATCTGGTGCAGTTTCTCCGCAATGATCTCACAGCGTTGCAGGAACGCCCTCCGGCTGTAATGCTGCTCTATATGGTGCTTTGCCGCCTGACCGTAGCTGTGCAGCAGGCCGGGATTCTGGAAAATCTCTGCCAGCGTTTCGCAGACTGTTTCAGGAATTCGGTCGGGCTGGAGCAGGAAGCCTGTTTTTCCGGGCTGTACGCTGTTGCGCATTTCTCCGACAGGAGTGGCCATGACGGGCAGGCTCATGTTCATGGCCTCATGGGCGGCGAGGCACATGCCTTCATACCGTGAGGGCTGGGCATAAAGCTGAAGCGTGCTGAGAAAGGCCGGAACATCCTGCTGGAAGCCTTTCAGGGAAACATGTTTTTCCAGCCCGTGCTTCTGGATGAGGGCTTCCAGCTCGGCACGCTGGGGGCCATCACCAGCGAAAGACAGATGAACAAGGTCAGCCCATGCGGGATGCCGCTCCCGGAAGAGGGCCATGCCGTCAATGAGCAGAGGATAGTTTTTCACTTCATGGAGTCGCCCCGTACTGCCGATGTGCAGCACTGTCCGGCCATCCCAGTCGGGAGCGGGGTGGGTATTGGGCGTGGCAACATAGAGGGGCCAGGAGGTGATCTTCTCTGGCGGGATGTGCATTTTTTCCTGAAGAAACCGGGCCACATAGGAGGAATCGGCAACCCAGAGCCGGGTGATGCGACGGCCCGCTGTGGTGGTGAAGCGGATGCTGGCACTGTTCTTCCAGCTCACGACCGGGATGTTCAGGATTTTTCCGGCAAGCTGGCCCAGTAATGTAGCACGGCTCAGCGATGTCCAGATGATGTCGGGGCGGTTCCGGCGGAGCAGACGCAGGAGACGGAAGAGGGTGAGGAAAAAACTGCGGCGTCTGGTGTCGAGCAGGCGGTAGGGGATTCCGGCCCGTTCCAGATGGGGAGCTGCCCCCATGTCACGGGGTTCACAGGCGGTGACATCGACATGATGGCTGCACTGTTCCAGGGCATTCACGATGTCAGGAATGGCGAATTCGGCACCGCCCGTTTCCAGGCTGGTGACAAGGTAATGAATTTTCATGGAGGGCAGGGTCTCGGGCAGGGAAAGATTGCGGAACTCTGCCGCCATGAGGGAGGGAGATCAAGCCTTTTCCAGAGCGACCTCATGGGGAGGTTCATGGCCGGGGAAAACCGAGAAACCTGTGCCGAGGAAGGGACGGCTGGCATCCAGGAAGTCTTCATTGGTGCGCAGCGTGTGCTCGACCACCACGAGATAGGTCAGGGCACGGGTGATTTCCAGCCGGATGATGGCTTCATGGTCCTGCGTGTCCAGTTCACGCAGGCGGCGTATGGCGGCACGGGTGAGGCGGGCGGCCCGGTCATGCCGACGGTAGGCATGTTCGATGTGGTAGAGAACGAGCGTGATGGGGCGGCGGGCACTTTCCGGCAGATATTCACGGTTCAGAAGGCTGCGGAGCCGAATGATGTTTAGCCCCAGTGTCAGGGTTGCCAGCGTGCCCTGTATGCCTGCTTCCACGACAGGCGTCATGACGGTGGCATGACGGATCAGGCGGGAGAAGCGGTCCGTGCTGTGGCCGATCCATGTGCTGATCTGGGGCGTGCTGTTCAGGTTGGCGAGGTTGCGGAGTTCCCGCAACGTGGCCCTGCGCAGACGGAATCCTTCGGCCTTGCTGTCGAAGGGAAGAATGCTGCGGAAGATCAGCACGGCTGTCACGCCGGAGAGCATGATGGCCAGATTCGTGTTGTAGAATTTCGTTTCATCAATGATGTGATGATTCTGGATGCCCAGCATGAGCGGCATGAGCAGATTGAAGGCCGAGGCCGCCGGGGCCGTGGCGGGGTTGGCACGGGCGAGGCCGCCAATCATCATCGCACAGGAGAGGATGAGCACGAGCGGTTCATAGGTCGTGACCATGGGAATGAAGATGAAGCAGAGCAGCCAGGCCACACACCATCCTATGGCCAGCCCCTTGAGGAACTTGACGGTTCCCAGCACGGGGTTTTCCTTCGTGGCGAACAGGCCGCAGATCAGGGCCGTGATGCTGATGAGCGTGTTGCCGTTGGACCATGCCGTCACCTCATAGATGAGGGACGTGACCAGAATGGCCAGAGCGGCACGGAAGCCATTATTAAAGGCAAGCCGTCCATCCCGGTGTGTGTGGTGTCGGAACTGGAAATGATCGCCACGGATGGTGTGGGTGCTGGCGTGATACTCCGTGATGGCTTCTTCAAGATCACCGATCAGGTCTCCAAGGGATGAGAAGAGGATGCGTTCATCCAGTGCGGAGTTGGTGATGACGGTTTCCTGTTCCTGCGTATGTGTCTCCATGCCGGATGCGGGGACGAGCTTCTGCCGGTGCGGTGTCGCATAGCGGCGGCAGATGTCCCGGAGATGCTGGAGTTCGGCAAGAAGTTCCGAGGTTTCCTCTTCCTTGCCAAGCCGTCCTGAGAAGGTGCGGAGGAACTGGATGAAGGCCCGGACAACCGTATCAAAATCCCTGTGATTGTCGGAGAGAAGGGCCAGCCGTGCCGCCATGCCGAAACTGCGGGACAGGAGGGCGGACACCGCTGCCAGAGCAGCCCGGGCATGGTCGCCTTCATGCCCGTGGGCACCCATCTCCACCTCGGCAAATTCGATCTGATCATTGATGGCAAGGATGGTGCCGAACAGATTGCGGGCCTCTGTCAGGGCACCCGTTTCCTGCTGGAGGATATGATAGAGGGTGTCGGCCACCAGAGTGAGGGCTGATTCCAGTTTCTGGCGGATCTTGAGATGAGCCAGCCGGTCCTGGTTGAAGGCGAAGAGAAGGCCGATGAAGGCCTCGCAGAGAACGCCCAGAATGATGTAACTGGCCCGGGACACGGCAAAGATGAAGATGTTGTCCGTATGGGGGACGACATCCATGCAGATGATGGCACAGGTATAGCCGGAAAGAACCAGAGCATAGGAGCGGAAGTTGCTGACGAAGGTCGCCAGCCCGCTGCACAGGCCAATCCACAGGGCGATCAGCGGGAAGAAGAGCCACGGTGCCTGAGGGTAGATGCCCACGAAGATCAGGGCCGCTGTCCCGCCGATCAGGGTCCCGATGATACGCCAGCGGGCCTTGGAAAGACTTTCCCCACGTGTCAGCTGGGCCACGGACCAGACTGTCATGGGGGCCCAGATGGGGCTGTCCAGCTCCAGCCAGAGGGCAATGCCCAGAGAGAGGCAGGCGGCAATGGTCGTCCGCAGGGCAAAGAGGAACCCGTTCAGGGATGGAACGAATATCCAGTAGAAAAAGGGAGGTAGCTTGAAGTTCAGAAAGGTTGGAAAATGGGCAGTCATTGTGCATCCAGTGGCATTCAGGATAGAAGAGTACTTTTCTTCGGATATAAATGCGAGAGGGGACACTTATAATTGAACGGTAATATCAGAATGCTTTTTTTAGGGAGGATAATTTTGTAGAAAGTAAACAATAAATCTTTTCACATAAGAAAAAACATAATACCATAATAAGGTTAAGGAATATATGCGGGAGGGTTAGGTGATGAAAGAGAAATTTTCAGTTAATGACTGTCAAGAAATTTCGGATACTGAGCGTGGGAGGATTCTTGAGCTCACGGTTGATATTGTTATGGCGAAATTGGCTGGATCGGATGTTTCTGCGGATGCGTTGCCAAGATTGATTCGCCAAGTTTATGGTGCCTTGGCCGATTATGGGTGTAGCAATGAAGAAGTAGTGGAATATTGTAAATTGCAGCCTGCGGTACCAGTGCATAAGTCAGTTTATTCAGATTACATCATCTGTTTGGAGGATGGCAGGAAACTCAAGATGCTCAAGCGTCATCTGAAGAGCACTTATGACATGACCCCGGACCAGTACCGTGACAAATGGGGCCTGCCGGCCGATTACCCCATGGTGGCTCCAGCCTATGCTGCCCGGCGTTCTGAACTGGCAAGAACGATTGGTCTTGGCCGTAATATTGGTGTCTCTGCCGAGAATAAACGGGATAATGAAAGTAAATCCTGAAATCTTTCATTAACCACGCTCTTTAAAAGGCCGGGTTTTCCCCGGCCTTTTCTGTGAGAGGGCATTTTTTCTTGACGTTTCTGCCGTTCTCTTGTCACCCTTCACGGAGTGATCAGTGGCGGAGAGTAGGATGACACGCTCGGAGTTTGTCGCTTTATTGACGTCCCGTCTGGAAGGCCTCTCCAGGGAAAAAGTCGGTCAGGCCGTTGATGGGGTTTTTGCTCACATTGCTACTGGCCTGGCTGCCGGAAACCGTGCCGAACTGCGGGGCATAGGCAGCTTCGGGACACGCCAGCACACGGCCCATCAGGGAAGGAACCCCCGGACGGGCCAGTCTGTTGCCGTTGAAGCCAAACGTGTTCCCTTTTTCCGTGCAGGCAAGGAACTGCGCAGCAGGGTCAATCAGCCGAATAAATGAACGGTTCTGCACTGTGTGAGGGAACGTCCCTGCCCGTCCGTGCCGTGCTGAGTTCTTCCAGCAGGAAGTCCCGGAACACGGAAATGCGTTTGGAGCTTTTCAGCTCTTCCGGATAGACAAAGAAGGCTTCTGCCAGCGGGCCATGAACGTCCGGAAGGATGCGGACAAGGTTGGGATGGGCAGAAGCGGTATAGAAGGGCAGGGTACCGATCCCGTTGCCCTGTGCAATGGCCATGCCGACCGCAGCAATATTGTTGACGGCAAGAGGAACACGGGGGTGAAGGATAATTTTTTCCTTGACCAGCCGTTCGATCAGCCAGTTTACATGCGGCAGGGGCAGATGCCAGCCGGCGAAACCGATCAGGCTATGGTTGGCAAGGTCTTTCAGAGTGGTGGGCGTGCCGTGTTCTTCCAGATATTCCTTGCTGGCATAGATGGGCATGTGGAAACTGGCCAGATGACGCTGGATCAGGTCAGGCTGGGTCGGGGGATGAAGGCGGATGGCCACGTCCGCTTCACGCATGCTCAGGTCGAGATCAGAGTCCTCCAGAAGAAGCGTGACTTCAACATGTGGGTGCTGTTCCACGAAGCGGTGCAGGCGGGGGGTCAGCCAGGAAAGGCCGAAACCGGACGTCGTTGTGACCTTGATCTTCCCGGCGGCTTTCTCCCGGTTTTCGCTCAGGAAAGCCTGTGTCAGGGCCAGCTTGGAAAAGACCTCACGCGCCGTGCGGTGAAGCACTTCGCCCTGTTCGGTCAGGATCAGGCCACGGGCATGACGGTGAAAGAGGGGAACGCCCAGCACGTCTTCCAGAGCGGAAATCTGGCGGGAGACGGCAGACTGGCTCAGGTTGAGTCGGTCGCCCGCATGGGTGAATGAGCCTGCCTCGGCCACGGTGTGAAAAATACGAAGTTTGTCCCAGTCCATTTTTTGATTCCCGTATGCCCCTTCGCAATAATCATGGCCAGCTCTGCTCATAACGCCCCACATCGTAGCCTTAACTGTATGTCTAATTTGTGAAAAATTCCCGAAAAGCAACGATCGGTCAAGAGTAGAATGGGAATGGACTACGTTATCTTTGTGTTGCCATTTCAAGGAAAGACAGCGGGAGGCTGAACTGTTTTGTCATGTTTTCTTGTTGGGGCGTGTATCGGAAGGGGCAGGCCATTTCCCGGAATGATGAAAATACCGGAAAATGGCTCGTCCTCAGGGAAGACCATCAGGGGGTATATTTCTGCTCGGCAAGGTAGCGTTCGGCCTCCAGAGCGGCCATGCAGCCCGTTCCGGCAGCGGTGACAGCCTGACGGTAGATTTTATCCTGAATGTCTCCGGCGGCAAAGATGCCGGGGATAGAGGTGGTGGCCGTTCCCGGTCGGGTGATGATGTAGCCTTCCGCATCACAGTCCAGCTGATTCCGGAAGGGGCCGGTGCTGGGGCTGTGCCCGATGGCGACGAACACGCCATCAACAGCCAGCCGCTCCGTTTCTGAAGGATTCTGCGTGTCTGCCAGTTCAAGAGCCGTCACGACAGCGGGTGAGCCTTCACCGACAATTTCCCGCACTTCCCTGTTCCAGTGAAGCCTGATTTTGGGGTTGTCATGCAGACGCTTCTGGAGAATGCGTTCGGCTCTCAGGCTGTCCCGGCGATGGACCAGATGGACGGTGGAGGCATGATGGGTCAGGTACAGGGCCTCTTCCACGGCTGTGTTGCCGCCTCCGATGACGGCAACTTCCTTGCCCCGGTAGAAAAATCCGTCACATGTGGCACAGGCGGATACCCCGGCCCCCTGATAGGTCTTTTCAGACTCGAGACCGAGCCATTTGGCCTGTGCCCCCGTGGCGATGACTACCGTGCGGGCACGGAACTGGTCTCCGGAATCACCGGTAAGGTGAAAATAACCTTCGGCATCCGGCCCCTGCTTCAGGGGAGCTTCGGTGATGAGATCATAGACCAGCTTCGTACCGACATGTTCGGCCTGTTCACGCATCTGCTCCATCAGCCACGGCCCCTGAACGGGCTTGGCAAAGCCGGGAAAGTTTTCGATCTCGTCAGTGATGGTCAGCTGGCCGCCCGGCTGCATGCCCGTCACCAGGATGGGCTGCATCCCGGCCCGTGCGGCATAGATGGCCGCCGTGTAGCCGGCAGGTCCGGCTCCGACGATCAGCATGTCGGTATGATGTGTCTCTGTCATGAAAAGCTCCATGATGAAGGGATGTGCCCCGCCTGCGGGGGAAAATGGACTGGTCGAAAAGGGCAGGGTGATACTAGGTCCGCTCCGGCCTGTAGGGTAATAGATATAGTATATGAAAGATGTCGATAAAAATGATTAGATCAGGCATGGTAACGAAATAATCTTTCGCTTCTCCGTGCAGAGAGTTTCCACATCAGAAAGATCAGTCTATATAGCGGGGGGTGAAGTCCTGCCATGGGCATGGCTGTTCCCCTCTGGGCCGTCAGGAGGGCCTGTAAGCAGAGTTGCTGGAAACCGTATGAGCATTGCAGACCTTGATGAGATTGATCGCAGTATTCTTGCCGAGCTTCAGCAGGATGGCCGGGTGACCAATGTCGAGCTGGCCCGGCGGGTCGGCATTTCGGCTCCTCCCTGCCTGCGGCGTGTGCGGCGGCTGGAGGAGATGGGTCTCATCCAAGGCTATCACGCAACGCTGGCTCCGGCGATGCTGGGCTGGTCCATCAGCTTCTTCGTGCTGGTCGGGCTGGACAGCCAGAAAAGCACTGTTCTGGAAGAGTTTGAGGCACTCGTTGCTGAGTGGCCTGAAACACGGGAATGTCATATGATCCGGGGTGGTGAGGATTTTCTCCTCCGGCTGGTAGCCCGTGATGCCGACCATCAGAATCGTCTGACACGGGACCTGATTGAGGTGACGCATGTCGTGCGGGTACAGACCTTCCAGGTCATCAGGACAAGCTGTGAGAGGGCTGGCGTCCCCTTCTGAAAGCGGAGCCGTGACAGGAATCTCACGGCGTCTGCTCTGGGGCGGGGTGGGGCTGCTGTTCCTGCTGCGTCTCATCGTGGCGGTGCAGATGCCTCTGGTGCCTGATGAGGCCTATTATTGGCTCTGGTCCCGGCATCTGCAATGGGGATATCTGGATCATCCTTTCATGATAGCCCTCTGGATTCGGGCGGGGACGTTTCTTTGGGGTGATACCCCTTTCGGGGTACGTTTCTGCGGCTTGATGGGGTTCGGGCTGGCCATGTTCTGGCTCTGTCAGGCGTCAGGGCGGTTTTTTCCACACCGCAGGGATGTGGGCCTCCGGGCCGTGCTGCTCCTGAACGTGACCGTGATGGCGGGTATCGGCCTTGTCCCGGCGACGCCAGACGTGCCCCTGTTCATGTTTCTCTGTCTGTCCTTATGGGGTTTTTCCAGGGCACTTTCAGTACAGGGGCAGGCAAAGGCATCGTGGGGCTGGTGGATGCTGTGTGGCGTCAGCCTCGGTCTGGCCGCTGATTCAAAATATACGGCTGTTCTGTTCGGGGCCGGGCTGGCAGGCTTTGTTCTGTTCGGAGGACGTGCCCTGTGGCGTTCTGCGGGGCCGTGGCTGGGGGGAAGCTGTGCCCTCGTGGCCGTGCTGCCCACTCTGATATGGAATGCGGATCATGGCTGGGCAGGGCTGCTGAAGCAGGGAGGGCGTGCGTCCCAGTGGCACCCGGAACGTGCAGGACAGTTTCTGGGGGAGCTGCTGGCCGGACAGCTGGCACTGCTGACGCCGTGGGTGGCCGTGCTGTGCTGTGTCGGGCTGTGGCGGTCCCGTCGTGAGGGTAGCCTGCTGCTCTGGCTTGTCGGCCCGGCCCTGCTGGTCTTTCTGCTGCATGTGACGGGAGACCGTGTGCAGCCCAACTGGGTCTGGGTGCTGTATCCGGTTCTGGTTCTTGCTGGTGCGGCATATGCCGGAACCGTTCGGGGAGCCGTGCTGACGGGTACCCTCTGCGTGTTGCTGGTCTATGGCCAGTGTCTGACAGGTTTTCTGCCCCTGTCGGCGCATCTGAATCCCATTGCCCGGTTGAGTGCGGGCTGGGAGGGAATGGCAGAGGCCCTGTCGGCAGAATCACAGGAAAAGGGTATTTCCGTCATGGTCACGGATGATTACGCTCTGGCGTCAATCCTCACGTTCCAGAAGGCGGAACATGTCGTGTTCATGGGGCAGGATTCCCGCTGGGCCTATCTGAAAGGCCTGACCCGGAAGACCGTGCAGACGGCCCTTTATCTGAAGGACCTGCATTATGGACCGGTTCCTGCGGGGGCATGGGCTTTATGGCGGAAGGACGGGGGTCAGCCCGTGCGACTCTATTCTCTGGAAATGCGCCATGATCTGTCCGGCTGGATCGTGCAGTAGAGGAAAAAGGCAGACATGAAAAAAAGCCACCCGGACCGGATGGCTTTCTCATTCGCAAAGCACGAAAAGGCTGAAATCAGAAGCCTTCACGCTCCAGACGCTTGCGCTCCATCTTGCGGGCGCGGCGCACGGCCTCAGCAACCTCACGGGCACGACGCTCGGACGGCTTTTCAAAGTGGCGACGGAGCTTCATTTCACGGAAGACGCCTTCGCGCTGCATTTTCTTCTTGAGGGCCTTCAGCGCCTGGTCAACATTATTATCACGAACGAGAACCTGCACGGTGTCGTCATCTCCTTTGGGGTTCTGATCCTTCCGAGCGGTGTCTGTAGCATCACTCATTGAAGGACGCGGATCCGATTACAGTGTGGAGTGGCCTAACATACTCCAAAACATGAGACAATAGTTTCTGACGGGATGAAAGAGTAAAGAACGGCTTTATCTGTGGATTATCTGCCCTGTCTGATGGCACCACATGGGGGAGAGGCGTATGCTGCATGTGGATTACCGTGTTGAAAGCATAGCGGGAGGAAAGGCTGTGGCACAGAATGACATGCGCACCATGGTCGACGCACATCTATATCTGAGGGAACATTCCATCAGACAGTCCTTTGAGGGACTCCTTGCTGTCTGGCGTTCACTTTCATGCGCCTGTGAAAAGAGGCTGGAGCGTCATGGGCTGGGGCCGGCCCATCACAGGATCATGTTTCTGGTGGGCAGTCATGAAGGGCTTCTGCCCAGTGAGCTGTGTAGGCGGCTGGGCATCACCAAACAGTCGCTGGGCCGTGCCCTTGGAGAGCTGAAAGACAAGAAGTTGGTTGAGCAGAAGGAAGATGAGGAAGACAGACGGAAAAGACCCATCTTTCTGACAAAGGAGGGCAGACAACTGGAAGGTGAGCTTTTTGCGTCTATACGGACGGTTCTGACACAGGCCTACCGGCAGGTTGACGGGGTCGCCGTCGATGGTTTCCGACGTGTCCTTTATGCTGTTATCCATTCCGGCAGGGACGGTAGGGCATGAAATGGGGAGAGCGCATGGCCTGCACTCTCCCTCCTGAAGTTCAGCGAGTCTGTTAGGCCGTCACGGCATCGAGTTACCGATACCGCCATTGCCAGTACCTTGGCCGTTAAGCGGACCACCTCCCATGCCGGCATTGCCCATGCCACCAAAGGTGCTACCCATGCTGCTCATTGGATTGTAGCGGCCAACGTTGCCCAACAATTCCTGAATGACGGAAATATGGGTCCCCGGTGTCGGGGTGACACCACCGGCCATGGAGACGGGAATGGCGTCATGCTTGTTCAGCACGTTCATCTTGCGGAGAACGCCGGCGTCATCAAAATTCAGGACCAGAACCTGCTGCTTGTCTATGACCGGATGAGCCAGCGGGACAAGGTCCTTCGTCATGGAAATGTATATCCATGTATTGTCATTGAAGGTCGCATGGGTCGTGGGGGAGCCAAGGATGCTCAGGGCGTCATTCTGGGTGCTGGAGTTGAGAACCAGCTGGTCATAGTCCAGCTTTTCAATCAGGGCACCACGGGGGATGGGGGGCGGACTGATGGCCTCACAGCTGCCGAGCATGAGCAGCCCTCCTGTCAGGACGCCTGCCCAGCAGCGGCGGCGCGCGGCCAGATGGCGGGTCAGGTGGGAAAAACGGGAACTCCGGTCCGGGGCGGCGGTAGAAAGGCTGGTCATGAAGGGCAAACTGTCCTGATGATATGCGGGCAAGCCGTACGTGCCCTTTCCGGTGCCTCACGGGAGGGAATATGTCAATCTTTTTCGTGGAACAGATACCGTGCCAGCATGTCGGCAGAGTCGTAGTTTTACCTTGACTTCATGCCGATACCATCCCTGAAAGGGGCAGTACTGTGAATGTTCACTCAGATGTTGTGAGGTCATGATGTCATCTGGCGATAAAGACGGGGCTGGCGTGCAGAAAGAAGGGGCGGTGACGGCGGAGTTCTCACGTCGCATCCCTCTGGCCAGGACGGGCCGCCCTCTGGAAGAGCGTGTGGACGCCGATCCCGGAGAAAGGGAGGCCCTGCGCCAGCGTTTCGGTCTTCTGTCCCTGAGCCATCTGGCCTGCGTGTTCCGTCTGGAGCGGGGGCAGGACAATATCGTGCTGGCGGAGGGGCATATCCAGGCTGAGGTGGAACAGGCCTGCATCATCACGGGCGAGCCGGTCAGGGAGGTGATTGACGAACCGTTCAGCCTCCGTTTCGTTCCGGCAGCGGACATGCCTGAGGATGAAGAGATCGACATTGAGAGCCTTCTTCAGGAGGATGCCGATGATGTCCCCTATGATGGCCGCGTGATTGATCTCGGTGAGGCAGCAGCCGAACAGCTGGCCCTGTGCCTGACCCCTTATCCCCGGAGAAGTGGAGCTGGCCTTGATCAGTTCGTGGAAGTCACGCCATCTGATGATGAACTTGACGCACGACAGGAAACGGACAGGAAAAGTCCTTTCGAGGTTCTGAACAAACTTCAGGAGAAGCAGTAAGGGAGTAGAAATATCCTTGCCGCCCTGATAAAGTGCGGAGCGAGTAACGATGTCTTGAATGACATTGATGTCTTGCAGAGGGGCTTCCTCTCTGCTAGAGGCCCACGCCTGAGCACCGCAGCTCTGGCGGTGGTGAGACTTAGTGAGATTTCTCTGGCTTGAGGCCGCGCCGTGCGGTAGCAGAAGCCGGATACGCAACCCAGTGAGAGGCAGATACCCATGGCCGTCCCCAAGAGAAAGACTACGCCGTCCCGTCGTGGCATGCGTCGCAGCCACCAGGCTCTTCGTATCGAGGCACACGCCGAGTGCGCCAACTGCGGCGAGATGAAGCGTCCGCATCACGTATGCAGCCATTGCGGCCACTATGACGGTCGTGAGGTTGTCAGTGCCGAAGGCCGTGCACTGAAGGCCGTCCGCGCCTGATCGTTCGTATTTTACGGATATAGCCCCGGACCAGTGTCCGGGGTCATGTTTATGTGATTCCTGCATCAGGCAGGAGAACAAGGAATCTTCTGGGGGCTGCACTCATGACAGAGGCGTCTGGCGTCAGAGCTGAGGCTGAGGCCGACAGGCAGGCTGTACATTTTTCGGCTCCTTATACCCTGGCCGTTGATGCCATGGGGGGAGACAATGCCCCCGGGATCGTTCTCGCCGGACTGGATACGACAGCCATCCGTCATCCTGAAATTAGGGTTCTTCTCATCGGTGATGAGAAGGTTTTAAACGCCTCGCTCGGCAGCTATCCCCATCTTTCGAAAATCTGCACCGTGCGTCATGCGCCGGACAGCATCCCCATGGAGATGAAGCCGACGGCTGCCCTCCGTGTGAAGGGGTCGTCCATGCGGATTGCGATGGAAGCCGTCGCTTCGGGTGAGGCCCGTGGTGTCGTGTCCGCTGGCAACAGTGGGGCCATGCTGGCACTGGCGAAAATCATCGTGAAGGCCCTTCCCGGCATTTCCCGTCCGGCAATGGCCGCCGTGCAGCCTTCAGCCCGTGGCGATGTGGTGATGCTCGATCTCGGGGCCAATATCGTCTGTGATGCCCGCAATCTGGTTGAATTCGCCATCATGGGGGAGGCGTTCGCACAGGCAGCCCTGTCCCTGAAGGCTCCAAGCATCGGGCTGCTCAATGTCGGCTCTGAAGAGCTGAAGGGTGACGAGCGTCTGAAACAGGCTGCTGAGAGGCTTCGTGACAGTGTCCTCTCTGACCGCTTTCATGGCTTTGTGGAAGGGCATGACATCACTGCCGGCGTGACGGATGTCGTGGTGACGGATGGTTTCACCGGCAACGTGGCCCTGAAGACGGGTGAAGGTGCCCTGAAACTGGCGTTCGGCCTGCTCCGGGACGTGTTCCAGACAAACTGGCTCACGAGACTGGGTTATCTGCTGGTCCGTCCAGGCCTGCGCCGGATGAAAGAGTGGATCGATCCCAGCCGGTATAATGGTGCCGTTTTTGTGGGGCTGAACGGGGTTGTCGTGAAGTCTCATGGCGGGGCCGATGCCGAGGGGTTCGCCTCTGCCGTGGATGTTGCCATTGATGCCGTGGAAAACAATCTGAATGACAAGATCCGCCATCGGCTGGATCAGCTGGGTATGCTCGGGCATGCTGGAGAGAGTAAAGAGCAGGAGTGACGTCTTTCATGGCGCAGGATCAACAGGCTCGGGGTAAAACGGCGGGTACCCGTCTGACAGGTGTTGGCAGTGCTCTTCCCAGACGTGCTTTCAGCAATGACGAACTGGCTGCCGAGTTCAGTCTTGACACGTCTGATGAGTGGATACGGACCCGGACAGGCATCCAGCAGCGTTATATTGTCTCCGGTGATGAAACGGCCGTTTCCCTTGCCCATGCAGCGGCCCGGAATGCGCTGGAACATGCGGGCCGGAAGGCTGAAGATGTGGACGCCATCATCGTGGCCACATCGACACCCGATCAGGTGTTCCCATCCGTTGCCGTGCGTGTTCAGGCGGCCCTGGGCATGGAACGTGGCTTCGGGTTTGATGTCAGTGCTGCCTGTTCCGGCTTCGTCTATGCCCTGACGGTTGCTGATTCCATGATCCGTTCCGGTCAGGCCGGACGTATTATGGTCATCGGTGTGGAAGTCTTCTCCCGTCTGCTGGACTGGGAAGACCGGTCCACCTGTGTGCTGTTCGGCGACGGGGCCGGTGCTGTCCTGCTGGAAGCCGGGGCCGGTGAGGGGGAAGGCATCCTCTCCACGCATCTCCATGCAGATGGCCGTCTTGGTGACCTGCTGTATGTGGATGGTGCCGTGGGCTGTGCCTCCGGCAAGGTTGCGCTGAAGATGCATGGGCGCGAAGTGTTCCGTCATGCCGTGGTCAATCTGGCCGCTGCGGTTGATGAAGCTCTGGAGCGCAATGGGCTGAAGGGTACGGACATTCAGTGGATGGTGCCACATCAGGCCAATCTCAGGATCATTGATGGCATGGCTAAAAAGCTGTCCCTTCCGTCTGAACGGGTGGTGGTGACGGTGGACCGTCATGCGAACACATCTGCCGCATCCATTCCGCTGGCTCTAGACGAAGCCGTTCGGGATGGGCGAATCAAAGAGGGTGATCTCGTGCTGATGGAGGCACTCGGTGGTGGGCTGACATGGGGATCGGCCCTCGTACGGAAGTGATAAGGTGCATTAAGATAGTTCTTTTCTGAGGTATCTTTATATTTATTGAGAGGAAGAACTCGTTTTTTGTGTGCTAATCAAATCGCTCGTGATACGTCTTGTGGCCATGGAGACGATTGTACGCACTGATCTGATAGAACTCCTCCAGAGGGAGCATGGCTTTTCCCGCCGGCAGGCTGTATTATTCCTGCAAGAAATGTTTGAGCTATTTGTCGAAATTCTTGAGCGGGGGGAACCGCTGAAAATTAGCGGTTTTGGAACTTTTTCCGTTCGGGATAAACCGACTCGGGTGGGTCGAAATCCGCTTACGGGTCAAGAGGCTATTATTTCGGCACGACGTGTCCCCTTTTTCCGTCCTTCTTGTTTGTTGCGAGAGAGTGTTAATAGTAAGATTCTAGAAGGGGGGAACCCTTATGATGCCTGTTGAATCACCGCAGGTGGATTCGGAGGAACTGCGGTCAGCTGCTAGCGTAGCGGAAGAACTGAGTCTTCCTCTTTATCGTCTACAGTCGTGGGAACGACTTTATCCGATATTTAAGACAGAGCGACGACAAGATGGGCAGAATTATTATGACAAGCGGGCCGTTATGGTCGTTAAAAATATTTCTCGTTTATTGTATCACGAAGGGGCTAAAAGTCACGAGATTGTATCTCAGCTCAGACGTGAGGGGATTGTCCCTGTCGAGCCTTCTCCTTCTGTAATTGAAGCAGAGGTTGAGGAGGGGGAGGCTGGGAATTTGTTGGCCTCTGATGGTGGCGATATTGTTCGATCTGCCGTGTCAGGCGAGTTAAACCAAGGTGATGGCAGTCTGAATGAACGTCATGAGGAATTTGGGCGTATTGCCGTGTTGCTTAAGGCATTGGAAGATGAAAACCTGTCCCTGAAGAAGGCCCTTGAAGAGAATCGCTCTCAGCCTTCCGCGGGAGAGGAACAGACGGCTTACGTTGAAGAGTTGGAAAAAGAGAATCTGCTTCTTCAGGAAACGGTCGAGCGTCTGACGGCTGAAATGGAAGTGCAGCAGGAGGCGGCTTCCATCCGTCAGCAAGATCAGGTGCAGCTTCAGGAGCTCCGTGCTCAGCTGGCTGGGATGCAGGCCAAACAAGAAGCAGTGCGGACGCTACAGGGTGAGCTTGAGGCGGTAAAAACGGAACTGACCGTTTTGATGACCGAGAATGAGACCTTGCGTGTAGCCGATCAGAAGCGGCGTGAGACTGAAGGGCGTAACCGTGAGTTACAGCGGACTATTGAATGTCTGATGGAAGAAGCGACGGAGTATCGGAAAGAAGCCGAGTTCAGGAAAGAGCGGCTGGCCCAGCTCGAAGTGCTGCGGGCGAAGCTGACCGAGATGCAAGTCGAGCATGGGCGGATTCAGGCTCTTAATGAAGAGCTGGAGAGTGTGCGTGCCGTAGCTGCTGAACAGGCTGCTTTTCTGAAAACGGAGAATGATGAGCTGCGTCAGGCAGGACAGCAGCAGTACGCCCGGTCACAGGAGAGAGAGAAGGAGCTGGAAGAACGGAATCTCGCTCTTCAGGAAACTGTTGCCCGTTTGAAATCTGAAACTGTAGAGCGGCTTCAGGATGTCAGGGGTCATGAAGAAAAGCTGGAGGCCCTCGGACAGAGGTTTAGGGCACTGCGGGGCGAGCATGAGCAGCTTCAGTCTTCTAGAACTGAAGCTGATGCTAGACAGCAGCAGGTTGTCGCGAAGTTTGAAGCCGTGGAGGCTGAACGCCAGGAGCTTCTGGGCAAGCTTGAGCAATCTGTCCTGATCATGCGGTCTCTTGAAGATGAGAATGTGCATCTCAAGCGGTCTCTTGAGGCCAGTGAAGAGAAGCAGGCTACTTTGGTTGTCGTTTCTGAAAAGGTAGCGAACCTAGAGGCAGAGAATGACAGGCTGCAACGGATTTACGCAAGCATGGCCGGTGAACGTGAGCGGCACGCACAGGCCCAGGAGAGAATACGCACTCTTGAGGCGGAAGGTGTTGCCCTGCATCAGAAGCTGGCAGCCCAGGAGAATGAGAACCGCCTTCAGGTGAAACGGAAGGAGGAGCTGGACAGGCTCCTGCGTGATCTTCTTGGCGAACTGGCCGAGATGCGGAAGACGCTTACCCTCTGAAAAAATATTAAAAAAAGCCCCCGGACCATTGCAGGAATGATCCGGGGCTGCTAGGGCTTCCTTACCGCAGGACGACGGGCAGTAGCGCAGTCTGGTAGCGCATCAGTCTGGGGGACTGGGGGTCGTGGGTTCGAATCCCGCCTGCCCGACCATCTCCTGCGGTTCTATTTCTCCTCATATTTTATCATACGCTGGCCTCCTGAGACCTTGTTGCTGGTCCAGAGTGTCCAGAGCAGGTGCAGCCCTGCCATGATGGCGGGGCCGACGAACAGGCCCATGAGCTGCCATGTCTCTGCACCACCGAGAATGCCCATCAGTACCCAGAGGAACGGTACCTTCGTGCTGCCGCCAATCAGGACCGGGCGGATGAAATGGTCAGCTACGAAGAGCACGACAGCTCCGATCAGCCAGACGATGGCAGCGGCAACAACACTTCCCTTGAAGGCGATTAGCAGACACACGCCCGTCACGGCGATCCAGCCCAGCAGAGGGACCATGGCGGCAATGGCCGTGGCCAGACCAAAGATGAGGGGCTGTGGAGCATCAGCCACCACATAGCACACGCCCATGATGGCACCTTCACCCAAACCGACCAGCACCAGCCCGGAAACCGTGCCGTGGATGGAGGACACGATCTGCCGTGCCAGACTTTCCCCCTGGGACCCGAAAAGACGCTGTGAAGCGATCATGCATTTCCGGATGATGCTGTCGCCATCCTTGAGCAGGAAGAAGAGCGTCAGCATGGAAAAGCCGAACAGGATGCCACGATGGATGATTTCCGAGCCGAACTGCTTGCCCACGGCCACACCATGACCGAGTTTTAGGGAGCGGAACAGCTCGTTCAGCGTGTCCGGGTTGCTGAGATGCTCGGCCCAGAGAGCCTTTGCCTGGGCAGAGGCTACGGGAAGGCGGTCCAGCCATGCCGGGACAGGCAGCCCCTGGCGGCGGACAAGGTCAATCCACATGAAGGCGGAGCGGATCTCATCAGCCGTCTTGATGCTGATGAAGGAGACGGGCACCAGAAAGATCAGGGCCAGTATTCCCGTGAAGAGGAGCGGCAGCCAGATGGTCTGGCCGAACCGTCTTACGGATCGCCTGTAGAGCGGCCAGAGGGCAATGGCGAAGATGCCACCCCAGAGCAGGGCCGGCAGCATGTTCCTGAGTGTCCACAGGGCTGCCAGCACGAAGAACAGGGCCAGAAAACCACGGGCGCGTTTCTGCAGGGTCTTGGAAGGAGAGGGCAGCCGGAGTGGAGGGTGTGCCCTGTGTGGGGTGTCATTCATGGTGCGTGGTATCTCAGTCATCTTGCCAGAATAAAGTGTGGAGCCGCACGGTGGCGGACCGGTCCGGAAAGGGCCGTCATTCAGCCTCTCCCATGTACAGACTATCTGCCAGAGCCAGACTGTCCTGCTTATCGAACATCCCAAGGCGCAGGAAAAGGTCTAGCAGGACAAGATTGACGTTAAATTTGAACTCGTCAGTGTCCCGGACCCGCCGGAACACTTCCTCAACGGGCATGAGATGAAAGGATTCCACTTCACCATCATTGATGTGAGGCACAAAATCTTCCGGGAGGAAGAGGTCATAACAGAGGAGCCGGTCCCGCCGCAGCCCCTCCGGGCGGGACATGGCGTAATGGAGCGTGCTGACATGGCTGGCCTGACGGGAGAGTCCGGCCGGGATGGTGGCTTCTTCCTCTGCTTCTTTCATGAGGGTTTCTTCCGGTGTCAGGCCGCTGCTCATGCCACCGGCCACCAGATGGTCCAGCTTTCCGGGGTCCAGCCGTTTCTGGGGGCTGCGGCGGGCCACCCAGAGATGCAGGCCCGATGCTTTCCGGACAAGACCATTCATATGCACGCCAGACGCTTCCACGCCGAAGACCGGGATAAGGGCACGGTCAATCTGCCCGATGATTTTACCTGTGGGGGACCGGACATCAAACCATTCATGGAATGGGGTATAACGTTCCTGTCGGGCCAGGCGGAGGCTCAGCTCCCGCAGGTTCCGGGCATCCGGCAGGGTGACGGCCTGATCGGTGACGGTCATCAGGCCCGTGCAGGCAGGGTCTTCCAGCCAGTACAGGCAGGCGGGGTCCACCAGACCGATGGTCGTGCCTTCATGAAACAGGGGCAGCCGTCCTGCCGAGAGAGTGACATTACGGCAGCGTTCAATGTGACGGAGGAAGGGTGAGGCAGCGGAGGACAGCATGGACTCTCTCAGATATTCAGTGATGACAGGGGACGTGTCTGTCCAGACTCCATCCTCCAGCGGGCAGTCAGGTGCTGGCAGAAAAAGCAGGACTGTATAAAAGCTGTCCCGTTGGCCTGCTCCGGGGCAGCAGAAGAAAATCTATCAGGTTTTTATGGCATCAATAAAGGTCAGGCGTCTGCCTCTGCGGGTATTCTGGCAGAAAATTCGTCCTTCTTCTTTGAGGGACTGGTCGTTCAGGTTCTGGCTGTCCTGCATTTTTCTTGTAATGGAGAGTGTGACATCCGTCACCACGCCCTGGCTGTTCAGCCGGATGGTGGGGCGTCTCTCGGTGCATGAGACCGTCATGGCGGCCATCATGGCCCTTCTGGCGCAGTATACGGTCCTGCGTATGCTGGGGGCCGTGGCAGGCCCTGTCCGCAGTCTGCTCATGGTTCCTGTGAGGGCGGCGTTACGGGAGCGGATCAGCCTGTTGGGGCTGGAGCATATCCATCGCCTCAGTGCCCGGTTCCATCAGAAGAGGCAGACCGGGGTGCTGACTCGGACCATAGACCGTGGGGCCGATGCGGCCAGCACGATCGTGGATATGGTGTTTTCCAATGTCCTGCCGAATGTTCTGGGGCTGGGCCTGACCTTTCTGGTCGTGCTGCGTGTGTTCAGCGGGCTGTATCTGATGCTGCTCTGCGGGACGATGCTGCTTTATGGGGGCATCTCCTTTGTTTTCACGCGCTGGCGGATGCAGGCCCGCCGGGCGCGGAATCAGGCGAACGGGAACGCCCATCGTCATCTTGTGGACAGTCTGCTCAATGCCGACATCGTGCGGTCTTTTGGTAATGTGGATCATGAAATCAGACGGCAGGCAGGAGCCTGGAAAGAATTGCGAGCCGCCGAGATACGTCTCCAGACACTGATCGGAAGTTCCCAGGCAGTCCGCAACATGCTCATTTCTCTGGCAACGGCCGGATTACTCGGGCTGGCCATACTGGATATTCATGCTCATCGACTCGGTGTGGCACAATTTGTACTGATGGGCACGTATCTTCGCAGTGTTTATGCATCCGTCGGGGCGTTGAACTATGTCAGTGCCGGCTGGCGCAATGCCCGTGTCGATATGGAGGCCTATCTGGAACTCATGGCACTGGAGCCGGACATACAGTCTCCAGCGCAGCCTGTTTCCCTGCCTGCGGGACGGGCGGAGGGCGTGACGCTGGAGATGCGGCATGTGTCCTTCGGGCATGATCCGGGGCGGCTGATCCTGCGGGATGTCAGCTTCCGGCTGGAAGCGGGAAAGATGCTGGCCATTGTCGGGCGGAGTGGTTCGGGCAAGTCCACGCTGGCGAAACTGGCCAGCCGTCTCTACGACCCTCTGGAAGGCATGGTCTTCATGGAGGGCGTTCCTCTCCCGTCTCTTTCGCTGGAAGAGCTGCGGGCACAGATCGGGGTGGTTGCGCAGGATACGTCGCTCTTCAATGCCAGCATGGCGGAGAATATCGCCTATGGGCGGGTGGGGGCCAGCATGGAGGAAATCCGGCACGCAGCGGAAGCAGCCCAGCTGGCCCCCCTGATTGAAAGACTGCCGGATGGTTTCGGGACGCTGGTCGGGGAGCGGGGCGTGCGCCTGTCCGGTGGGGAGAGGCAGAGGATGGCCATTGCCCGTGTCATCCTGCGTAATCCCCGCCTGCTTGTGCTGGATGAGGCAACCAGCGCATTGGACACCAGGACGGAAGAGGCCATCCAGACGGCATTGCAGGGCCTCTCGGCAGGCAGGACCACGCTTGTCATTGCCCATCGGCTGTCCACCATCCAGCAGGCTGACCATATAATCGTGATGGACGCCGGAGCCGTGGCAGAGGAGGGAACCCATCGTGACCTGCTGGAAAAGGGAGGTATTTACGCAGGAATGTGGAGATTGCAGGCAGGAGGGGGTTCCGTTGAAAGTCATTCGGATGTAGAGGGGTAGCGGGCTGCTTCTGTCGGTATGAAAGGCAGGAAAGACTTGACGTATCAGCGTCCATAAGTCATAAGCCCGCCTTATTTACGGAACACGTCAGGCCGTCCTGCGGCCCTGCGTATCACAGTATCGAGGAAGTTCTATGTCTCGCCGTTGCCATGTCACGGGCAAAGGGGTACTGACGGGCAATAACGTCAGCCACGCCAACAACAAGTCCCGTCGCCGTTTCCTGCCGAACCTTCAGGAAGCCACGCTCCTGTCCGATATCCTTGAGGCCCCGGTGCGCATGCGCCTTTCTGCCAAGGGTATCCGTACGGTCGAGCATAATGGCGGACTTGATTCCTTCCTGCTGGGCACACCGAACCGGAAACTGACACCGGAAGCTCTGGTCATCAAGCGTCGCATCCTGCGTGTTCAGGAGCGTAAGGCTGCCCAGCCAGCCGCCTGATCCATGCGGCTGGGTCCCGCCCTAGAAGAAGGGCGGGCGGCTGTGCCGGGGTGACTCTGCCGGGGCAGTCCGTTTTCTGGTATTCATACAGGGTCTGATGAGGGTGCCCCGGTGAAGGTCGTGGCACCTTTCCTTGCATTTTGGAGGTTTCCCGTGACCGACGACAGCGTACAGGGCGCGAAGTCCGCTCTCTCAAAAATTCGCAACATCGGTATTACCGCTCACATTGACGCCGGTAAGACGACGACGACAGAGCGCATGCTCTATTACACTGGTATGTCCCACCGTATCGGTGAAGTGCATGACGGGAACACCACAACCGACTACATGGAGCAGGAGCGTGAGCGCGGCATCACCATCACCTCTGCTGCCGTGACCTGTGAGTGGGAAGGTCACCGCATCAACATCATCGACACGCCTGGTCACATCGACTTCAACATCGAAGTGAACCGTTCTCTCCGTGTGCTCGATGGTGCCATCTTCGTGATCGAAGGTGTGGCCGGTGTGCAGCCGCAGTCCGAGACCAACTGGCGTCTGGCTGACCGCTACAACGTGCCCCGCATCATCTTCATCAACAAGCTGGACCGTACCGGTGCCGACTTCGATTACGCCTTCAGCACCCTGAAGGAGAAGCTGGACATCGTGGCCATTCCGCTTCAGCTGCCGATCGGTGCTGAAGAAAACATGGTTGGCGTTGTTGACCTGGTGGAAATGCGCGCGATCGTCTGGGAAGGCGGTGAACTGGGTGCCAAATTCCACTACGAGGAAATCCCGGCTGACATGAAGGAACGTGCTGAAGAAGCACGCCAGAACCTGCTGGATACAGCCCTGAGTGTCGATACTGCCGCCATGGAAGAATATTTCGACAAGGGCGAAGTGGACGTTGCCACCCTGAAGCGGTGCATCAAGAAGGGCACCATCGCTGGTGAGTTCCGCCCTGTCCTGTGTGGTACGGCCTTCAAGAACAAGGGTGTGCAGCCGCTGCTGGATGCCGTGATCGACTACCTCCCGGCTCCGGACGAGGTTGAGGGCATCCGCATTGCTCCGCCGGAAGACAAGGAAGTCGATGAGAGCTTCCTGCCGATCATCCCGGTTGACCCGGAAGGCAAGTTTGCCGGTCTGGCCTTCAAGATTATTTCCGACAAATACGGTACACTGACCTTCGTCCGTGTCTATCGTGGCGTGCTGAACACGGGTGATACCGTGCTGAACACCACCAAGGGCACGAAGGAGCGTGTTGGCCGCATGTTCCAGATGCACGCTGACAAGCGTCAGGAAGTGAAGTCCGTCGGTGCTGGTGACATTGCTGCCTTCGTGGGTCTGAAAGACACCGTGACGGGTGACACGCTGGCCGATTCTGCTGATCCGGTCGTTCTGGAGCGTATGCAGTTCCCGGTTCCGGTGATCGACATTTCCGTCGAGCCGAAGACCAAGGATGCCGTCGAGAAGATGACGCTGGCTCTCCAGAAGCTGACAGCTGAGGACCCGTCCCTGCATCTGCGGACAGACCAGGAAACGGGCCAGACCATCCTTTCTGGTATGGGTGAGCTGCATCTGGACATCATCGTGGACCGTCTGCGCCGTGAATATGGCGTTGACGCCAACATCGGTGCTCCGCAGGTTGCCTACCGTGAGACGATCACCCAGTCCCACACCGAGACCTACACCCACAAGAAGCAGTCCGGTGGTTCCGGTCAGTTCGCTGAAGTGAAGATCACCTTCGAGCCGCTGACAGAAAAGGGTGCCGAAGAAATTCTCTTCGAGAACAAGATCGTCGGTGGTGCCGTGCCGAAGGAATATATCCCGGCTGTCGAAAAGGGCGTGCGTATGCAGTCCACGACGGGTGTTCTGGCTGGCTTTGACACGGTGGGCTTCAAGTTCACTCTGGAAGACGGTAAGTATCACGACGTTGACTCCTCCGCTCTGGCCTTCGAAATTGCCGCCAAGGCCTGCTTCCGTGAAGGCATGAAGAAGGCCGGTCCGGTCATTCTGGAACCGATCATGGATGTGGAGATCACCACACCGAACGATCACGTTGGTGACGTGGTGGGTGACCTGAACCGTCGCCGTGGTATCATCCAGAACCAGGAGACATCCGGCTCCACCGTTCTGATCCGGTCTCAGGTGCCGCTGAAGGAAATGTTCGGTTACATTTCCCATCTGCGTTCTGCCACGAAGGGTCGTGCATCCTTCACCATGCAGTTCCACCACTATGAGCCGGTGCCGCGCAACGTGCAGGATGAGATCATCGCAGAGCGTGCCTGATACGCTCCCTGGCGATTGTTCCTTCAGGAAGGCCCTCCGTCAGTTCGCTGGCGGAGGGTTTTCTTTTACGTCTGCTTGACAGAATGCGGCATGATGGTGTTCTGTCATTACACGGTGATGGATTGCCACCGGGCCATACAGGCCGAACCGCCACCCGGAAACGGGAAAGGCTGATGATTCCTGCCAATGAGACCCTTCATGGCGTATATGAAGGGCTGGTGAGGGAGTCTGTCATGCCGTCTTTTAAAGAATCCATATCCTTTCTGCTGAATCTTCTGCGCTGGCTTGGCCTGCTGGTGCCTCTGGCCGTCGTTGTGGGTAGTTCCTGCGCCCTGTTCCTCTGGATGCTGGAATGGGTGACGCAGTATCGTTTCATGCACCCTGCCATCCTGTATGGTCTGCCCTTTGCCGGTGTGGCTGTCGCCCTGTCCTATTACTGGTGGGGAGGCCGTGCGGGTGGTGGCAACAATCTCATCATTGATGAGATTCATCAGCCGTCAGAAGGCGTGCCGCTGCGTATGGCACCGCTGGTCTTCATCGGGACAGTGGTCAGCCACCTTTTCGGGGCCTCCGTCGGGCGTGAAGGTACCGCCGTACAGATGGGCGGGAGTCTCGCCAGCAGTTTTGCAAAATGGTTCCGGCTGGATAAGCGCAGCACGAGCATCCTTCTGACGGCTGGTGTGGCATCAGGGCTGGGAGCCGTCTATGGCACGCCCATTACAGGTGCCGTCTTCGGGCTGGAAGTTCTGACCCTTGGTGCGCTGGATTATTCAGCCCTGCTGCCCGTGGCCGTCACGTCCATCATCGCAGACTGGACATGCCATCAGTGGGGCATCCACCACGCCGTTTACCCGGTAACCTTCAAGGGGCTTGCGGCACCGGGACAGATTCCCTTCCATGTTGATGCCGTGTTGTGGGTGAAGGTGGCCATTGCTGCCGTGGCCTTCGGTTTTGCCAGCCGTGCCTTTGCGGAAGGTGTGTATCGGCTTGGCCCGGTCATTAAGAAAATCTGTCCCACGCCCTGGTTGCAGCCTGCCATTGGTGGTGTGGCGACCATTCTGCTGGTCTGGTTACTGGGAACACGGGATTATCTGGGGCTTGGCGTCATGGCACCCGAGGCGGGTGGAGCCTCCATCGTCAATTTTTTCAGCACGACCCATTATGACTGGAGCTGGCTGCTGAAACTGGTCTTCACCGTCATCGCTCTTGCGACGGGTTATAAGGGTGGTGAAGTGACGCCCCTGTTCTTCATAGGGGCCGGGCTGGGGAATGCGCTTGCTCCCGTACTGGGCGTGCCCGGTGATCTTCTGGCTGGTGTGGGCATGGTGGCTGTCTTCGGTGGTGCGGTGAATACCCCTCTGGCCTGTACGATTATGGGGGTGGAACTCTTTGGCGGGGCGAATATCGTCTATTACGCCACGGGCTGTTTCATTGCCTATCTCTGTTCCGGCCATACGGGCATCTACCTTTCCCAGAAGGTGGGTGTGCCCAAGGTATGGCGGCCCGATTTCGTGCCGGGGATTGCCCTGCGCCGCACGAGAGAAGGAATCTGGAAGGAAGAAGAGCAGCTCTGAATCAGAAAGGGCCTCTTTCCGGAAAGGAAAGAGGCCCTTTGTCCTGAAGGCCGTTTCTGGCCGCAGGACTGTATCAGCCGAAGCAGTGATTGGCGTGCATGATGGCCACGCCGACTTCACGAAGCAGGTCGAACGCGTCCCGCAGGGGCTGGAAGATTTCCCGATGTTCACGGGCGAAGCCCTGCGCCACACCGGCACCGCCCGGTTCACCGAAATCGAGATCAGCAATGCTGGGGGCCGTGATGGGAAAGAGATCATCCAGCAGGCGCAGTGCCCGTGGGACATCAAGGCAGAGGATCAGCGTCGTGATGGCTTCCCGCGTCAGCCCGCCACGGGGGCCGAAATAGGGGATGTGTGTTCCCAGTGTCCAGATGCGGTCCATCAGGGCGAAGCGGATGACATGGAGCAGCTTCTCGTTCACATCCATGCGGGGGGCTTCAGGCCATGCGGAGCGCAGGGCGATGTCTTCCCTCTGGATGCGGCGGAAGAGGGCCGGAACGCTCTTCCAGAATTCCAGTTCTTCCAGATCACGGGCAATGTTGAGGAAGTGAACCCGTTCATCAGCATTGTCGCAGTCGGCGGCACGGTTCAGCCATGTGCCGGGGTCCAGCTGGTGAATGGTGGCCCGCAGGACATCAAGGTCTGAATGTTTCAGGGCCTGGGAGGCAAAATCCATCAGCTGGCGGAAACGGGGCGAGCTGTGGCGCAGCTGCTCAAACTGTTCCGTGTGACGGCGGGCGGCTCCGCCAAGGCCGTGCAGGACATTGGCCCACCAGCCCAGCTGCTGGAGAATGGCATTGTTAGGAATGGCACGGATCTGGCTCGGATGGGTGATGCGTGTCACTCGTGCCGTGTCGGACTGGCGTGCAGAGGGGCGGGAGCCGGTCTTGTCCACCAGCGCAGGCCCGAAGGCACTCAGCAGGGCAGTATAGCCAGGGTCATTCACCAGATCGCCCATCTTCAGGGCGATGGTGGAGAAGAAATCCATGGCAAAATCAGGCTTGTTGAAAAGCGGGTCTTTCAGCCTGTCCGTGGCAATGGGTTCGCCCTGTGAGGCCACGAACTCGGCCAGCGTCGCAATGGTGGAGGAGGCGAGCCTGTCCGTCCCGAAGGAAAGGTAACCATCACCGCCCTGAAAAGCGGCTTCCACCCGGCTCGTGATACCTGCTTCACGCAGGGCATGGCGTGTATTGGCCGGGGAGAAATATTCCAGACGCTCTTTCAGGCTGAAAGGATGGGCACCACGGCCGATGCTCTCACCATGCGTGTCGAACATGGTGAGGGCGATGTCTTCCAGCCCATGTTCTTTCATCAGCTCCAGTGTGCGCAGGCGCAGGCGTTCGACCATGGGGCCAGCGGCCAGCTGCCCGACATAACGCCCGGAATCCGAATAGCCGAACTGGAGCGACAGACGGCCATTGGCCCGGAGATAGGCCCGCCAGTGGGGAGAGCGGAAGGCTTCTTCCAGAATTTCTTCCCCATTCTCCAGAGCCGTTTCCGTTTCGAAGAGCGGGGAAATTTCGATCTGGTCATCCCGGATGCCGAAGAGACGGGCCAGCCAGAGCGTGGCAAGCAGCGTATAGCCACTTTCCGTCTCGGCGATCAGGAAGCGGATGGGGGACCCGGAATCAACGTGCTTGAGAATCTGCGCCATCGTCATCATCAGGCGTGATGCCGCGCTGGGTTCCACCAGCAGGGCACCAAAGTCGATGGCCAGTGGCTTCAGGTCATCCATGGCGGCATCAATGTGCGAGAGAAGGGCACGCCGATGGAAAGGCAGGGTCGGGTCATCCGTCAGGCCCAGCCTCGTGCGGGCCACGTTGTAAATCTGTGCCGCATTGAGGCGGGTATGGATGTGGGACAGCCCCAGCCCATGATTGAGGAAGCCCGTGCGGATGACATCCAGCCGACGGGCAGCGGCTTCATCCAGTCCGGCGGCTTCTGTCCGGAAGAGGGGGAGAAGCTCTTCTGCACTGAGTAGGGCCGTTTCCCGCAGGTCGATGAGAATATGGGAGAAACGGGCAATGTCTTCCGGCTTCATGCTCTGGCCGGGGACAGAACGGGGGCAGGCCTCCCGCTGCTTCTGCGTGGCGTGCAGGGCGGATTCAACCCGTCTGCCAAGGGCAGAGTCTTTCAGGTCCATTTTTCCCAGACCATCCAGCAGGCGTTCCAGCTGGGCGATCTTGAGACCCAGACGGATGCGGATGGTATCCCACCAGCCGATGTCATTGCGGCCATCCGTATCGAACCCGACCCAGCTTGCCAGCCGGACGGAGGCTGGGGTCAGTTCCGTGACATCGGGCCAGCGACGGCGGGCAGTCTGGAAGATTTCCGCAGACAGCCTGTCCAGCGCATCACGCCCGCGGGTGATGGCGGCAAGGGCAAGGGCCTGTTCTTCATCCAGTGTTGGTGGCGTGCTGCGACGGTGGGTCGGCAGGGAGGGAACCGGGCAGGAAGGGTCTTCAGCACGGCGGGCCAACAGTTCGTAAACATCATTGGCCAGAGCAAAGGTCGGGTGTGCGGTGAAGACGGCAGCAAAACCGGTGGAGGCAAGGTCATCAGGTGTCCGGGCCTGGGCGACCAGCTGCTCTGCCACTTTGCGCAGGCGAGGTTCCGGCGGGCATTCCGCACCGTCATGCTCCAGACCGATATAGCGGCGCAGGGCATCGGCACGGGTCACAAAGTTGCGGTCCCGCAACAGACGGACAGCCTGCCCGATCGTGTCCAGCCCGTTTTCCGTCCCCGTTTTTTCCGCAATGGAAATGATCAGGCCGGAAAGGTCATGCGGTGCATGTTTCAGCACCGTGGCGCAGGATTCAATCAGTTCGGCAGGCGATGCGTCAGCAGGGGAGGCGCAATCTGGCATGGGGAACAGTCTCGCTTGTCTTGATCTCATGGCAGCCGGAAAGGGTATGGCTCCATTACCGGCACGGTCGTTCCTGTATAGGCTCAATTATGTTAATGCGCCAAGTGCTGTTAATAAGTGTTCGCTGTCGTGTGATCCGTGTTCTACTGCTGTTTTCCGGGATGGCAGGTGCCCGGATCGGCTCCGTGCAGGCGGCCATAGGAGGTTAGCCCAACATCATGTCCGTTCCGGTGCGTAAAAATCGGGTTTCTTTCTGGGCCACCCTGCTGCTGGCTGGTGCCTCTGCACTGGCGGTCATCAGTCGGCTGAGCCTCTGGCAGAAGCTGTTCGGGCCTTCGCTCTGGCTGGAGATGGTGCGTGCGGGCAGTCAGGCCGGTGTCGTGGGGGGGCTGGCCGACTGGTTTGCCGTCACGGCCCTGTTCCGTCATCCGCTGGGTCTGCCCATTCCACATACGGCCATCCTGCCGCAGCGCAAGGCCCAGCTGGGGGAAGCTCTCGGGCGTTTCATGGTCGAGCATTTCCTGACGGAAGAGGAACTGTTCCGTCTTCTGGAGCGGGCTGACCTGCCAGCCGCTCTGGCCCGTCTCCTTCAGCGGGATGAAACGGAGGAGCATCTGCTCCGGCATCTGCGGGGTCTGGCTCCGGCCGTGCTGGAACGGATGGGAGACGGGCGGGGCGGTTCATTTCTGGCCACCCTGTTCCCGACCCTGATGAAGCGGGACGACATTGCCGCCCTTGTCATCCGTGGGCTGCGGGCCATGGTGGATGGTGACGTGCATCAGGAGGTTTTCTCGTTCTTCCTGGCCCAGTTCAAGGAGCTGGTGAATACGAAGGAAGCGGACCTGCACAGTTTTGTGGAAAAACGGGTGCGGGAGCAGGGGGGACGGCTGCTGGGCTGGGCGATCGGGGCGTCGGTGGCCACGCAGGTGCTGACGGCCCTGAAGGCGGAGCTGAACCGGGTGGACCCGATGGATTCCGATATCCGGCATGGTTTCACCCGCTGGGTACGGAAGAAAATTCACCAGCTGGATGAAGACCCCCAGAGTGCTCATGATCTGATGGACAGCATCACGGCCTTTTTCTCTCACGACAGTGTGAAAGAGTGGAGCGGCGGCCTGTGGCGGCGTTTCTGCCAGATGGTGGAGGACGACAGCCAGCGTGATGACGGGCTGAACGTGCAGGCCCTGAAGACGGCCTATCAGCAGCTGGTGGATATGCTTTCACAGCGGACGGACCTGTCCAGCCAGTTGGATCAGGCGGTCCGTCAGGCTGTCAGGCAGGCCCTGCCGCAGATGCAGCAGACTGTGGCGGGCATGATTGCCCGTGTCGTCGGGCAGTGGGATGCGGACAGCCTGTCATCCCGTCTGGAATCCGGCATCGGGAAGGACCTGGCCTATATCCGGGTTAATGGCACTGTGGTCGGTTTTGTGGTAGGTGCCGTGCTGGAGGCTCTACTCATCCTGCTTGTCCCGTGATGAGGGCCGGACAGGGCCTGTTTCATATGAATATTACATAAAGCTTGACCCCCGGAAAAATATGGGTCACTTCCTTGAATGGGGACCGGTAGGGTCTTAAATTAAGAATCATTGATACAGGCTGTAGGTTTTTCATCGTGCTGAGACTGTCCAAACTGGCTGATTATGCGACTGTTGTTCTTGTACGTCTTGGTGTGCGTGGCGATCTGGCCACGGCTGCGTCTCTGGCGCAGGAGACCGGCGTGCCGGAACCAACCGTCGCCAAGCTGCTGAAGGGACTGGCAGCGGGTGGGCTGGTCGTGTCCTACCGTGGCGCACGGGGCGGGTACCGTCTGGCCGAGGAGCTGAAGGACATTTCTGTAGCACGGGTGATCACCGTCGTGGATGGCCCCATCTGTGTGACGGCCTGTTGTGATGGCAGGGAATGTGCCCACGGGGAAACCTGCGGCCTGTCCGGGCAATGGGATATGGTCAATGGAGCGGTCCGTCAGGCCCTTGAGACCATATCTCTGGCAGATATGGCCAACCCCGATCTGAAATTCGATCCGTCCTCTGCCGCATCGGCGGGAGCGACGATGCGTGGACCTGAGGAACAGGGAGGATGTCATGCCGGCTGTGTCGGAAACCCGTGAAACCGTTGAGAAACTGGCCAAGTCCAATTACGAGTGGGGTTTTGAGACGAATGTGGAGATGGACCTCGCCCCGAAGGGGCTGAATGAGGACATCGTCCGGCTGATTTCCGCTCGCAAGAAAGAGCCACAGTGGATGCTGGAATGGCGTCTGAAGGCCTTCCGTGCCTGGCAGGAAATGAGCGAGCCGAACTGGGCAAAGGTCAAGCATCCGCCGATTGACTATCAGGATGCCCACTATTTCGCCCAGCCCAAGAAGAAGGATGGCCCCAAGAGCCTTGATGAGGTCGATCCCGAGCTGCTGAAGACCTACGAGAAGCTTGGCATCCCCCTGCATGAGCAGGAGATGCTGGCCGGTGTGGAAGGCGCAGGGCAGAAGACGCCCGTGGCCGTGGATGCGGTGTTCGACAGTGTCTCCGTGGCAACGACCTTCCGCAAAACGCTGGCCGAGGCGGGCGTGATTTTCTGCCCGATCTCCGAGGCCATCATCGAGCATCCTGAACTGGTGAAGAAATATCTGGGTACGGTCGTGCCCGTGGCGGACAATTTCTTCTCGGCCCTGAATTCGGCCGTCTTTACCGACGGGTCTTTCGTGTACGTGCCCAAAGGGGTGCGGTGCCCGATGGAGCTGTCCACCTACTTCCGCATCAATGCCCGTAATACGGGACAGTTCGAGCGGACGCTGATCATTGCCGAGGATCAGGCCACCGTCTCCTATCTGGAAGGCTGCACGGCTCCGCAGCGTGACGAGAACCAGCTTCATGCTGCTGTGGTCGAGCTGGTGGCGATGGAAGATGCCTTCATCAAATATTCCACGGTGCAGAACTGGTATCCGGGTGATGAGAACGGCAAGGGCGGCATCTATAACTTCGTGACCAAGCGGGGCATCTGCAAAGGTGACCGTGCCCGCATCTCATGGACACAGGTCGAGACCGGTTCCGCCATTACGTGGAAGTATCCATCCTGCATTCTGGCAGGGAAGGGATCGGTTGGTGAGTTCTATTCCGTTGCCGTGACGAACGGGCATCAGCAGGCCGATACAGGCACGAAGATGATCCATCTGGCCCCGGATACACGGTCCACCATCGTGGCGAAGACCATATCCGCTGGTCAGTCGGACAGTACCTATCGTGGGCTTGTCCGTATGCAGCCCAAGGCACGCAACGGACGCAACTTCACCCAGTGTGACAGTCTGCTGATCGGTGACCAGTGCGGTGCCCATACGGTTCCCTATATCGAGAGCCGCAACATGAGCGCACGCATCGAGCATGAGGCGACAACATCCAAAATTTCCGAGGACCAGCTCTTTTACTGCCGGTCCCGTGGTTTTTCAGAAGAGGAAGCCGTTGGCCTGATCGTGAACGGTTTCTGCCGGGAAGTTCTTAAGGAACTCCCGATGGAATTTGCTGTGGAAGCACAGAAGCTGCTTCAGATCAGTCTGGAAGGGAGCGTGGGTTAAGCTATGAGTGATTTTCTGAAGATTGAAGGGCTGAAGGCCCAGATCGATGCTGACGGAACCTCCAAGGAAATTCTGAAGGGTCTGGACCTGACAATCCCCAAGGGAGAGGTTCATGTCATCATGGGGCCGAACGGGTCCGGCAAGTCCACGCTGTCCTACGTTCTGGCAGGGCGTGAGGATTACGAGGTGACGGGTGGTTCCGCTCATTTCAAGGGGCAGGACCTGCTGGAGCTGGAGCCGGAAGAGCGTGCCGCACTGGGTGTGTTTCTTGCCTTCCAGTCCCCTGTGGAGCTGCCGGGTGTCAATAACGCCAACTTCCTGCGGACGGCCGTGAATGCCGTGCGCAAGGCCCGTGGTGAGGAAGAGCTGGATGCCGTGTCCTTCCTCAAGCTGGCACGGGAGGAAACGGGCCGTCTTTCCATGTCCGGCGAGATGCTCAAGCGTGCCGTGAATGTCGGCTTCTCCGGTGGTGAGAAGAAGCGCAATGAAGTGCTTCAGATGCGCCTGCTCAAGCCTTCACTGGCTATCCTGGATGAGACGGACAGCGGGCTGGATATTGATGCGCTGCGCATCGTGGCGGATGGCGTCAATTCCCTGCGGGGGCCGGATTTCTCGTCTCTGGTGATCACCCATCATCAGCGTCTTCTGGACTATATCGTGCCGGACCGTGTGCATGTCATGGCCCACGGGCGCATCATCCATAGTGGCGGGCCGGAAGTGGCCACCCTGCTGGAAAAACAGGGCTACAAACAGTTTCTTGAGGCAGCAGCGTGAGTGAGAACAGTGCAGCAGCCTGGCAGGCCCTGACGGGCCGTGCCGGGGAGCGTGCAGCCCTGCTGGGGACGGAAGGGCTGCCGACAAGGCGGGTGGAAGCATGGCATTATACGCCGCTCCAGTCCCTGAATGGAATTGCATGGCAGGTAGCACCAGCTCTGGATGATGCCGCCGTGAAGCAGCGTATCGACGGGCTGAACCTGCCGACCCATGATGGCCTGCTGGTTTTTGCCAATGGGCGGTTCTGTAAGGGGCTGTCCCATCTGCCGGCCTGCATGGATGTGCAGGAATATGGTGACGGGTCTGCCGTGCAGCCGCTGCTGGCAGGGCGTTTCTCTGCCGGACTGAATGCGGCCCTGCGTCAGCCGGGGGCACGCCTGCATGTTCCGGTCGGGAAGGATGCCGGTCTGATTGTCATGGTCAGCCTGACGGAAGGGAACGGTGTGTCCACCCATCTTCATCACAGCATTACGCTGGATGAGGGGGCACGGCTGACCCTGCTGGATATCCAGCTTGGTGAGGGCCAGTATCTGACCAACCCCCAGATGGATGTCCATTGTGCAGCCAATGCACATCTCAGCCATGTTACGAAGCAGGTGGAAAGCCGTGAGGCGGCCCGTCTGGCGATCGTGGGGGCCTGTATTGGTGAGCGGGGCAATTATGACAGCTTTACGCTCAACCAGGGCGGCGTTCTGGCCCGCCAGGAAGTGGTCAGCCAGCTTTCCGGGTCGTTCAGCAACACGAACGTCAATGCCATCCAGCTTGTTGATGGCAGTCGGCTGAATGATCTGTCTTCCATGATTCACCATGCCTCTCCGGACTGCACGTCCCGCCAGACGGTACGGACGGTGCTGTCCGAAAATGGACAGGGCGTGTTCCAGGGCAAGATTCTGGTGGACCAGATTGCCCAGAAGACCGATGGTTACCAGATGAATCAGGCCCTGCTCCTGTCCGAAAAGGCGCAGATGAACAGCAAGCCGGAGCTTGAGATTTACGCTGATGACGTCAAGTGCAGCCACGGGGCGACCGTTGGTGCATTGGATGAAGACCAGCTTTTCTATCTCCGCTCCCGTGGTGTTCTGGAAGAGCAGGCCCGTGACATGCTGGTTCAGGCCTTCCTTTTGGAGACGGTGGAACTTGTGGAGCATGAGAGCCTGCGTGACTATCTGCTGAAAGCATTGCCCGGCCATGTCTGATACTGTGCGTGCCCGCTTCCCCATTCTTTCCGAAACGGCTCATGGGCGTCCGCTGGTCTTTCTGGACAGTGCGGCCTCCGCCCAGAAGCCGGAGTGCGTCATCGACGCCATGAGCGAAGCGGCACGGCACTGTTACGCCAACATCCATCGTGGTCTGTACGACATGAGCGAACGGACCACGCAGGCCTATGAGGCCGTGCGGGATGATGTGGCCCGGTTCCTCAATGCGGCGGACCGGCGGGAGATCGTCTTTACCAAGAATAGCACGGAAGGCCTCAATCTGCTGGCCCATTCGCTGGGCAACCAGCTGAAACCCGGTCAGGCCGTGCTGATTTCTGCGCTGGAGCATCATGCCAACATCGTGCCTTGGCTCATGCTGCGGGACCGTCTGGACATTGAGCTGCGTGTTGCGCCGATCAATGAGGCTGGTGATATTGACCTGGCCGCTTATGAAGAGCGGCTGAAGGATGGCCGTGTCGCTCTGGTTTCGGTCACGCACATGTCCAACGTGCTGGGAACCATCACGCCGGTGACGAAGCTGGCAGAGCTGGCGCATAAGTACGGGGCGAAGATCATCGTTGATGGCTCCCAGTCCATCGTCCATCGCAAGGTGGACGTGCAGGCTCTGGGGGCGGATTTCTTCGTCTTTACCGGTCATAAGCTCTATGGCCCGACAGGGGTCGGCATCCTCTGGGGGAAACTGCCTCTGCTGGAGGAAATGCCGCCTTTCCTTGGCGGTGGCGACATGATCCGCTCCGTCTCGTTCGAGAAGGCCACATGGGCGGATGCCCCGCACAGGTTTGAAGCCGGAACGCCCGCCATTCTGGAGGTGCTGGGTCTTGGGGCCGCCATCCGTTTCGTGGAAAGTCTCGGGGCAGAGGCGATTGAAGCACATGAGCGTGATCTGGTCGCTTATGCCCAGAAGGTTCTTGAAAAGACGGAAGGGGTGCGCATCATGGCGAACCCGGTGGAGCGGGGGGGTGTTTTTTCGCTTCAGGTGGAAGGGGCACACCCGCATGATCTGGCTGTCCTGCTGGATCAGCAGGGAATTGCCATCCGGGCCGGGCAGCATTGTGCTGAACCGCTGATGCAGGAGCTGGGAGTGCAGGCGACCGCCCGGGCCAGTTTTGCCATTTATACGACACGTGACGAGATAGACGCTCTGGCCCACGGCATCGAGCGTGCGCGTGCCTTACTTGCGTGAGGATGTCATGACAGAAACAGACGACCTGAAGATCAGAGAAGAAGCGGTTTCTCCCGCTGTGGACGAGACCATTCCCGATGGGCCGTCTGTTCCGACACGGGAGCAGGCTTATGAGGGGCAGGAAGAGCTTGTTCCTCCGCCTGTTGATGCGCCGCCGCAGCAGGATGAAGTCATCGCCGCCATCGAGACCGTTTTTGACCCGGAAATCCCGGTCAATGTTTATGAACTGGGGCTGATCTATGCCATCGACCTGCATGATGACGGGCGTGTGGACATCGAGATGTCCCTTACGGCTCCGAACTGCCCCAGTGCCCAGGAACTGCCCCAGATGGTGCGTTATGCCGTACTGTCCGTGCCGACCGTGCGGGAAGTGACCGTCAGGGTGGTATGGGACCCGCCGTGGGACATGAGCCGGATGAGCGACAATGCCCGTCTTGCCCTGAACATGTTCTGACTGAAGATCGCTGGAAACTGAAAATCGGGAGGGTGATTTCATGACAGCTACTGCACCCAGACGCAGCCTGCCACCTCTGATGACCATGACGGATCGGGCCGCCGTCCGCCTGAAGGCCCTGTATGAAGGGGCCGAGCAGGGCAAGTTCCTGCGTATCAGCGTGGGCAAGCGTGGCTGTTCCGGCATGTCCTACGAGATGAATTTCGTGCCGGAAATCCAGAAAGGTGACGAACGGATCGAGGATCATGGCCTGACCCTGCTGGTGGACAGCAAGGCCACGCTCTTCCTGATCGGGACAGTCATGGATTATGAGGTGAAGGAGCTGGAATCAGGCTTTACCTTCACCAATCCCAATGAAAAGGGTCGTTGCGGCTGTGGGGAAAGCTTCCACGTCTGATTTTGTGGAAGCGATCCAGAAATGATGAAGCGGAAGGGAGGATCAGCCCTTCCGCTTTTTTTCGGCTTTGCGGATGCGTTTGGGGTCTCTGGACAGAACCAGCACGGTTTCCACATCCGTGGACCAGAGAAACTGGTCGATCACGGTCCATGACAGTATGGCAAAACCGGCCTGCTTCATGGCGGGGAGTTCTTTCTCCAGGGCAGCCGGATTACAGCTGACATAGACCATGTCCTGCACTTTGGAGCGCAGAAGGGACGCAAGCTGTTTGCCGGTACCGGCATAAGGCGGGTCCAGCACGACCACACGGGCCTGATTCAGTTCCGGTGGGAGGAGGGGCTGGCGGTTCAGGTCCCGCTCAACCCCTTCGGCACGGCTGCCATGTGTGGCGGCCCGCAGGGCGGTGATGGCGGCCCTGTCGCCTTCATAGGCCTGTACGAAACCATGCTGCGCCAGAGGGAAGGTCAGGGTCCCGCAGCCAGCATAGAGTTCGATGATCCGGTCTTTCCGGTTCAGTGGTGGCAGACCGGCCAGAACGGCGTCACGGATGGCCTGTTCCCCTTCCTGACTGGCCTGAAGAAAACTGGCTGGAGGAGGAGAGACCTTCACGCCACCAAAATGATGAAAAACCGGCCCTGTCTGGGCTGCCGTTTCCATCACCCTGCCGGGAGCCGAACGCCATGTGATGCGGGGAATGCGATGCGCCCGTGCGAAAGCGGCCAGTTTTTCCCTGTCAGACCCGCTCAGGGGAGCGGGTGTTTCCAGCATCAGGTCTGGTCCGCTCTCCAGCAGGTTGATGGCCAGATTGGCACGGCTCGTCAGGGCACCGAGAGAGGACAGGCACTGGCGGAGGGCAGGGAGAAGAGCCAGAAGCTCCGGGCGGATGAGGGGACATTCCGTCATGTCCACCGGATCACCACCCCGCTGGTGAAGCCCCAGAACCATTCCTCCCGGAACCCGTTGCAGGGCCACATCCAGCCGCTGACGGCTATGGGGTGGCGTCTGGTACAGGGCAGGTTCCGGCAGATCGGTAAAGCCGCTCCTGTTCAGGACACGCTGGACCTGATCTTTCTTCCAGTCCAGCAGGGCGGCCTGATCCATATGCTGGAGGGCACAGCCCCCGCAGTGTTCGGCGAGGGAGCAGGGAGGCGTCACCCGTTCGGAAGCGGAGCTTTCCCGGTCCAGCAGCTCCACCTGCCCGTCATGAAAGTGCAGATGCAGCTGCTCACCCGGCAACGTACCGGGGATGTACCATGTCTGCCCATCATGACGAACCATCCCGTCGCCCGAACGGCCAAGTTGTTCGACGGTGGCACGACTCTGCGTGGAGGTTTCCATCATGATTCAGACGGGTCACGAGGTTCCGGCAGGAAGCTGACCTTCATGAAGGCGGGCACATTTTCGCCAAATCCGTCCTGAAGGCCGTTCTTTTCCGGTACGGGCGGCAGCAGCTCGGCCCGGCCGGAACGCTGCTTATGGTCATGCTTGCGGGCTTCTGGCAGCGGGTCACGTTCCGGCTGTTTCTTGCGGGCAGGGCGCTCTTCCGTTCTGGTTTCGGCCGTCTTCCTGTTTTTTCCACCCTGCTGCCGGTCTTTGCCTTCAGACCTGGTGGAAGAAGTCGGAGAGGCCTCTTCATCACCCCGCCACGCAAGATGCCGGAAGCCTTTGACCGTCAGTGGCTCGATCGTCTTGCCTGTCAGGGTTTCGACGGCTTCAAGCAGCTTCTGTTCGTCTGGTGTGGCCAGACTGTAGGCTTTGCCTTCCTTGCCTGCACGGCCGGTGCGGCCGATGCGGTGAACATAATCTTCCGCATTGAAGGGCAGGTCATAATTGAAGACGTGAGACAGGCCGCCAATGTCGATGCCCCGGGCGGCCACATCCGAGCAGACCAGAATCTGGAGATCACCGGTGCGGAAGCGTTCCAGCGTTTCAAAGCGGAGATCCTGCGTCAGGTCGCCATGCAGGTGTCCGACAGAGAATTTCTGCCGTGTCAGATGGCTCTCCAGCATGTCCACGTCACGCTTGCGGTTGCAGAAGATGATGGCATTCTGCACGCCGTCCTGACGCAGCAGGGCGCAGAGGGCACGGTTCTTGTCCTTCTTCTCCACGACCAGCAGCCCTTCGGTGATGGTGCTGGCAACGGAAGACTGACGGGCGACGGTGATTTCCTTCGGGCTGTTCAGGAAGTCATCAGCCAGACGGCGAATCTCCGGGGCCATGGTGGCGGAGAAGAAAAGGGTCTGGCGTCGCCTGGGCAGCAGGCTCACGATGCGTTCAATGTCGGGGATGAAGCCCATGTCCAGCATACGGTCCGCCTCATCAATGACGAGCAGGTCCGTCTGTGTCATCAGCAGCCCGCCCCGCTCGAACATGTCAAGCAGACGGCCCGGCGTGGCGATGAGGACATCGACACCACGGTTCAGAAGCTCCCGCTGTTCGTTCATCTTGCCGCCGCCAATCAGCAGTGCATGAGTGAGACGGAGGTGGGCACCGTACTGCTTGAAATTCTCGGCGACCTGAAGGGCAAGCTCACGGGTCGGCTCAAGAATGAGCGACCGGGGCATCCGGGCACGGGCACGGGATTTTGAGAGCTTCTCCAGCATCGGCAGGGTGAAGGAAGCCGTCTTGCCGGTTCCTGTCTGCGCTACGCCCAGAACATCACGACCAGCCAGAATCTCCGGGATGGCCTGTTCCTGGATGGGCGTGGGGTGCGTATAGGCCATCTCCTCAATCGCCCTGAGGATGGACGGGGAGAGAGCAAGATCGCTGAAGCTGATGCGGTCATCCGTTTCCGGCACGACGGGTTCGTCGGCCGGGCTGTCCTGTTCCGGGGCGGGGGCTGCCACAATCTCCGGTTCGGCTTCTGTTACTGGTTTGCGGCGGCGTGCAGGTCTGGCCGGGGTCCTCTTCTTTGCAGCCGTGGCCGGAGCGGTGTCTTCAGAGGCCTCGGCTTTGGCAGATGTACGGCGTCGAGTTGTTTTTTTTGTAGATTCGATCGTCACTTTTACTCTGTCGGAGGATACTACAGGAACATCCGAATTGGTAGGCTTAACGGAACTTTTATTACGTGTTGTCGTCGATGTTTTTTTTGTATTTTTACCTACTAGAGGTTCATCTTTTTGGAAAGGGTTTGTCTTTTCGAGGGTGGAAACGCTATTGCGATTCGCAATTACCTCAAAAGGAGAGCTGAGTGAATCACTTTCGGCGCGTTTTTTTGCTGATTTTTGTGCCAGGGTAGCAGACATTCCCCGGGAAGTTTTATCTTCCGGCCGTTCTGTTTCGGTCTCTGTCCCGATCTGGGGTGTCTTTGCACGGGTAGAGGATGTTTTCCGCGTGCGGCTGGTGCTGCTGCGGGTCTTGGACGGACCAGAGGATGGTTTACTGCTCAAATGACTCTCGGAATGTTTCTGTTACGGGTCGGGTTGCCCGGCAACCCCTGTCGGGCGGCTGGAAGAATGCCGGGGAAGACGGGCTACATCATCCCCGGTTCATTACTGTCCGTTATCGTTAAATGCCGTTTTTGGCAAGATAATAGGCTGTCGGTTCAGGGTTGATGACAGGGCATCAGGCTCCGCCACCAAGGGCACCGGCAATGATGGCGATGGCTCCAATGAGGGCCATGAGAGCGGCTCGCCGGTGCAGGGACGTGAAAAGCTGCGGCTGAGGGCGGATGGCACGGCGTGCAGCACGCAGGGGACCAAACAGCATGGTCAGGAAAATGACGATCATGATGAGACCGCAGAAGGCCATAAGATGAAACGGCCAGGGCAGGTGCGGACCGGCATGGATGATGAGGGCGATTCCACTGATGATGGCTACGGGAACCACATGGCAGAGTGCCCTGAGGTAGCGTCCATAGGTCTGGAGCAGCACCGTGCTGGCTTGCTGGGCCTCCAGTAGGCGGGTGGTACGGCGGGATTGGAGGCAGAAGATGGCTCCACCAACCCAGTAGGTGATGCAGAGAAGATGCAGGGCAAGAATGAGACCCCAGAGAAGTGAACTGGTCATAGTCAATCCGTGGTATGTAACTGAATGGTCGGTCACGTCTTATAGAGGGAAGATTCCATTATGTCCTGTTTTCCGTACAGGAAAGCGTCCGCCTCGCTCTTGCTGAGTCCGGAGGATACACGGCGCATGGATCGTGCCATGGCATCAGCCCTGCCGATGGTCATGGAACGGGCGGGCATGATGGCAGCCCGGATCATGTGCCAGCATTTCCGTCCCCGTTCCGTGCTGGTGGCATGCGGGCCGGGTAATAATGGTGGTGACGGCTATGTGTTGGCCCGTCATCTGGCAGACCGGGGGTGGCCGGTCCGTGTGGCCGCCCTGCATCCGCCACGGGAGAACAGTCTTGCCGGGATGATGGCCCGACGCTGGCGGGGTGAGACCGTAGCCTTCACGCCGGGAGAGGCCGGGAGGGCGGATATGGTGGTGGATGCCGTGTTTGGTGCAGGCATGAACCGCCCTCTGCCTGAGCTGGTTGAGCAGTTTCTGGCGGCGGCACGGCAGATCGTGGCCATTGACGTTCCCTCCGGCCTTGATGGAGCAACCGGCCTGTGCATGGGGCAGGTCACTCCATGCTGCATGACCATTGCGCTGATCCGGAAAAGGCCCGGCCATCTGCTGTCGCCCGGGCGGTCGCTCTGTGGCGAGGTGTTCTGTGCGGACCTTGCCATTCCGCAGGAGATCATGGCCAGTATGGAAGGGAGGGTCTGGGAAAATGGACCGACCCTGTGGAGGCTTTCGGCGCAGGCAGCGGATGATCATAAATACAGGCGGGGTGTCGTCAGTATCTGTGGTGGGGCGGAGATGCATGGTGCGGCTCTCTTCGCTTTTGAGGCGGCACGGCATGTCGGGGCCGGGCTGGTGAGGCTGACGGTGCCGTCCGAGGCTGCGCTTCTCTATCGACTCGCTTCTCCTGCAGCGATCGTTGATACGCAGCCTTTGGGACAGGCCCTGGAGGATGAGCGGCGTCAGGTATGGGTGTGTGGTCCCGGTCTGGGGTTGGAGGAGGCAGGGCAGGCACTGCCGTTGCTGGTGAACACCGGACGGAAGATCGTGGCGGATGCAGGCGTGCTGACATGGGCGGCGGGCGAGCCTGAACGTTTGAAGGGCGTGTCGGTCATCACGCCCCATATGGGGGAATTTGCCCGTCTTTTCGGGAAAGATGACGGGAGCCGCCTGGAAGCGGCGAAGCAGGCGGCTGCTCGTCTGGAGACCGTGGTCGTCCTGAAAGGAGCTGATACCCTTATTGTGGCTCCGGACGGGCGCGTGGCGATCAATGTTCATGCAGCACCGGCTCTGGCCGTTGCGGGGGCAGGTGATGTGCTCAGCGGGATCATCGGGGCGTTTCTGGCAGCCGGAATGCCTGCATGGGAAGCCGCCGCAGCTGGCGTGTGGGTGCATGGCGAAGCTGGACGCCGTGCTGCTGACAGGAAGGCGGGCTGGATTGTCTCTGAAGACCTTTTCGGGGAGCTTGGGCCTGCCCGTCATGCAGCCACGTCTTTCATGGTGGAAGAATGATGGGTGAACAGGCGGCAGGGAGAATACGGAACCGTTTCTGCCGCAAATGACATATTTGCAAACGCAGCCCTTGCCGATGCCGACTTCATGCGCTAAATCCGCAAGCTAATGAAGGTTCCGTCCCTGAAGGCCGGGGGGCGGATACTGGAGAATAGGCCGTATGGTTCATGCGGGCGTGGTGAAATTGGTAGACACGCCAGATTTAGGTTCTGGTGGCGCAAGCTGTGGGGGTTCAAGTCCCTCCGCCCGCACCAAGGCATTCTCCATCTGAAATACGATGTCAGTGATCCCCTTATTGTAGAGAAGGACTAACGGATTCATGCAGGTTACGCCCACACTCACTGAAGGTCTGAAACGGTCCTTCACCGTAGTTATTCCCGCTGCTGACCTGCAGGGCCGTTGTGATGCCCGTCTGGCCGAAGTCAGCCGTGACGTGAAGCTGCCGGGCTTCCGTCCGGGCAAGGTGCCGGCTGCTGTCGTCAAGCAGCGTTTCGGTGAGTCCGTCCAGGCGGAAGTGACCGAGAAGTTGGTGCAGGAAAGTGTGAAGTCCCTGCTGGAAGAACAGGACATCCGTCCGGCCCTGCAGCCGAAGGTTGATCTGGTTTCCCCCGGTACGGATGGCAAGGACCTTGAGTTCACGCTGGAAATGGAAATCCTGCCGGAAATCCCGACCCCTGACATGTCCGGTACGAAGCTGACCCGCTACAGTGCCAAGGTCGCTGACGAGGTGGTGGAGAAGGCCCTCAGTGAGGTTGCACAGCGCAGCCGCAAGTTCGAGACGGTTGATGAGCAGCGTCCGGCTGTCAAGGGTGATGTCCTGAACGTCAATTTTGTTGGCAAGAAGGATGGTGTGCCGTTCGATGGCGGTACTGCCGAGGACGTGAATGTCGAGATCGGTGGTGCCGGTTTCATCCTCGGTTTTGCCGAGCAGATGGAAGGCATGAAGCCGGGTGAGGAGCGGACCATCACCGTGACCTTCCCCGAGAACTATCAGGCCAAGGAACTGGCCGGTCAGGAAGCCACCTTCGAGATCAAGGCCAATGCCCTGAAGAAGGCTGTGGACCCGACCATTGATGATGAGTTTGCCAAGTCCCTTGGGCTGGAAAGCGTCGAGCAGATGCGCAAGCTGATCGCGGAGCAGGCCGAGGGTGAGTACAAGCAGCTTTCCCGTATGCGCATCAAGCGGGACCTGCTGGACATCATGTCCGAGAAGGCCGACTTCGAGGCTCCCCAGAGCATGGTTGAGGCCGAGTTTGGCCAGATCTGGAGCCGGATCGAAGAAGAGCGCAAGAATGGCGGTCTTGATGAGAAGGATGCGGCCAAGGACGAAGAGACCCTGCGTGCCGACTATCGCAAGATTGCCGAACGCCGTGTGAGACTGGGGCTGCTGCTGGCCGAGATCGGCCGTAAGCAGAACATTCAGATTGCCCAGGAAGAGCTGCTGGCTGCCATGCAGCAGGAAGCACGCCGCTACCCGGGGCAGGAGCAGGCCGTGTTCGAGTTCTTCACGAAGAACCCGCAGGCCATCGAAAGCCTGCGTGGTCCGATCCTTGAAAACAAGGTCGTGGATTATCTGATCGAACTGTCTGACGTGACGGACAAGGAAGTGACGCCTGAAGAGCTGGCTGACATGCCGGATGCTGACTGAGCGTTGAGCCTGATGGAAAAGGGGCAGCAGCCGCTGCCCCTTTTTTTTGCTCCCGGCTGGAAAATTCCCCTGCCATAAGTCTTTCCGCACGGAGACAGGGGGAGAGTGGGTGTGCTAGGCTGGAGGGAACTGTGAAGGAAAATACCTATGGGCATTGAAGACCGTAATCCTCTGGACGTGTTCAATAATACGCTTGTTCCAATGGTGGTTGAGCAGACCTCGCGGGGGGAACGCTCTTTCGACATCTATTCCCGGCTTTTGCAGGAGCGCATCATCTTTCTGACGGGGCCTGTCTATGATCAGGTTTCATCGCTGATCTGTGCGCAGCTGCTCTATCTTGAGAGCGTCAGCCCGAACAAGGAAATTTCTTTCTATATCAACAGTCCCGGTGGTGTCGTGTCCGCCGGTCTGGCGATGTATGATACCATGCAGTATATCCGCTCTCCGGTCAGTACGGTCTGCATCGGTCAGGCTGCATCCATGGGGTCGCTGCTGCTGGCCGCTGGTGAGGCTGGCCGCCGGTTCTGCCTGCCGAATGCCCGTGTGATGGTCCATCAGCCTTCCGGTGGGGCGCAGGGACAGGCTTCGGACATTGAGATTCAGGCCCGTGAAATTCTCCAGATCCGTCATCGCCTGAACGAAATCTATCGTGAACATACGGGGCGTGCCCTTGAGGAGATTGAGGAAGCACTGGAGCGTGACCGTTATCTGTCCGCCATCGAGGCCAGGGAATTCGGTCTGGTGGATGAGGTTGTGGTACGTCACCCCACGGAGAAGAGAAAGGCCTGAGCCTGACTGTTCCGGCAGGGCATCCAGAGGTCTGAACACACCCGTTTTTCATGCGGGTTTGAGGAGCTGTAATGAGCGGAAAAGAGAGCGACTCCAAGAATACGCTTTATTGTTCATTCTGTGGGAAATCCCAGCATGAAGTGAAAAAACTCATCGCCGGGCCGACCGTATTCATCTGCAATGAATGTGTTGAGCTGTGCACGGACATCATCCGTGAGGAGCGTGGTACCGGCCCCGTGACCAGCGGTGAGGGTGTTCCGACTCCTCGTGAGATCTGCCAGATTCTCAATGATTATGTGATCGGTCAGAGTGAGGCCAAGAAGGTTCTCTCCGTTGCCGTGCACAATCATTACAAGCGGCTCGAGCAGGCCGAGAAGGCAGGTGATGTCGAGATCGGCAAGGCCAACATCATGCTGATCGGCCCGACCGGCACCGGCAAGACCCTGCTGGCCCAGACACTGGCCCGCATTCTCGACGTGCCTTTCACCATGGCGGATGCCACCACCCTGACAGAGGCTGGTTATGTGGGGGAGGATGTCGAGAACATCATTCTCAAGCTGCTTCAGGCCTGTGACTATAATGTCGAGCGTGCCCAGCGGGGCATTGTCTATATCGACGAGATCGACAAGATTTCCCGCAAGGCGGAAAATCCGTCCATTACCCGCGATGTGTCCGGTGAAGGTGTGCAGCAGGCCCTGCTGAAGCTGATGGAAGGCACCGTGGCGTCCGTTCCGCCGCAGGGTGGGCGCAAGCATCCGCAGCAGGAATTCGTGCAGGTTGATACGACCAACATGCTTTTCATCTGCGGTGGTGCTTTTGCGGGGCTGGACAAGGTCATCAGTGCCCGTGGCAAGGGCAGTGCGATCGGTTTCGGAGCGGACGTGCGGGCTGAGGATGACCGCAAGCTGGGGGACATCCTCAAGGACATCGAGCCTGAGGACCTCATGAAATACGGCCTCATTCCTGAATTCATCGGGCGTCTTCCCGTCATTGCGACGCTGAATGATCTTGATGAGGCGGCCCTGGTGCAGATCCTGACAGAGCCGAAGAATGCTCTGGTCAAGCAGTATCAGCGTCTCTTCCAGATGGAAGGGGTGGAGCTTGTCTTTGAGGACGAGGCCATCAAGGGGATTGCGGCTCGGGCCATTGAACGGCAGACAGGTGCCCGTGGTCTGCGCTCCATCATGGAGAAAATCCTGATGGAAACGATGTTCGATCTGCCGGGCCGGAAGAATGTCGAGAAGGTCGTGGTCAATCGTGACGTGGCTGAGGGCAAGGCCGAGCCTGTCTATGTTCATGGTCCGGAGGCCAGCGAAGAGAAGGCAGCTAACTGACAGAATGATGCTGGCAGATTTCTCCTTTCTGCTGGCACTTCATGGTGGCAGGGTATTGTTCCCCATGCCCTGATACCCCACATAGAGACCGAGAATGAAAGAGCCTCTGCCGTGCCTTTCAGATAGGGCGGTGAAGGTTTGATCGTCCTTTATGGAGATCCTGACGCATGAGTGACGAAAAGAAACCCAAGACAGCCCGTCGCAGGGCTGCTGACAGCAAGAAGACGGACAGCAAGCCTGCAACGGCCCGTACACGGCGCACGGCCTCCACTTCCGGCGCAGAGGGCAAGGCAAAAACAGCCAAAGCTGCTGCCCCTCGTAAGAAGGCAGCCCGGCCTGTGACGGAGAAAGCGGCCAGCGAGAAGAAGACGGCCCGTGTCGTCAGGCCTGTCCTGCCTGTGCTGCCCCTGCGGAATATCGTCGTCTTCCCGCACATGATCGTGCCGCTCTTCGTGGGGCGTGAGAAGTCCATTCATGCGCTGGACAGGATGCCGGAAGACGGGCGTGAGATCATTCTGGTTTCCCAGAAGGATGTGGGCAAGGATGAACCGACCGTGGATGACGTGTTCCGTGTCGGAACGGTTGCCAGCGTCCTTCAGCTGCTGAAGCTGCCGGATGGAACGGTGAAGGTCCTTGTGGAAGGGCTGCGCCGTGTCCGTCTGGTCGGGCTGAAGGAGCAGGGTGGGTACTTCCAGAGTTCAGTTGAAGACCTGCCGGATGAGCTGAGTGGCCGTGAGGGTGAGCGTGAGGCTCTGGCCCGCTCCGCCATGAAGCGTTTTGAGGATTATGCCCGCCTGAACAAGAAGGTGGCCCCGGAGGTTCTGGCTTCAGTCAGCCAGCTGGAGGACCCGTCCCGTCTGGCGGATACGATTGCCAGCCATCTCAACCTGCGCATCCCGGAACGGCAGGAGCTGCTGGAAATCCTTTCCGTCGAGGAGAGGCTGGAACGCATCTTTGCAGGCATGGAGGCGGAGATTGACGTTCTTCAGGTGGAGAAGCGCATTCGCAGCCGCGTGAAGAAGCAGATGGAGAAAACCCAGCGGGAATATTATCTGAATGAGCAGATGAAGGCCATTCAGAAGGAGCTGGGCGAGGGCGAGGATGGCCGTGACGAGCTGGGTGAGATCGAGGAGAAGATCGAATCCCAGGGGCTCAGCCGGGAGGCGAAGGAAAAAGCCCGTGGTGAGCTGAAGAAGCTGCGGAACATGAGTCCCATGTCTGCCGAAGGTACGGTAGTCCGCAGTTATCTCGACTGGCTGGTGGGTCTGCCCTGGAAGAAGAAGTCCAAGCTCGCAGAGTCACTCCAGAAAGCGGAGGATGTTCTTGAGGCCGATCATTACGGGCTTGAGAAGATCAAGGAACGTATTCTGGAATATCTGGCTGTCCAGAGCCGTGCGAAGAAGCTGAAAGGCCCGATCCTCTGCCTGGTCGGCCCTCCGGGCGTTGGCAAGACGTCTCTGGCACGCTCTATTGCCAGGGCGACAGGGCGGAAATATGTCCGCATGTCTCTGGGTGGCATGAAGGATGAGTCCGAGATCCGTGGGCACCGGCGCACCTATATCGGGGCCATGCCGGGGAAGATCATCCAGGGGGTCAAGAAGGCCGGGGTCAGCAACCCGCTCTTCCTGCTGGATGAGGTGGACAAGCTCGGTTCCGACTGGCGTGGTGACCCATCTTCCGCCCTGCTGGAGGTGCTGGACCCGGAACAGAACAACACGTTCGGGGACCATTATATCGAAGTGGAATATGATCTGTCGGACATCATGTTCATCGCTACGGCGAACTCTCTTGATATGCCGCAGCCGCTGCTGGACCGTATGGAGATCATCCGTCTGTCCGGCTACACGGAAGACGAGAAGCTGGAGATTGCCAAGCGGCATCTTCTGGCCAAGCAGGAGAAAGAACATAATCTGCGTCCCGGTGAATGGCGTGTGACGGACGAGGCTCTTCTGGCCCTGATCCGGTCTTACACGCGGGAAGCCGGGGTGCGCAGTCTGGAGCGCATGATTGCCCGGCTGGCCCGCAAGGCCGTGCGTGAGATCATGTCCGGCAAAGTCAGGAAAGTTGAGGTGACGCCGGAGACGCTGGAGACTTATGCTGGCGTGCCCCGTTATCGGCATAGTGAGGCCGACAAGGAAGATCAGGTCGGTATCGTGACCGGTCTGGCATGGACGGAGGTCGGTGGTGAGATACTGACCATCGAGAGCCTGACCATGCCCGGCAAGGGCGCGATCCGCCATACGGGCAAGCTCGGCGACGTGATGAAGGAAAGTGTCTCCGCAGCCTTCTCTTATGTGAAGTCCCGTGCGGAATCGTTCGGCATTGATCCTGCCGTGCTGGAAAAGACGGACATCCATGTGCATCTGCCGGAAGGCGCAGTGCCCAAGGATGGTCCTTCTGCCGGGTCGGCCCTGACGACGTCGCTGGTCAGCGTGCTGACACGCATTCCGGTCCGTCATGATGTTGCCATGACAGGAGAGGTGACCCTGCGGGGCCGTGTGCTGGAGATCGGCGGGCTGAAGGAGAAGCTTTTGGCTGCCCTCCGTGCTGGCATCAAGACGGTGATGATCCCGGAAATGAATGTCAAAGACCTTGCCGAGATTCCGAAAAATGTGAAGCAGGGGCTGGAAATCATCCCCGTGCAGCATATGGATGAGGTGCTGAACATTGCCCTGACAGCCTCCCCCACAGTCCTGCCTACGAGCCATGTGACGGGCACGAAAGGCAGGAAGGCAGATGGGAACGGAATTTCTCGCTCAATTCGGCACTAAGTGAGGGTATCTTGCCCTCCGGCTGTTGACGCGGGCGAAAACCGCTTCATAGTGCAGATGTAAATTGCAATATGTGATTCTGGCCCTTTTCCGGGGCCGTCTCACCCAACCATTGGAAAGGCTTAACATGGAGAAACCTCTGAACAAGCAGGAACTTATTGCTCAGGTTGCCGAGGCTGCAGATCTTCCCAAGGCAAAGGCTGGCGATGTCGTGGACGCCGTTTTCGGTGCCATTGAAAAGACCCTGGCCAAGGGGCAGGAAGTCCGCCTGGTAGGCTTCGGCAGCTTCGTGACAGCCACCCGTAAGGCTGCCAAGGGGCGCAACCCGCGTACTGGCGAAGAGATCGACATTCCGGCTTCTACATCCGTGCGTTTCAAGCCGGGCAAGGGTCTGAAGGACGCCGTCAGCAAGTAAGACGGCTGATGCAGGGCGGGGAAGAGAGTTTTTCTGAAAAAATGAAAATTCCCCGTTGCGCCCTGAGGTGCTTTTGCATATAAACCGGGGCGGGCAATTAGCTCAGCGGTAGAGCGTCTCGTTTACACCGAGAGGGTCGGCGGTTCGATCCCGTCATTGCCCACCACCCCATATACCAAGTTTATTTATGACCTGGCGTTTCGAACAGTATGAAACGCTGGCATCCACTTCCGATCTCTGTCGGGAACGGGCTGAAGCCGGCGAAAAGAGTGGGCTGGCCGTACTGGCAGAACGACAGAGTGCCGCACGGGGCAGCCGTGGGCGTGGCTGGGATAGTGGTGAAGGAAATCTGGCTTTTTCCTTCCTTTTCCATTTTTCTGACAGTCGTGATTTTCGGGCGGTCCTGCCGTATCTGGCAAGTCTGGCCTTTCATGATGGCCTGATGGCCGCTGCCTCATGTCCTGAAAATCTGTCTGACCGGCTACGGGTAAAGTGGCCGAATGATCTTCTTCTGTCCGGACGCAAGATGGCGGGCATCCTCATTGAGACGGGTCTGTCAGCAGGGGGCGACCCTTCCACATGCTGGGCGGTGATCGGCATGGGAGTCAATCTGCGCCAGGCTCCGGCCATTGAGGGACGGCAGCTGGCAGCTCTGGCTGAAGTCTGTTCTCCTCCGGATGCTGTATCCTGCGCTCATGCCATCCTGCACGCTTTCGATGACTGGATGGAACGCTGGAAGAGAAACGGTAACGGCGTGATCTGGGAAGGCTGGATGAAACGTGCCCACCCCGTGGGTACTCGACTGATCCTCAGAAGACATGGTAGGGAGACAGCAGGCCGCTTTGCCGGGCTTGATGCGCAGGGGCATCTTCTGCTCACGCTGGACGGTGGTGCCGTGATTTCAGTTGTGACGGGTGATGTGATCTGTGAGTAAAGGAGGCGATGTGCTGCTCGTCATTGATGCTGGCAATACGAATGTGGTGTTTGCCGTTCATGATGGCGGGTCATGGGTAGGACGCTGGCGCATCTCGACGGATGACCGCAGGACGGCGGATGAATATGCCGTCTGGCTGCTGGCACTGATGGAACGGGCAGGGCTTGGCCCGGATTGTGTAACGCAGGCCATCATCGGTACGGTGGTGCCGGCTGCGTTGTATGATCTGCGGCGTCTGTGCCGGTGCTGGCTGCATGTGGAGCCTCTCGTGGCCAATCATGAGCTGGACTGGCAGATGGATGTACTGGTGGACACGCCAGCGGAGCTGGGAGCGGACCGTCTGCTGAACGGCCTTGCAGCCCGTCAGCTTTATGGTGGTGGCCCGCTGGTGGTCGTGGATTTTGGAACGGCGACAACCTTTGACGTTGTCGATGCCCGGGGCCGCTACTGCGGCGGGGCGATTGCACCGGGGGTCAATCTCTCGATGGATGCGCTGCATCAGGCAGCGGCACGGCTGCCCCGTGTCAGTGTCGGGCGGCCGGTGGAAGCGATAGGCCGCAGCACGAGTGTGGCGATGCGATCAGGCCTTTTCTGGGGCTATGTGGGTCTGGTCGAAGGAATTGTTCACCGCATTGCCGGTGAGATGGATGAACGTCCCAAGGTGGTGGCGACGGGCGGTCTGGCCCCGCTCTTCTCCGAGGGGACAGCGTTATTTGATGAAGTGGCACCCGACCTGACGCTGGAAGGGCTGCGGATGCTGGCAGCGCAGAACAGGGACCGTTTCATCACCGATTTTTCCGGGCAACAGGCCCATGATGCCTCCGGGCACCCTGACAACGCTTGAACAGGATATGATGCGTTTATGACAGAACAGAAGAATGATTTTGCCTACCTCCCTCTGGGAGGGACAGGCGAGATCGGCATGAATTTCAATCTCTACCGCCTGCGTGAAGATGGTAGGGAACACTGGCTGGCCATTGACTGCGGCATCGGGTTCTCTGGCAATGACACGCCAGAGGCTGATGTTCTCATGTCTGACCCGACCTTCATTGCGGAGCGGAAAGACAGCCTGCATGGTCTGGTCATTACCCATGCCCATGAGGACCATGTGGGGGCCGTGGCCCATCTCTGGCGTTATCTGCGCTGCCCGGTCTACGCCACGCCTTTCACGGCAGCAGTACTGCGCCGCAAGCTGACCGAGGCCGGACTTCAGAATCAGGTCATCATCCACGTCATCATGCCGGGGTCCCGTTTTGATGTCGGGCCGTTTGATCTCCAGTTCATTCCGGTGACACATTCCATTGTGGAAGGGCAGGCCATCGCCATCCGCACCCCGCATGGCATCGTTGTCCATACCGGGGACTGGAAGCTGGACCCGACCCCGATGGTCGGTCCGGTGACGGATGAAGAGGCGTTCCGTGCGCTGGGTGACGAAGGTGTCCTGGCCATGGTGGGTGACAGCACCAACGTCATGAAGGAAGGGCGTTCCCAGTCCGAAGCGGAAGTCCGTGTCGGCCTGACGGAAATGATCGCCAGGCTGGAAGGGCGTGTCGCCGTGACCTGCTTTGCCAGTAACGTGGCCCGTGTGGAGAGCATCGCCAAGGCGGGCCTGGCCTCCGGCCGTGAGATCATGGTGGTGGGCCGTTCCCTGCGCAATCTTGAATCGGCTGCCCGTGAATGCGGCTATTTTGCTGATTTGCCGCCTTTCCTGACAGAATATGACGTCAAGGATGTGCCGGATGAGAACCTGCTGATGATCATTACGGGCAGTCAGGGTGAGGCCCGTTCGGCTCTGTCCCGCATTGCCTGCGATACCCATTCCACCATTTCGCTGGGTGAGGGGGATACGGTCATCTACAGCTCCCGTGTCATTCCGGGGAATGAACAGGCTGTCATGACCGTGCAGGACAATCTGACCCGCCGTGGCGTGACCGTGCTGACAGACAGGGATGGCATGGTGCATACATCCGGTCATGCGACCGGTGGCGATATCCGTCATCTCTACAGTCTGGTCCGGCCCCGTTACAGCATTCCGACGCATGGGGAATGGCGTCATCTGACGGCACACGGGGCACTGGCCCGTGAATGTGGTGCAGAAGCCGTGCTGCTGGAAGATGGTGACATCCTCAATCTGGCACCGGGAGCCGTCGAGGTGGTCGATACGGCCCCGACAGGCCTTCTGGCTCTGGATGGTGACCGCCTCCTGCCCATGACGGGCGGCGTTCTGGCGGCCCGCCGCCGGATGCTGTTCAACGGCATGGTGCTGGCCAGCTTTGCGGTGGATGATGAAGGCTATGTCATTGGTGAGCCTCGTATCAGTGCGCCGGGCCTGCTGGAGCGGGATGACCCCGAAAGCTCCCGTATCCGTGAAGAATTTGCCTATGCCATTGATGAGATTCCCGACGAATTCCGTCAGGATGATCAGGCGTTCCGTGATGCGGCACGCACGGCCCTGCGTCGGGCACTGGGCCGGAAACTGCGGAAGCGTCCGCTGGTTGATGTCCACCTCCTGCGCGTCTGAGGAAAAAAGAACATGCGGTTAAGTCAGGCCTTCCAGCCCACTCTGAAGGAAGTTCCCGCCGAGGCACAGATCGCCTCCCACCGGCTGATGCTGCGGGCGGGTCTCGTACGGCAGTCTTCATCGGGCATCTATACATGGCTGCCCGCAGGGCTGCGTGTTCTGCGGAACATCGCCAATATCGTACGGCAGGAACAGGACCGGATTGGCGGGCAGGAAATCCTGATGCCAACCGTCCAGTCCGCTGAGCTGTGGCGGCGTTCGGGCCGTTACGATGCCTATGGGCCGGAGATGCTGCGCATTGAGGATCGGCAGGGGCGTGAGCTGCTCTACGGTCCGACCAATGAGGAAATGGTAACGGACCTTTTCGGTGGCACGGTGAAATCATATCGTGAACTGCCGAAGATGCTCTATCATATCCAGTGGAAGTTTCGGGATGAGATCCGCCCCCGTTTCGGCGTGATGCGTGGCCGTGAATTCTACATGAAGGACGGCTACAGCTTCGATCTCTCCTATGAGGATGCGGTGAGCAGCTATTACCGCATCATGCTGTCCTATCTGAAGATTTTCCGCCGTCTGGGTGTGCAGGCCGTACCGATGGCCGCTGATACGGGGCCGATCGGTGGCGAACTGAGCCATGAATTCCTTGTTCTTGCCCCGACAGGGGAGAGCGAGGTTTTCTATGATGCTGGCTGGGATGAGATTGACTGGGACAGTATCGGTCTTGACCCGCAGAAGGAGGAAGACCTCCAGAAGCTGCGTGAGATCGTGAAGACGACCTATTCCGCCACGGATGAAAAGCACGACCTTTCCGCATGGGAGGCTGTGCCGGAAGATCGCCGCCGTGGGGGGCGTGGCATTGAAGTGGGTCACATCTTCTATTTCGGTACGAAATACACCGAATCCATGGGCGTGGAGGTGAGTGGTGCTGATGGTGCGCCCCTGCATCCACACATGGGGTCTTACGGCATTGGTGTATCCCGTCTGGTCGGGGCCATCATCGAGGCCTCCCACGATGAAGCCGGGATCATCTGGCCGGAGGAAGTGGCTCCCTATCGGGCGGCTCTACTCAATCTTCGTCCCGGTGATGAGCTGTGCGATCAGCTCTGCGAGTCCATCTATGGTCGTGACCCGGAAGGACTGCTCTATGATGACCGTTCCGACCGTGCCGGTGTGAAGTTCAATGATGCCGACCTGATGGGCCATCCGTGGCAGATCATCGTTGGTCCCCGTGGGGCCAAGGCGGGCATGGTGGAGCTGAAGCACCGTGCCACTGGCGAGCGGAGTGAACTGGCCCTGGATGAGGCTCTGGCAAAGCTGGGGCTGGCCTGACCATGTTCGGACGGTTTGAGCGGACAGTCGCCTTGCGCTATCTGCGTGCCCGCAAGGGAGAACGCTTTGCCTCTGTCATTGCGCTTTTCTCCCTTGTCGGAATCGCCCTGGGGGTGGCGACGCTCATTATCGTCATGGCCGTGATGAATGGTTTCAAAGCCGACCTGATGGGCCGGATTCTCGGCCTGCATGGGGACCTGAATGTCTATGCCTATGGGCAGGTTATCCGGGACTACAAGGATGATGCCGCTCTGATCCGCAGGGTCCCAGGCGTGACGCAGGTGCTGCCCATGACGCAGGGTACGGTCCTTGCGGAAGCAGGCCGTTATTCCACGGGGGCCATGCTGGAAGGGCTGGCGCAGGAGGACCTGCGGAGCTGGAAAGCCCTCAGTGATGGAATCATGGAAGGAAGTCTGGATGATTTCCGGGGTGATTCCGCCGTGGCGGTGGGGGTTACGTTGGCCGAACGGGCCGGCCTGCATGTCGGGTCGCCACTGACCATCCTCTCCCCCAACGGGCAGGCCACGCCATTCGGTACGATGCCTCGGGTACGGAAGCTGCATGTGGCCCTGATCTTTGATGCCAACTGGAATGACTATAATAGCAACATCATCCTCATGCCGCTGGCGGCGTCCCAGAAATTCCTGATGATGGGGGACGGCGTGTCCCTGATGCAGATCAGTACGTCCGACCCGCTGAATGTCAGACCCGTCAGCCGCCAGATTACGGAGGCTCTGAATGATCCCCGTCTTCAGGTGCTAGACTGGACGCAGAGTGCCAACGGTTTTCTGGATGCTGTGACGGTGGAGCAGAACGTGATGTTCCTCATCCTCACGCTCATCATTCTCGTGGCGGCCTTCAACGTGATTTCCTCGCTCATCATGATGGTCAAGGACAAGACACGGGATATTGCGGTATTGCGGACCTTCGGGGCCAGCCGGGGCAGCGTGATGCGCATTTTCCTTATGTGCGGGGCGTCCGTGGGTGTTGTGGGAACGGTCGTGGGAACGGGGCTGGGCATCTGTTTTGCCCTGAACATCGAACGCATCCGTCATGTTCTGGAATCACTGACGGGGACGGACCTGTTCAATCCGGAAGTTTATTTCCTGGCCCGCCTTCCGGCCCGTCTGGTCTGGTCGCAGGTTGTGGAAGTCGCCGTGCTGTCGCTGGCTCTGTCCCTGCTGGCGACATTGTATCCTTCATGGCGTGCGGCGAAGACGGACCCGGTGGAGGCCCTGCGGCATGAGTGAGACACGGCAGATGACGGTTCTGACTCTTGAGGCACTGGGGCGGTCCTTCCATTCCGGTGATGAAGAGCTGCACATCCTGTGCGGGGCTGATTTTGCCCTGAAGAGCGGCGAGCTGGTGGCCCTGGTTGCACCAAGCGGGACGGGTAAGTCCACCCTGCTGCATCTTGCCGGTCTTCTGGAGCGTCCGGATACTGGTGAGGTGTTCATCAGGGGGCAGGCCACGTCCCGTCTGGGTGAGGCAGGGCGCACGGCTCTGCGGCGGGATGAGATCGGTTTCGTGTATCAGTTTCACCATCTGCTGCGGGAATTCACCGCCGTGGAGAATGTAATTCTGCCCCAGCTGGCAGCAGGCGTGAAACCGGCCGAGGCCCGGAAGTGGGCGGAAGACCTGCTGGTCCGTTTCGGGTTGTCCCATCGGCTGGAGGCCCTGCCGGGGCGCATGTCCGGTGGGGAGCAGCAGAGGACGGCTATCGCCCGTGCGCTGGCGAACCGGCCCAGCCTGCTTCTGGCTGATGAACCAACGGGCAATCTGGACACAAAAACGGCTGATCTTGTTTTCGCCGAGCTGATGCGTGTCGTGCGGGAAGAAGGCGTGGCGGCTCTGATCGCCACCCATAATGAAGCTCTGGCCGCAGCAATGGACCGCACCGTGACACTGGATGAAGGGCGTATCGTTCCTTTTCAGGGATGAGGGTGTTTTCTGTTCCGCAGTGGCGGAGGGACATGGTAATCATGGGCCATGTCCTATGCCAGCTTCGTCCATCTCCGTAATCACTCTGCTTATTCCCTCAGTCAGGGGGCGATCCGTGTCTCCGAACTTGTAGAGCTGGCGAAGAAGAACGCCATGCCTGCCGTGGCCCTGACGGATAGCGGCAACATGTTCGGTGGTCTGGAATTCTCCCAGAGCTGCCGCAAGGCCGGTGTGCAGCCCATCATCGGGTGTCAGCTGGCATTGCCTTCAGCTTCGGGCAGGCCCGGTGTTCCGGCGGAACCGCTGGTCGTTCTGGCCCGGACAGAAGAAGGGCTGGAGAATCTCCAGTATCTTTCCACGCAGGGCTTCCTAAATGGCGATTCAGCGGACCCATCCATGCCGCTGGATGTACTGTGCAGCCGTGCGGGGGGGCTGTTCCTGCTGACAGGTGGTAACAGAGGGCCGATCAACAGGCTGCTGCTTGGCGAACAGACAGTCGCTGCGAAGGAGATGCTCCAGCGTTTCAGGGAAGCGTTCGGGGGGTATGTGGCGGTCGAGATCAACCGGCTGGATGAAGCTGGGGAGGAGATCACGGAGCCGCAGCTGATCGCTCTGGCCGATGAGCTGGACCTGCCGCTTGTAGCCACCAATGAATGTTTCTTTCCAAAGCCAGAACTTCATGAGGCGCATGATGCGCTGCTCTGTATTGCGCAGGGGCGGACCATGGCGGAAGAAGACCGCTGGCGTGTCTCCCGTCAGGCCTGGTTCAAGACGCCGGAGGAAATGCGGGAGCTGTTCCACGACCTGCCGGAAGCCTGTGACAATACGCTGGTGATTGCACGTCACTGTGCCGTGGCGGTGAACACCCGCAAGCCGCTCCTTCCTGTCTGTCCGAAGGTCCGTGAGGGCAGCACGGAAGAAGAAACCCTGCGGGCCATGGCACGGGAAGGGCTGGAGAAGCGTCTGGCCGTCATGAAGGACGGTGAATCCCAGCGGGCAGCCTATGAGGAACGGTTCGAGACCGAGCTGGACATCATCGCCGGTATGGGCTTCCCCGGGTACTTCCTCATCGTGGCGGACTTCATCCAGTGGGCCAAGGCGCATGACATTCCGGTAGGGCCGGGGCGTGGGTCCGGTGCAGGGTCTCTGGTGGCCTATGCGCTGACCATCACGGATATTGACCCCATCCCGTTCGGGTTGCTTTTTGAGCGGTTCCTGAATCCTGAACGTGTGTCCATGCCGGACTTTGATATTGATTTCTGTCAGGACCGGCGGGATGAGGTCATCCGCTATGTGCGGAATGAGTACGGCCATGAGCGTGTGGCGCAGATTATCACTTTCGGGAAGCTTCAGGCCAAGGCGGCCGTGCGGGATGTGGGGCGTGTGCTGGGTCTGCCCTATGGCATGGTCAACCGTGTTGCGGAGCTGATTCCGAATAATCCGGCCAAGCCGACACCACTGGCGCAGGCTATTGAGGAAGAACCCCGTCTTCAGGAGATGCGGGACACGGATGAGATGATCCGCCGCCTTCTGGAAATCGCCCTTCAGCTGGAAGGGTTGTATCGTCACGCCTCGACCCATGCGGCCGGTGTGGTGATCGGGGACCGTGATCTTGTGGAGCTTGTGCCGCTCTATCGTGATCCCCGAAGTGAGATGCTGGTCACTCAGTATAACATGAAGTTCGTGGAGCAGGCCGGGCTGGTCAAGTTCGACTTTCTCGGGCTGACGACGCTGACCATTCTCAAGCGGGGAGTCGATTTTCTGCGAGGGCTGGGGGTGGAGGTGGACCTCTCCCATATTCCGCTGGATGACAGGAAAACCTTCGAGATGATGGCCCGGGGGGACACGGCGGGCGTGTTCCAGTTTGAAGGGGCGGGCATGAGGGACATGCTCAAGCAGATGGCTGCCAGCCGTCTGGAAGACCTGATTGCCGGCGTGTCCCTTTACCGGCCCGGCCCGATGGAAAACATTCCGGAATATTGCCGTCGCAAACATGGGGCACCGTGGGAGCCGCCCCATGAGGAAATCCGCCCGATCCTGGAAGAGACTTATGGCATCATGGTCTATCAGGAACAGGTGATGCAGATTGCCCAGAAAATGGCCGGTTACAGCCTCGGCGGTGCTGACCTGCTCCGGCGTGCGATGGGCAAGAAGATCGCCTCGGAGATGGAAAAGCAGAGGGCCATCTTCTGCGAGGGAGCCACAAAGAGGGGTATTACGGCGGAAAAGGCTGAAGAGGTGTTCGACCTCATGGCCAAGTTTGCCAATTACGGGTTCAACAAATCCCACGCCGCAGCCTATGCGTTTGTTTCCTATCAGACGGCGTGGATGAAGGCGAACCATCCGGTGGCCTTTCTCGCAGGCTGTATGTCTCTGGCACGGGAAAAGACGGAAAAACTGGCGGCTCTCTGTCAGGAAGCCAGACGGATGGGGATTCCTGTCCTGCCGGTGGACATCAACAAATCTCAGGCCGATTTCTCCATTGAAAAGATGGAGGATGGCCAGCTTGGTATCCGTTACGCTCTGGCCGCCGTCAAGCGGGTCGGGTTCGTGGCGATGGAAGGGCTGGTGCGGGACCGTGGAGAAAAACCCTTCTGCGATCTGACCGATTTTGCGGAACGGTGCGATTCCCGCAACATCAACAAGATACAGATGGAAAGTCTGGCCAAGGCCGGAGCTTTTGACAGTCTGGAGCCGGACCGTCATACGGTTTTCGCCAGTGCGGAAATCATTCTGCGCCGGGCGCAGTCCCGGGCGCAGGAGAAAGAAGTGGGGCAGGCAGGGCTGTTTGGCGGTGGCGTGGACAGTAGCCTGCGGGAAGTCCTGCGGCTGAAGAAGGTCCGTCCGTGGCCGGATTTTGAGCGGCTGTCTCACGAGGCCGGGGTGATTGGCTTCCATATGAGTGCTCATCCGCTGGATGCCTACAGGCATGTATTGCGGCGTCTTGGTGTGACGCCTGCCCTTCAGCTGGAGAGCAGGGCACATCAGGGTACGGTGCGTGTGGCGATTGCAGGCTGTGTGGTGGACAGGAAGGAACGTCCGACCAGAACGGGCAAGAAGATGGCATGGGTCACGCTGACAGATGCCAGTGGCGGCTGTGAGGTCACGTTATTCTCCGAGACACTGGAGAGCTGCCGGGATCTTCTGGTGGCGGGGCAGGCCGTTCTTGTACAGGCGGAGCTAAAGCTGGATGGTGATGCCCTGCGCATTACGGCGAACAGCGTGCAGGACCTTGAGACGGCAGCGGCTCATGAAAAAAGTGAAGTGCGGATATGGCTCGATCATGAAGCTGCCCTTGACCCTCTGCATGAGATGCTGGAAGGCATCCGGGGGGGACGGGGGCGTGTCGTGCTGATGCCAACTCTGGAAGAGACGCAGGATATCGAGATCAGGCTGCCGGGGTTCTACCGTATCACGCCCCGGCTGGCGGAGCAGATGAACACGCTGGAGGGGATCAGCAAGCTGGAGCAGGTATGAAAAAGGCCCCGCCAAGGGAGCGGGACCTGTCCTGAAAGTTTGTTCTGGGAGCAGGATCAGAATGGTACGGGCACTTTGACGCCATTGACCTTGATGGTGCCGTTATCCACGACAATGTGCCAGCCCGTGTAGTGGTCCGGTTCCCGTTCCCCCATGAAGCGGGCGATGAGCAGGGCTGCGGTGATTTTGGCCGGGGCTACCTTGCTGACCTGATCGATCATTTCACCGATCTGCCCGATGGAGAGGTGAACGTCGGCCTTCAGGTTCTTGGTGCCTTCGCCCGCCACGACAGTGCCGTTTCCATCAACATCACTGCCATTGATGACGGTATGCAGTTTGTTGATGGTCAGGTGGTAAGGAGGCTTGGCGGCCGGTACGAAACTGACATCCCCGGTGAGGGCGGGCGGCAGCAGAATGGCCCCGGGAGAGTGGAGACCGGCAGCATCAAACGTGACATGGATGGTCGGGGTTGTGCTGAGGACATGCACATGGGCCGAGCTGGCCGTGGAGACCCGGTCCGGACGGGTCATGGTGATGCCCTTCCATTGCAGTTCCGGCAGGGTATTCTTCACTTCTTCCACTTCCGGCAGTGGCTGCGTGGAGCAGACCTCCGTCATGCCACGGTGATAGGCCGTCAGGGCGGCATAGGCGACGGCGGCGTTGAGGCGGGTCAGTGCAGCCTCATCCAGCTTCCGGCTATGGTCCGTGGCTGTACTGGTTGCCACGGTGATGTGGTGCTGCGTTCCCGTCAGCTCGGCTGTCATCCCCTTGATGAGAATGCCCTGCTTTGATCTGGTGACTGTTCCCGGAGAGTAGGTGAAACAGTCTGCCGAAAGATGGGGCAGCGTATCAGCTGAAGCGGAGGGCAGGGCCTGATGGCCCAAGGCCAGCAGGGCGAGGCCACCAGCAGCGGCCAGCGCACGGAAAAGACGGATGGAATGATGTGACATAATGCTTGGGAGAGTGGCGGAGTCTGAGGCGTCTGGCAATGGGGGAGGGGAAATTATCCCCTCCGGCCTTTTCTGGCAGAGCGTGGGGCGAACAGGGTCGTCAGCTGGGCGATCATGGTGTCGCCAAGGTCTTCGGCCGAGCTGATGGTCACGCTGTTGGCGTAATAGCGTGTGACGTCATGCCCGATGCCGATGGCCAGCAGTTCCCCGGCAGGGTCATTTTCCAGCTGGTGAATGACACGGTGCAGGTGCAGGTCCAGATATTCCGGCCCATTGGCGGAGGATGTACTGTCATCCACCGGTGCCCCGTCGGAGATCACCATAAGGATACGGCGATGCTCCGGGCGGTGTTTCAGGCGTTTCCAGGCCCAGAGCAGGGCCTCACCATCGATGTTCTCTTTCAGCAGCCCTTCACGCAGCATGAGGCCGATATTGCGCCGGGCACGCCGCCACGGCGTGTCAGCCGATTTATAGATGATGTGGCGGAGGTCATTCAGGCGGCCCGGTTCTTTCGGGCGGCCTGCCTCGCTCCATTTCACCCGGCTCTGGCCGCCCTTCCAGGCCCGCGTGGTGAAGCCCAGAACTTCGACCTTGATGCCGCAGCGTTCCAGCGTCCGGGCCAGAATGTCGCCACAGATGGCTGCCGTGGTGATGGGACGCCCCCGCATGGAACCTGAATTGTCGATCAGCAGGGTGACGGTCGTGTCACGGAAGTCGATCTTGCCTTCCTGCTTGTAGGAAAGAGGCAGGGAGGGGTTGCTGATGATGCGGGGCAGGCGGGCGGCATCAAGGATGCCGTCTTCCTGATCGAAATGCCAGCGACGCTGCTGTTGGGCCAGCAGTTTGCGCTGCAGACGGTGGGCAAGGCGGGAAACGAACCCCTGAGTCTGTTGGAGCTGTTCATCCAGCTTGTCACGCAGAAGGTCCAGTTCGGTCGGGTCACAGAGGTCGCTGGCGTGGACTTCCTCGTCAAATTCCTGCGTATAGGCCTGATAGCTGTCGCTTTTCCTGATGGAACAGTTACGCTCTTCTTCCGTCTGGGCGGAAGGGCCGGCAGGCTGTTCGTATCCGTTCTCGCCCTCCGTCAGGATGGCTTCCATCTCTTCGGAGGAAAGGCCTTCTGCACTGGCGGATTCATCGGACTCATCGCTCAGGGCGGCTTCGGCATCCTCTGTCGTGCCATCTTCCTCTTCCTGCCCCTGCGGATCAGGAGCGGAGGATTCGCCGTCCGTTTTTTCTTCCTGGCTCTGGCCACGGGACTTTGAAGGGTCCGGTTCCTCCGTTTTTTCGTCAGTCTCCTTCATGGTGAAGACTTTCACGAAATGCCGGGATGCTTCACTGAAGAGCGTCTGGTCATTCTGCACCTCAGCCAGTCTGGCCAGCGATTCACGTGCTCTGGGGCTGAGGGACTGCCGCCATTCTTCCAGAGCCGGACCGGTCATGCTCTCGGGCAGTTTCCGGCCGGAGAGGGCTTCCCGTGTCAGGAGTTCCAAGGCGAGGGGAGTGGGCATGTCATCCCGCTCGATCATTTTCGCACTGTTGAGGGCATGGAGCCGCCGCCCCAGGTAATCCTCCAGATTGGCCTGTACCCCGGCCATGTGGCGGGCACCATAGACCTCACACCGGGCCTGCTCCATGCCGTCAGTGATGGTCTGGGTCTGCGCATCAGGGATGGTGATGCGCTTTTCCGGATCATGATGGCGTTGATGCAGGGCCACGGCATCGGTAGCCCCCCGGATGTAGGTCTTGTCCTCAGGGGTGAGAGCCGCACGCTCCAGAGAGGCCAGAGCGGGTGTCATGGGAACATCCTGATGACCACTCAGGGCGCGCTGCGTGGCAAAGATTGCCTTGCGGAAGAGTTCGTGCGGATCAGACATGAGATCAACCCAGTGGGGAGGCGTTGAAACAACGCTGGTAATATTCAGCCACGATGCTGCGCTCGGCTTCGTCACATCTGTTGAGGAAGCTCAGGCGGAAGGCGAGAGGCACGTCCCTGAAGATGGTGATGTTTTCAGCCCAGGAGAGAACCGTCCGGGGTGAGATGACGGTGGAAATGTCTCCGTTCATGAAGCCTGCACGGCTCAGGTCTGCCAGCTCCACCATCTGGCCGATGAGGGTTTCTTCCAGAGCGTCACCTATCTTGGCCCTGATGATGCGGATTTCCTGTTCCTTGGGCAGATAGTTCAGGGAGGTGACGATGTTCCAGCGGTCCATCTGGCCCTGATTGATCTGCTGTGTGCCGTGATACAACCCGGTCGTGTCGCCCAGTCCGACCGTGTTGGCCGTGGCGAACAGGCGGAAAGAGGGATGCGGATGGATGACACGGTTCTGGTCCAGCAGGGTCAGGGCACCATCAGTTTCCAGCACACGCTGGATGACGAACATGACGTCCGGCCGTCCGGCATCATATTCGTCGAAGATCAGACTGCATGGATTCTGGAGGCACCACGGCAGCAGTCCTTCACGGAATTCCGTGACCTGCTTGCCATCTTCCAGCGTGATGGCATCCTTGCCGATGAGGTCGATGCGGGAAATGTGACTGTCCAGATTGATGCGGACACAGGGCCAGTTCAGCCGTGCGGCGATCTGGTCGATATGGGAGGATTTCCCGGTGCCGTGGAACCCCTGAACCAGCACGCGGCGGTTATGCATGAACCCGGCAAGGATGGCACGGGTCGTGTCCCGGTCGAACTGGTAGGCCGGGTCAATGTCAGGGACATGGTCTGTCTTCTGCGACCAGACGGGGACCTCAAACTCCAGGTCCAGACCGAACAGCTCCCGTGCGGGCTTCAGGCTGTCAGGTGTCTGGGGCAGTGTCTCGGAGAGGGACTGTGCTGAGGGAAGAGCCATGACATGATTCCTGTCATTGAAAAGGTGAAAAATGGGAGGTCAGAAAATGTCCATCCTATTAAGGACTCTACAAGTACGATTACATAATCCCCGGAAGATGGGAAGGGGTGAGACGTTACCCGGCATCGGCAGTTTCTTGCTCCATGCTGCTGGCAAAATGATCCCGCAGTGTGGCATAGGCTGTGCCGATCACCTTGAAGCGTTCCTCGGCCCGCGGGTCATCCTGATTGGCGTCCGGATGGTAGCGGCGGGCCAGCACACGGTAGCGGGTCTTGATGACCTCGATGGTGGTTGGCCATTCAAGATTGAGCTGGGCCAGAGGTTCACGCAGGGCGGCGGGAGCGTGACGGCGTGTTTCGGCCTCCCGTGAAGGACGGGCCTTGTGCCCCCTGAGAATGTCCAGCGGGTCATGCAGGTCATCCAGCGTGAAGGAAGCCCGTGCGGAATCGTGACCCGGGGTCCCCATTTTCCACGAAGGACGCTGCCACGATGTATCTTCCCGAAGATGCCGTTCAATCTGCCCTGGCGTCATGCCCCGGTAATAGTCCCAGTTGGCATTGTACTGGCGCACATGTTCCAGACAGAACCAGTAATAGCTGCGCAGGTTGTCCCGCCCCCGGGGGGCACGGTAACCGGCTGGCTGGTCGCAGTCCGGATGGTCGCAACATTGCTGGGGAGCGTCCGGGTCCGGTGCGAAGGCTTTATGTCTGGATGGTTTACGTTGCATAATGGACGATATGGGGAGAGGTCTGGCATGGATGCAAGCATCCTTTCTCCCAAGGATAAAAGATTCCTGTGATGGATCAGACAGGCAGAACCTGTGACCCCCGTGGCAGAACATGGAAGAGATGCGATGAAGAGAGCCGACCGTATGAGAACCGTGCTGGAGGAGGCTCTGGCCCCTTCCGTGCTGGAAATCCGGGATGACAGCGCACGGCACAGCCATCACGCTGCGATGCGCACTGCCGCACAGGAGAGCAGGGGGCCTGAACGGGCAGGCGAGACTCATTATCACCTGCATGTGGTCAGCCGCCACTTTGACGGGATGACAAGTCTGGAGCGGCACAGGCTTGTCCATGAGATTCTGGCGGAGGAATTCAGGACGGGGCTGCACGCCCTGTCCCTCTCCCTGAAGGGGGAGGCACGGTCATGAAAAACCGGATGCTTCTGAAGCGGTTTGCTGGTGGTTTCATGCTCTGGGCAGGCGTGGTTGCTGGCCCGGTGGTGGGGCTTGGTCTTTCAGGCTGTGCCACCTCCGGTTACGATCACCTTGCAACGGCTGACCGGCATGACATTCACCGGGTGGAAGCCTATCTGAACGGGCTGACATCCCTGCGGGCTTCTTTCGTGCAGGATGGTCCCGCCCAGCAGCAGGGTGATGGTCAGTTCACATATGTGCCGGGCCGCTTCGAGATGGTGTATGAGGTTCCGCACGCCATGCGGGCCGTGGCCAGGGATGGCCGTCTCGTGCTGCGCAATGCCGACAGTGGGGCCGTGACGCATCTGTCACTCAGGCGGAACCCGCTGGGTCTCCTGCTGCGTCATCCCATCGAGTTCGAGAAGGAGGTGCAGGTTACCGCAGTGTCCCGTGGTACTGAATCGCTCCAGCTTTCGGTGGCGGAAGCCAATAATCCGTCTCAGGGTCTTCTGACGCTCCAGTTTTCTGATGTGCATGGCAGGCTGACGCTTGTTGGCATACAGGGTGTCGATGCCCGCCATCATCATTTTGGCCTTTCCCTGTTTGACGTGCAGGAGAATCAGCCTGTTTCCGAGAGCAGCTTCACCCTGCCTGAATAAGGTTCAGGACTGGCGGGTCACTGGGCCGAAAAGGGCTGTCCAGTTTTTCAGCAGGGCAGCGTCGGCATCAGACATGGTGAGTGACGGGTTGAAACGGTGCAGGCTGGTCACGCCATAGTTACGGATGCCGCAGGGGATGATTCCTTCAAAGTCACTGAGGGCGGGGGATACGTTCAGCGAGATTCCGTGCCAGCTGACCCAGCGTGTGACACGGATGCCCAGAGCGGCGATCTTGGTTTCCAGTCCGTTCCGGGCATCAAGGCACCATACGCCAATCCGGCCTTCCCGGGTGAAGGCATCCACATTCAGTGACTGGAGGCTCATGATGAGCCAGCGTTCCAGCATCTGGACGAAGGCCCGTACGTCCCGTGCAGGCAGGGGACCATGTGGTCGGGTAAGGTCCAGCATGACATAGGCAATACGCTGGCCGGGACCGTGATAGGTCCATTGCCCGCCTCTTCCGGCTTCGAAGGTCGGGTAGTTGTGAGGATTGATGAGGTCTTCCGGTTTTGCGGATGTACCGGCCGTGTAGAGGGGGGGATGTTCTGTCAGCCAGATGCGCTGGGGGGCCTGCTGAAGATGGATGGCCTCCACCTGTTGGCGCATGAATTCGAGAGCATCAGGGTAGGGGCAGGGCGTCCCGTCTTCCTGCCAGATAATTTCTTCATAAAACTGTGTCATGACCATTGCCCTCTCTGTTTTGATGGGCTATAGGCCATTTCGCCGGAGCGGTCACGCCTCAGAAGTGAGGAAGTCAGACCGCTTTTGTCACGGAGCGGCCGTGGCGGAATGGTAGACGCGCAAGCTTGAGGTGCTTGTGGGGGATAACCCCGTGGAAGTTCGAGTCTTCTCGGCCGCACCATACTTCCTGTAGCGACGTATGGTTCTGACATGGCAGTGGTCATGTTACGTTAATTTCACGAAAAAATGTGACTGTTACTAGGTCTCCGCCCTATCTCGGGGTGGAATTTGTATTACATCTTCATTTATATAAGGGTCTGCTTAATGAGGTGGCCAGGTTGTATCCCACTGGCACATCTGAATTGAAGAAAGAACTCTGCCGTCAATACTGGGCAGGGTATGACCTTAGAGAGAGTTGAGATGATCAAGCCATTGAAGAAAGCTGTTTTGCCTGTTGCCGGTCTGGGGACACGCTTCCTGCCAGCAACGAAGGCTATGCCGAAAGAAATGCTGCCGGTGGTGGACAAGCCGTTGATTCAGTATGCGATTGATGAGGCCCGTGCTGCGGGTATTGAAGAATTCTGTCTGGTTACGGCCCGTGGCAAAGACAATCTGATTGACTATTTTGATATCGCTTATGAACTCGAGAGTACACTGAAAGAACGCAAGAAGACGTCCGCCATCAAGGCTCTGGAGAGCAGCAGTGTGGAGGCAGGGTCTCTTGTTGCTGTTCGCCAGCAGAATCCCCTGGGGCTTGGTCATGCCATCTGGTGTGCCCGCAATTTCATTGGTGATGATCCTTTTGCCATTCTTCTTCCGGATGACATCGTCAAGGGTGGGCGCAGTTGTGTGGCCCAGCTCGCTGATGTCTATCATCAGACGGGGGGAAATGTCGTTGCTGTGGATGAGGTCCCACATGAATGGACTGACCGTTATGGCGTTCTGGAAGTTGGTGAGGATGATGGGCGCAGGGTCGAGGTCAAGGGGCTTGTCGAGAAGCCTGCCCCGGAGGATGCTCCGTCCAATCTGGCCATCATCGGTCGGTACGTGCTGACGGCTGATGTTCTCAAGCCGCTTTCCGCCCTGAAGACTGGCGTGGGTGGTGAGGTCCAGCTGACGGACGCCATGGCTGAGATGATCGGCAAGGTGCCTTTCCATGGTCTGCGCTATGAGGGCACACGGTTTGACTGTGGAAGCAAGCTGGGCTTCCTTGAGGCACAGGTTGCCATGGCTCTGGAGCGTGATGACCTAGCCGATGATGTACATGCTTTCCTGAAGAAATACGTCTGAGAGGGAGAAGCATCATGACAGGATTCAAGCATCACTTCGAGCCGACTAGCCTGCGTGAGTACGATATCCGGGGTATTGTGGGGAAGACACTTCACCCTGAGGATGCTTATGCGCTGGGCCGTGTCTTTGCGAGCATGATCCGACGTGATGGCGGTAGCGTGGTGACGGTCGGTTATGATGGCCGTTTGTCCTCTTCTGAGCTGGAAGCGGCACTGGTTCGTGGTGCTGTGGATTCTGGCGTGACGGTGCGTCGTGTCGGACGTGGGCCGACACCCATGCTCTATTATGCGGCCGTGACGGGCAAATCTGACGGGGCCATCATGGTGACGGGCAGTCATAATCCGCCCGATCATAATGGCTTCAAGATGATGCTGAAGGGCAAGCCTTTCTTTGGTGAGCAGATCCGTGAGATCGGCCGTCTGGCAGAAACAGGCGATGTCGTGCCCAGAGCAGAGGGGAAGGTTGAGACACTCGATCCTTCAGAGGTCTATATTGAGCGTCTGCTTCAGGACTATGATGGCGAGAGGCCGCTCAAGGTAGTGTGGGATAATGGAAACTCCGCCGCTGGAGACGTGTTGACCCGTCTGGTGAAGAAACTGCCGGGCGAGCATACGGTGCTGTATCCCGAGATTGACGGTAGGTTCCCCAATCATCATCCGGACCCGACTGTTGAAGGCAATCTCCAGGACCTGATCAGGGCAGTGAGGGAAAAGAAGGCGGATATTGGTGTCGCTTTTGACGGTGACGCTGACCGTGTTGGCATCGTGGATGGCAAGGGTGAGATTCTCTGGGGTGACCAGATTCTTGTCCTGCTGGCCCGTGACGTGCTGAAAAAGCATCCGGGGGCAACCATCATTGCTGACGTCAAGGCCAGTCAGGTGCTGTTCGATGAGGTGGATAAAGCTGGTGGCAAGCCCCTGATGTGGCGGACCGGACATTCTCTCATCAAGAGCAAGATGGCTGAAACGTCATCTCCGCTTGCAGGTGAGATGTCAGGGCATATCTTCTTTGCTGACAAGTGGTACGGTTTTGATGATGCGCTTTATGGGGCCATCCGCATTCTGGGGATCGTGGCCCGTCTGCCGGGAACTCTGGCCGAGATGCGTGAAGCCCTTCCCAGGATGGTCAATACGCCGGAACTGCGTTTCCCCTGTGAGGATACTCGTAAGTTCGATGTCATCAGGGAAGTGGCCGAGCGTCTGAAGCAGGAGGGAGCTGATGTTTCCTCCGTCGATGGTGTGCGTGTGAACACGGCTGATGGTTGGTGGCTGCTTCGTGCGTCCAACACGCAGGCCGTTCTGGTCGGGCGGATTGAGGCGCAGTCTCATGAAGGTCTGGCCCGTCTGAAGAAGGCGTTCGTGGATCAGCTGGAGGCTTCCGGCCTTCAGGCTCCTGATTTTGAAGCAGCGGCCGCAGGGCACTGATTTTTCATCCCGCAGGGATGAAGTGGTGGAAAAAGATCGGGCGGAATGTGCTGGACTGGCTCATTCCGCCCAGCTGTATCTGCTGTGGTGATGAAATTGCCCCGGATGGAGGGCATGTCTGTGGTCCCTGTTTTGCGGGATTCCATTTTGTCCATTTCCCTTTCTGCGATGCCTGTGCCCTGCCCATAACGCAGGAGGAAATGGCCGAGCGGGGTGCGCTCTGCTCGGACTGTGAAAGGCGGCCACCGCCGTGGCACAGGGGGCGTGCGGCGTTTCTATACGGGGGGCCTGTCCGCCGGCTCATTATGGGGCTGAAATATGGAGGACGGACCGAACAGGCTTCGGCTCTGGCCCGTTTCATGGCGCAGGCAGGGGATGACCTTCTGAAGCCGGATGCTGTTCTGGTGCCTGTTCCCGTTCATCGCTGGCGGTTATGGGGACGGGGCTATAATCAGGCTGCCCTGATGGCAAAGGTCCTGTCCCGCAGGAAACATCTTGTCTGTTATCCGGATGCGCTGCGGCGAGGGTTCAGGACGACCTCTCTTGCAGGCCTGTCCCGGCAGGGACGGCGGAGGCAGATGGCCGGGGCCATCGTGGTTCAGGACAGGTATCGTGAGATGTTGCGGGGACGTCCTGTCATTCTGGTTGATGATATCCTGACAACAGGGGCGACGGCTGAGGCCTGTGCAAAAGCATTGCTTGAGAATGGATGCGTTTCGGTGGATATTCTTGTGGCAGCCCGGGTGACATTGTCCTGACATCCGGCCTTCAGAAAGGAACAATGCATGTCGAAAGTTGAAATCTATACACAGCCGGGGTGCCCTTATTGTGTGCGGGCCATTACTCTGCTCCAGTCCAAGGACGTGCCTTTTGAGGAGATTCATGCGCCGCGTGGTTCGGTGGAGCGGGAAACGGCCAGGGAGCGTTCAGGTGGGGGCACGACCGTGCCGCAGATTTTCATTGATGGCAAATCCGTGGGAGGATGCAGTGAACTTGTGCAGCTGGAGAAGAACGGGCAGCTTGATGACCTTCTCGGCCGCAGGTAAGGGCCTCTTTGCTGCCATCATGATGGGGTTCGGGGGGCTGCTGGTGACGCCGCAGGCTCAGGCGTCGGTTGCTGCCCCTGGCCCTGAAGGCACATGGCTCGTGGAAGAGAAGGATGGCATTTTCGGCATTGCGCCCTGTCCTTCAGATTCCAGCCGTCTCTGTGGTCGGCTGGTTGGCATGGATTATACGGACGCCGAACCGGAGAAGGATATCTGGGGGCGGTCGGAATGCGGACTGGAAATCATTAGTGACATGAAGCGGCGCAAGAATGGCCGTTGGCATGGGACGATTCTGGACCCAAGGAGCGGACGGACCTATCAGGCCTCCATGTGGCTGGCTGATGCCAATACTTTGAAGCTGCGGGGCTATATTGGTCTGGCCATATTTGGTGAAACACAGACATGGAAACGTGTTGTCAATCCTGCCATAGGTGTCCAGTGTCGCATGAAGAAAAGTGACTAGTGTTTTTTATTCTTTCATTTGTAAGGGTGAGTCACTCTTACGGGAAACGGCTTTCTTTGCTAATGTCACTTTGTTTTTCCCGTACCGGGTAAAGTTGAAGGAGAGTAATACATTATGTCACAGAGTCTTTCCCGGCGTCAGTTTGCGCTAGGACTTGCCGGTCTGGGCGCAGCTACGGCCCTGTCACCTCTGAGGTCTGCCCGAGCACAGAATGAGCCGCTGCCGCGTGTTCTGTGTTTTGTTGGTGGCTATACGGAACATGCTCCCCCCGGTGGCGCAGGCAATGGCAAGGGAATTGCCGTTTTTGAGATGGATCGTGATACCGGCTTTCTGACACCGGTTGCCACCTTCATGGACATTCCCAGCCCTTCCTTCATCACGCTGAGCCGCAACCGCAAGTTCCTCTACGCTCTCAGTGAGATTAATGATTATGACAAGGCTGGCAGTGGCTCTGTAACGGCCTTCTCCGTTGATACCCGCAACGGGACTCTGGCCAAGATCAACACTGTCAGTTCTGGTGGAGCCGTTCCGGCCCATCTGAGCGTACATCCTTCAGGCAAATATTTGCTGGTTGCCAATTATGTGGGGGGCAGTGTTGCCGTCCTGCCGATCCGCAAGGATGGATCACTCGGCAAGGCTACGGATGTTGTCCATAATTCCGGTCCGAAACAGCCTGAGCGTGCTGCGGACAATCCGGAAGGCAACTTCGCCATTTCTGATCATTCCGGTGCGCATCCGCACATGGTGGCCACTGATCCGAGCGGGACGTTCGTTCTGGTGGATGATGCCGGGCTGGACCGTGTTTATGTCTGGAAACTGGACCTGAAGACGGGCAAGCTGATTCCGGCAAAGAAACCGTTCTATGAGATGGAACCCGGTTCTGCCCCACGGCATTTCGTTTTCGATCATACGGGGCGTGTGCTGTACAATCTCTGTGAGCAGAACTCCAAGGTTGTGGTGTCCAAGTTTGACCCGCAGACTGGAGAGATCACACAGATTCAGTCCGTCAGTACCGTGACGTCACATTTCCGTGGCTCCACGCTGGCTGCTGAAATCCTGATCGCCGAGAGCGGACGGTTTGTGTACGTTTCCAACCGTCTGGGTGACTCTCTGGCTGTCTTCTCTGTCGGAATTGACGGAACCCTGACTCTGGAGGACGAAGTCTGGATGCATGCCGATTATGGCCGTGCCATGATGTTCGATCCGACAGGAAGCTTCCTGTTCTGTGCCAACCAGCGGTCTGATTCCGTCACTGCGTTCCGTGTGGATCGTGAGACAGGCAAGCCCGTCTTTACGAACCACTTCACGGCCGTGGGCAGCCCGACGACATTTGCCTTCATGGTGGCTGACAGCTGATCGGGTTGAGACTGTCTTCCATGAAATGAGGGAAAGGCGTCCCGGTCCTGGGACGCCTTTTCTTTATGTCCGTCAGTCCTTCTGAAAGATGGCGATGTAATTGATGCTGGTATCGTGGCTCTCCTGCCAGCGTGGCGGGCGGTAGGAAAGACCTTTCAGGTCCAGCAGGCGCAGGCCGGCCTGTCGGGCCATGCTGTCCAGCTCCGTCGGGCGGATGAATTTTTTCCAGTCATGCGTACCGACCGGGAGAAGGCGCAGCACATATTCTGCGCCCAGCTTGGCCATCAGGAAGGAGCGCAGGCTGCGGTCCATGGTAGAGACGGCGACATGCCCACCCGGTTTTGCCAGCCCTGCCAGCAGGGACATGAATGTCTGAGGGTCCCGCACATGTTCGATCACTTCCAGTGCGGAGACCACGTCGAACTGCCGTCCTTCTTCAAGGAGGGCTTCGGCCGTGCCGCACAGATAACCAAGGGGAGCGGCATGAAGGGGAAGGGGATGCCGGGTCATGTGGGCCTTGGCGGCCTGTATGCCGTTTTCACTGGCATCTACCCCCAGTGTGCTGAAACCGAGCGTGGCGAAGCGTTCGCTGGCCAGTCCTGCCCCACAGCCAATATCCAGCAGGGTTGGTGGAGTGTCCTTCTGGAAGAGTGAAGTGGGAAGATGCCTGACGATCCATGACGTCCTGAGGGGGTTCATGGCATGGAGGGGGGCCATAGGTCCCTTCGGGTCCCACCAGTTTCTGGCAAGATTTCCGAACTGGCTGATCTCGTCATTCACGACGGAGGATACTGGCTCATCCGGCATGCTGGATGGTGATGGTGATGAAACGGACATTCTGACACTTCTCCCGGCTTTTGTGGTGCTTTTCTGCCATGTTGCGGCTAGACGTGAAAGGGCAGGAGAGTTATGTGGGACGGATATTTATGTAACGCTAGCCTAGTTGTTGGAGCTTTCTCCCAGATGCCCATGTTCGATCGCTCGGATGATACAGCACGGTCTGTTGCTGATGTTTCTTCAGATCGGGCGGTTTCCCGTACGGTTGTGATGAAGTTTGGCGGAACCTCCGTCAAGGACCTGGACCGTATCCGCATCGTGGCAGAGAAGGTCCGCAAGGAGCGGGCGAGGGGACAGCGTGTGGCCGTGGTCGTGTCCGCCATGTCCGGCGTCACGAACCAGATGGTGGATTATTGCCGGAATCTGGATGAGCAGGCCGATCCTGCCGAGTATGATGCTGTCGTGGCGTCCGGTGAGCAGGTGACGAGTGGTCTGCTGGCCATTGCCCTGGGTGCCCTGGGTGTGCCGGCCCGTTCGTTTCAGGGGTGGCAGATTCCTCTGCGTACGGATGAATCACATGGCTGTGCCGTCATTGAAGGCGTCGATGGGCAGGCCCTGCGTGAGTGCATGGAACGGGGCGTGGTGCCCGTGATCGCCGGTTTCCAGGGGGTGGATGCACATGGGCGCATCGCTACGCTGGGCCGGGGAGGGTCGGATACCTCCGCCGTGGCTCTGGCTGCGGCCATCAGGGCTGACCAGTGCGACATCTATACGGATGTGGATGGCATCTATACGACCGATCCCCGCATTGTGAAGCAGGCCCGTCGCCTCGAGCGTATTACATATGAAGAAATGCTGGAGCTGGCATCTGTTGGTGCCAAGGTTCTCCAGACCCGCAGCGTGGGGCTGGCCATGAGGGAGAAGGTGCATGTACGTGTCCTTTCTTCCTTCGTGGAGACAGATGACAGCAGCGGGACCATCGTAGTGGATGAGGACGAGAGTGTGGAAAAGAAGCTGGTGACCGGAATTGCATACTCCATGGATGATGCGAAGATCACCATCCGGCAGGTCCCTGATGAGCCGGGCATTGCTGCAAGAATATTCGAGCCTCTGTCCGCTGCGGGCTTGAATGTGGACATGATTGTCCAGAGTATTGGCGTTGACCGCAGCACGAACATGACCTTCACCGTGAGCAAGGGTGATGAGGGCCGGGCACGTCAGATTCTGGAGGGAATGCGCTCCGAGATTGGCTATGGTGACCTGGACACCTCCCATAATGTTGCCAAGATCAGTGTGGTGGGTGTCGGGATGCGGTCCAACACGGGCGTGGCGACGACCATGTTCCGGACACTGGCGGAGAAGGGAATCAACATCCAGGTGATTTCCACCAGTGAAATCAAGATTTCCGTTTTGATTGATGCAGAATATATGGAACTGGCCATGCGTGCCCTGCACACGGCTTATGGGCTGGATGCATCTGAAGGGGCGCAGGCATGAGTGGAACAATGAACGCACGTAAGATACTTGATCAGCTCTGGAAACCGGGCTGTGATTTTCTGGGCAGCCGTTACGCCATCCTTGGTGGAGCGATGTCCTGGGTGAGTGAACGCAATCTGGTTTCGGCCATCTCCAATGCGGGTGGTTTTGGCGTGATCGCCTGTGGTGCGATGGAACCGGAACGTCTTGAAGAAGAAATCGTTGCCACGCAGGCCCTGACGGACAAGCCGTTCGGTGTCAATCTCATCACCATGCATCCCAAGCTGGATGCGCTGGTGGATGTGTGTCTGGCCCATGACGTGACGCATGTCGTGCTGGCTGGCGGCGTGCCGACTGGCGGCACGATCCGCCGGGTGCGTGATGGTGGTGCACGGGTGATGGGGTTCGCACCCGCCCTTGCTCTGGGCCGGCGGCTGGTGAAACTGGGCATTGAGGCCCTGGTGATTGAAGGTTCCGAGGCTGGTGGTCATGTCGGGCCGGTCTCCCTGAACGTGCTGGCTCAGGAAATCCTGCCGAACATCACGGAAGTTCCCGTCTTCGTGGCTGGTGGGCTGGGACGTGGTGATGCCGTCCTGTCCTATCTGGAACAGGGAGCTGCCGGTGGGCAGCTGGGCACGATGTTTGCCGCTTCCAAGGAAAGCATCGCTCATGAGCGGTTCAAGGAGGCATTCCGTCGTGGCAATGCCCGTGATGCCGTGATGTCCGTACAGCTGGATGAGCGTTTCCCCGTCATTCCGGTGCGTGGTCTTTCCAATGCGGCGACACGCCACTTCATGACCCATCAGGCTGACGTGATCGAGCGTTTCCGCAAGGGGCAGATCGAACGTGAGGCGGCCCAACTGGAAATCGAGCATTTCTGGGCTGGTGCGCTGCGGCGGGCCGTTATCGAGGGTGATGTGGAGAATGGCTCCATGATGGCGGGGCAGTCTGTCGGCATGGTGAAGGAAATTCGGCCGGTGGAAGAAATCATCACCACTCTGGTGGATCAGGCGGTTGAAGCTCTCCAGAAGCGTGAGCGGCGCATCCAGTCTGAATGTGCGGAATAACTGGCGGGGTCTGAGCTGATAACCTGCATGCGGATCTGAGGGTCTGGGGCATATGAGTGAGAAGGGTGTCGTGATGGAAGATAAAACAGGGCAAAGTATGGCCAGTCAGCCATCTGCCACTCTTGGTGCCCGCCTGATGGCCCGGCGTAAGGAGCTGGGTTGGAGCCTGGGGGATGTGGAGGCGCACCTGAAGGTGCGTCTGGCCATTCTTCAGGCCATTGAAGAGGGTGATTATTCCAGGCTGCCGGACAAGGTCTATGTTCTCGGGTTCGTCAAGAGCTATGTCCGCCTTCTGGGCTTCAAGGATGACGAGATCATGCAGCAGGCCAACCGGGAGCTGTCTTCCTACATGCCCAAACGGCAGACGGTCCAGCTGGACCTTCCGGGGCCGCAGGAAGGACGTTCAACAGGGCTGTGGGTTCTGCTGGGCATCGGGCTGATCGTCATTGTCGGTGCCTATGTCGGATGGTACCATTTCTCGTCTCATGGGCAGCTTGCCTCCTCCATCCTGCCGTCCCATCTGGCCGGGAACAGTGAAGAGTCATCGTCTGACACGGCGCAGGCTGAAAAGTCCGAGGGGCAGGAAGCAGCTTTACAGAAGCAGGAGACGCAGAAGAACGCTTCTTCTTCCTCTGCCGGAACACAGGACATGACCGCCCGACAGGATGACGGGCAGAAGGACACGCCCGATCTTCAGCCCGCTCCTGAGGTTGTTTCACCGTCCCCTACGGCCGTACCTTCCACGGGTGACGTGACCGGTGGTGATGGTCACCCTGCTGAGGCCCCGGTCGTGGAGAATGCGCAGCAGCCTGTTCAGGTGACGGCCCCGGTCCGTCCTGCTGATGTGCCGAAAGCCGCCCCCGAGCCGCATGTGTCCCAGCCCGCTCCAGCTCCCGTGGCGAATCAGAAGGCTGAGGACAGTATCAGCATTCTGGCCCGTGAGGACAGCTGGGTGCAGGTGACTGATGCTTCAGGAAAAGTCCAGCTTGTCCGTGTCCTCAAGAAGGGTGAGGTCTGGCAGGGTGTTGCCGGGCAGACATACCGCATCACAAGCGGCAATGCCGGGGGTGTTGTTTTTCAGGCCGGTAATGTTGTAAGCGCACCCTTGGGGCTGCGTGGCCGGGTTGTGCGCAATGCGACGGTCGATGCGGCATCTGTGGAGCAGGGGCGTTACGGGTATGGTTCCCTGGCCATTACACCGCCCGTGCCGGGACCGGCAGACAAGCGCAGCCAGTGAAGTTCTGTGACCGCTCGATCACGTAGCGGTCACGTTTATCATGGGTCAGTCCAGTCAGGACCCGGAGAGGTTATTGATGAGCAGTTTACGTCCCTATCAGCATATTGAACGCCGTAAATCACGGAAGATCTATGTTGGTAATGTTGCCGTTGGTGGTGATGCCCCGGTCTCGGTGCAGACCATGACCAACACGCTGACAACGGATATTGAAGGTACGATTGCTCAGATTCGCAAGGCCGAGATGGCCGGTGTGGATATCGTTCGTGTATCCTGCCCTGACGAGGCGAGCACGAAGGCCCTGAAGACCATTGTCGAGGAAGTCAATGCGCCGATCGTGGCAGACATTCACTTCCATTACAAACGGGCCATTGAGGCTGCGGCGGCCGGTGCTGCCTGCCTGCGCATCAATCCGGGCAATATCGGAAGTGCCGACCGTGTGCGTGAGGTTGTCAAGGCGGCCCGTGATCATGGCTGTTCCATCCGTATCGGTGTGAATGCTGGCTCTCTGGAGCGTCATCTCCTGGAGAAATATGGCGAGCCGAAACCGGAAGCTCTTGTGGAGAGTGCGCTGGAACATGCGAAGATTCTTGAAGATCATGACTTTCATGAGTTCAAGATCAGCGTGAAGGCTTCCGACGTCTTCATGGCTGTGGCGGCTTACAAGGAACTGGCCGCCTGCTGTGACCATCCGCTGCATATCGGCATTACGGAGGCAGGCTCCAAGCGTGCCGGGACGGTGAAGTCCGCTCTTGGTCTTGGCAACCTTCTCTGGGCTGGTGTGGGTGATACGATGCGTGTTTCCCTTTCCGCTCCTCCTGAAGAAGAAGTGCTGGTGGGCTGGGACATTCTCAAGTCCCTTGGTCTGCGTCATCGTGGTGTGAAGATCATTTCCTGCCCGTCCTGTGCCCGTCAGGGTTTCAATGTGGTGGATACGGTCCAGACGCTGGAAGACCGTCTCCAGCACATCAAGACGCCGCTGACGCTTTCCATCATTGGCTGTGTGGTCAATGGTCCGGGTGAGGCTCTGATGACGGATATTGGCGTGACGGGTGGTGGCTCCGGCCGTCACATGGTTTATGCGGCTGGCAAGCAGGATCACACTATGCCCGCCGAGAACATGATCGAGCATATCGTCGAGCTGGTGGAAGCCCGTGTGGCGGCCATCGAGGCCGGAACGGCCGAGAAGGCTGCACACTGATGGCCCGTTTCCAGCCGCCCCGGGGAACGAAGGACCTGCTGGGTGAGGACATGCGTCGTCATCAGCAGGTCATCGGTACGGGAGAGACGATTTTCCGCCGTTATGGTTTCAGCCAGTGGGCAACGCCCATCTTTGAGGACACGCATGTTTTTGCCCGTTCCCTGGGAGAAAGCTCGGACGTTGTCTCCAAGGAGATGTACACGTTTGAGGACCGTGGCGGAGAAAGTCTGACCCTTCGCCCGGAGGGAACGGCTGGCGTGGCCCGTGCGCTGGTGTCCAATTCCCTGACACAGGCCCTGCCGCAGAAAATCTTCTATACCGGCCCGATGTTCCGGTATGAGCGGCCGCAGAAGGGGCGTTTCCGCCAGTTCCATCAGATTGGGGCAGAACTGATCGGTGCGGAAAGTGCGTTCCGTGATGCCGAAATCATCGCCATGGCCCGGGATTTTCTGGTGTCCCTTGGTCTGGGTGACGACCTGACGCTTGAGCTGAACACGCTGGGGGATAAAGCCAGCCGTATGGCGTGGCGTGAGGCTCTGGTGGCTTATTTTCGCCAGCATGAGGACCGTCTGTCAGAAGACAGCCGGTTACGGCTTGAAATCAATCCGCTACGCATTCTGGACAGCAAGGCGGAACAGGACAGGGTACTTTTGGCGGATGCTCCGGCATTTGATGATTACCTTAATGAGGAATCCCGCATGTTCTGGAGTGAACTGAAAGCGGCCCTGACGGCTTTCGGTGTGTCCTTTGTGGAAAATCCCCGGATTGTCCGGGGGCTGGATTATTACAGCCATACCGTGTTCGAGTTCGTCACGGACAAGCTAGGGGCGCAGGGAACGGTGCTGGCTGGTGGCCGTTATGAAGGTCTGGTCGAAGAGATGGGCGGTCCTGCCGTGCCCTGCATTGGCTGGGCGGCTGGTGTTGAACGTCTTGCCGCCCTGATTGAAGCACCGGCCGCCGATATCAGTGACGTGGCCATTCTTCCGATGGGTGAGGCAGCTCTGCTCAAGGCGGCTTCCCTGTCCCGTATGGTGCGGGATGCGGGTCTGTCCGTGTCAATCGAGACACGGGGGAACATGAAGAAGCGCATGGACCGTATCGTGCAGTCTGGTGCCTCCCATGTTCTGTTCCTTGGCGATGATGACCTGGCACGGAATGTCGTGCAGCTGCGTCATCTGGCCTCACGGGAACAGGGAGAGGTGCCCGTGGAGGATGTCCTCTCTGCGCTGGAGCGTGCCCGAACCTCATGAGTGCTGCGATCGAGCATAAGCTGGAGCAGATCATCGCCCGCTTTGAAGAAATGCAGGCATTGATGGCGTCCGGTGAGATGGGTGGAGAGGAATTCGTCCGTCTCTCGCAGGATTATGCCGCCATGGAGAAGCCCGTGGCGGCCATCCGGGCATGGCAGGCGGCCCAGAAGCGTCAGAGGGACGCTCAGGCCATGCTGGTTGACCCGGAAATGAAAGAGCTGGCCCAGCTTGATCTTGAAGAAGTCGAGGCAGAGATGCCTGCTCTGGAACAGGCCATGCAGCTGGCACTTCTGCCCCGTGATGATGCTGATGAGCGCAGTGCCATTCTGGAAGTCCGCCCCGCTGCGGGGGGGGATGAGGCAGCACTGTTTGCGGCGGAACTGTTCGAAGCCTATCGGCGTTTTGCCGAGAATAATGGCTGGCGTTTCGAGGTCATGTCCCTGACGGAAAGTGAGCTTTCCGGTATCCGGGAGGGTATGGCGACCATTACGGGGCGGGGCGTGTTTGCCCGGTTCAAATATGAATCCGGCGTGCATCGTGTCCAGCGTGTTCCGGCAACGGAAAGCCAGGGGCGGATTCACACCTCCACGGTGACGGTAGCCGTGCTGCCGGAAGCCGAAGAGGTGGATGTGCAGGTGAATGAAGAAGACCTGCGGATTGATGTTTTCAGGGCTTCAGGTGCGGGTGGCCAGCACGTCAACAAGACGGAAAGTGCAGTCCGCATCACGCATCTGCCGACCGGCGTCGTCGTTGCCATGCAGGAAGAGAAGAGCCAGCATCGCAACAAAGCAAAGGCCATGCAGATCCTCCGTGCCCGCCTTTATGAAGCAGAACGCCAGAAAGCCCATGCAAGCCGGGCTGCGGACCGCAAGTCACAGGTCGGGACGGGCGACCGTTCTGAACGGATACGGACATATAATTTCCCGCAGGGCCGTGTGACGGATCATCGGATCAATCTGACACTGTACAAGATTGCTCAGGTCATGGGGGGAGAGTTTGATGAGATCGTCAATGCCCTGACCCATCATGAGCAGATGGCCCTGCTGGCCGAGGAAATAGGCCGCCCCTAGGGCGGTCACTGGTTCCTCTCAGCTGTTGGACGTGAGGCAGCGGGAGGAGGACCCGTTATGATGGTCGGTGGCGGCAGGGTCATTCTCGTCCATCAGGAAGAAATCCTTGAATTCTTCACTGCCAACCGCCTCGTAATAATGGTTGTCGGGATTATGTAAGATACCTTCGCCACTTACGGCATGAGTTTCTGCCTGACCATTCTTCATGACAGTGATGGTGCCGCAGAGGGTGTATGGAAGATCGACCCTTCCCAGAGGGATGGGGATGGTGGTGGTATCATCTGCGTGAGCCAGATCAAGATGGAATGTTGCAGCCAGCTGACCATTGATATAGAGGCGGGAAGATTCTGATACCTCATTGGGAGCACGTCCATCATGGACGGTGAAGCTCCCGCCCGTCGGGCCGTCCGGCATGGGGCTGACGGTCTCACTTTTCGCCACGGGTAGCAGCAGACAGCTGAAACCGGACAGGATCAGCAGAGAGCGCATGAAACGGGATATGGTCATGTCTTGGTCTTCCCGGAAAGATGAAAGCGGCAGCTCAGGAATAGCGTCTATGCGTAAAATAACTCTTTTGAAACAGGCCGGGGAGAGGTTTTTTCAGGCAGGTATCGAGGATGCCGCCTCTGAAGCCCGCCTTCTGCTCTGCTGGGCCAGCAACTGTACCCGGATCGAACTGATGCAGCGTGACGACATTCCGGATGATGTTGTGGAGAAATTCCAGCAGGCCATCCAGCGGCGCAGCGCACGGGAGCCGGTAGCGTTCATTACCGGGGAGAAAGGGTTCTGGACACTGGACCTGCATGTATCACCAGAAACGCTGATTCCACGTGGAGACAGTGAGACGCTGCTGGAGGCCCTGCTGCATCACAGGCCCGACCGTCAGAAGGTTCAGTCCATACTGGATCTGGGCACGGGAACGGGTTGTCTGTTACTGGCTGCCCTCAAGGAATATCCGCAGGCCTGGGGGCTGGGGGTGGATGTCGCTCCGGGAGCGGCAGCTCTGGCTCGCCGCAATGCCCGTCGCAATGGCCTGAGTGAACGGGCAGCCTTCATTGCGGGAGACTGGGCGGCGGCGATCAGGGGGCGTTTTGATGTCGTACTGTCCAACCCACCTTATATCGAACATGCCGAGATGGTCCGTCTGATGCCGGATGTGGCGGAGTATGAACCGCACCGGGCACTGGATGGGGGGAATGACGGGCTGACAGCCTATCGGATTCTGTGCAGGAGCCTGCCTCATCTGCTGTCGGAGCAGGGCTGTGCCGTGCTGGAGCTGGGAATAGGGCAGGCGCAGGCCGTAACAGCCCTGGCTGAATCCGCAGGCCTGAAGGTACTGGAGTGCCGGAAGGACCTGGGAGGGGTGGAACGTGCTCTGGTTCTGGCCTTTTCTTAGGAAAGCAGTTGGCTTATGGAATGAGGCCTGATAGATTGCCGCAGAGAAAATACAGGGGATGGGCGGCGTGCGGTGATATGCTGCCGGTTGGGCACGATTTCCTCTGGGAGTGATGTTTCTTCGGACAATATGTGAAGAAACGGCAGATTGGCTGCTGAAGTGCCATTATGACAAGATTGCGGGTTTGAAAATATGAAACGTATGAGGAACCGTCATCATCGTTCAGGCGGCGGTGGAGGAGCATCCCGTGGCAATAATGGCCAGATTCCTCTGAACCGGAACCATGTTTTTGAGAGTAACGGGCCTGATTTGCGCATTCGTGGCACGGCCCAGCAGCTGTTTGAGAAGTATCTCCAGCTGGGGCGTGATGCGACAGGCACTGGTGATCGTGTGCAGGCAGAGGCCTACTTTCAGCATGCCGAGCATTATTTCCGTATGCTCAACGCCATGAATCAGGCCGCCCAGGCTGCCCAGCAGGAACGTGCCGAACGGCAGCGTACGTATGAGCAGGCCCGTCAGGAACGTCGTGATGCGCGGGGGCGTCAGGAACAGGATGAGGAGGAGACTCCTGCACCTGCTGCTGAGCCTCGTCGTCCGTCCGAGCGTCGGAAGCGGGTTGAAAAGCGTGAGGAAGACACGGACCAGGGCGACGAGGACTGAGACCGTTTTCCAGGGATGTGCCGAGTGGAGACAGGCTGGGATTTTGTTCCAGCCTGTTTTTCTATGATGACCCGTCCAGAAACAGGTGCGACAGGATCGTTGCCATAATTCTCTCAGAAACCAGGGATGGCGCACTCAGGACAGTTACATTATCATGGGAGAGTGTGAGGAAAAATGGTAGCGGCGGACGGATTTGAACCGCCGACCAAGGGATTATGATTCCCCTGCTCTACCACTGAGCTACGCCGCCATCGTGTCCTCTGAAGGCCCGCACCTTCCGACGGATGTGCTTTTATGGCAGCCGATGAGCGAAGTCAATAGGGCTAAGGTTTATCTTCATGTTTTTTCGTTCTTTTCTATTCCATTCCTGTGATGAGGCTGTCATTTTTCGCTGACGATTTTTAAACGTCCCATTGGGAGCAGCCCCTTTTGTCTCAGCATTTCACCAATATCCTGTTTGCATTCAGCAGTGCGATGTCCTGGCTGCCGGCTGCGGTCGTGTCCGTCCTCATGCTCGTTATTGTCGGGCTTGCGGCGTTCTATGCCGGACACGGGGCAAGTGCGCTGATTCTGCGCATTCCCGGTACACGCAGCGGGGCCATGATCCGGAATACGATCAGTGCCCTGCGGCGGCCCATGCAGGTGATGGTCACCTTGCTGGCCCTGCTGGCAGCCCTGCCGGCCGCCACGGGGTTTTCTTATGAACAGGAGCAGAATCTTAGGCTATTTTTCGTCTTCCTGCTGATCTTGATCCTGGGGTTTTCGGTCATCACCACGTTCCGCCTGATGTCAGAGGCCTATCTGAATCGGCTGGCCCGGCTGGATTATGCGGATGACATCATGGCCCGTGCCCATCAGACGCAGATTAAGGTTCTGCGGCGGCTGGGGGAAATCCTGATTGGCCTTGTGACGGTGGCATCGGCTCTGATGCTGTTTCCTTCGGTCAAGCAGTATGGTGTTTCACTCTTCGCTTCTGCCGGTGCGGCGTCGCTGATTGTTGGTCTGTCAGCTCGTGGACTGCTGACAAATCTGATTGCCGGTGTGCAGATCGCCATTACCCAGCCTATCCGTATGGAAGACCTGGTCATCATTAATGGGGATTGGTGCTGGGTGGAGGAGATCACGGCAACTTATGTCGTGCTGCGTGTCTGGGACTGGCGACGCCATATCGTGCCGATTTCCTATTTTCTGGAAAACCGCTTCGAGAACTGGACTCACAATTCGGCTGCCATTACGGGCGTCGTGTTTCTTTGGTTGGATTATGATGCGCCGATGGATGAGATTCGGGACATGCTGCGGGAAATCGTGCGGGGCTGTCCGCTCTGGGATGGCAAGGTATTTGATGCCCAGGTGTCGGACTGTACCGATCAGGCCATGTCTGTCCGTGTCATTGCCAGTGCACGCAATGCCATGCAGAGCTGGGACCTGCGCTGTGACATCCGTGAGAAGGCCATTGCCGGTATCCGGGAAAGATTCCCGCAGGCCCTGCCACGGCGGCGTGTCGCTTTTGTCTCTCCTGAGACAGGCCAGAGGCTGGACATGACGGACCCTGATACCATCCTGTCCCCACCGGTTCATCGTCCGCCGCCGGGGAGTTATCTGGGGCCGACCAGTACCGGTGATAAAGGGGCGAAATAATTCCTGTGCTACAGCTCCTGGGGCAGTCTGGCCCGTTCTTCTGAAAAACGGGCCAGACGGTTTCTCAAGGTTGGGTCGAGCTGTTGCCGTCAGCCATGCGGGAATTGTGGTAGCCGTAGAAACGGTATGTCAGTGCGCCGATCACGAAGTAGGTTACCAGCAGGATGACAGGGACTGGATTGCCGCCCAGCAGGGCGTGGATCATGTTGAAGAGCAGCGGCAGAATCATGATCAGGCAGAAGATGATGCCCAGCACCGGCGTGATTCCCACCCAGAGGCCCTGGATGCGGATGCCGCCGAGAGGCACGTTGAAGGGCCGTTTTATGTCGGCAGCATGATTGCGCTGCCAGATGACGGTGAAGCAGACCATCGCAAAGGCGAGTGCCGTGCCCAATGAGACAAGGTCGCTGATGATGTCGATGGGCAGGGTTGCCGTCATCAGGGCAATGATGCCTCCCATGATGAAGGTGCCATGAGCCGGGGTACGGTAGCGGGCGTGAATCCGGCTGAAGATGGCAGGGATCAGCCCATCCCGTCCTGTGGTCAGGAGAATGCGGGACTGCCCGTACATCAGGCCGAGCAGGACGGAGGAGAGACCGATGGTAGCCCCTCCATTCACGAGCAGGGCGAGCCACGGCTTGCCCATCGCCTGCGTGGCCACAGCCAGAGGATCAGCCACGTTCAGCTTGCCATAGGGTACGATTCCCAGAAGGACCGCTGCCACGGCCACATAGATCAGCGTACAGATGATCAGGCTGCCAATAATGCCGATCGGAATGTCCCGGGTGGGATTGCGGGCCTCCGATGACGCCGTGGACACGGCCTCGAACCCGCCATAAGCAAAGAAGATGATGGAGGCGGCCCGGAAGATGCCTGCCACACCGAAATGGAAATGCTCCTGTGCAGGAGGAATGAAGGGGAACCAGTTGGCTGGCGTGATGTAGCCGATCCCGATGATCAGGAAGAGGAACAGGACACCAATTTTCAGGGCGACCACAAGTGAGTTGAAACGGGCCGATTCTTCCACCCCACGGGCCAGCAGGGCCGTGACCAGAAGGACGGAGACGAAGCCGATCAGGTCCAGCCGCCATCCGGCTGTCAGGGCCGTCCCTTCAGAACCGGGAACAGGCTGGAGACTGGTCTGGGTCAGCCAGACGGGAAGATGGATGTCAAAGATGCCCAGCAGGGAGTTCATGTATCCTGAAAGGCCTGCCGCCACGGCGGTACAGGAGATGCCATATTCCAGCAGCATCAGCCAGCTGACATTCCATGCGGCCCGTTCTCCCATGGAAATATAGGCGTAAGAGTAGGAGGAGCCTGATACGGGAAATGTGGAAGACAGCTCCCCATAACAGAAGGCCGTGAACAGGCAGGCTGCCGCTGCCACGAGGAAGGAGAGCAGCACGGCAGGACCGGCATATTCCGCTGCCGCTGTTCCGGTCATGACATAGACGCCGGCTCCAACGGTTGTCCCAACCCCCATGAGCAGTAGCTGCGTGGCTGTCAGACTTCTCTTGAGCGTAACGGAGTCATTTTCCGCTGTAATCTGGCTCATGCTCTTGCGCCGTGGGTTACGGCGTCTGGTGGGATGGGAGGAATGTTTACGCATAAAGACGGTGGATCATCCGGAAAAAGGTGATGGATCGGGAGAATGAGGAACGGGTGGTCATTTCATGATGAGGGCGGTTTCATGGTGGAGTTGTGCCGCCCGTAGAGCAGATAGGTCGCAAAACCCAGTCCCGTATACAGGATGAAGAAGATCAGCGGGATGAGATTGCCATGCAGGGTCACGTTCAGGATGTTCAGCCCCAGAGGGACGATCATGCAGAGGCAGAAGAGAATGCCAAGCAGGGGAGTGATGCCCAGCCAGAGTCCCCGGATGCGGATTCCCCCTAGCGGTACCTGGAAGGGGCGGGGTGTGCCCGGTGCCCGGTTGCGCTGCCAGATGACGGTGAAGCAGACGATGGCAAAGGCCAGCGTCGTGCCGATGCAGAGCAGATCACCCAGCAGGGCGATGGGCATGGTGGCACTCATCAGCCCCATGATGAGGCCGAGGAGCAGTGTGGCCAGCCAGGGTGTTCTGAAACGTGGATGCACGATGCCAAAGAAGCGTGGCAGCAGGCCATCATGGCTGATGGCATGGACCATGCGGGAGATGGCATAGAGCAGGCCGATCAGGACGGAGAACAGCCCGACCGTAGCCCCGGTATTGATGAGGAAGGCCATCCACGGCTTGTGAATCAGTCCTGTGGCGATGGAGAGAGGGTCTGCGGCATCCAGCATCTGATAGGGGGCAATGCCCAGCAGAACAGCCGCCACGGTGACATAGACCAGCGTGCAGATGATGAGACTGCCGATGATGCCGATTGGCACATCCCGTGTCGGGTTACGGGCTTCCGCCGCAGCGGTGGAGACGGCTTCAAACCCCCCATAGGCAAAGAAGATGATGGATGCTGCCCGGAAGATGCCTGCCACGCCGAAATGGAAATTCCCCTGTGAGGGAGGAATGAAAGGATGCCAGTAGGCAGGGTGAAGGTAGAACAGGCCAACCCCGACAAACAGCACGAGCACGCCAATCTTGACGGCAACGAAGACCGTGTTGAAACGGGCGGCAGTCTCAATGCCCCTTACGAGTACCAGACTGATGAACAGCATGACGGCAAGGCCGATCAGGTTCATGCTGTGATGGAAGGTCAGCAGCCCGCTGCTGGAGTGTGGAATGGACTGGAAGGTCGTCTGGGAGATGACATCCGGGATGTGGACACCAAACCCCTTGAGCAGGGAGGTCAGATAGCCGGCAAAGCCGGCCGCCACGGCCGTTCCGGCGATGCCATATTCCAGAAGGAGCAGCCAGCCGGTCACCCAGGCCATTTTCTCGCCCATGGAGAGGTAGGCATAGGCATAGGCCGACCCGGAGACGGGAAAGGTGGATGCAAGCTCCCCATAGCAGAGGGCCGTGAACAGGCAGGCTGCCGCAGCAATCAGGAAGGAAAGCAGGACGGAAGGGCCGGCATATTCTGCTGCCGCCGTGCCGGTGATGACATAGACCCCCGCACCAATGGCCGTACCAACCCCCATGAGCAGAAGCTGCGTGGCTCCGAGGCTGCGTCTGAGGCCCTGCTGCTCTCCGGAAGACTGTATCTGGGACAGGGTTTTGCGGCGTGCTCTGTTCATGGTGTTTCAAGATGCGGCATGGGGTGTCACGAGTCCTGGCTGACGGCCTGAAAATGGTATGATACCGGAATGTTTTCTTTCTGGCGTTCCGGAGCGGATTTGTAAATTACGCTCCGGCCATTTTTCTGTGGCTAGAGGTGAAAATGGAGCAGGCAGGCACTGCCAATGCCTGCCAGAAGGCAGTAGACGCCGAAACCGGTCAGGGTATGTCCGTTTTCTTCCCGGAAGAAGCGCAGGAGCAGGCGGGAGCAGATCAGGGCCGTGATGCCTGCCACGACGGCACCGACCAGGGACTGTGTGATCATGGTATGGGACAGATGGACATGGCGGAGCTGCCACGCTTCCTTTGCCGTGGCGGCCAGAATGACCGGCTGTGCCATGAGCAGGGAAAAACGGGTGGCTGTCAGATGATCCAGTCCCCGCATCAGCCCGCCATTGATGGTTGCTCCGGAGCGTGAAATGCCGGGGAAAAGGGCCAGACACTGCCAGAGGCCAATGATGAAGGCATTTTTCCAGTCAAGCTCCCGCGTCTGGTATGTGGTCCTCAGCGTATCCTCAAGGGAGCGGCGGCGCATGATTTCGGTCACGATCAGCAGCAGCCCGTTGAGGGTCAGGAAGCCAGCCACCATGAGCGGGTTGGCGAAGACATGTCTCAGATGATGTTCGAACAGCCCTCCCATGATGACGGCCGGTATGGTGGCGATTACCAGCAGGCTGCACAGACGCACGGCCTTGTTGCGGTTCTTCGCACTCTGGCGGGGGGAGAAGAGGCCCAGCAGGATGGCCCGCCAGACGTGCCAGAAGACATGGGCCAGAGCCAGCAGGGTCCCCACATGCAGCATGGTCAGGAAGGGGAGAAAAGTCGGGCTGTGTTCATCCAGCGGCCAGTGCAGCAGGCCGGGAAGAAGGACGGCATGGCCAAGGCTGCTGACGGGGAAAGGTTCCGTGATGCCCTGAACTATGGCGAGAATGAGGGCCTGAAAAGTTGTCATACGGAACCATGATCCATGCAGTGGGGGAGGAAATGGGGGAAAAGCCGAGCCTGACGCTGGTGAGAAATGCTTACATATGGTAGCGGTAACAGATTGTTGCTTTTCATGAAATCAGCGTCTCCTGCGGTCAGGCTAGCAGAAGGGAACGTGAATTTCGAGGTGTCTATGTGGTCGATCCTTAAAGGGCGTGCCGGAGCATTCATTGCCAGCAGCTGTGTTCTGGTGGCTGCCGGCGGGTTCGTGGCTTACGGGCTGGGCCTGCTGGCGGGGCCGGATCGGCACATGACAAGCTATCACGCCACGTTCAGTTCCACGAACGGGCTGGATAACGGGGCTGACGTTGACCTTGGCGGGGTTACCGTGGGACGGGTGCGGGCCATCACGCTCAACCCGGAAACGGCCGTCGTAGATGTGCTGTTTTCCGTGCAGGATGACCTGAAGCTGCCGGTGGATACGGCCGTGGCCATTGCGGCCCCGACCATCGGGGGGGACAATGCCCTGCAGCTCCTGCCCGGCAGGTCCGGCAGGGTGCTGGCGGCTGGGGCTACCATCCTTGACGCCCATCCTCTGCTGTCGCTGGAACAGCAGATCAGCAATTACATTTTTGGAGCGGGCAAGCTCTGAGGATCGTGAAGCCCCGCCGGATGGGTTTCCCGGCGGGGCGTGATGATCAGTCGTTGGTCGGGTAGGAGGCCAGCAGACGCTTCTGCTTGATCCATGAACGGAGCGTCCCGAAGATGCCGGAGCTTTTCCAGCCCTGCTTCTTTTTGGCGGCGCCGATGAGGAAGGTCTGCCTGTAATGGTAGAACTGGGTACGGTAGGCCTCGACAAGGGTCGTGCGCCGGTCCCAGATATGGATGGCTTCTGATCCGACACCGTTGATCTCGATGATCTGGAAGTCTTCTCCGCGCTTCATGGCTTCAGGCGAGGCGACCTTCAGGTCGATCCGGCCGAAATGGAAATCCGGGATGTCCAGCATGATGGCGTTGATGCGGTCCGTGAGAGCCGGGGTGATGTCAGGCCGTCCGTCCCGGAAGATGGACCCCTTGCAGTGATTGCCTGCAAAGAGAAGGGACACGGTCTCCCCGGCAGGGAGGACTTCCTGTTCCCGGCCCTTGATGCGGGGCATGTAGAGCTGCGGCACCTGGCTCATGCGAGGGTCGGCCATGATGAGTTCCTGGAGGGTGGAACGGCCATTCCCGATCAGGACGGGGGATTCCTTGTAGGTCAGCGAGGTGATGCGGCCGACAGCTTCATCAGGATGGCGGATGAAGAAAATGCCGACTTCCAGCGGATAGGTAATGAGCTTCTGGACCATCAGGGCCGTTCCCGCCCGGAAGAGTGGCAGCACCTCACGCAGCATGTCCAGCGACGAGATCAGCTTAACCCCCGTGCCGTTGCAGCCAATGTCGGGCTTGAGCACGACGGGAAAATCAACGTCGATCGCCTTCATGGCAGCGAGTACATCCTCAACGGCCCTGGGGCCGTTCCGGATGACACGATACGGGGCGATGGCCTTCTGGGCTGTCGGGCCTGCCATGTCCAGAATGGAGCTTTTGCTTTCCCCGCAGAGGCCACCAGTTTCAATTCTCGGATTTGCCGCCGTGGAAATGGTGAGGTCTCGATAGCGGAGGCCCATCAGGATCCAGTAGATGACAATGGGGGTATAGAAAATGCTGTCTGGCCAGAATTCGAAAAGGGACAGCGTTTTATGATCGGCAGCAGGTATTTTCATGAATTTATTTATATACTTCCGCGATGCAGGTGGCTGACAAAACGTCCCATCAGCAGAATGCACAGGACGAAGCCGACAATTCCCGCCCATCGCCAGCCACCCTGATGTGCCAGCAGCCACCCGCCAACACGCAGGGCAAGGAGGAAGAGTAGGCTTGTCCAGACCAGCGTGGCACCGATTGCCGTCAGGGAGAAGGCAAGGAAGGGAGCACGGAAAAAACCGCAGGCCGTATAGAGCGGCAGGCGGCTCCCCGGTACGAAGCGGGAAATGGCAACGACACCTATGATATTGCGGGAGAACCAGCGTCTGGCCTGTTCCTCACTCGGGAGGGTGAGAAAACGGCGGAGAAACGTCCAGCGGCTCCCTGCCAGACCGAGACCATAGAGTCCTATGTCCCCTACGGCAACGCCAGCATAAAGGCTGATCAGGGCCACGGGAATGGAAATCTGCTCCCCTTTGGTGGCAATGGCCGCCAGAACGGTTGCAACATCTTCGAGGATAAATGTACCAAGAATGACGGAGGAGGCTTTCAGCCATATAGGCTGGGACGCCATGATAGCGGTGATACGGATCACAGAAAAACGGTCCTGGCTATGGTTGGCGAGGTTGTGCCACGAAATGCTCCCGTTCGCAATTGGCAGGGCGGCAGGAATGCTCCTGTCCTCATGAAGGTTAGGTGAAGCGTGACAGAAAACGGAATGATGAAAAGGCGCAATTTTCTGGTCGCCGCTGCTGGTGGTCTGGTGGCGGCCGGGACGGGGCTGCCTGCCTGGGCGCAGGCTGCGGCAGGGGAGAGCTATGCGGCATTTCTGAGCGGTCTGCGCCAGCAGGCTCTGGCGGCTGGTATGCCCTCATCCATCGTGGAGCAGTCCCTCGCTCTGGCCCCGGCTCCGAATCAGGATGTGCTGAAACTGGACCGGCACCAGCCGGAGTTCACCCTTACATGGGCACAGTATCGTGATCGTGTGGTTTCCCCCACACGGGAGGAGAAGGGACAGCAGACCTACCAGCAGGTCAGAAATTCCCTCTCATCCATAAGCGAACGGTTCGGCTGTGATGACGACGCCGTGATGGGCATATGGGGGCTGGAATCAGGCTTTGGAGAGCGTCAGGGGCGTTTCAATGTCATCGAGGCTCTGGCGACACTGGCCTATGATGGACGGCGGGCAGCCTTTTTCCGGAGCGAGCTGATCAAGGCCATGCAGATTCTGGCGAGAGGGGTCATCAGCCCCTCCGACATGCTGGGCAGTTATGCCGGAGCCATGGGGCAGCCCCAGTTCATGCCGAGTGCCTACCTGCGCTTTGCGGCGGATGGAGACGGGGATGGTAGATGCAACATCTGGAGTTCGGAGCTGGATGTGTTTGCGTCCATTGCCAACTATCTTGGCCGGTCCGGCTGGCAGCGGGGAGAGCCGTGGGGTGAGGAAGTGGCGGTACCGCTGGGCAGCAACGGGCAGTTCACGTCATTTGCCGCCACGAAGTCCCGCCACGCTCCCGTGCACCCCGTCAGCACATGGCAGGCCCTGGGCGTGAGACCGGTCCAGTCTTCTGGTTTTCTGGCACCGCAGGCCACGGGTAGCCTGCTTCAGCCGGATGGTCCCGGTGGACAGGCCTTCCTTGTTTATCGTAATTTCCGTGTCATACGGGCCTATAATCCTTCTGACTATTACGCATTGGCGGTTGGGATTCTGGGCGGTAGGATAACCCGGTAAATCACGATATCTGGAGTTGCCCAGTGTAACTTGCTGCGGGGTGTCGTAACTAACGGTTTTTCATACAAGGTTCCGCTCTCGTGGCGGGGCGTGCAGTGCGGGGATTGACGTGCAGACAAGACGTTCTCTCATGGGGGGAGCTGCCGGTTTTTCGGCGTGTTCCCTGCTGGCATTATCACGGGTCGGGCATGCTGCCGGGATGCACCGGCAGGGGCGTGCCCATCAGGCCGGGCAGGACAGGGCAGCAGACAGTGCGATGGCCGATTCGGCCATGGGCGACGCCATGACTCCGATGGGCCCCATGCCGACCTCTGCCCGCTGGGCCTACATCCTTGACAGCACGACCAGTACGGTGCTGCTCAGCCGCAATGCGGAAGAGCGCATGCCGCCGTCATCCCTGACCAAGATGATGACGGCCTATGTCGTTTTTGCCTTTCTGGCATCCGGCCGCATCCGGCTGGAGCAGGAGTTCCCTGTCAGCTCCAAGGCCTGGAAGATGGAAGGCTCCCGCATGTTTGTGCCGCTGGGCAGTTCCGTCAGTGTGGAGAACCTGATCCGTGGGATGCTCATCCAGTCCGGCAATGATGCCTGTGTCGTGCTGGCGGAAGGTATTGCAGGGTCGGAAGAACGGTTTGTTGTCCTGATGAATGAGGCGGCCCGTCGCATAGGTCTGCGTAATTCCCATTTCATGAACGCAACGGGCCTGCCTGCTGAGGACCACTACATGTGCGCACACGATGTGGCCACGCTTGCCCAGCGCATCATCTGTGATTTTCCGCATTATTATGGCTTCTTTGGGGAGAAGGAATTCACCTTCAACCATATCCGGCAGGGTAACCGGAACGTGCTGGTTGACAAGGGGCTGGCGGACGGGCTGAAGACCGGTCACACGGATGCGGGCGGGTTTGGTCTCTGTGCCAGCTCCGAGCGGAACGGGAATCGGGTCATCGTGGTCATCAACGGGACATCCTCCACGAATGAGCGTGCCCATGAGGGTGAACGGCTGATGAGCTGGGCGTTTTCCAGTTTCGAGACGGTCCAGTTCCTCCATAAGGGGCAGGTGGTGGAACCGAATGCTGCCGTGTGGAATGGTGAGCATCGGAGTGTCGGTCTGGCCGTGGCGGAAGATGTCAGCCTGACCATTCCTGTCGGCTGGTCTTCCAGGGTGCAGATCAGTGTGGATTACCCGTCTCCCATTCCGGCACCGGTAGCGGAGGGGCAGAAATCCGGCCATATTTCCGTTGGCCTGCCGGGGCAGCCGCAGGTCTATTCATCGCTCTATACGGTGGAGGCCGTGGCTGAGCTGGGCTTTGTCGGGCGGCTCATGGCACGGTTCGGCCATGCCCCGCAATAAGCAGGCGGGACTGTTCATCACTCTGGAAGGCGGCGAGGGAGCGGGCAAGACGACACAGCTTGCCCGTCTTGTCGGAAGGCTGGAAAGTGAAGGGCTGCCTGTCTACCGGACACGGGAACCTGGTGGTACTCCGGCGGCTGAAGCCCTGAGAAAACTTCTGCTTTTTGGCGATGAACATTTCTGCTGGCAGGCTGAGATCATGACCCATATGGCGGCTAGGGCCGATCATCTTGCCCAGGCGATCCAGCCCGCCCTTGAAGAGGGCAAAATTGTTATCTGCGATCGGTTCCATGATTCCACATGGGCCTACCAGGGCTATGGCATTGGTGAAGGCAGACGGGAGGTGCTGGATTATATCAGCTCCCTGCGGCGGCTTGTTGGTGGTGAGCCGGACGTGACGTTCTGGCTTGATCTCCCCTGTGAGCGTGCCCGCCAGCGTGTGGCGCAGCGTGGGGGGAAAGTGGACCGTTACGAGGGGCAGAAGATGCAGTTCCATCAGCGTGTGCGGGAAGGTTTCTGGAAGATGGCGGAGTGTGACCCTGACCGCATCGTGAGGGTTGATGCCAGCCAGTCCGTGGAAGAGGTGCAGGAGCATCTTTACAGGCTGGTACATCAGCAGCTTGCTGGCAGGGCTGCGTGAAAGACAGCCTCCCGGAGCCACGTCTGGCGGCGCCTCTTTATGGTCATCAGGCAGCGGTACAGCAGTTTGAAGAATCCTTTGCTTCCGGGCGGCTGCATCATGCGTGGCTGATTTCCGGTCCTTCCGGTGTCGGGAAGGCGACGCTGGCGTTTCATCTGGCACGCAGGCTGCTGGGAGGCAGTGATCTGAGCAGCCCTGCTGGACGGCGCATCTCTGCCGGAACACATGGCGATCTCCTGACAGTCGCCCGGAAGATGGACCCACGGAAAGGACAGCTGAGGGGGGAGATCACGGTTTCTGACGTCCAGCCCGTCCAGAGCTTCCTGCATCATACGGCCACGGAAGGTGGCTGGCGGGTCGTGATCGTGGACGGACTGGAGAGCCTGAACCGGTTTGCCGCCAATGCCCTGCTGAAAATTCTGGAGGAGCCACCGCCGAAGGCTGTCCTGTTCCTGACGACATCGTCACCGGGTGCCCTGCTGCCGACATTGCGGAGCCGCTGCCGTCCTCTGGTTCTTTCCGGGCTGGGTGGTGGTGACATGAGGGCTTTGCTACCAGACCTGCCGGAAGAGATTCTTCAGCGTGCCCATGGTTCGCCGGGGCGTGCCCTGTTTCTGGCGCAGGACAGGGATGGCATCTGTGCGTCACTGGTTGCCAGAGCGATGGCGGGGGAAGAGCTGGATCATGACAACTGGGTGATCATCAGCCGGCTTGCTCGTGACGCGGACGGTTTTGCGCTAGTATGTGATCTGCTGGGTGAAGCCTTGGCAGCCCGGGCCAGAGAGGCGGCCTGTTCGGGTAATCTGGCTCTGGCTGCTGGTATGGCGGAACGGACCCGTCGGCTGGGGCAGATACGGATGCAGAGCGAGCGTTTCAATCTTGACAAGGCCGAGGCTATTCGGGAAGCCCTTGCTCTGGCCCGCAGCGGGCCGGAAGACTGAACATCGATTTTGGAAGAACTTGGATAACAGGACGGACTATGACACGGCGTTTCACCATCACGACCCCCATTTTCTATGTGAATGGTGCGCCGCATATCGGCCACGCATACACCTCCATTGCCTGTGACGTGATTGCCCGTTTCCACCGGCTGGACGGGAATGACGTGCTGTTCGTCAGCGGGACGGACGAACATGGGCAGAAAGTGGAGCAGAGCGCAAAGGCGCAGAACGTGCCCCCTCAGGAGTTTGCTGACCGCATCTCCCAGAGTTTCCGCCAGATGCAGACGGACATGGCCGTCCAGACGGATGAATTCATCCGTACGACAGAAACCCGCCACAAGAAGGCTGCCCAGACCCTCTGGAAGAAGGTTGCCGAGAGTGGCCATATCTATCTTGATGCCTATGAGGGCTGGTATTCCACACGTGACGAGATGTTTGTCGGTGAGGATGAGATCACCACACATCCGGATGGCAGCCGGACAGCTCCTTCCGGTGCGCCGCTTGAGTGGGTGCGGGAGCCGTCCTACTTCTTCCGCCTCTCCGAGTTTCAGGACAGGCTGCTGAGGCTCTACGAGGAAAATCCCGATTTCATCGGCCCTCATGGTCCGAAGCGGGAAATTATCAGCTTCGTGAAGCAGGGATTACGGGACCTTTCCATCAGCCGGACCAGCTTCCGCTGGGGTGTGGAGGTGCCGGGTGACCCGGATCACGTCATGTATGTCTGGTTTGATGCGCTGGCGAATTACCTGACAGCCGTGGGCTATCCCGATCTGGAAGACCCCCGCCATGTTCACTGGCCTGCCGATGTGCATGTGGTGGGCAAGGAGATCATCCGTTTTCACTGCATCTACTGGCCGGCCTTCCTGATGGCAGCCGGTCTGCCCCTGCCGAAGCGGGTGTTCGCCCACGGCTGGTGGACCGTCGAAGGCGAGAAGATGAGCAAGTCTCTCGGTAATGTGCTGGACCCCAAGAAACTGGCTGATGAGTTCGGTCTGGACCAGCTGCGCTTCTTCCTGATGCGGGAAGTGCCTTTCGGTGGTGATTCCAACTTCAGCCGCCGGTCGCTCATTACCCGCATGAATGTCGAGCTGGCCAATGACCTCGGTAATCTTGCCCAGCGGACGCTCAGTCAGGTGGCCCGCAATCTGGAGGGTGTCCTGCCGGAACGTGGCACGCTGACCGAGGATGATGGGAAGATTCTGGCCCAGGCGGCCCTACTGCCGACCCTGACCCGTAATCATGTTGAACAGCTGGCCATCAGCGATGCGCTGGAAGACATCTGGAAGCTCATCCGGGAGGCCAATGCCTATATTGACCGTCAGGCCCCGTGGATTCTGAAGAAGGAGAACCCGGCCCGTATGGCGGATGTCCTGCGTGTTCTGGTGGATGTGATCCGTACCGTAGCCACATTGCTTCAGCCTTACATGCCGGACACGATGGAGAAGATGCTGGATCAGCTGGGTGTGGAAAAGGATGAGCGTCACATTGCCGCTCTGGAAACACCATTGCCCGGTGGCCGTGTCCTGCCCAAGCCGCAGGGTCTGTTCCCCCGCTTTGTGGAGGAAGAAAAACAGGCATGAAGGGGCTGATCGACACACATTGTCATCTGGACAGGCTAGAAGACCTGCCCGCCGGGCTGGATTTTGCCCGACAGGCGGGGCTGGCCGGGATGATCACCATTGGCACACGCTGGTCGGAGCGGGCGAAGCAGAAGGCCCTGACGGAGCATGACAGTCCGGACCTCCGCATCTGGTATGCGCTGGGCACGCATCCTGACCACGCCCATGAAGAAACCCTGCCCAGCCTTGATGAGATGCTGGCAGAGCTTGAATCTCCCTGTGTGGCGGCCATCGGTGAATCGGGCCTTGATTATTTTCATGGCACGGAGGAAGTGAAACCGGCCCAGCATGTGTCCTTTCGCCGCCATATTGAGGCCGCCCGTGTGGCGGGTCTGCCGTTGGTCATCCATACAAGGCAGGCGGATGATGACACCATTGCCATTCTGCGGGATGAGCATGAGAAGGGGGCGTTTCCCTTCCTGATCCACTGTTTCGCTTCTGGTCCGAAACTGGCAGAGGCGGCACTGGAACTGGGCGGATATTTGAGCTTTTCCGGGCTTCTGACTTTCAAGAAATGTGAGGAAATTCGGGACGTGGCCCGTCATGCGCCGGAGGACCGCATTCTGGTGGAGACGGACAGTCCATTTCTGGCCCCCGTGCCCAAGAGGGGCAAGCCCAATACGCCGGGTTATGTCGTTCATACGGCAGCCCGTCTGGCGGAGGAGCGGGGGCTGACGGAGGAGCGTCTGGTGGAGGTCACGCAGGCCAATACGCGGCGTCTTTTCACAAGGGTGGTTGCATGAAAATCACGATTCTCGGTTGTGGAGGCTCCGCCGGTGTCCCCATGATCGGGGGAGACGAAGGGGCGGGGACAGGTCTCTGGGGCGTCTGTGATCCGGCGAACCGGCGTAATCACCGTCTGCGGTCTTCCGTCGTGATTGAACATGAGGGGTTCCGTCTTCTGGTTGATAGCGGGCCGGATTTACGACAGCAGATGCTGGCGAACGGGCTGACCCATGTTGACGCCGTGTTCTATACGCACGCTCATAGCGACCATATTGGCGGGCTTGATGAGCTGCGGGCGATCAATCGTGTGATTGGCCGTCCCCTCCCGCTTCTGGCCAGTGCGGACGTGCTGGCCGAACTGCGGCAGCGTTTTGATTATGCGTTCCGTCCCTGGGAGGGGGGAACCTTCTACCGGCCATCTTTTGACGTGCAGGAAATCCCTGATTACGGGCCGATAAAGGTTGGTCCGCTGGAAGGACATGTCTTCCCGCAAAGGCATGGCTGGATCACAAGCCTGGGTGTACGTTTCGGCCCGTTTGCCTACTGCACGGATGTGGAAAGTTTTCCGGAAAGATCACAAGTCCTGCTGCATGATCTGTCATGCTGGGTTGTGGGCTGCTTTCAGCGGGGAGAGCATCCTTCCCACGGCTGGCTCGGGCGTGTACTGGAGTGGCGGCAGCAGTTCAGACCTAGCCACACCGTTCTGACTCATATGGGGCCTGACATGGATTATGACATGCTCCGCAAGGAACTGCCGGATGATGTCAGGCCTGCATGGGATGGCATGGAACTGAGCGTATAGAAAAGCCTTCAGGCCGCCTGTTCGGCCTGTTCCAGACGGATGCAGAGAAGCCCCTGTACCCAATAGGGCATGGCAGGGAGATTGATCTCGACATTCCGGGTAGCATCACCCCGTCTGGCTGAGGGGATTGGCAGGGACCATTCCTGCGCACCAACAAATAGCGTCAGTTCCACCAGAGTGAAGCCGGACAGGTCGGGGGCTGACATGTCAAGGCAGATATAGGCTGTTTCGGCAGGCAGAACGAAATTGTACCAGCCCTTATTGTGACGCTGGCAGGGAATGGCATCGCCCGTGGGCAGGGTCAGGCGCAGTCCGGTCTCAACCGCAGGGACGGTCTGAAAATGCGCCATGTTTCCCGTCTGCATATAGCCATAATGGGATGGGTTTTGCAGGATGTTTTCTGTCAGCGTTGCCATCATGAATACCCTAGCTTGAGGTCCGTTCTACAGGGACAGGCTAGGGAAAGAATTTGAAGAAAAAATGAATTAATAGGGAATATTTTTGGGTCTTATTATTTATATCTATTTACTGACCATTTAACAGATGGAAACAGACTTCATGAAAAACAGAAAAGGCAGACACCATCACGTGGAAAATGCCGGTGTCTGCCCTGGGAATGAAGGTTTTTGTCTTATTCCGGCGGGTAAATCTGAGGATAGGTGACCTTGTCAGAGGGGCCGGGTGGCTGGGGGCTGCCCTGTCGACCGCAGGCACTCAGCCCCAGAAGGAAAATACCACCCATGAGGGCCAGCATGGCCCCCTTCATCACGGAGGACTGAAAAAAGCGCATGATCATTTCTCCGTTGAGGACTGTTCCAGGCGTTCCAGCCATGTCCTGGCCTGGGCCTGCACATTGGCCGGAGCCGTACCACCGTGGCTGGTGCGGGAGGCAAGGGAGGATTCCACGGTCAGCACATCATAGAGGGATTCAGTGATGCCGGATTCTACGGCCTGCATGTCCTCAAGGGAGAGATCAGCCAGATCGCAGCCCTTCTGCTCTGCCAGACTGACAAGACGCCCCGTGACATGATGGGCCGTACGGAAGGGCAGGCGCAGCTCCCGTACCAGCCAGTCAGCAAGGTCCGTGGCGGTGGAGAAACCGGCCCCGGCCAGTTCCCGCATCCGTTCCTTGTTGGGTTTGAGGTCCCGGATCATCCCTTCCATGGCAGCCAGAGACAGGGTGATGGCTGTCGTGGCATCAAAAACGGGTTCCTTGTCTTCCTGCGTGTCCTTTGCATAGGCCAGCGGAAGGCCTTTCATGACTGTCAGAAGTCCGATGAGATCACCGGTGATGCGGCCAACCTTGGCACGGACCAGCTCGGCAGCATCCGGGTTGCGCTTCTGCGGCATGATGGAGGAGCCGGTGGTGAATGCATCGGAGAGATGCACGAAATTGAAGGCCGCAGAGGCCCACTGCACGATCTCTTCGGACAGGCGGGAGAGATGCATGGCCTCCATGGAGAGGACAGACAGATATTCCAGCGCAAAATCACGGTCAGACACGGCATCCAGCGAGTTCGCCGTCGGACGGTCGAAGCCGAGGGCCTGTGCCGTCATGTCCCGGTCGATGGGGAAGGACGTACCAGCCAGGGCGGCAGAACCGAGCGGGCATTCATTCATCCGGCGGCGGGCATCACGCAGGCGGGACGCATCCCGGGCGAGCATTTCCACATAGGCCAGCAGATGATGGCCGAAGGTGACGGGCTGTGCCACCTGAAGATGGGTGAAGCCCGGCATGGGCGTGTCGTGATAGTCCAGCGCACGGCGGGCCAGGGTCCGCATCAGGGCTTCGGTCTGTTCGACGACGCCATCAATGGAGTCACGCACCCAGAGGCGGAAATCGGTGGCGATCTGGTCATTGCGGGAGCGGGCGGTGTGAAGGCGTTTCCCGGCCTCGCCGATCCGTTCGGACAGGCGGGATTCGATATTCATGTGAATATCTTCCAGTGCCGGGGAGAAGGCAAAGCGGTCTTCTTCAATTTCCTTGGCAATATCTGCCAGACCCTGCTGGATTTCAGCTTCCTCTTTTCCCGTCAGCAGGCCAACCTTGCGGAGCATGGCGGCATGGGCGAGGGAGCCGCGGATGTCCTGCCGCCAGAGAATCCGGTCAAACCCGATGGAAGCGTTGATCTCTTCCATGATGGCTGCCGGGCCGCTGGCAAAACGGCCACCCCATTGCGGGTTGGCGGCTTCGGCCTTGGAGGACTGGTTTGCAGGGGAGGCGTTGCTGGTATTATTGTGCGTCATGAGGACCGATATGATCAGAAACTGGAAAAAGATTCGTACATGCGCCGTTCTGGCGGGCTGGCTGAGTGTAGCGGCTGCGGGCCTGTGGCACAATTATGCGCAGGCCGATGCCTTGCAGAGTCTTCAGGAGCTGGAGCCGGAGCCGCCCCTGTCCGCTCCCGTCATGCTGCCCGTCACGGGGCTGGGAGGGACGAAAGCGACCTTGCCCATGCAGGCTGGCAGGCCGTATATGCTGCATTTCTGGGCGACATGGTGTACGCCCTGTCGGGAAGAACTGCCCAGACTGGCAGCATTTCTGGATAAAAATCCTGATCTGCCCGTCATTCCCGTTGCGCTGGACAGCGGACTGCCCGAGCAGGTGCAGGCGACTTTACCCCGTCTCCATGCCGAAGGTCTCCCGGTCTGGACAGCGGCCCGCCAGAATGTGGAGCCGTTCCTGAAGAGTCTTCAGGAGCCGGGACTGCCCATGACGCTGCTGATTGATGCGCAGGGACAGGTGCGGGCCATTTCCGATGGTGGTGTGGACTGGAAAGAGACCGGAGCCGCTGGCACGGTCCGGTCCCTTCTTCACCAGGTGGAATGAAGGAAGGTCATGATGAGCCAGCAGAATGAGGCAGGCCGTTTTCTGGGTGAGGATGAGAGCCGTCCTTACCATGTCCATCAGGCGGTAGTGGATAGCCCTTTTGTCATGATCAGCGACCATGCCGGTCGGATGGTGCCGGAGAAGTTAGGTGATCTGGGGCTGCCTAGGGATGAATGGGACCGGCATATCGCTTATGACATTGGCATCCAGGAGGTGGGCAGACACCTCCAGCAGGCTCTTGGCTGCCTGCTTGTGGAGCAGGTCTATTCCCGTCTTGTGATCGACTGTAACCGGGCTGCAGGTCATCCGACCTCCATTCCACCCGTCAGTGATGGTGCGCCGGTGCAGGGCAATCAGGGTCTTTCAGCCGCAGAGAGGCAGCAGCGGGAAGATGCCATCCTCCATGCCTATCACGATGAGATAGAACGCCATCTGGCCCGCAGAAAGCTGGATGAAACCCTGTTCGTGTCTCTGCACAGTTTTACGCCCGCCATGCAGGATGGGCAGGCACGTCCGTGGCATATCGGCCTTCTGCATGACCATGACCCCCATTCGGCTCGACTGATGCGGGAGCTTCTGGAGGATGAGGGTGATCTCTGTGTGGGGGATAACCAGCCTTATGTCCTGAATGTTCAGAATGAATATAGCGTGCCGTACCATGCCGGGCGGCGGAATCTGCCGGCTCTTGAGATCGAGATAAGGCAGGACCTCATCAGTGATGAGGCAGGGCAGCGTCTCTGGGCGGAGCGTCTGGCCCGTCTGCTGCCTCTTTTTTGGGAAAAACGGAAGGATCATATGTGACAATGGATGGAAAAACCAGACTGGCCGGGATAATTGGCTGGCCGGTGGAACATTCCCGGTCTCCCATGCTGCATAACCACTGGTGCCGGGTGCATCAGATCAATGGTGCCTATGTTCCTCTGCCGGTAGAACCGGGACAGCTGGAAACGGCCCTGAGGGGGCTGGTAGCGGCCGGTTTCCGGGGTGTGAATGTCACGATTCCACATAAGGAAGAGGCTTTCCGCCTCTGTGATGAGCTGACGGAGACAGCCCGTCGGGCTGGGGCGGCCAATATACTGCGTTTTGCAGAGGGGCGGATCATTGGGGACTGCACGGATGGGACCGGCTTCTGCGACAATCTTCTGGCGCATGACGTGGCGTTGGAAGGGCGTGCCCTGATTCTGGGTGCCGGTGGGGCCGCCCGGGCTGTGGCCGCCTCCTTGCAGGATCGGGGCTGTGAGGTCTTCATTTCCAACCGCACGGCCGCCCGGGCTGAGGCTCTGGTGCAGGCACTGGGGACAGGAACCGTTCTGGACTGGGCAGAGTGGCCGGACCGGCTGGGAGAGATGAATCTGCTTGTCAATGCGACATCGCTGGGCATGGGGGGGCGTGGGGATGTGGACTGGCCCGCTCTATTGCAGGCGGGACAGGCTGGGTTGGGTGTGGCGGACATCGTCTATACGCCACGGCAGACATCTCTGCTGAAAGCCGCACAGGAGCGGGGTTTTCGCACCGTGGATGGGCTGGGAATGCTGATCTGTCAGGCAAGGGCCGGGTTTCAGGCATGGTTTGGTGTGTTGCCGGACGCTGATGAAGCCAGTTTTGACCTTCTGGCACAGGACCTCGCCCGGCATGGTCTTTCCTGACAATGTGATGATCGGGGCCTGTCCGTGAAGGTTCTGGGGCTGACCGGTGGCATGGCGGCGGGAAAGAGTACGGTGGCGTTACTGTTCCGCAAGGCCGGTGTGCCGGTTTTCGATGCGGATGCCTGCGTCCGTCAGCTTCAGGCCCCTCATGGGCGGGCGGTCCCGGCCCTGCGGAAGGCTTTTCCCGGCACCGTGCATGATGGTGTGCTGGACAGGGCGGCTTTGCGCCGTCTGATTGCTGCCGATTCAACAGTCCTGCCCCGGCTGGAAGCCATCATCCATCCGCTTGTCAGGCAGGAGAGGCAGGCCTTTCTGAAACGCTGTCGGTCCCGTCAGGTGCCGCTTTGTGTTCTGGACATCCCCCTTCTGTGGGAAACCGGGGCGGACCGGGACTGTACGTTCGTCATGGTGGCGGTAGCGCCGCTGTCTGTCCGTCTGTCCCGTATCCAGCAGCGTTACAGGAGAGGTGGCCGGATGAGTGCAGCGGATGCAGAGGCCCTGCTGGCCCGGCAGATGCCGGACCGGGAAAGGCGACGTCGGGCCGATATCGTGATAGAAACGGGCCTGTCCCGTGCCCATGCGGCCCGTCAGGTCCATGCCCTTCTGGCCTCCCTGCGGCAGATGCGTGAAAGAAGATGACATGACCCGCTCCATTCTCTTTGATACCGAAACAACAGGGCTGGACCCGGATACCGGGGACAGGGTGATCGAGATTGCCGCCCTGGAGTTGGTGAATGACCTGCGGACAGGGAATTATTTTCATGTGCTGGTGAATCCCGAACGGGACATTCCGCCCGAGGCCACGAAGGTTCACGGTTTCACGCTGGCGGACCTTGAGGGGAAACCTCTCTTTGCTGACATCGCTGATGAGTTTCTGGCCTTCATCGGTGACGGGAAGATGATTGCCCATAATGCGCCGTTTGACTTCAAATTCATCAATGCAGAGCTGAAGTGGGCAGGGCGGACACCGCTGGATTATGACAGCCGTGCCATTGATACCGTCATCATGGCCCGGAAGAAATTCCCCGGTATGCCCGCCAATCTGGACGCTCTCTGCCGCCGTTTCGGGATCGACCTTTCCGAGCGTGGCACTCACAATGCCCTGCTGGACTGCCGCCTGCTGGCCGATGTGTATGTGGAACTGATTGGCGGGCGGCAGCGTGGCCTCGGGCTGGGCAGTGACCGGCAGCAGTCATCTGCCTCTGGTGGGACGAGGAAGCGCAGGGCCGTGACGGGCCGCAGGGCACGCCCCATGCCCCCACCGGATGAGGCCACTCTGGCCCGCCATGCTGAATTTCTGAAAGGCCTGTCCGACCCGATCTGGTTGCAGGAGTGAAGCGGGTCCTCTTCATCACGGCGCATCGTCTCGGTGATGCCGTGATTGGCATGGGGGCCTTGGCCGGGCTGATGAAGCGTTACCCGCAGGCTCGGTTCACCATTGCCTGTGGTCCGGCCGTGCAGGACCTGTTCCGTCACATGCCACGGTGTGAACGCATCATCGTGGTGGAAAAAAAATCTCATAACCGGCACTGGCTGGCTTTGTGGTGGCAGGTTGTGCGGTATCGCTGGGAGGCTGTGGTCGATCTGCGGTCATCACCTCTGGCCTATGCGCTCTGGAGCCACGTCCGGCATGTTGTCAGAGGGGGCAGACAGCCGGGGTTGAAGCTGGAGCAGCAGGCCCGCTCTCTGGGGCTGGAGCAGCTCTGTCGCCCTCATGTCTGGCTGGGGCAGGAGGAGCAGGAAGAGGCGGCTCGTCTTCTGCCCGGTGAGGTCCGCTGGGTGGCTCTGGCTCCGACAGCGGGAACGGAAATGAAAATCTGGCCTGCTGCGGCCTTTGCTGCCCTTGCCGAACGGCTGGAGAGGTACGGACTGCATCCGGTCCTGTTTTATGGGCCTAGTGAGCGTGAAGACAGGCTGGCCGCTCCTGCACGAGCGGCCATGCCGGACGCTCTGGATATGGGGGGACGGTATACACTGGCGCAGGTGGCGGCTCTTCTGGCCCGATGCTCTCTGTTTGTAGGGAGTGATTCGGGGCTGATGCACCTGTCTGCGGCACTGGATGTGCCAACACTGGGGCTGTTCGGTCCCAGCCATGCGGCGCAATATGCTCCTTCAGGCCGCTGGGCAGAGGTGCTTGAGGCTCCCGGTCCGCCGGGGGCAGGGGCAATGGAGGACCTGAAGGCGGAAGATGTCTGTCAGGCCACCCTCTCTCTTTATGAACGCTCAGGAGAGCGGTAAGAATCAGTCACCACTGTGAGAGAACGATGGCAGATTTTTCAGGGAGGCATCATGCATTTTGATCTCATAATCCGTAATGGACGCTGTATATTTCCGTGGGGGGAGGCACAGGCTGATATTGGCATCCGGGACCAGCGGATTGCGTCATTGTCCGTCTCTGCCCACGATGAGGCGGATCGTGTCATTGATGCCACTGGGCTGCATGTTCTGCCCGGTTTGATCGATTCCCACGTGCATCTGCGTGATCCCGGCAAGCCGGAGGCGGAAACGCTGGAAACAGGCACCCGTGCGGCGGCTCTGGGGGGCATCACGTCTGTTTTCGACATGCCGAATACCAGTCCGACCATCACGAGCAAGAAGATGCTGGACTGGAAGCGTCAGCATATCGTGGAGACGGCAAACATTGATGTCGCCATGTATATCGGTGCGACCCGTGAGAATACGCCTCTTCTGGCCGAGTTTGAGCAGGAAGAAGGCGTCTGCGGTGTCAAGGTATTTGCCGGGTCCTCTACCGGCGACCTCATGATTGAGGATGACGAGGGAATTGAGGCTGTTCTGCGCTCCGGCCATCGCCGTGTGTCCTTCCATTCGGAAGATGAATACCGCCTGCGGGAGCGGCGGAAGCTGTTCGAGCCGGGGCAGCCTTACCACTGTCATGCTGAATGGCGGGATGCCGAATGTGCCATCCGGGGGACGCAGCGTATTCTGGCCCTGTCTCGCAAGACGGGGCGTCCCATCAATATCCTGCATGTTTCGACGGAAGAAGAGTTCATCCTTTTGGGTGAAAACCGCCGCCATGCCACGGTGGAGGTGCTGGTCAACCATCTGACCAATGAAGGGCCGGAATGTTACGAGCGTCTGGGTGGCAAGGCCGTGATGAACCCCCCGTTGCGGAATGAACGCCGTCATTTTGAAGCAGGCTGGGCGGCCCTGCGTGACGGACGTGTCGATGTGGTGTCGTCCGACCATGCCCCTCATCCCAAAGAGGCCAAGGAGCTGCCGTGGCTGGAATGTCCGTCCGGTTTGACGGGTGTGCAGACGATCGTTCCGCTGATGCTGGATCACGTCAATGCGGGGCGTCTGTGCCTGACCCGTCTGGTGGATGTGATGGCTGCTGGCCCTGCCCGTGTCTATGGGCTGCCCAACAAGGGGCGTCTGGCTGTCGGGTTTGATGCCGACATCACTCTTGTGGACATGAAGAAACAGCGGACCATCACCAATGACTGGATTGCCTCCCCTGCGGGCTGGACACCTTATGATGGCAAGACTGTCACGGGCTGGCCTGTAGGGACCATCGTCCGGGGGCAGGTCGTGATGCAGGATGATGAAATCGTCACCCGCAATGTGGGGCGGCCCATCAGCTTCCAGCCCTGAAGGATGAGAGGGGAGGGTGTTTCAGAAAATGAAGCATCCTTTCCAGTCTCATGCCCCTGATGCTGGCTGATGGGGAGCGTGGAATTTTTGTGATGAAGGATGTTTGTTGCCGTTCCGTCATGCTATAGGGGTGTCCTTATTCTCATGACTGGTCCAGCAAGGATATGGCGTGGCAGACGATTTGATCAGGGAAGTGGAAGAGGAGCAGCGTCTGCTGCGGCTCAGGTCCATGGCTCTTCGCATGGGTGTGGTTCTTGCAGTCGTGCTGGTGGTGGCAGGCATTGCCGGTGGGGTCTGGGGCTGGCAGCAGCACCGGCTCCATGTAGCACAGGCAGAGGCTTCAGACCGTTATTTTGAGGCCATGCATCTTCTGGTTGGACCGGATGGCACGACACCTGCTTCGGCCGATGAGCGGCAGAAAGCTGAGGGTATTTTCTCAGCTCTGGCCCAGTCTGCACCGCAGGGGGTGCGCAGCTATGCGGCCATGTATCTTGCCGAGCTGAAGGAGCAGGATCATGACCGTCAGGCAGCCCTGAAACTGTGGCAGCAGGTGGCTGATGACAGGGCTTTTGACGGCTCTCTGCGGATGATGGCGCATTATTGTCTGCTGAATGCCCGCATGGGCACCGCCCCGAAGGATGAGCTGCGTCGTGGCTATCAGGAACTGGTGCAGCAGGGGGGAAGCTGGACTCCTCTGGCCAAGGAGGGGCTGGCCGTGCTGGACCTGACGGCGGATTCAACGCAGGCGGATCACGCAGAAGCACGTCGCCTTCTGCTGGACGTTCAGACATCACCTGACAGCACGGATGAACTGCGACAGCGGGTCGGAATGCTGTTACAGACTTTGGGAGAGGCCGGATGAACCATCGTTTTTCTTCAGTCATGGAGGATAAACCCGTGGGACCATCCCGCCGTGCCCTTCTCAGGGGGGCCTGCTCTTTTGCTGCCCTGACCGGTCTCGCAGGCTGTGACGCTTTCTCGGATGATCCCAAGAAGACTGTCCTGCCGGGGCGTCGTATTGACGTGCTGTCCACAGGTGCCGGCCTGACCGTGGATACGCATGACATGGCTCCTGTTACCCTGCCAGCCGTGCGGCCTGTGAGTGAGTGGACACAGGAGGGGCGTGTGGCCTCTCATGAGTCCGTCAACGCTGCCTGGAGTGGTACGAAGGAACTGTGGAGTGAGTCCGTCGGTTCTGGTGTGAACCGTGTGGGCTGGCTGTCTTTCGTGGCGTTCGTGCCGAACCGGAAGGGTGCCCTACAGGCTACACCGGTGATTGGTAATGGCCGCATGTTCACGGTGGATGCAGAAGGTCTCATCCGGGCATGGAGCTGGCCGGGGCGCAGCCCGCTCTGGCATTTTCAACCGGCCCGCAAGACACGCTCCACCAATCTTGGTGGTGGCATCGCTCTGGTGGGTGACACGCTGTATGTCGTGGATGGCGTGGCGCAGGCCCTTGCGCTGGATGCTGCCACGGGCCGGAAAAAATGGGCCATTGACATTGGTACGCCGGGCCGTTCCGCTCCGACCATCGTGGATGGTCTGATGGTCTTCACGACCATTGATGCCCGCCTCTATGCCGTGGATGCGGCTACAGGCCAGCAGCGTTGGACCTATCAGGCAACCGATGTCAATACGAGCATGTTTGGTGCGGGTGCCCCGGCCATTGTCAATGGCATCGTGGTAGCCGGTTTTGGCAGCGGTGATCTCGTGGCCCTGCGTGCTGCATCTGGTGAGGTTGTCTGGAGTGACAGCCTTGGGGGCGGTAACGGGCTGGGGGCCATGCTGGACTTTGCCTGCGTGCGTGGTGGCCCCGTGGTTGTGGGGGGAACGGCCTATGCCATTTCCCTGTCCCGTGTGCTTGTTGCCATTGACATGCGCTCCGGCCGTCGCCTGTGGGAACGTGAGGTCAGTGGCCAGTCGCCGCTCTGCATCTGTGGTGAGTGGATGTACCTCATTTCTCTGGACCAGCAGCTGGCCTGTCTCGACCGTGTAACGGGCCAGGTACGCTGGGTCAGGCAGCTGGCACGCTACAGGAAACCGGAGCACGAAAAGGGACCCATTCAGTGGATGGGGCCGATTATGCTGAATAACAAGCTGGTCTGTCTCTCTAGCATGGAGCGTGGTGGTATGGTGATCGTGAATGCCCAGACAGGTCAGGAGGAAGGGCAGATCGAGACGCCGTCTTCCTGTCAGGTGCAGCCAATTGTCTGTGACGGGCAGCTGCTTGTCCTGAGTGAAGATGGTGTTCTCCGCGCTTATGGTTGATTCTGCTGTGATGGGCAGGCTGCCAGTCGTCGTCATTGCAGGGCGTCCCAATGTGGGGAAGTCCACCATCTTCAACCGGCTGGTCGGACGACGTCAGGCGATCGTTTCGGATCAGCCGGGAGTGACGCGTGACCGCAAGGATGGTATGGCCTTGCTGCGTGGCCGCCGTGTGCGGCTGGTGGACACGGCTGGTCTTGAAGAAGCAGCTCCGGAGACGCTTTTCGGGCGGATGCGGGCCTCTTCCGAGCAGGGGATTGCGCAGGCTGATCTGGTCGTTTTCTGTGTGGATGCACGATCAGGGATCACACCAGCGGATGCCCATTTCGCCAACTGGCTGCGGCGTCAGAACCGGCCTGTTCTTCTTGTTGCCAACAAGGCGGAAGGGCGGGCTGGAGCCGAAGCGGCCATGGAGGCCTATTCTCTGGGGCTGGGCACTCCTCTGGCCATGTCAGCCGAGCATGGCGAGGGGCTGGCCGATCTTATGGGAGAAATCGTCAGTCTCCTGCCCGATGAAGAGACGCTTGCCGAGCAGGATGGCGACAAGCCGCTGCGTATCGCCATCATCGGGCGTCCGAATGCCGGAAAATCGACCCTTCTGAACAGCCTTCTTGGTGAGGAACGGATGATTACCGGTCCGGAAGCCGGGCTGACACGGGATGCTGTCAGTGTCATGCTGGAAGATGACGCTGGTCCCATCGAGATCGTCGATACGGCCGGGATGCGGAAACGTGCCCGTGTTCAGGAAGGGCTGGAGCGAGTGTCCGTCTCTGCTTCCATTGAGGCCATGAAAATGGCCGAAGTGGTCGTGCTGGTGCTGGATTCAGACCGTGGCGTTGATGAGCAGGACCTCCAGATCGCCCGTCTGATCGAGAGGGAAGGGCGGGCCTGTGTTCTGGCCCTGAATAAATGGGATGCCGTCAAGGAACGTCAGGCGACCCGCAAGGCGATTTCTGATCGTATCGAGATTTCCCTGGCCCAGATGCGTGGCATTGAGGTCGTGACTTTCTCGGCCCTGACGGGTGAAGGGCTGCACCGTCTTCTGCCTGCTGTCCGTCGGGCCAGCGAGGTCTGGAATGCCCGTGTGGGCACAAGCGACCTGAACCGCTGGTTTGAAGAAGCCGTGGAGCGTCATCAGCCACCATTGGTGGATGGGCGCAGGCTGAAACTGCGTTACATGACGCAGGCAAAGAGCCGTCCGCCAACTTTCGTCCTGTTCGGTACGAGAGCGGAGCAGTTGCCGGACAGTTATAAACGTTACCTCATAAATGGGTTGCGGGAGACGTTCCATCTGCCGGGTACGCCGATCAGGCTGCTGCTGCGGGGAAGCCGTAATCCTTTTGTGAAGAACGACGATCGGTAAATCATTTGAAACTGGAGCCATAAAGTCCATATTCTTTGGCAACCTGCGCCGGAGGGCGTTGAAGATTATGGGTAAGGAGTGATCATGGTAGGAGTAACGCCGGCATCCAGACGTGAGGGTGGGGCGTCATCGTCGCAGAAGGCGACGGGGCGGGCCACGGTTCTGGGAATTCTTGCAGCTCTTTCTGGGCTGATGTTCGGGTTGGATACAGGTGTTGTTGCCGGTGCTCTGCCGTTTATTGCCGGTGACTTTCATGCGAGTGCGGTCCTTCAGGGCTGGATCGTTTCATCCATGATGGCTGGTGCCGCAGTCGGGGCCATGTTTGCGGGGCGTATTTCCGTCTCGTTCGGGCGTCCGGGGGCCATGCTGGGGGCTGGTGTCCTGTTTCTGGTCGGCACGCTTTTCTGTGCTTTTGCACCAGGGGCGGCCCTGCTGATTGTCGGGCGTGTCCTGCTGGGGCTGGCCGTGGGGGTCGCCGCTTTTGCAGCCCCCCTCTATATTTCCGAGATCACGGTGGAATCCGCCCGTGGAGCCATGATCTCCTTCTATCAGCTGATGGTTTCCCTCGGTATTTTCCTGGCCTTCATTTCTGACAGTCTCCTGTCAGCAGGGGGGCACTGGCGTTGGATGCTTGGCGTCATGGCCGTTCCGGCGGCCCTGTTCCTGATCGTGGTCCTGATCCTTCCGCATAGCCCGCGCTGGCTCATGATGCGGGGTGACAGGGACCGTGCCCGCAAGGTCCTCCGTATTCTGCGTACTGATGAAGAGGTGGCAGAGGCGGAACTTGCCGACATTCATGACCGTCTCTCAAAAAGCAGTGATGCCGGTTATGGGCTGTTCCGTAGCAATCCGAATTTCCGTCGCTCCGTTTTTCTGGGCATCGTGTTGCAGGTCATGCAGCAGCTGAGTGGAATCAATGCACTGCTCTATTACGCCCCGCGCGTATTCGAGGCGGCGCATTTTGGTACCAATGCGGCCGTATGGGCGACGACTCTGGTCGGGCTGACCAACATGGTCTTCACCGGCGTGGCCATCAAATATGCTGATCGCTGGGGGCGTCGCCCGCTGCTGCTGACGAGCTGTGTCATCGTGGGAGCCTCTCTCCTCGGTGTCGGTATCGTGCTGGCTGTTGGTGGTGCCAGCCTGACCGCGGCCATTCTGCTCTGTGGCCTGATTCTGCTTTTCGTGGCGGGCTTTGCCATTGGTGAGGGGCCGCTTGTCTGGGCCTTGTGTTCGGAGGTTCAGCCGACGCGTGGCCGTGATTTCGGGATCGGCTGTTCCACCGTGACGAACTGGGTTGCCAACTGGGTCATCTCCAGCATTTTCCCGCTGATGATGCTGGCCATGGGGGCGTCCTGGACCTTCATCCTGTTTGCCGCTTTCAACGGCCTGTTCGTTCTCATCACTCTGGGCTTTGTGCCGGAGACGAAGGGGGCCTCGCTGGAACGGATTGAGACAAACCTTTTTGCAGGGGTTCCCCTGCGCAATCTGGGAGAACCGGAAAACAATGGGCAGTAAGATGGCAGATCCAAGCCTGGAGGGTGAATACGACCCGGAGAGGCACGCAGGCCTTTACGGGATGCAACGCTTCAAGGCGATGTCATCTGTCATCCTGGCATTGATGCTCTCGATTCTGGATTACTCCGTTGCGAATGTCGCTCTGCCGACAATCGCAACGGACCTCCATTCTCCTGCTTCGCAGGCGATCTGGGTCATCAATGCCTACCAGCTGGCCAATCTGGCTTGTCTTCTGCCACTGGCGGCCATTGGCGCCCGTGTCGGTTTCGGGCGGATGAGTCAGCTGGGTATTGTCCTGTTTCTCATAGCGTCCGTGGCCTGTGCCATGTCCCAGAACATGCTGGAACTGACACTGGCCCGTGCGTTGCAGGGCGTGGGCAGCTCCTGCATCATGAGTGTCAATATTGCGCTCGTGCGTTTCATCTACCCGCATAAGCTCATCGGCAAGGGCATTGCGCTGAATGGGCTGTTCATCGGACTGGGTGTAGCTCTGGGGCCGACTATCGGATCGTTCATCCTCTCCATTTCGTCATGGCCGTGGATTTTCTGGATCAATCTGCCATTGGGTGGCGTGGCCATTCTTCTGGCCAGCAAGGCACTGCCAAAGACGCCCCGCAGCGCGGTGAAGACGGATGTTCCCGGTTCTCTCCTGACGGTTGCGTCTTTTGCCCTGCTGGGGATAGGCCTTGACAGCCTCATGCATGGTGATCTGGGCTGGGGAGCTGGCCTGACAGGCTGGAGCCTTGTCAGCTGGTGGTTTCTGCTGCGTTGGCAGAAAAAGCGGCAGGAACCCATCGTGCCGCTGGACCTGCTCAAACGGGTTCCGTTTCTTGTGGCCTGTCTGGTCAGCTTCTGCGGTTTCGTGGCATCCAATCTCTATATTGTGGCCATGCCCTTTACGCTGGCCATTGCCTTTCACAAGAATCCGGCAACAGTCGGGCTGCTGATTGCTCCCTGGGCTGTGGGCGTGGCCGTGATGTCTTTCACGGTAGGTAAAATCGCTGACCGTTTCCCGGCTTCCCTGCTGTCATCCATCGGATTGCTGGTAACCTGTACAGGGTTCATACTCCTCTGCACTCTGCCACTAGATGCCAGTAATATGGCTATTGCATGGCGGACTCTCGTAGCTGGCATGGGGTTTGGCTTTTTCCAGCCGCCCAACAACAGGGCCATCATGGTGACGGCTCCTCCGGGACGGGAAGGAGGGGCAAGCGGTATGCTCTCCGTGGCCCGTCTTTCTGGTCAGACGACGGGTGCGCTTCTTGTAGCGGGTCTGTTTACCCTGTTCCCTCATCCGGCGTTCATCTGTCTTGGGGCGGCGGCTTTCGTGGCGTTCTGTGGTGCTGCCCTGAGTGCGGGACGGACGCTTCTGAGGAATCGCCCAGCCAGGGTGGCGTAAATTCGGCCAGTCTGACTGACAGAAAAAGCCCCCTGTGGAGGAAGAACCACAGGGGGCTTTTTCTATGAGCCATGTGGATCAGGTCATGCGTCCAAGAATGAAGGCGACGGCAAGAATCATGCCGACCGGCACATTCTGTCGGAAGAAATGCAGACAGAGTGGCGCATCGTGAGGGGAAAGACGCATCGTCTGACGGACCAGAATCAGACAGGCCAGCAGGAATGGGGGCCAGAAGAGGGGCTGCAGGTCAGCTTTCAGGGCAGACAGGGCAAACAGGCCGAGTGCAGCAGTATAGCAAAGACCGATAAAAAGGCGGGCGTGGCGCAGCATCAGTCGGGAGGTGGATTTTACGCCTATGCGGGCATCATCTTCCATGTCCTGAAAGCCGTAGATGGTGTCAAAACCGAGCTGCCAGACAATGACGCCAGCATAGAGAAGGAGGCCTGTCAGGGTGACGGCCTGCTGGCTGGCCGCATAACCCATTGGTGCCCCGCAACCGAAGGTGAAGCCCATGACGAGCTGGGGCCACCATGTCAGCCGTTTGGCGACCGGGTAGAGGGCGACCAGCAGCATGGCCAGCGGGGCAAGTGCCCAGCAGAGGGGAGGCAGGGAGAGCAGGACGGCCAGTCCGCCCAGCAGCAGGATGGCAAGAAGGCCTAGCCCCTGCTTCAGGCTGAGGGCACCGCTGGCGAGCGGCCGACCGGCTGTACGGGAGACCTGGGCGTCAATGTTGCGATCCCATATGTCATTGATGACACATCCTGCGGAACGCATGAGAAGTGATCCGATGGCGAACAGGGCCGTATAGACCAGACGCTGCTTCAATGATGTTCTGCTGTCAGCCAGAAAGATTCCGAACACGCCGGGGAGCAGGAGCAGCCACGTGCCGACAGGCCGGTCCAGCCGTGCCAGCAGGGCGTAGGAACGCCACGGTTCTTTCAGGCGGCCAACAAGGCCATTCTTGCGGATGTCTGTATGAGGGGGCATCTGGGACATGGGGCGAGTGATTGGACAGAAACGGGCTGAGGTCAATATTTTATCACAGCTGCTGGAAAGTGACTGATGAAAGCGGTATGCCCGAATCATGAGCCGTACAGATCCCCGTCTTTTTGTCATTGATGAATCATTCCTCTGGAAGGAAGGAGAGGTCATTCCTTTGCCTGCCGGGCAGGCCCATTATCTGGGCAAGGTCATGCGTCTCCAGAGGGGCGATGATGTCGTGCTCTTCAATGGTCGTGATGGCGAGTGGCAGGCAACCCTCGAGGAAGTGCAGAAGAACCGTGCCACGGTGCGTCTGTCTTCCTGCCTGAGGCCCCAGCAGGAAACGGAAGGCGTGGAGCTGCTGTTTGCTCCCCTCAAGCGTGATGCCACGGAGCTGGTCATCCGCATGGGAACGGAACTGGGCGTCACACGGTTCCGTCCAGTCCTGACAGCCCGGACCAACACGCATCGCCTGAATCTTGAACGTCTGGGTCTCATCGCACAGGAAGCCGCCGAACAGTGTGAGCGGCTGGATGTTCCTGCACTCATGCCGCTTGAGCCTCTGGCGGCCGTTCTGGCCCGCTGGCCTGTGCGGCGCAGACTGGCAGTCGCGCTGGAGCGTCAGGGTCAGGGTGGGGCACCCGGTGACTGTGATGCCCTGCTGATTGGCCCTGAAGGTGGTTTTTCAGAGGAAGAGGTGACCCGCCTTGCCCGGCATGAGGCTGTGCAGCCCTTCTCTTTGGGGCCACGCATCCTGCGGGCGGACACGGCTGCCTGTGCCGCTCTGGCGCAGATGGGAGCGGCCCGTCAGGGCACATGAAAGACCGGGAGGCACATGAATGTGTGATGCTCCCTTGAATGAAGACAAATACGCCCCCTACTATAGAGCATCTGGCTTACGGACAGTCTGAGCGTCCTGCGGCATGTTTTATGGTGGAATTTAGCCGGTAAGGTTTTGTGAATGTCCAATCCAGGTGAGAGCAACACGACACTGATTGAAAACAGGGCACAGCTTGTTGATGTGCTGGCCCGTGGCTGCAAGCCGCAGGAAGAATGGCGTATCGGGACGGAGCATGAGAAATTCGGTTTTCGTCTGCCAGAGCGGGCCAGGGGGAAGCTGAAGCCGTTTGCCCCACCGGCCTATGAGCCGGAGGGGATCGGTGCCCTGCTTGGTGCCCTGGAAGGGCCGGACTGGCAGGCCATTCGTGACAATGGGCATCTGATCGGCCTGAAGGGTGCGGGGCCGCACAAGGGGAGGTCCATTTCTCTGGAACCTGCCGGTCAGTTTGAGCTGTCTGGTGCGCCGGTCCGGACGGTGCAGGAAACCGAGCAGGAGATGATTGCCCATTTCCAGCAGATCACGGAGCCTGCACGGGAGCTTGGTCTGGGTTTTGCTCCGCTTGGGTTCCAGCCGCTCTGGGAGCGTGATTCCATACCGTGGATGCCCAAGAGCCGTTACGCCATCATGCGCCGTTACATGCCCAAAGTGGGACGGCGCGGGCTGGACATGATGACCCGTACCTGCACGGTGCAGGTGAATCTGGATTTCTCCAGTGAGGATGACATGGCCCGCAAGATGCGGGTGTCCCTCGCCCTTCAGCCGCTCATTACGGCCCTGATGGCAAATTCACCTTTTGCTGATGGCAGACCGACGGGGCGTCTGTCCAACCGGGCTTACATCTGGCTGGATACGGATAACCAGCGCAGTGGCCAGCCGACGCTATTCTTTGAGGAAGGCTTCGGGTTTGAGCAGTATGTGGACTGGGCACTGGATGTTCCAATGTATTTTGTCCATCGGGATGGGCGGAACATTGATGCGGCGGGCTGCTCCTTCCGGAAATGGCTGGATGGCGTGGAACAGGAGCCTCTCGTCGGTCTGCGTCCGACAGTTGGCGATTTTGAAGATCATCTGACAACCCTCTTCCCGGATGTCCGCCTCAAGCAGTTTCTGGAAATGCGTGGTGCGGATGCAGGGCGGCCTGACATGATGGTGGCACAGTCCGCCTTCTGGGTGGGGCTGCTTTACGATCCTGATGTGCTGCTTGAGGTGGAGCGTGTCGTGAAGGAACAGTCCTGGCTGCATTATCAGTCTCTGGCGGAGCTGGTGGTGGAGCAGGCCATGGATGCACCATTCCCTGGTGGCCTTCGTGCTCTGGCAAAGCGTGTTCTGGAACTGTCCGAGCAGGGCCTCCAGAAGCGTGGTTTTGGTGAGGAATATTACCTTGCCCCGCTCTATGAGATTGCCGATGGCGCAAAGACGCAGGCGGAACGGTGGCTGGAACGCTATCACGGCGTCTGGAAGGAAGACGTGCGGCATATTTTCCGGGAAGCGGACATTGTCCTTCAGGGAGGAGTGAGGTGATGATGTTACGGCGTGCCGTCATGGCCTGTGGTCTGGCTCTTGCTTTCGGTGGAACCGTCATGTCGGGGCCTCAGGCTGTGGCGGCCGCCAGCCTGACATCTGCCCAGCAGGTCTGGGTGCACAGGATTGAATCCAGTCTTGCCGATACGAAAAATTTCCAGGCCCGCTTCGAACAGGTGACGGAGCAGGATGGACGGTCAACCGGTACGGTTCTGCTGGAACGGCCGGGGAAGATGCGTTTTTCCTATGATCCGCCAAGCCCGCTTCTGCTTGTTGCCAATGAGGGGAAAGTCGTGTTCCAGGACCGGAGTATCGGTCAGATCACCACGATTCCGCTTGACCATACGCCGCTTGGTCTTCTCCTGCGGCCTGATCCCCGTTTTTCAGGGGATGTGTCCATTCTAGGGTATGAGCAGCACGGTAGTGAGATAGAGCTGCGTGTGACGAGGACTGAGAATCCGGGAGAGGGAGAAATGACACTGTTCTTCTCCACACATCCGCTCAGCCTGAAAGGCTGGACGGTGCTGGATGCCCAGGGGCATAGAACGGTCGTGCACTTCTCCAATATCCAGACAGGGATCAGTGTCTCCGAGGACAGTTTCATCCTGCCCAAGGATGAAGATTAATCAGTCCTGTTCTGTCTGGCCAGCTCAAGTGCCCGGTTATAGACCGTGCGCTTGGGCAGGTTGACGATGCCTGCTACCAGAGCGGCAGCATCCTTGACGGAGTGGTTTTTCAGGGCATCCTGCAGGACCTGGTCTAGTTCCTGTGCTCCGGTGTCTTCTTCAGCGGGAGGACTGAGCAGCAGAGTGATTTCCCCTCGGGGGGGAGTTTCCTCAAAATGGGCGATCAGTTCGGCGACGGTGCCCCGGACCATTTCTTCAAAATTTTTTGTCAGTTCCCGGCCAACAGCAGCGGGTCGATCGGCTCCGAAAACCTGCTCCTGCGTCTTCAGTGTTTCCAGCAGGCGGTGGGGGGATTCATACCAGATGAGCGTGGCGGCAAGACCGGCCTGTTCAACCGCACGTAGGGCAGCGAAATGCTGACGGCGTGCCTCTCCCCGTGGTGGGAACCCGAGAAACATGAAGGGGATGGGAGGCAGGCCCGAGAGGGTCAGGGCCGTGACGGCGGCGTTGGCCCCTGGCAGGGAGGTAATGGCAATATGTTCGTCCTGCGCTGCCCGGACGAGCCGGTAGCCGGGGTCCGAAACGATGGGCGTGCCGGCATCTGATACCAGTGCAAGACGCTGCCCCTGGTGCAGGCGGTCAATCAGGGATGGGGTTCTGTCCTGCTCATTGTGATCATGCAGCGGAATGAGCTGGTTGCTGATGCCATAATGCCGTAGAAGTTTTGTGGTGACACGGGTGTCTTCGCACAGGATGGCATCGGCCGCCCGCAGGGCATCCAGGGCACGTTGGCTGATATCGGCAAGATTGCCGACAGGCGTTGCCACCAGCATGAGCTGCCCGGTAGAAGAAGGAGACGTTCCGTGATCGGGGGGAGTATATGGTTTCTCAGACATCGCTATCCTCAATGAGCCGCTCTGGCCCTTATAGCCGTGGGAGGCAGGGGCACGGCAAGAGAGGAAACGGCCAGACCGCACTGGCGGCGGGCATTTTCCTTTTTCTGGGGGCCTGTTCTGGAGGGAGCGGTCACGAAGACATGATGACGCCACAGGTGTCTGCCCCTGCGCCCGTGGAGAAGCCGGCACGTGTGGGGCTGATTGTGCCGCTCAGCGGGCCTCATGCGGCCATTGGTCAGCGCATGAGAGATGCCGCCCGTCTTGCCCTGCCTGAAACGCAGGCTCCGCCCATGGATATTTTCGACAGTGCCCAGCCTGATGGCCCGGCTCATGCCGCACAGCAGGCACTGGATGCCGGGGACAGGATCGTGCTTGGACCTCTCACGACAGGGGATACGCAGGCCATCTCGTCTGTTCTGCAGCCGGCAGGCGTGCCGGAGCTGGCCTTCACCAGTGACGGGACTCAGGCAAGGCCCGGTGTCTGGGTCATGGGGCTGACGCCGGAACAGCAGGTCCGTCGTCTCGTGGATGCGGCCCGGCTGGATGGCCGGAAACGTTTTGCAGCCTTTCTGCCAGATACGGCTCTGGGTCACTCCATGGGGGAAGGCCTGACGCTGGCCTGTCAGGAAGCGGGACTTGAAGTGCCGCAGGTTGTTTTTCACAGCAGTGACATTGATGACATCACGCAGAAAATGGCTCAGCTGAGTCGCAGGCCGGTTTCTCCTTCTGTTCCGCCGTCACAGGCAGCAGGGGATGGTCCTTCAGCTGCCGATCCGATGGCTGAGAATGATGATGCGGGGGGAACAGCCACGCAGACAGACGCACAGGGACAGTCATCCGGGAATGGTGCATCGGGTGATGCGGCCAGTCCTCCACCGTTTGATGCCCTGCTTCTTGGTGATACCGGGCTGGAGCTGGCGCGGGTGATTGCGGCCCTGAAGAATGATCAGGTTCTTGTTCCTCAGGTCCGCATTCTTGGTCCGATGCTCTGGCGTTCCTTTGATGGCAAGCTGGGTGATCTGCGAGGGGCCTGGTATGTGGCTTTTGATGAAAAGCAGCGTAGCGGTTATGTCCAGAGCTATCAGAATGTCTATCATCAGAGACCTTCGCCCGTAGCTGATTTTGCCTATGATGCGGCGGCTCTTGCTGGTGCCTTGATCCGTCAGAACAAGCTTGATGTGGCTACGCTTACCCAGCCCAAGGGGTATGTCGGTGTTAATGGACTGTTTCACCTGCGTTCGGATGGTCGTCTGATTCGGGCTCTGGCCATCTATCAGATTGCACCAGGAGGTGGCAGTCAGATGATCGTACCGGCATCTCGTGATCTCACATCCTCAGTATCCCTTTCCACACTGTCTCCTGTTTCGGGACGGGGGGTGTCATCTACGACAGCAGTAGGGTCTTCTGATGTTGCCGTGTGGTCTCCGGCCCGACATGTCCGCTCGGCTGCTGTAAAGTCTCCAGTTCCAGCTGTTCCCTGACAGGACAGTGGCACATGAAAAAAGCCCACCTGTTTTCTTCAGGTGGGCTTTTTCAGTGGAGTGTAAAGAAAAATTTAGAGAGACGCTATTTCAGGCCGATGGAGAGGGAGAACTGGGCGGATGGTATGGAGGGCCTCGGAAAGGTCTCTGTAACGGCCAAGCTCATTATCTCTCAGACAGTCAGTAAGAACCCACTGAGGCCCATTCAGGCTGATGATGTAGGCGGGGTCTGCGTTTTCCCGTACCCAAACGACGACCAGATAGGATTCTGTTCCTGTGCTTTCGGAAGCTGTTTCAATGGAGGCATCAAGTATGCCCATGCGTTCGCTGGCAGCGAGCCACTGGGCAAGGTGACGATGGTGACGGGGAAGAAGTTTTTGGCGGAAGGGGATGACGGTACCCGCCTTGCTGCCCTGCGTGCTGGAGGAAGAAACCGTGGTCTGATCTGCCACGCGGAATGCTTTCTGAGCCATGTCGGCATCTCCTTCATGGGAACAGGGCAGGCCCTGTTTCGTCACCATCCGAACAAGTCATGAATACCGAAGCGCACTATGTGAAAGCTGAGCAGGAGGGCTTGGCAGGTATGAGCTTGTTCCTATTTTGCAATCCTACCATGTTTTCTGTGCATGGCTAGGGGAAATTTACGTTTTCTTATGCTGGTAATATGGCTTCTCCCATCGCCGGTGCAGCCAGAGCCAGTTTTCCGGGCGTTTCGTAATCCATCCTTCAAGTTCATCACTCAGTTTCTGGGTCAGGCAGTGAATCATCTCGTGGCGGGAAGAGCTGGTCATTTCCTGTGGGTCGATGCAGGTGGTGACGTCCAGGACAAGGCGTGCAGGGCCTTCCCGCCAGACATATCCTGTGACGATCAGGGCATTGAAGCGCAGGGCCAAGGCGGCAGCGGCCGGGGCTGTCATGGTGGGGTACCCGAAGAAGGATACTTCGATGCCGTCATTCATTTTCTGGTCGCCCAGAACGCCCAGATGCCCTCCTCTGGCAAGATGGCGAACTGCATCCCGTGCGCCCTGTCGTCCTTTGGGAAAGAAGGACATGGGTACACCTGCAATTTTCCGACGTATAGTGCAGAGCAGCTGATCCACCAGTGGATTGTTGGGGGCACGGTAGAAGGGGGAGAAGCCCAGGCCATAACGGGCTACGATCAGGGGCATGAGTTCCCAGTTGCCCAGATGTCCTGAGAAAAAGATCACAGGTCGGCCGCTCTGGCGGGCCTGATGTAGCAGATCTTCGTTTAGGACATGCCAGCCCGGTCCATTTTTGGGGTGTGAGGGAAGAGCCGGAAGGTGAGGAAGTTCTGCCAGAGTGGAGCCGATATTGTTCCAGCAGCCTTGGATGATTCTCTGACGGTCCTGTTTGCTCAGTGCTGGAAAAGCCCGTTGCAGGTTGAGGTCCGCAATGCGGGATGACGGCAGAAAGACGCCAATATGGCGGGCGATGGCTCCGCCCATGCGGGAAGACAGGGAAGCAGGCAGCTTTCCAGCACACCAGAGACACCCTTGCAGAACCCATGCTTCAAGATGATGTTTCATGAGGCGTTATGAGTTCGCATTCAGAAAGCGGTCCAGGAGGCTGTTGACCAGAGCTGGGTTGACCCAGCGGGGTTCGACATCAAGACTGACCACGAAATTCTGGAAGATTGGTGGCAGTTTGATGTAATCTTTTTCCGTTGTGACCAGTTTGGTGTCCGGTGCATGAGCGAGCTGGGCCAGCTGTCTCAGCTCCCGATCTGAATAGATATGGTGGTCAGGAAAAGTCAGGGTACGCAGCAGGGTGAGGCCCGCTTCCTGAAGGGTGGAAAAGAATTTTTGCGGACGGCCAATACCGGCAAAAGCGATGATCTGATGGCCACGCAGCTTTCTGATGCCGGGGCCGGGAGACAGGCTTCCTTTCAGCAGGGGTATGTCCGGGGGTAACTGTGCAGCGATGTGCTGCTGGTCTTCCCCAAGAATGGCAACGGCATGAAGGCGCGGCAGTGCGTCGGCCAATGATTCACGCAGCGGGCCAGCCGGAAGGAGACGCTGGTTTCCCAGTCCTACCGGGCCATCAACGGTCAGAATGGCCAGGTCCTTGTGCAGGGCAGGGTCCTGGAGACCATCATCCAGAATCAGGCAGTCTGCTCCTGCAGCGATGGCCTGGAGAGCGTTGGCCCGGCGGTCTGGTCCTCGCCATGTCGGGGCGAGATGGGCCAGTAATATGGTTTCATCCCCGACATCAATGGCCCTGTCCTGATCCGGCCGTATCAGTCCGGTTTTCCGGGAGAGACCGCCATAGCCACGGGTAATGGCATGAGGTGTACGGCCACGCTTTATCAGTTGCTGAAGCAGATGGAGGACAAGAGGTGTTTTGCCCGTTCCGCCAACGGTGATGTTACCACAGCAGAGAACAGGAACGGGAAGTTTCAGGGAAGGCTGGCTCTGCCGTCGTCGCCCTACATAACCAGTTACTCTGCTGAAAGGGAGCAGAAGATTGGATAACATGGTTGGGGTAGGGGTCTGCCAGAAGGAGGGTGCAGTCAGTTTCATGCATGCGCCTTATTGGGCAGAACTGTGTCTTTAATATGGCGAACCGCTTTCGAGATGGCATAATTCTTATACAAAAATTGCGATTTGAAAAAACAAGGCACAAGAAGCCATCGAACAAGCGAATTCACATTTTCAATACGATGTAAAGACGCAGCATGACGGGTACAGAGATCAGCCCAGTTCTGCATGTAAGGACCGATGGCTGTGGGGCACTGGAAACGCAATGACTCAAGAGGGTTATGCCCTCCACCAGGAAGGCAGAGAGAATTGCCGATGAGGACACGGTCAGCCAGCCGGAAAAAAAGGCCAAGCTCCCCCAGAGTATCAATGATCCAGAGAGTATCCTCGGGGGCAGGCATCTGCCTTCGGGAACGCTGTGGTGCATGATACTGACTGGCCAGTACCATACCACGTTCCGGGTGGCGGGGAATGATGATGGTCAGCAAATCTGGTCGTGTTTCTCGGGCCTGCCGGACTGCCTCTACAATGATTTCTTCCTCTCCGGGATGTGTGGAGGCAGCCACGAAAACAGACCGATGCCCGATTTTCTGACGCAGAAATGCGACTTCTGTTTCATCGGCGGGAAGTGGTGGTGAATCTTCCTTGAGGTCAGCGGGAGAAAGAAGACGGTGACCTACTCCGAATCGGGAAAAAGAACGTGCGTCTTCCGTGCTGCGGGGCATGATCCAGCAGAGGGGACGCATGAGGTGACGTAAGAGAGGTGCAGCCAGCCGCCAGCGTGCTGCAGAACGGGGAGACAGACGGCCATTCAGCAGCATGACTGGTAACTGCGTCCGCTGACACAGACAGAGAAGGCCCGGCCAGAGTTCACTTTCCGTCAGGACAAGGCCGAGAGGCTGCCAGTATGTGAGGAAGCGTCTGAGAAGATGGGGAGCATCATAGGGGATGAGCTGATGTATCAGACGTCCCGTCCCGGTGGCAGAATGAGATGTGACTGTCTGCGCTCCCGTCAGTGTTGCCGTTGTCATGAGAATGGTCAGTTCTGGGCAGTCTTTGAGAAGCTGTTCAGCAACAGGAAGGACGCAGAGACTTTCTCCCACACTGGCAGCATGAAACCAGACAAGTGGTTTATCCGTGGGTGGCCTGTCCGCACCGGGAATGCCGAAGCGTTCGGGGAGACGTGAGCGTATTTCCTTACCCTGCCGTGCTCTTTTATGAGCATGGTGGTGCAACCACGGTGTGAGGATATGACCAATCAGGGACCAGAGCCAGAGAACGGGATCAGGTGAAGAGCCGGAAGGTGGAAAGGAGCGCATTGAATGTCCTGTTTGACCCTGTGACGTATTTTTGCACCATCTCCCGGGACAACGGGCATGGAGCAGAAAAAACTCTGTCTCGTGATAAGAGAACCCTTGCCGTGTGACCATCCTTGTGCGACGAGATGACCCAATTATTACAGACGCAAGATTATCCTCAGGGGAGCTGACCATGTCAGAAACGGAAACGCATTCACAGCAGGAAACAGCCAAAGGAACGCTTATGGCTGGCAAGCGTGGTGTCGTCATGGGTGTGGCAAACAAGAATTCCATTGCCTGGGCCATTGCCAAGGCCTGTGCCGATCAGGGGGCCGAAATTGCGTTCACCTATCAGGGGGAAGCCCTGGGCAAGCGCGTGCGTCCGCTGGCAGAAAGTGTTGGTTCCAGCATGGTCCTGCCCTGTGACGTGAGTGACGATTCAGCTATCAACGCCACGTTTGACGAGATTGAAAAAGCCTGGGGCAGGATCGACTTTGTCGTGCATGCCATTGGCTGGGCCGATAAACAGTATCTGCGCGGACGTTATGTGGATACGCCTCGTGAGGCTTTCCTCCAGGCGATGGATATTTCCTGTTTCTCATTCACGGCGGTAGCCCGTCGTGCATCAGCCATGATGAATGAGGGTGGCTCCATCCTGACATTGACTTATCTCGGTGCTGAACGTGTCATGCCCCATTATAATGTGATGGGCGTGGCCAAGGCGGCTCTGGAGGCATCCGTCCGTTACATGGCGGTTGATCTGGGTCGTGACGATATCCGTGTCAACGGCATTTCCGCCGGGCCGATCATGACACTGGCCGCCAATGGCATCGGTGACTTCCGGTACATTCTGCGCTGGAACCAGGTCAATGCTCCGATGGAGCGCAACGTGTCCCTAAAGGATGTGGGTGGTTCCGGCCTGTATCTGCTGTCCGATCTTTCAAGCGGTGTGACAGGTGAGATCCACCATGTTGACTGCGGGTACAACATCATTGGCATGAAAAATCCGGAAGCTCCTGACATGAGCCTTTCATCCGGGGAATAAGGACTTGACCAATGTCTGAAAACAGTTTTGGGCGTCTGCTGCGTGTCACGACATGGGGGGAGAGTCATGGTCCTGCCATTGGCTGTGTCATTGATGGCTGTCCACCTCGCCTGAAACTGTCGGAGGATGACATCCAGCCCTGGCTGGAGAAAAGACGTCCGGGGCAGTCCCGGTTCACGACCCAGCGTCGTGAACCGGATGAGGTCCGGATTCTGTCCGGCGTCTTTGAAGGCCAGACGACCGGAACGCCTATTTCTCTGATGATCGAGAACACGAATCAGCGTTCCCGTGATTATGGGGAGATTGCCCGGCAATACCGTCCCGGCCATGCTGATATTGCTTATGATCTGAAGTATGGCATCCGGGACTATCGTGGTGGTGGCCGTTCTTCCGCCCGGGAAACGGCCATGCGCGTGGCGGCGGGAGCCGTGGCACGGGTCATTCTTCGGGAACTGGTCGGGCCGCAGCTGGTCATTCGGGGTGCCCTGACAGGGATCGGGGAGCAGTCCGTGGACCGTGCCCGCTGGGACTGGGATGAGGTGGAACGGAATCCATTCTTCTCACCGGATGCTGCAATGGTGCCGCTCTGGGGTGAACAGCTGGATGCCGTGCGGAAGGCTGGTTCATCCATCGGGGCCACGCTGGAGGTTGTGGCAGAAGGTGTACCGGCCGGTTTGGGCGCACCCGTTTATGGCAAGCTGGATGCCGAGCTGGCCGGTGGGCTGATGGGCATTAATGGCGTGAAGGCCGTGGAGATCGGTGACGGTCTGGGGGTAGCGAAATTGCATGGGCAGGAAAATGCCGACCCCATCCGTCCTTCAGAAAACCCTATGGAACCCGTTTTTCTTAGCAATCATGCTGGAGGAGTTCTTGGGGGTATTTCAACCGGGCAGCCAGTGGTGGCTCGCATGGCGATTAAGCCCACCAGCTCCATCCTGATTCCTGTGCCAAGTCTGACACGGGATGGCGAGGCCGTGGATGTGAGGACCAGAGGACGGCATGATCCGTGTATCGGTATCCGGGCTGTTCCTGTCGCTGAGGCCATGATGGCCTGTATTCTGGCTGACCAGCTCCTGCGCAATCATGCCCAGTGTGGATGGCTCTGAAAATTATTGCCGTCTGGTTGAAAATCTACTGACCGTTAACAAGATATAGTGTTAAAAGCTGTTCATTCACCCCTATATGTTCCTCGAAGACATAATTGCGTGTGAAAAACAAGCCTTGAAATGCGTCTTTCATCCGTGGGAGATGAGGGGCCAGACAAGCCAGAAATGATGCCGAAATGAGGGGCTCGATTCATGAGAATGCATGATGCGCAGATGTTCGCTCAGCCAACGGGCGGGCCTGAAGAGCCCGAACTTTTTCCCAATGTTGTTCAGCTTCCGGGACGTCATCCTGTCCGGACGTCTCCTGAGCGTGATGCACTTCTGACAGATTTTGGACGGGCCACCCTGGATGACCGTTACCTGCTGGACGGGGAGACCTATCAGGGGCTTTTTGCCCGTGTTGCCTCCCGGTACGGTGCCGATGAAGGGCATACCCAGCGGATTTATGACTATATGTCCCGTCACTGGTTCATGCCTGCCACGCCGGTTCTGTCGAATGGTGGCACGAATCGTGGCCTGCCGATTTCCTGCTTTCTGAATGAGTCGGAAGACAGTCTGGAAGGGATTGTCGGTCTCTGGAATGAGAATGTCTGGCTGGCTGCCAAGGGGGGCGGGATCGGGTCCTACTGGGGCAATCTGCGGTCCATCGGGGAGAATATCGGCCGTAATGGCAAGACCTCCGGGGTGATCCCGTTCATCCGGGTGATGGACAGCCTGACGCTGGCCATCAGTCAGGGCAGCCTGCGGCGTGGGTCTGCGGCGGTCTATCTGCCGATCTGGCACCCTGAGATTGAAGAATTCATTGAGATGCGCCGCCCCACAGGGGGGGACCCGAACCGGAAGGCCCTCAATCTGCATCACGGTGTTCTGCTGACGGATGATTTCATGCGGGCTGTGGTCGGTGATGAAGAGTGGCCGCTGATTTCCCCCAAAGATCATAGCGTCATCCGGAAAGTGTCGGCCCGTGCCCTGTGGATCCGTCTTCTGACGGCACGCATGGAACAGGGTGAGCCATATATCGTGTTTTCCGATACGGTGAATCGTGCCCGTCCCGAGCATCACCGTCTTGCAGGGCTGGAGGTGAAGACCTCCAATCTCTGTGCAGAAATTACCCTGCCGACCGGGATTGATCATCATGGCAAGAGCCGTACGGCGGTCTGCTGTCTGTCATCCCTGAATCTGGAATATTGGGACGAGTGGAAAGATCATCCGCAGTTCATCAAGGATGTGATGCTGTTCCTTGATAACGTGCTGCAGGATTTCATTGATAATGCGCCTGATGACATGGCTCATGCCCGTTATGCGGCCATGCGGGAACGGTCTGTCGGGCTGGGAGTAATGGGTTTCCATTCGTTCCTTCAGTCCAAGATGGTGCCGTTTGGCAGCGTCATGGCGAAGGTGTGGAACAAGAAGTTCTTCGAGCATATTTCAAAGCAGACAGCCGAGGCCTCCCGTGAGCTGGCAAAGACACGTGGGCCTTGCCCGGACGCCGAAGAATACGGGTTCCAGGAACGTTTTTCCAACAAGATGGCCGTGGCTCCAACGGCATCCATTTCCATCATTGCGGGTAATGCCAGCCCGGGGATTGACCCGATCAGTGCCAACGTCTTTCTCCAGAAGACACTGTCTGGCTCTTTCACGGTGCGTAACCGCCATCTGGCCAAGCTGCTCCAGAAATATGGCCGGGATACTGATGAGGTCTGGTCTTCCATTACGCTGAGCAAGGGGTCTGTCCAGCATCTGGATTTCCTGACGCAGGATGAGAAGGATGTTTTCAAGACAGCCTTTGAGATAGACCAGCGTTGGGTTGTTGAACATGCGGCAGATCGGGCGCCGTTCATCTGCCAGTCACAGTCGGTCAATCTGTTCCTGCCAGCGGATGTGCACAAGCGTGACCTTGTCCGTATTCATTACGAGGCATGGAAGAAGGGCGTTAAATCTCTGTATTACTGCCGCTCCCTTTCCATCCAGAGGGCGGATACGGTTTCCAATGTTGCCGTGAAGCGTGACATTATGGATGGTGATGACGACCATCTTCCGCAGGCAACACAGCGTCATGCGGAAACTGGTGCCGGAAGTTATGAAGAGTGTCTCTCCTGCCAGTAAGATGGAGAGCATGACGGTGAGGGCCTGTCCGTTCTTGGCTCTTGCCGGCTGAAGAAGAGTGATTCAGCCCGGAGGGGCTGCCCCAGAGAAAAGAAGGTTTTGAGAAATGACAGATGGCACTCCCTTGCCACAGGCCCCTGAATCTGCCGAGCAGGCCAATCTTCTGGTCGAAAATCCGGTCTACAAGCCGTTCCGCTATCCTTGGGCCTATGACGCCTGGCTGACCCAGCAGCGTCTGCACTGGCTGCCGGAGGAGGTTCCTCTTGCTGAGGATGTGAAGGACTGGCACCGCAAGCTGTCAGAGGCCGAGCAGAATCTTGTCACGCAGATTTTCCGCTTCTTCACGCAGGCTGATGTGGAGGTGAACTCCGCTTACATGAAATATTACAGTCAGGTCTTCAAGCCGACGGAAGTCCTGATGATGCTTTCATGTTTCTCGAACATCGAGACCATCCATATTGCGGCCTATTCCCACCTTCTGGATACGATCGGGATGCCGGAAACGGAATACTCCGCCTTTCTGAAATACAAGGAAATGAAGGACAAGTATGATTTCATGCAGTCCTTCAACATCAACAGCAAGCGTGAGATTGCCAAGACAATGGCAGCCTTCGGGGCCTTCATGGAAGGGCTTCAGCTTTTTGCGTCTTTTGCCATCCTGCTGAACTTCCCCCGTTTCAACAAGCTGAAGGGGATGGGGCAGATCGTTTCCTGGTCTGTGCGAGACGAAACACTTCACTGCCTCTCCATGATCCGTCTGTTCCGTACCTTCATTCGGGAAAATCCCGAGATATGGACGGAAGATTTCCGGGCCGAGCTGGTGGAGATTGCCCGTCAGACCGTTTCTCACGAGGATGCGTTCATCGAACTTGCGTTCGAGATGGGGCCGGTGGAAGGGCTTTCTGCAGAACAGGTGGAGCGTTATATCCGTTTCATTGCAGATCGCCGCCTGATCCAGCTGGGTCTGGACCCGATCTATGGCATTGAGGAAAATCCGTTGCCGTGGGTGGATGACATGCTGAACGCTGTCGAGCACACGAATTTCTTTGAAAATCGTGCAACGGAATATTCCCGTGCGTCCACTCAGGGAACATGGGAAGATGCCTTCGAAAGTGGGGTGTTTTCCTGAGCTGCGGACAGAGGAGAATACCCGTCATTTGAGCGGTTTATGGCCCGGACTGTCTTGACCGTAGCTTCTTTGCTGCTCATATGGTTGGAATTATTTTTTAATCAGGGATGACTGTCATCTTCCTGCCGGAACGCCATATGGGAGGCAGAGGAGACGGGGAGGGCAGTTGGTCGACGTCGCCCATTCTAAGTAGTCTGGGCTGGGCGGAACTGGAGTTGTGCGTTTTGGTTTCTTCCTCATCAGAGCCCCACGGTGCATCTGGCGGCGAGGCCGTAGGTAAGGAGGTCAGGGGAGAAGACGCCCTTAAGGCCCTATCAGCTTATCTTGCCGATGATATGATAGCCTGTAATCAGGCCATTATAGACAGGATGCAAAGCTCTGTACCTCTTATCCCTCAGCTTGGTGCGCATCTTGTGGCTGCCGGTGGGAAGCGGCTGCGCCCTCTGCTGACGCTCGCTTCTGCCCGTCTCTGCGGGTATGGGGAAAAGGAAGGACAGAAACGGCATATCAGGCTGGCAGCCTGTGTGGAGTTCATTCATACGGCCACATTGCTGCATGATGATGTGGTGGATGAAAGCACCCTGCGGCGGGGCATGGCTTCGGCCAACGCTCTGTTTGGGAACAAGGCCTCCGTGCTTGTGGGGGATTTCCTGTTTGCGCGTTCCTTCCAGCTGATGACGGCGGATGGGTCTCTGGAAGTCATGGCCATTCTGTCAGCGGCCTCCGCAACCATTGCCGAAGGTGAAGTGTTGCAGATGTCCACGCAGAACGATCTTTCCACGCCGATTGAACGGTATCTGGAAGTCATTCATGGCAAGACAGCTGCTCTGTTTGCAGCAGCCTGCCGGGTTGGTGCCGTGGTCGCACAGCATGATCGTGAAGCCGAGCTGGCTCTGGAACAGTATGGAACCAATCTAGGCATGGCGTTCCAGCTGGTGGATGATGCTCTGGATTATGCGGCTGATCAGCAGGTCCTGGGCAAGACGGTTGGGGATGATTTCCGTGAGGGCAAGATCACGCTCCCTGTGCTGGCTGCCTATGAGCAGGGAACAGAAGAAGAGCGTCGGTTCTGGAAGCGTGTGATTGAAGAGAATGAGCAGACAGAGGATGATCTGCCTCATGCTCTGGAGATCATTGCCCAGAGAGATGCCATCCGGATCACGATTGAGCGTGCCCGTGATTATGCTGAGAAAGCCGTGGCAGCTCTTGCCTGCTTCCCGGAAAGTGGCCTGAAGAACCTTCTGCGTGGAACTGTACTTTATACGGTCGAGCGTGCCCGGTAAGGGAAAACCTGCCATCCATTGGTGAATCCAAGCCAGGCTATATGACTGGCAAGGTCCTGCCCCTCAGATGGTGGGGCCGTCAGGTAAAAGCGGTCTGATGGTGCGGAGAGGTCTGCGGCTGGTGGGGCTTCCACGCTATCGCCCAGTCGTCGGAGAGCCTGCTGGGCAACGGCGGGGGCGGGGTCCAGCCACATGATGCCTGTGGGTCCAAGACGCTGGAAGTACGGCATCAGGAACGTGTAATGTGTGCAGCCCAGCCCCACAGTATCTATTCTGTTGCCGCCGGGTTGTTGGAGAAGGCAGGCCAGTTCCTGCTGTACTTCGGCGGGGTCAAGCTGTTCTCCCCTGAAGGCCCGTTCGGCCATGTTGGCCAGATGGCGGGAACCGTGTACCAGCAGCTGGCAGTCGGCTGCGAAGTCTTCGTGAAGCTGTTTCAGGTAAGGTCGCCGTGCCGTGGCACTCGTGGCCAGAAGGCCGATGGTTCGGGTAGTGGAGACACGTCCTGCCCAGCGGATGGGGGGAACACAGCCTACGATGGGAAGTGTCAGCCGTTCCCGTAAAATGGGCAGGGCCAGGGTGCTGGCCGTATTACAGGCAATGATGACCAGAGAGGGGTTCAGCTCCTCGCAGGCCTGGGAAATCAGCTCGACAATGCGCTCCTGAAGAACGTCGTCCGGCTGCTCGCCATAGGGGAAAAGGGCCGTATCGGCGAGATAATCTATTGTCAGGGAAGGGGCCAGACTGCGTAGTGCCTGAACGACGCCAAGTCCCCCGATACCGGAATCAAAAACCAGAATACGGGGAGAGAATGGTGTCGACATGGATGGCTTCTCCTAGTGCAATGGCTGGCAGAAAGGGGAAAGGGCTTTTATCCTCTTTCCCTTTCTGTAGATCACGGAGAGCGGGGGAGATCAGCCCCGTTTGAAGGCGAGGGCTTCTTCTGCGCTGCCGACGCCACCATGAGCCTTGGACCAGCTGCACGGATCTTCGAGGAAGCGGCGGACTTCTGCACTATCCTCAGTAGAGAAATACTGCCCGTCCGAGCAGGCTTCCAGAACATCCCACCATGTGCAGAGCGCATGAAGGCTGATACCCATACCCTGCAGGGTTTTCTGGGCACCGGGGAAGACCCCGTAGAAGAAGACGACAAAAGTGTGGTCTACAATGGCTCCAGCTTCACGCAGGGCATTGGCGAAGCGGATTTTGGAGGCACCATCTGTCGTCAGGTCTTCCACCAACAGGGTACGCATGCCTTCTGGCACATCACCTTCGATCTGTGCATTGCGACCGAAGCCTTTGGGTTTCTTGCGAACATAGGCCATCGGTGTCATCAGCCTGTCGGCAATCCAGGCGGAGAAGGGAATGCCTGCTGTTTCACCACCAACGACGGCATCAATGCTTTCATATCCGATGTGACGGCCGATCTTTTCAACAGCCAGTTCCATTAGTTTCTTGCGGGCACGGGGAAAGAAAATGATCTTGCGGCAGTCGATATAGACCGGAGATTTCCAGCCGGAGGTCAGCGTGTAAGGTTCGCCGGGACGGAAGTTGATGGCCTTGATTTCCAGAAGAATGCGCGCCGTTGTCAGCGCAGCATCACGGTCCCACTGTGTGGGGCGGATGCCCAGATTTGATGCTGTGCCAGATGCAGGCATTATTCTCTCCGTAATCTCGAAAAATGGTTCCTTTGGAGACATCTACCCGTTAGAAGGGGAGAGGGGTAGGGCGAAGATGCCTTTTTTGCCCATTCTCTTATTGATGACGCTTTATCCTGTCATTTGCGAAAGCGATAAAGGCTTTCTCCCTTCTTTGATGAAGGTTTTTCCCTAGGGAAACAGGGTATCGTAGGGGTTGTAGGATATGAAAGTTGATACCGGTCATATCGGTCGTAAATGCGAACGCGCCGTAATTACAGCGTATCAGGAACTGCATGATATGGGGCAGAGCGAGATGAAAATTTTTGCCGCCTGTACCACCCTGTATCGGATACACCATCCAGAAGCTTCCTTACCCGAGGCACGGCTTCTTGTCTCAGAATGGATTGATCATCATATCATCCGGCGTTCCAATGCTCCTACACGTGGCTGTGACTGCCCACCGACAAATCCTCGCTAAAGGCGGGCCAGATGACATGAAAAGCGGAACCTCTCCAATGAAGAGGTTCCGCTTTTTTAGTCTGAGGCTGTTCTCCTTCTGGCCATTCATGAACGGCCAGAAGAAGCGAGCCAATGTCATTTTTCCTGTTCAGGCAGGGCATAGACTACCAGTGAGTCGGAGACGGGTGTTCCCATCAGATGGTGTCCGCCTGCCATGATGGCGACGTACTGGCGGCCATTGACGGCATAGGTCATGGCGTTGGCCTGTCCTCCGCCGGGCAGCACGTCCGTCCAGACGGTCTTGCCTGTCTTGAGGTCAATGGCATGAATCATGTTGTCCGTTGAGGCACCGATGAAGGCTAGTCCTCCGGCGGTCATGAGCGTTCCACCATTGTTGGGTGTACCGATTGTCAATGGTAGGTGTGAGGCAATGCCCCACGGACCATTGGCCCGTGCAGAACCAAATGGCCGCTGCCACAGTACCTTATGGGCCTTCAGATCAATGGCTGTAATCATGCCATAAGGCGGTGCATTGCACATGATCTTCGTAAAGGTATTCCAGAAGGGACTGACCAGTGCCCCATAAGGCGTTTCGGCCTGTGGAGCATTGCCAGCAGAAACCCCGGGGCGCGAAATATGCTGTGGTACATCAAGAGGGAACAGTTTCCGCCTGTCGGCTTCCTTGCGGCTGACGAGCTGGTCATACATGGGCATATGGCTCCAGTTTGCCAGCAGGATTCCCGTCTGGGGATTATAGGAGACGCTGCCCCAGTCACTGCCTCCATTATAGCCAGGATCTTCGATCCATGGCTGCTTGATGGTAGGTGGTGTGAATTCGCCAACATAGTGTGCCTGACGGAACTTGATGCGGCAGGCCAGCTGATCCAGAGGGGATGCCCCCCACATGTCCGCTTCGGTCAGTTCAGGGAAACCAAAACGGGGTACGCCAGTGGACCAAGGCTGTGTTGGTGCCCGTGGGTCGCCTGGAACAAAACCAGGGTTGGGGACTGGTTTTTCCACGACCGGGAAGTCAGGGAGGGGTTTGCCTGTCCGACGATCCAGGACGAAGGTCTGTCCCCGTTTGGTGGGCATGATGAGGGCTGGAATGATGCTGCCGTCATCAGCATGATAATCAAACAGGGTAGGCTGTGAGCCGATGTCGTAATCCCAGACATCCTTGTGGACGGTCTGGAAGACCCAGCGGGGCGCACCAGTGCGGACATCAAGAGCCACGACGGACGATGACACCCGATTTTCAGCATCACTGCGCAGGGCACTGTAATAGTCAGCAGCTGAATTGCCCGTCGGGACATAAACAAGCCCGAGGGCATTATCCCCTATCATGGCAGCCCAAGAATTGGGGGTTCCACGGCTGTAATAATGGTCCTTGTCAGGCTGGTGATGATTGTCAGGATTATTGACATCCCATGCCCAGAGGAATTTACCGCTTTCGGCATCGTAACCCCGGACGACGCCGGAAGGTGCCCAGCGTCTCTGGCCATCCAGCACTTCATGATTGACGACAATCACGCCGTTGACGATGGGAGACGGGCTGGTTACGGCTACAAAGCGGGGAACGGACCAGCCCATGCCCTGCATGAGATTGACCTGACCATCATGACCGAAGGCTTCGCAGAGTTTTCCGTCTTTAGCATCAACGGCGATCAGCCGGTTGTCCAGCGTACCTTCAATAATGCGGTTGTGACAGGGCTGCCCGTCCGGGACTGTTGAGGACGTGTAGTACGTGACCGCCTTACAGGCAGAAGTGAATGGAATGGCGTCGTAGCCTTCATTGGAATGAAACCGCCATTTCTCTTTCCCCGTGACAGCATCGACACGCATCATGTCATTGGTGGCAGAGCAGAGATACAGGGAATCGCCGACCTTGATGGGCGTTGTTTCTGGAGCCAGCCTGTTGAGCTTGCCCTTGGGAAGCAGAACGCCCGTATGATAGGTGAAAACCCGCTGTAGTTTCCCGACATTTTCTGGCGTGATCTGTGCCAGGGGGGAATAGCGTGTGGCCCTGTCGTCACGCCCGTAAGCCGGCCAGTCTTCCGGTTTAGGGTTCGCACTTTCCTGCGGAACGGCCTGAGGAAGCTGGTCGATGGGCAGCTCGTCAATATCGGGCAGGTTGGCTGCATTCACACCGGGAGCCTGTGGCGTACTGGGAGCCGGATCGTGGAACACGCTGGAGGCCGTCTGTGCCTCGGGAATGGTGATGTAACTGGTGCTGGGCTGAGTGTCCTGTGGAGCAGGAGACTGTGCCTGTGCTGGCAGGAATGATACGCCAAGGATGGTCCCACCTAGCAGAAGACCAAGAAGATGGGCCTGATTACGCATTGAAGTTTGCTTTCTGGTTGCGAAGGAGACGGGGAAGGCAGGCGGCAACGGCAATGGCAACCAGGGTGGGGCCAAAGAGACGGGGAAGCCAGCCCCAGAAATGAAAGCCAACCTCATAGATGGTCCAGGGAATGGTCAGTGCCCAGGCGAGAAGATAACTCCACACGCCGATCGGGTTCTGCCGGAAGAGATAGACGCCGGAAATGCAGAGCAGAATGCCGCACGGTGTGTAATACCAAGACCCGCCCAGCAGGATGAGCCATGAACCGAAAATAACGAAGTAAAGTCCGAATAGAAGGACCAGCAGAGCCAGGGCACAGATGGCCAGCCTTACAGGCCCTAGTTTTGGTCTGGAAATTGATAATGATGACACAATGCTACCTCCAGTCTAGCAGTAATCATGCAGTAACTATGGTGTCAGTTCTGGAGGATGGAAAAATAGATAGTTAAGGTTAATTTATGATTTTGATAGGTAGAACAGATTAGACTATTTTCTGTCAGGCTGAGGTGTCTGTTTCTGAGCAGTGTTCGGCAGCAACAGCTTCATGTCTGGCAATGACCTCTCCAACAAGGAAAGTAAAAAACTTTTTCGTGAAGACGGCATCAAGTCCAGCCTCCTGCGCCAGAGCATGAAGACGGGCCAGCTGTTCTTTTTCTCGAACGGGATCACAGGCGGGCAGCTGAAAGGAGGCTTTCAGTTTTCCTACTTCGCCTGTACAACGGAAACGTTCGGCCAGCATGTAGATCAGTGCTGCGTCAATATTGTCGATACGCTGCCGAAGCGTGGCTAGCTGCCGTGTCGGCTCTGAGAGTGTAGTGTGTGGCTTAGAAGTCATTGAGGTCTATCCATGCAAGATGGCCGCCTTTTCCGGCACCAAGGTCCATAAAGACAGCTTTTCCGCCCAAGCGGCCCGTACGGTGCAGGGGACGCCCATCAAGGGAACGTCTGTCATGCCCGACATAGACAGTGATGCCTTCAGGAATACGGTTGAGCCAGCTCAGTCGTCTCTCTGGGTAACCGTCAGGTTGAAGGCGGCTGGTGGTTTCGCCAAACAGGGCGCGGGACAGAGGGGCAGACATGTCAGCAAGGCCGGTTGTTGGTGGCGGTCCGGCCAGCATGGCTGTATGAAAGCCTCCATGCACGAAAAGCAGGTTGCCAAGCCGCTGCCATGCAGGGGCTTGAGCAATGGCCTCATAGGAACGGCGGGCCAGGTCTTCAGCTGTGGAGGCCTGTATCTGCCTGAGCGTCGTCTCCAGAGGGAGATCACGACGGAGACGTCGTCCCTCCAGTGCGCGGCCTAGTTTACGGTCGTGGTTGCCGAGAACGAACATGCCCCTGCGGGTTTCCAGCAGGTCCAGCATGGTTTCCAGAACGCCGGCACTATCAGGCCCATGATCGACGAGATCACCCAGCTGGATGACGAAACGTTTCGTAGCGATGGCATGACGGAAAGCATTGAGATCACCGTGTACGTCTCCCACAATGCGAAGGCCATGCTTGCGAATATGGGATAAAACCGATTCGTCAAGCCGTGGTTCTGAAAAGATAGGTCGATCGCTCACGATTTTGGAAACTCAGCCTCCAGCTGCCTTAAAGAAAGGCAGTGATTGTCTGATGATAATGGCAGAAGGTCAACCATTTACCATACGGATGCTTTCGTCGAGATTCACAGAAAGCAGGCGGCTTACACCCCTTTCCTGCATCGTGACGCCGTAGAGACGATCCATGTGGGCCATTGTCAGCTGATGATGGGTGATGACCAGAAAGCGAGTACCTGTTTCTTTAGTGATGTCCCGGATCAGAGTGCAGAAACGTTCCACGTTGGCGTCGTCAAGGGGAGCGTCGACTTCATCTAGCACGCAGATGGGAGCAGGGGTACATTGGAAGGCTGCAAAGATGAGGGACAGGGCCGTGAGAGCCTGTTCTCCCCCGGAGAGCAGCGAGAGAGTGGAGAGTTTCTTGCCCGGTGGCTGGGCAAAGATTTCCAGTCCTGCTTCCAGTGGGTCGTCATTGCCAACCATCTGTAGATGGGCTTTGCCACCGTTGAACATGCGGGTAAAGAGTTTCTGGAAATGAGCGTTAATGTCGGCGAAGACGGCCATGAGGCGTTGCCGCCCTTCACGGTTGATGGCCCCGACCCCGCCACGCAGTCGGGCGATGGCTGCGGACAGGTCCTGATGCTCCTTGGCGATTCGTTCGGCTTCCTGCCGTGCTGTCTGGAATTCTTCCTCGGCGCATAGATTGACCGGTCCCATCTCTTCACGGCGTCTGATGGCCCGTTTCAGGGATTGGCACAGGACCTGTTCCGCTTCGGCAGAAACGCTCTCCGGTACTTCTGCTTCTTCTGGTAATGGGGCATCATGGCGCAGAAGGGAGAGTGTTTCCTCCGCCTGTTCAGCACGCTCTTTCAGACGGATGGCATCTTCACGGTAACGGCTGTTGCTTTCCTTATGGTGCTCCAGCAGGGTCTGCTGTTCCTGTAGGGCAGCTGTGATGTGGGAAAGCTGTGTGGCCAGGGTCTGCCCGTCTGCTTCCAGTTTCCTGAGGGCTTCCATATCCTGCTGGAGCTGTTTTTCATGCTGAGAGACGTCGCTCTCATCAGTCTGGACGGAGGAGGCTTTTAGCAGGGTGGCATGACGTCCGGTCAAGTCTTCGATGAGGACCTGTAGCTGGTCATGGCGTTCGCTCTGTTTCCGATTATCGGCTTGTAAATGTTCATGCCGTTCTTTCAGGAGGGAACATTTCTGTGTCAGGGCATTATTTTTTGCCTGTTCCTGCTGTAAGGTCTCTCTAGTTCTGGCCAGTTGAGTTGTTGCCTGATCAAGTTTTTCTTTCAGGGAAGTCGTATTAGGGAGCTGAGACTGGTCTTTCTGGCAGCGTGACTCTTCGTTCAGACGATTTTCCAGCATGGCTTTAAGGGCCTGTATCTGCTGGGACAGGCTATCACGACGTGCTTGTAGTCCAGCGAGAAGACGGGTCTGTTCCTGGAAGGCCTGTTCCTGGGTGGTGGCCTGTTTACGAATCGTATCGGCCTTCTGTGCTGCGTCAGTGGCCGCTTTTTGGGCCAGCTGCAGGGCAGACTGGGCCTTTGCCATATCGGCCTGGAGAGCAGAAAGGTTGATCTGTTGCTGACTGTCCAGAATTGTTTGTTTTTGAATATTCTGCTCTTTCATATCCTGTTCAAGCTGGGCGATGGCCTGTGTCAGCTCTTCCAGCCGTGTGGCGAGGGAGTGATTTCTGAAAAGGGCCTGCTGCTGGTCAGCTTCGGCTTTCTGTAGTTGGGCACGGGCAGAATCGAGTGCCTGGCGTGCTGCCTGTTCCTGTTCCCGTAGGGTCTGAAGAATGGTAGCCGCTTCGGACACTCTGTTGTCTGATTCGGGAAGAGTGGCGAGTTCTTTGCGAGTTTCATCATGCTGCCCTGTCGTGCGGGCCAGCTGTTCTGCATGTGTGGTCGCTTCACCCTGGAGGAGTGTCAGTTGTTCCTGCTGGAAAGCATGTCGCTGCTTCAGGCCTTCCAGTTGATGGTGGAGCTGTGCCTGTTTGTCCCGACTTACCTCATGGTTCTGACGTTGCTCTGCCAGAGCCTGCTCCAGTGATTCACGCTTCTGCTGGATTTCATGAGCATGCCGCTTCTGAGACTCATACTGCTGGCTTAGCGTCTCGAGAGCAGCCTCCGTCTTTTTCAGTTTCTGTGCCTGCTGAAGGCGGATCATTTCAGCCGTTGGAGTATTGGACTGACGGATGAAGCCATCCCATCGCCATAGGGCACCATCTTTTGAAACGAGTGACTGACCGGGCTGGAGGTGTTTCTGTAGAGAGGGGCCTGTCTCATTATTTTCCAGAAGGAAAATGGCCTGGAATGCACGCTCCAGCGGGGCTGGGGTCTCAATTAGGGTTGCCAGATTTGGAAGGCTGGCAAGGGCTGAATGGGGTTCTGTCTGTTCCGTGAAGGGAGGTAAGGCGTACCACTGGCGTGGTGTGTTGGTGAGTGTCTCTCCTCTGCGGGGAAGTGATGCTTCCAGACCATCTGTCAGGGCACTGACAACGGCGTTGGTCAACTCATCAGGAATGGTCAGCCGTTCCATGACGGGGTGAGGAATGGAAAGGAGGCTGCTTTGTAGGCTGCGTTGCAGCCCTTCATGTTCTCCTTTGCAGCGCAGCAGAGCAGTTTCAGTCTGTTGCAGGTCCGCTTGTGTATCCTGCTCTTTTTTCAGAAGGGCGGTGTGCTGCTCTTCGATTTGAACAAGGCTTTCACTCCGTTTTTTTACCTGTTCTGTTAGATTTTCCAGATTGGTCTGGGCAGTCTGTAATTCCTCGTCTGTAAGGGCTTTGCTTCTGGCTTCTTCCAGGGCTGTTTGCGCTTTGGTGTGGCGGGCCTGCTGTTCTTTTATCTGATCTGCCAGCCGGACGAGTTCCTGTTGCAGAAAAAGACGACGTTGCTGCTGCTTTTCTTGTGCGGCTTTCTCTGTCAGCCATGTGTGTTCAGCATTTTCCCGTTTCTGGGTCAGCTGCTTCTCAGTTTGCGTTGCTTGCTCAGTCTGTTCCTGCATCTTTGTGCAAGTCTGCTGAAGCTGTTCCTTGGTTGCTTCATCAAGCAGCTCCTGACCGATCTGCTGAGCCTGTTCCTGAGCGGTTTTTAGGCGGGCCTGCTGTCTGATGATAGACTGGGATAGCTCTTTTTCACGTTGCTGAAGCTGCTGAAGCTGCTTTTGTGCGTCCTGTAGGTCACGCTGTGTCCGTTCACAGAGAAGACGCTGTTCCTGAAAGTGAGCAGTAGCCTCTTTGGCGTGGCGTTCGTAAGAAGCGGCCTGTTCCAGACTATCTGACACCTGCTGGTGCGTGCTGTCCGCTGGAGTGTTCTGTAGACAGTCTTGTTCAATAGTTTTTAATTCGGTCTGCAGGCGTTCAAGATTCTGTCGGTCATCAGATATCTGTCTGGACAGAGCTTGCTGATGGCTCTGTAACCGTTCATGCTGAAGTGTGCCATCCTGATATTTGGCAGAAAGAGTAGCATGTTCAGTCTGCTGGTCGGCTTCCTGCTTTTTCAGAGCTGTGAGTGTCTTGGCCAAGGTGGGGGCCTGCGCAGCAAGGACGTCCTGCTGGGCTGTGAGCTGTTCCAGGAATTGTTCTGTTGTGTGCTGCTGTTCGGTCAGTCGGGCCAGTTCTTCTTTCTGCCGAGCCAGATCATCTTCCAGCTGGGCACGCTGGCGGGCATTCTCTTCGGAGGCCTGTTTTCTGTGCTTGAGTGAGGCCTGTGCCACCTCAATGCGAATACGCCTCTGTTCCATTTGGGGGCGCAGGGCTGCCAGTTCTTCTTCCTGCTTCTGACGTTTCTTCATTTGCGCAGTGACGTGCTCTTGCGCTGTCTGAAGAGCCTGTTCGCTCTTGCTCAGGGCTTCTCTGGCTTTGCCCAGTGCGGCCTGACGGCTCTGAACCAGCTGTTCAGCTCTGGCGTGTTGAAGGACAAGAAGAGATTTTTCATGCTGGCGTATCTCTTCGGAGACCGTTCGATAACGCTGGGCCTGTTCAGACTGTGCGGAGAGTATATTGAGTTTCTGGTCCAGTAACTGGTGATGCTCTTCAGCCCGTTCCAGATTGCTTTCAGCCTGCCGGAGTTTCAGCTCGGCATCACGCCGTCGGACATAAAGGCCGGTGATCCCGGCAGCTTCTTCCAGGAGAAGGCGGCGTTCTTCCGGTTTGGAAGCAATCAGCTGGCTGACACGATTCTGGCTGATGATGGATGAACTGCGGGCACCTGATGAGAGGTCAGCAAAGATGGTCTGTACATCCCGTGCTCGCATGACACGATTGTTGATGCGGTAGGTGCTGCCAGAACCACGCTCTGCCTGACGGGATATCTCCAGTTCGTCTGCCTGCTGGAAGGGGACCGGGGCCAGTCCTGTGGCGGCCTTGAGGTGGAGTGTGACACGGGCCAGATTGCGGGCAGGCCGATTGCCTGTGCCCGCAAAAATTAGGTCATCACTTTCCCCACCACGAAGGGCACGGGCTGATGTTTCTCCCATCGTCCAGCGCAGGGCTTCCACAATATTTGACTTGCCGCAGCCATTGGGACCGACAATTCCTGTCAGGCCGGGAAGGATGTCCAGATGGACTTCATCAGCAAAGCTCTTGAAACCGACAATATCAAGGCGGGTCGTGGTCGCTTTGTGCTGTGTCATTGAATCCCGTGCAGGCTGTAACGATGAAGAGAAGAAGGGACAGGATCAGGCTTTGCTGACGAGTTCGGCAAATTTTTCCAGTGTTTCAGGGTCTTGTGCAAAGGGCGTCTTGTTGAAGCGGAAATAGGGCGTACCCTTGATGTCGTAGGTTTGCCCGTCCTGCTGGGTCAGTTGGTACAGTTCCTGCCCGAACGCCATGTCTTTGCTGATTTTATCGAATTCACTCGGGGCAATACCGGCCAGAGCGGCTTCCTGCTTGAGATGGGCGACGGGGTCACCGTTGGAGAAGGCCCACTGCATCTGACGGGAGAAGAGGGATTCAATAAAGGGCAGATAGCGGTCTTCCGGGAGAGAGCGGGCAACCATGGCGGCAATCAGGGCTACCTGATCCAGTGGGAAGTCATGGAACTGGTAGCGGATCTTGCCTGTGTCGATGAATTGTTCCTTCACCTTTGGGAATATCTCTGTCGCAAAATGGGCGCAATGGGTACAGGTGAGAGAGAACCATTCCTGAACAAGTACCGGGGCCTGCACATTTCCAACGATGCGTGAGGCCAGTCTTGGATCTTTTGGTGCGGGTGTCTGGGCATGGGCTGTTCCATGTGAGGCAAGGCTGCTTACGGTCAGTCCAGCGGCCAAGAGAGCGGGACCACCAGTTAGTAGGTGACGACGTGAGAGGAGGGGCTGAACTGTCATGATGATTCCTTGCTGGACTATGTAGTGGAACAGGTGTGGTTAACAGGTTTATTCAGCCATGAACGGCAAGAGAGACTTTACCGTCAAGAGGCTGTGTCAGATGAGGATGTCTGTTCTTCTGTAGAGGAAGGCTGGCGTCTGAGATGAGGAGGTACACGCATCCGCAGGGTCAGGATGTGGCGAGCATCGGAATCAATGACACGGAATTCAAGTCCACTAGGATGGACAAGAACTTCATCACGGGCTGGGACATGCTCGGCCAGGTGAAAGACGAGACCGCCGACAGTCTCGATCTCGGCCTCCCGTTCTTCCCGTGTCAGAACGGGGCCAAGCCGTTCTTCAAGCTCTTTCACAGGCAGACGGGCATCCAGATCAATCGTGCCATCCGGGCGATTGAACCAGGGGGTTGTAACAGGCTCGTCATGTTCATCTGAAATGTCCCCGACGATGGTTTCGATCAGATCTTCGATGGTCACGAGGCCATCAATGCTGCCATATTCATCGATGACGAGAGCCATGTGAGTGCGTCGTTGCCGCATCTGAAGCTGGAGGTCCAGCACGGGAATGCTGGGAGCGACCAGAATAGGTTGTCTCAGGAGTGAGCGGAGGGTGAAGGGCTCATCTGTTCCGATATGGGCAACCAGATCCTTGACATGGATCATCCCGATAATGTCGTCAAGCTCCTTGTGATAGACCGGCATGCGGGAATGGTTTTCCTCCCGCATCAGCCCCAAGGCTTCATCAAAGGAAAGATCATCCGGCATGGCAACGATGTCAGCTCGGGGAATCATGACATCATCAGCCGTAATGGTACGCAGGCGAAGGACATTCATGATGAGGGCACGCTCCTGCCTGTCTAATTCCTGAGAATCAGGATTTGTTTTCCCCTGACTGGCGGCTTCCCGGACGAAGTCAGCGATATGCTGCCTGATGGTCTTTGTGCGTGCCTTGCGGTGGAAAAGTTTCATTGGGAAAGAGAGGTTCCTGTTGATGGACAGTAGTAAGGGGGTGGCTGTTTCAGTTGGAGATGCAGGGGCGTGATTTCCATGGGTCAGCAAACCCCATCCTTCGTAGGATAAATGTTTCCAGTCCTTCCATTCGCTGGGCTTCTCCAGGATGGTGGTGATCGTGACCTGCAAGGTGTAGAAGGCCATGCACGATTAGATGAACCGTATGCGCCCGGAGGCTCTTGTGCACCTGTCTGGCTTCACGCTGCACGGTCTGATAGGCGAGGATGATGTCTCCCCCCAGCATGGGGGCTGGAGGTTCAAAAGTCAGAACATTGGTTGGCTTGTTCTTCCCTCTGAACTGGGAATTGAGCTTTTTGATGTGTCGGTTGTCGGTAAAAACGAAGGAAGGCCCCGGTGCATTATCTGAGAAAATATGCCCATGACGCTGGGTCATCCGGCATGCCTGTTGAACAAGTCGTTCCACATTTCCCAGCGTTGCCCGCCAGCGTGGATCGGAAATCAGAACCTCAGCGTGAGGGGTGGTAGGGCGTTTCATGATGGGTCCGGTAGGGGTGATGATGGTCAGGTGTTACGTCGACAGCCTGCTGATCGTAAGCCTCGACAATGCGGGCGACAAGGGGATGCCGGACAACATCAGCTGCGGTAAGGGAACAGACAGAAATTCCCTTGACGCCTTCCAGTGTGGCTACAGCGTCTTTCAGACCGGATGTTACTCCACGGGGAAGGTCAATCTGGCTTAAATCACCAGTGACGGCCATGCGTGTGCCCGCTCCCATGCGTGTGAGAAACATCTTCATCTGGGCAGGAGTGGTATTCTGAGCCTCGTCAAGAATGACGTAGGCATGTCCAAGCGTCCGGCCACGCATGAAGGCGAGAGGGGCGACTTCAATTTCTCCACTGGCCATACGACGGGATACCTGATCGCCGGGCATCATGTCATGAAGCGCATCATAAAGGGGGCGGAGATAGGGGTCGATTTTTTCCCTCATGTCTCCCGGCAGGAAGCCGAGGCGTTCCCCAGCCTCAACGGCGGGGCGGGACAGGATAATCCTGTCGACCTGTCCCGCCTGAAACATGGCAACGGCCTGCGCCACGGCCAGATAGGTCTTTCCTGTCCCCGCAGGGCCAATACCGAAGACAAGCTCCCTGTTAGCCAGGGACTTCATGTAGGTACTCTGTCCGGGAGAACGGGGCGCGATGGCTCCACGTTTTGTCTGGATGTGCGGAAGATTGTCCAGAGAGGAAGAATCCATGGGAGGAGCCATTTCTTCTGCGGAGAAAGATCGTGGAGTGCGGTGGTGAGATGGAAGGGCTGTCAGGCGAATGACACCGTCAACCTGGTCACCATCAACAGGCATCCCTTTACTGGCCTGCTGGTAAAGGGCCTGAAGTACGGCCTGTGCCCTGTTTACGGCCTCCGTTTCACCAGAGATGGCTACACGGTTCCCTCGACAGACCAGACGTGTTCCTGTTCCCTGCTCCAGGCGGATGAGATGACGGTCATGATCGCCGAGAACTTTCTGTAAACGGTGATTATCCTCAAAACGGAGGGTTGTTGTGCGATGTCCTTCCTGACCGGAAGAAAAGGGAGTTCGAGGAGAACGGCTCAAACGGCTGTGCCTTCCTGTTCATAGAGGTGACCACCGAGGGAATTGGTAAAGGGAGCCGTAATATGAACCCTGATGATCTGCCCGATCAGGGATGGATCTCCATCAAAGTGAACGGGCTGAAGATAAGGGGACCGTCCGTTCAGCTGTCCCGGCTTACGACCGATTCCTGTGACCAAAATATCCTGAACTGTTCCGACAAGAGAAGCATTGAATGCATCCTGCTGCTCCCGGAGGAGAGCCTGCAAGACGGCCAGTCGCTTCTCCTTGACATCCTCGGCTACCTGGAAAGGCTGCCCAGCGGCAGGCGTTCCCGGGCGTTGTGAATATTTGAAGCTGTAAGCACTGGCGAAACGGATGTCCCGCACCAGCTGCATGGTTGCTTCAAAATCTTCGTCAGTTTCACCAGGGTGCCCCACAATGAAGTCCGATGTCAGGGCAATATCGGAGCGAACTGCTCGCAGGCGGCGGATGATGTCCCGATATTCATCGGCCGTGTGCCCCCTGTTCATGGCTTTCAGAACTTTGTCTGATCCACTCTGGACCGGTAGGTGGAGATAAGGCATGAAAATGGGATTGTCTCTGTGGGCATCAATCAGGGCCTGTTCCATGTCCCGTGGGTGGGAGGTGATGTAGCGCAGTCTTTTTAGGTCTGGAATTGTCTCATGAAGGATGGCTGCAAGTTTTGGCAGGCTGGCTGTGCCGTCTTTCCAGTCGCCGTGATAGGCATTTACATTCTGTCCCAGTAGGGTGATTTCTTTGACACCGCTGGCAACAAGCCGCTCTGCTTCAGCAAGGATGGATTCTACCGGGCGGCTTGTTTCAGCTCCTCGTGTGTAAGGTACTACACAGAAGGAGCAGAATTTGTCACATCCCTCCTGAATGGTGAGAAAGGCTGTCAGGTTACCCTCATTCTGGGGAGCAGCTTCTTCCGGGAGGAGGTCGAACTTGGATTCAACAGGGAAATCCGTATCTATGACGTTGCCACCAGCCCGGGCAATGCGGGCAACCATTTCTGGCAGGCGGTGGTAAGTCTGAGGCCCCAGAACAAGATCTACATAAGGGGCACGGGCCAGCAGCTCTTTGCCTTCGGCCTGTGCGACACATCCAGCCACGGCAATGAGGGTTGCTTTTCCCTCCAGTTTACGGGCTTCACGGATCTGACGCAGTCGCCCGAGTTCAGAGAAAACCTTCTCGGCAGCACGTTCACGGATATGGCAGGTGTTGAGAATGATCATATCCGCATTGTCGGGCAGATCAACGGGGCTGTAACCAAGGGGGCGCAGAACATCCGCCATGCGTGCGCTGTCATAGACATTCATCTGGCATCCCCATGTGATGATGTGCAGGCCGCGTGACGGAGAGAAAGAAATCTGTTCTGGCATGGTGATTATGACAAGTTATCCGTTTATGGAGGGGGTGGTTCCGGAAGTGGGCATGATCAGGAGATGTTACAGGCGGTTCTGTCGCAGGGTGTCATGCCCCTGTTCAATGATGCTTCGTGCTGCATTGGAAAGTGCCTTGCGGGAGGGGTAGTCCTCTGGCACGATTGGTGGGTGATACATAACGGTTGCTCGCATGGAGTGCCATTTGCCTAACTGCATCAGGTGGGGGCCAAAATTCATATCACCAAACCATGAGAAGACGAAGGAGCGGTGATGCCGTCCGACAGGTAGCCCTTCCAGGCGGTCATAGGTAATGGTTATAGGCTGGACAATGCAGGCTGGATGCCCGTCTGGCGCAGGGTCGCCACGGCGACGGACAGGTTTGGCTATGGCGAAAAGCGACGACATGAAAGGAAGCATTCCATTCCCTTTAGATGTTGTCCCCTCAGGGAAGAAGACAATATCATATCCCTTGCGCAACTGCTCAATAATCTCCTGAACATCCTGGCTGGATTCTTGACGATTACGATTGATGTAAATAGTTCGTCCTAGAAAAGTCAGATAACCAATGACAGGCCAGTGGCGCACTTCTTGTTTGGCGATGAAAGATGCTGGGAGAATTTTACCTAGAACCAGCACGTCTAGCCATGAACAGTGATTGGCAACGTAAATGACACGCCGCCCATCCGGGCGTGGGGTCAATGATCCAGCAGGCTCACCAATCGTACGGACTTTTATGTGGAGGATACGGCAGGCTATACTCCAGAAAAAGAGAGGAAAGCGGCGGTACATTTTACCGGGCACGAGCAGGCAAGCTCCCTGTCCTACGATGCCAGCGACAGCCCAGCTCAACAGGGCACCGGCCCTCAGGCGCGCCCGTAGGCGGTCGAGGAATGTATCCTGAGAGGTACCTTCGTCTTCAGTAAAAAGACGATCTGGGTCAAAAATTGGCCGGTTATTGTTTTGTTTTCCGGTTGGATGAGGTTTTGCAGCGGACATAGCTGGGTAAATAAGCCTTTTAAGCAAGGGAGACAATCCTTATCAGCAGGATGGGGCGATCTTCCAATATGGACGGATGGGAATGGTTATAAATAACAGAACGGAAACTTTTTTAAGACGAAATGCTCTGCCATAAGGGATAGAGGTCGGGGGGCTGGATCATGAAGCAGAGGGCCTAGGAACGGACGTGGAATATAGCGGGTGTCGTTTGGTAGAGAGGTTGGGGAAACAGTCAGGCCGTCTGGCAAAGCTTCTGCTCTGTGTGGGCGTTTTAGGCTGGGATATTGTGCCGGTATGGGGTGAGGATGGCGACATGCCGGTCGTGCATGAGCTTGTGCGGCATGCCGTATCCTATGCCACGAATGTCGATCCGACAGATGATAAGGGTGTCAATGACAGTATGACGGCGGCATCGCAGCTTACTAGTCTTCAGACTACTCAGAAGGTAGGACCTTATGCTCTGGCAGGGCGTATCAGGTCAGATTATGACCGTCTACAGGGGGCGTTACAGTCGCAGGGCTATTATGGGGGGCACGCTATCATCAAGGTGGAGGCAGCAGGCAGGACCATTGATGGTCATGCTGCTGATCTTGCCAGCTTTCTTTCAGCGGTGAAGTCCGGGGAGACGGTACGTATTCATCTGGGGGCTGTTCTGGGAGAGCGGTTCACCATTGGACGGATCATTATAGCTCCTGAAGCCGGGGTCGTATCTACTACTGGGCAGACATCTGCCAGCTCAGTGGTCAGGAATGCACTGGTTCTTTCCGAGGAAGAGCGCAACAGTCTGGGACTGAAAGAAGGGGCACCTGCCATTGCGGCTGATGTGCTGGCTATGCAGGGGCGGCTGCTGACCTGTCTTCAGGAAGAAGGTTATGGCCTTTCAGACGTGCAGACGCCTCAGGCCATTCTCCATCCAGAAGACAGGAAGATTGATGTTCAGATAAGGGTCAAGCGGGGGGCCAAGCTGGTCATTGGCCCTGTGGTATTAAATGGGTTGAAGCGGGTAAAGGCCGATTATGTGCGGCAACGGATGCTGCTTAGAGAGGGGCAGCTTTATCAGCCATCCGTTATTGAGCAGGCCCGCCTTGATCTGGGTGGGACAGGTCTCTTTGCGACGGTTGTGCAGCATAATGGAGACAAGGTCTTACCTTTGCCAGGCTCCCAGAAAGGAACTTCCGGCAAAGGGAGGAAGGATCAGAAAGTGGTTACGCCGCCTGCTGGTACAGATGGGGCCTTGCCGATTGATTTTGATTTCACTGAAGGCAAGCGTCATCGTGTAACAGGAGATGTTGGTTATTCAACTGATCTTGGTGGCCGGGCTGGTGTGTCATGGATGCACAGGAATCTGCTGGGACGTGGTGAGCAGCTACGTGTTTCTGCCATGGCAACAGGGCTTGGAGGAACGGCACAGCAGGGGCTGGGTTATGACGGCTATGTGGATTTCATGAAACCAGATTTCATGAAGCGCAGTCAGACACTGGATCTTCGTATTGAGGCTGTCAGGCAGCTGCTTTACTCCTATCATCAGACGGCTTTTCTGGTTCAGGGACATATATCGCGTCCGTTGTGGAAAGATTTTTCCGGTAGTGTCGGTGCGACTTTGGAGCAGGAACATATTCGTCAGTTTGGACGTAAGGCTGAATATTTTATTGCTTCTGTTCCCATCCGACTGGATTACGACGGGACACATCGGGCTAGTCCGATCGAACCGGCCACACATGGTTTCCGCATGACGCTGGGCATAACGCCTTCCGTTTCACTGGAACATAAAACGTCATTTTTTATTCCTATGAATGGGCAGGCTTCCACCTATTTTGATCTGACCCATTTAGGATGGAGCAGGCCGGGGTATAGCGTCATTGCCCTGCGTGTCATGGTGGGGTCAATTCAGGGGGCATCTACGTGGAATCTTCCTCCGGATCAGCGGCTTTATGCGGGTGGTCCCGGGTCTGTACGTGGTTTTCGCTACCAGGGTGTTGGACCGCAATACGGGACGACAAAATACGCCATAGGTGGAACATCCATGGATGCCGGGACGGTCGAGTTCCGTCAGCGTCTGCCGAAAAATTTTGGTCTGGCTGCCTTTGCAGATGCTGGACAGGTCAGTTCAAATTCCATGCCCGGTCACGGGAAGTTGCGAGTAGGGTGTGGGGGAGGAGTGCGTTATTTTACACCTATTGGTCCTGTACGTCTGGATGTAGCCGTACCGCTCAACAGACCAAACCGTGGTGACAAGTGGGAACTCTATCTAGGCCTGGGGGAGACGTTCTGATGTGGAGAGTGAGGTACGGACTTTGTTGGTATGGTCTTATCTGTTTGGGAGGGCTGGGTATATTGATGGCTGGAGTGCTGGTAGGTATCAATCTACGGCCAGTGAAGCGATTCCTAGAGCAAAAACTTCCAGAATGGTCAGATGGCATGGTTCAGGTCGAAGGGATGAGAGGAACCCTCCCATGGCATGTGTCTTTTTCTCATTTGGTGCTAAAAGATTCGCAGGGTGTATGGTTAGAAGGGCGGGATGCGAGTCTTCGTCTTGGACTTTTGGCACTACTGCGTAAACAGATCTATATACGCAATCTTTCTGCTGATTACCTTGATTACATTCGTAATCCTTTTTTCTCTTCAGTCCCAACAACTCAAACGAAGTCTTCGATGGGGTTGCCAGATTGGAGTGTTCAGGTTGACAGGTTGAATCTTTCCTTTCTGACGGTAGGACCAACTGTTTTTGGGCAGGCTGCCCGTTTGAGGATAGGGGGAAGGGCATCACTTGAAAGTCTGAGTGCTCTGACCAGTATGCCGTCGTTTGCCAGTATGCCTGTTATGCAATTGTTACTGAGAGCTGAGAGGCTGGATCATCCAGCGCACTTCTTGCTTGATCTAAAAGGAGAAAGGCACGAGTTGGAGGGGCGGCTTCATTATGATGAGGATGCGCGGGGTTTTGCCAGTTCTCCGGGGCATCTGAACATATTGGATCCTCTGGTCGTTGATATGTCCCTGAAGGGACCTTATCGGGCTTTGTCTGTGAAGCTGGATGTAAAGGCTGCCACGCAGCAGGATAAGCCATTAACAGTGGCCCTGAATGGTAATCTGGATCTTGTTCATCTGAAAGATGATCTGTCCCTTGCGTTCCATGCTCCTCCTATGACCATTCTGTCGGGTATCACTTGGGAGACATTGGATCTTTCGGCTGTTTTACATGGTGATATGCTGGATCCGCATGGGAGCATTCAGCTGGATGGTGCGGACATGACTGCCTCCGATAGTGGAGTTGGGCATCTGCATGTCCGGTTCGATGGTCAGGAGGGCGGATTACAGGCCATTCTTGCTCGTGATGAAGCTTCTTTCCAGAAGGCTCGTATCGGGAAGGATGCTGAGAGCAGGATTGCTCTTTCAGCTCGTCTGGATGGTGTCAGAATACCGGGGAAGTCACCCACTATCCTAGCTTCTGCTCCTCTCATCCTTACAGCCAGCGTATTGCCCTATCATGCGGGTAGACCGTATCAGATTCAGTTGGAACATGATGCCATTCGGCTGGGCATATCTGGTACTCTTACTTCAGTTCTGATGGGGCATGTGAAACTGGATGTGGACAGATTCCCGGATGTGACGGCTATGATTGGCCAGAAATTGAAGGGAGACGCCCATGCCGGTGGGGGGTTCACTCTGCCTTTATGGACCTCCGGGGAAATGAATGCTGCTCTGAATGGACATTTTGCCCTTAAGGAAGGGCCAGTTCAGGCCGTGGCCCTGATCGGAGATCAGGGGACATTGAATGTCCAGGTGAAACGACAGAAAAATGGAACGATCCAGCTGAAGCAGGCCTCTCTGGGAGGGAAGGGTTTTCAGATGGATGCGAGGGCAGATCTGGACCCTAAGCAGGTTCTGTCTGCCTCTCTGAGACTGCTTCTGCCTGATCTGAAGGTTCTTTCTTCTGCCTTGCGAGGTCATGCTCTGCTGGAGAGTGGTCTGAATGGTCCGACGACAGATCTCACCATGCAGACGCATCTGGGTGGGCAGCTCGGTGTTGTGCATGCAGGTGTTCCGATCCCGGAAGCCCCATTAGATCTGCATATGGATCTGGCCCATCTTCCATCACAGCCGCAGGGTACTCTGAAGATATCGGGTATACTGGATCGTTCTCCGCTGAAGATGCATATGGACTTTGCACGCAGGGCCGATGGGGAAATGATGGCCAGTCTTGATGCACTGGAATGGAAGGACCTGCACGGCAAGGCCGATATAGACCTGCCAGCCGGACGGCGTATCCCACGCGGTGATGTGGAACTGCGGATTGCCCGGTTGGATGGATTCAGCCATCTCATGGGAAGACCGATATCTGGTCATCTCCAGCTGGAGGTACATACTTTGTTGGGTTCACAGAGAGGAGAGGTCACTTCTGCACCTCATGATCGTCTGAATATGGGGCTTGATGGTCAGCTGCATATGGGCGGTTATGCTGTGAACATGGTGCGCCTGAAAGGTGAGATACAGCATCTCCAGGAAGAGCCATCGGTTGATATGGCTCTCCAGGTTTCCGGTCTGAAGGCGAATGAGATTACGGGCAATCTGAAGACGGTTGTGAAGGGGACGCAGTCTGCTCTAGGAGTGCAGGCAGATGGGGCTTTTGATCATGTAATGAAATCACCAGCTCATTTCAGTCTTGCAGCACAGGTTGATATTCCTGGGCAGAAGGTAAAGCTGACGAAGCTTCTGGCTGATCTGAAAGGAGATGCCGTACGACTGCTTGTACCAACTGTCGTGAAATATGGTCAGACGCTGGGCATCGAACATCTGGAGACCGAGCTGCGACCGCCTCATGGTATGGCGGGTCGGGTAAGTTTTAATGGTGATATCAGACCTGATCTGAATGTGGACGCTCGCCTGGATCATATAACAGCAGCTCTGGCTGAGCCGTTCATGCCGTCTCTTCATGTCATGGGTGAAGTGGGAGCTACTGCCAGACTGAAAGGCACTATGGCATCTCCAGCAGGGCGGATTGTTCTTGATGGAACAGGGCTGCGTTTTGTCAGTGAACAGACGGAAGCTCTTCCTGCAGGGAAACTGCATGTGCAGGCCGAGATGGACGGAAAGCAGGTTCTACTGCGCACGGAGTTACGGGCTGGGGATCCTGTGGCTTTCCTTGTTGCGGGTAAGGTGCCTCTATCTTCTGCGGGAGTGATGGACCTGACAGCCAGAGGGCGAGCTGTTCTTTCTGTAGCCAATGCGTTTCTTGGTGCGAATGGCATGGGGATCGGAGGACAGGTAAGTCTTGATCTGGGGATTAAAGGCTCCGTGAAGAAACCCCAGCTTACCGGAAGCATACAGCTACATGATGGTCTGTTTGATCAGTATGCTGACGGGGTGCATCTTCGTGGTATGGAAGGTTCGCTTACGGCCCGAGGTGATGTTTTGAACATTGATCACTTTATCGCACATGCGGGCCAGGGGACGCTGGGCATGGAGGGTATGGTTGGTGTCCTGAAGCCCGGAATTCCGATTGATCTCCGTTTCAGTATGGATAAAGCACAGCCGATTCAGAGTGATATGCTGACTGAAATGATTGACAGTCGTCTGCATATTCATGGGCAGGCGACGACACGGATTGATGTTGAAGGGGGGATCACTGTGCCGGAAGCCTCCATCACACTACCCGATTCCATGCCTGCCTCGGTTCCACAGCTGGAAATCATAACATCGGAACAGGCGAAGACGGTGCCCAGGATGGAACCAAAGATGGTTGTAGGGCTGAATATTGATTTCATATCTCCGGGGCGGCTTTTTGTACGGGGACATGGTCTGTTTGCCGAGATGCAGGGTAAATTGCACATCGGAGGTGTCAGTACGGCTCCAATTCTGACGGGTGGCATTGACCTGAAAAGGGGTAATTTCAATCTGGCCGGCATCAATCTTAACTTCACCCGTGGTCAGGTTGGGTTCAGTGGGGCCAGTGCGGCGCACAAACTTGATCCGACAATAGATTTTCGGGCGGATCGTAATGCCAACGGTACGTTGGCCAGTCTGCTGGTAAAGGGATACGCCAGCAATCCGAAGATTGATTTTGTTTCTACACCTAGTCTCCCTCGGGATGAGGTACTTTCCATTCTGCTGTTTGGAACAGACCGGGGTTCTCTTTCATCGACCCAGCTTGCTTCTTTGGGATTGGCGATTGTTCAGATCGGTGGTGGTTCGGCTTTTGATCCGATGGGCAAGGTGCGGGGTGCTTTGGGGCTAGATCATCTTGCCATTGGGGGTGGAAACAGTGTGGGAAATGGCGCTGCCAGTGTGGAGGCAGGAAAATATGTCATGAAAGGCGTCTATGTTGGGGCCAAGGAGGGGCTTTCAGGCAAAGGGGCTCAGGCCCAGGTGAAAGTTGATCTTACAAAACGGCTTCAGCTGAACACGACGGTCGGCACGGGAGGACAGGTTACGGGTTTCACAACTCCGGAGAATGATCCCGGCTCCAGCATTGGACTATCTTATGGGATAGATTATTGATGACTGGACAGGTAAACAGGAAAAACCGTTGCGTCATGACATCATGACGCTCTTGGAGAGGAACGATCATCATGCTGTTTCGGCCACGTGCTGTTTTTGCCGCTATTGCCTTTTCCTGTTTGACGTCAATGGCTGCTTCAGCTCAGGTTGTGACGGATTCTTCCCAGATTCAGCCAGGGTATTATAAAGTTGAACCGCAGCATACGCAGGTGAGTTTTTCGGTACTGCATTTTGGGTTCACCGTTTACGAAGGTCTTTTTTCAGGAGCTTCGGGTACATTGCAGCTTAATCCTCAGCAACCTGAATCTTCCAGTCTGTCCGTATCTTTGCCGGTGGCGTCCGTGCTGACGACCAGTAAAAAGCTTATGGAAGAATTAAGGGGCAGTGAGTGGTTGTCTGCTGACCAGTTTCCTAAAGCGGAGTTTGTATCGGTCAGTGTCAAGATGATCGGGCATAATGATGCGCTTGTAATTGGAAACCTGACGATGCATGGGATGACTCATTCTGAGACATTGCACGTTCATTTTGTTGGGGCAGGGGTTAACATGCTCGACAAAAAATACACTGTCGGCTTTGATGCAACAGCAACTATCAAGCGCAGCGATTTTGGCATCAAGATGTTCATACCGTATGTTAGTGATGAGGTGGAGCTGCGTATCGCCGGGGCTTTTGAGAAACAAGATGTAGCTCCTCCAACGTCCTCTGAGAATATGTAAGATCGTGTTTATTAAGTTCTTTTGGTTGGAAGATGCAGGCTTGTTGGCATAAGAATATTTTTTTTCACATAAAAATCCAATATTAAAAGAAGCGGAAAGAGAAATATTCCTCTCCACTTCTTTTAATTAAAAAAGAGCCTAAGGAAAGGGGCGATCAAGAAGACCAATTGCTCTCGAAGTCACCATAAAGAGTCAAGCCACCATCAACATACAATGTCTGTCCTGTGATGTAACTACTCTCTTCAGATGCAAGAAAGCCCATTGCATCAGCAATTTCTTTGCTTTCACCAGGACGTTTCATAGGAATGTGGCTGGCAACGGCTTCATACTGTTTCGGGTCTTTTACCCATGAATCATTAATCGGTGTTACAATCGCACCTGGTGCAACTGTATTAAACCGAATCCCACGAGATGCGTATTCTAGTGCTAACGTACGAACAATATTGTCTACCGCACCTTTGGAAGCTGAATATCCCAGATAATGCGGCTTGGGAATCAGCTGATGAACAGAAGAATTAACTACAACCCGCCCCTTAATACCGTGTTCCAACCAATAACGTAGAGCAGCCCGGCAACAAAGCATAACTCCCGTCACATTAACGGCCATGACACCCTCAAAATCGGCCAACTTAATCTGCTCAGAAGGTGAAGGTATCTGATAACCTGCATTGCAAATCAGAATATCAAGTCCCCTCATGCTCTCAATACTCTTCTGAAAAATACTGTCGATGGATGTTTCCTGCGAAACATCACCGGCAACAATAACATGATTGCCAGACGAGATCTTAGGGAGACTCTCCAAAACAGGTTTCAATTTTTCTTCTTTACGACCATTGATGGCAACCTGTGCACCATGCTGCGCAAAATACTGCGCAGCAGCTTCACCAATCCCTTGAGATGCTCCGGTGATCAGGACCTTTTGCCCCTCAAAACGCTTTGATGACGGCGTGGACATAACCGCAAACCTTTCCCGTTAGGATTCTGAAGAAATCCCCTCCCGAAAAACATATCTGGGGGAGGGGAAGAAATGGGATCAGGCGTTCTTCATAGTCTGGGTCAGAGCTTCCAGAACTTTAGCCGGATCTTTGTTTTCTAATACAGCTAGCTCAGCGACAAAACGCTCCTGAGCAGCTTCAAAAAGTTTACGTTCAGAGAAACTACCATCAAGACTATCAACGTTTCGTCGAAGATCTCGAAGAACCTCAGCTATCTGAACCAGATCACCGGAGTTGATCTTTTCCTGATAGGCAACAGCACGACGTGCCCACATACCACGACTGACATGCGGCTTGCCCTTGATGACAGCCATTGCCTTATCAACGATCTCACGAGTAGCAATTTTACGCAGACCAGATTTACGGGCCTTGGCCAGTGGAATCCGTAATGTCATCTGATTTCCAGGAAAAGAAATCTGGATCATATCGATCTTTGTATCAGCGATTTCTTCTTCACCAATCCGGTCCACACGGCCCACACCATGGGCAGCATAAACAATGGCGTCACCCTCGCGGAAAGGATTCTTTTCCTGCTCTGGGTCTTTCTGACGGGCAGTGTGCTCGGCGGCCGCACGGGCCATCTCGTCAGTGACACCACCCTTCTGGGGCATTCTGAAGCTGTTGTTCATGTACGGGAGGATAACAGAAAAACACGAATATGTCTTGCATAACGTAACGGACTACCCTCCCGTAACCATTCAGGATCAAATGTTCAGGGCATCTGTCCAAAACGGGGCGTCGGTAAAGGATGATATTTCATTCCCAATGGCTGAAGCAGATCACGTTCAATCGTACGGCTGATAGTCAACATGGGTAGCGAGTGAGGACTGACTTTGAAAGGTTCCTGAAGATTGCGTCCACTACGATCAAGCATCTGAAAAAGTACGCCAATAATACTGGAGCCTAACGGAGTAATCCATCCAAGTGTCTGCACAGCCGAGAGAGGAAGAAGGATACAGAACAGATGCGTTACAGCATTCGGTAGAATGGAATACTGTATCGGTAACGGCGTATTGCGGATACGTTCAAGCCCGCCTTGGGCGTTGGCCAGATCAGAAAGAATACGATCTACCGTACCATGTACAGCTCCATCCACACTTCTTTCGTTCACCAGTTTCTGGACGGATTGTCCGATTCTGTAGAGAAGGGCATTTGCTGGATTGCCACAGGAGAAAACGAACTTATAGGTTTCCTCATCCAGAAGTGTACCAATGGCCTCATCTGGCTTGTTGCCACTTAATGAAGATTTCAGAATATAAGGATAAGCTGCCATTGCTCGGACAACATCAGGCTGTCCCCCGAGCAATGAATCGACCTCTCTTCCAAAAGACCGGCAATTATTTGTGATTGATCCCCAGAGCGTACGTCCTTCCCACCATCGGGCATAGGCAGCGTTGTTACGAATACCCAGAAAAATAGCCAGGGCTGATCCCATGAGGGAAAAAGGTAGGGCAGGTTGTTCCATCCATTCCTGATGGAAAATCTGGAAGAGAATGACTACAATGCAGTCCCACCCCGTCAGAATGACAAGCGGTGGAATAATCTCTCGGAACAGTATGGAAATGCCGTAGCGGCGTTTGATGATCAAGGTGGCAAATTCCTCACATACGGAGTGGTGAAGATGTCAGGGCTTGAAGCCCGCTCATTCTGTGGCACAATTCGGGCTGAAGAAACAGCGATAGATCAGGATAACTAAAAAATGGACGTTCGCGCCGCAATTGCTCTTGAAGCAGGAAAACCACTGGTCGTAGATACCGTCCAGCTGGAAGGCCCCCGTGACGGGGAAGTCTTGGTGGAAATTATGGCCACAGGACTGTGCCATACGGACAAATACACGCTTTCTGGAAAAGACCCTGAGGGCCTTTTCCCATCCATCCTGGGTCATGAAGGTGCTGGAATCGTCCGTGAAGTCGGGGCAGGCGTAAAACATCTTAAGCCCGGCGATCATGTCATTCCTCTTTACACACCGGAATGTCGTGAATGCCCATCCTGTCTTTCCCGCAAGACGAATCTCTGCACATCCATTCGTGGTACGCAGGGGAAGGGGCTGCTGCCTGATGGAACAACCCGTTTTTCTTACAAGGGGAAACCGGTTCACCATTATATGGGGTGTTCCACATTTGCCAACTTTACAGTCATGCCGGAAATCGCTCTTGCAAAGATTCGGCACGACGCCCCCTTCGACAAGGTATGCTATATCGGCTGTGGCGTGACCACTGGTATTGGTGCCGTGCTCTTCACGGCTAAAGTTGAAGCAGGATCTACCGTGGCTGTTTTTGGACTCGGTGGAATCGGTCTGAATGTCATTCAGGGAGCAAAGATGGTTGGGGCCAGCAGAATCATCGGCGTCGACATTAATCCTGAACGTGAAGCCATGGCACGAAAATTCGGCATGACAGAGTTCGTAAACCCCAAAGACCTGGGGGAAAATGGCGATTTGGTTGGTCACCTTATTGAACTGACCGGTGGTGGTGCCGACTATACGTTCGAATGTGTTGGTAATGTATCCCTGATGCGTCAGGCATTGGAAAGTGCCCATCGTGGCTGGGGTATATCCTGCGTGATCGGTGTTGCTGGTGCCGGCCAGGAGATCAGTACGCGTCCGTTCCAGTTGGTCACCGGGCGTCGCTGGATTGGTTCTGCCTTTGGTGGTGCTCGTGGCCGTACGGATGTTCCAAAGATTGTGGATTGGTACATGGAAGGACGAATCAATATTGATGACCTCATCACCCATGAAATGAAGCTGGATGATATCAATAAAGGGTTCGAGATGATGGAACGTGGCGAAGGCATCCGTAACGTTGTGAATTACACATTATGACGGACAGTTCTTTCACACTTATTGAACGTCATGCCTGCTGTGGGGGGGAAGTCCGCTTCCTCTCCCATCAGTCTCGTGAACTCGGGCTGCCTGCCCGGGTCAATATTTTCTTACCGAAGGAGGCTCTAGGAGGAGAGTCTGTTCCAGCCATCTATGTTCTGGCTGGATTGACCTGCAATCAGGATACGTTTCTCATCAAGAGCAACGCCATCCGTTATGCAGCAGAATATGGCCTTGCTCTTGTGGCACCAGATACCTCTCCACGAGGGGCTGATGTTGCCGGTGAGGATGATACGTATGATCTGGGGGCAGGGGCTGGTTATTACGTCGATGCCACATCTGACCCGTGGGCCGCTCATTACCGTATGGGGTCTTATATCCGTCATGAACTGCCTGCTCTGATAGAGCAGCATTGTCCCGTAAAGGCGGGATGTCGTGGTATTATGGGCCATTCCATGGGAGGCATGGGAGCATTGTCCATTGCTCTGGGAGATTCCGGGGCTTGGACAACCGTTTCTGCCTTTGCCCCTATCGCATCACCTTCACGGGTAGATTGGGGACAGAAAGCCACAGCTGCTTACTTCGGAGGGCATGAAGCAGAGTGGGGGCAGTACGATCCCTGCCTTCTGCTGAAAAGCGGGCGGACTCATCCGGGGACATTTCTGGTTGATCAGGGGCTTGATGATGAATTCTTGCCCCGTCTAATGCCTGACCTTCTCGAACAGGCTGCCAAGGATGCTGAACAGTCGTTACAGTTACGCCGTCATGAAGGTTATGATCACTCTTACTGGTTTGTTCAGAGTTTCATTCAGGACCATCTGAAGCATCATGCTGACGGTTTGCTCTGACCCGCGTTATTTCCGAATTGTAAAAGTCCCTCTTCAAGTCACGAAGAGGGACTTTTTTTGTCAGGAAGGAGTTTTTTCTCCATAGAGCGTCTCAGGCCTGATGTCTGGTTCAGTCAGGTTCTGGATGCCTGATGGGGTTAAAGATTGATAGAAACAGCTACGACGACCTGTGTGACAGGCAACTCCTTTCTGTCTGACGGTCAAAAGCAGACAGTCTGCATCACAGTCCAGAGAAGCAGAAATGAGATGCTGTTCCTGCCCGGAACTTTCTCCCTTACGCCAGAGTTTTTTTCGACTACGTGAGTAATAACAGACACGTCCTGTTGTCAGCGTCTCAGTCAGAGACTCACGATTCATCCATGCCAACATGAGAACTGTGGCGTTCTCATCCTGTGCGATAGCACAGATGAGGCCCTGCTCGTTGAACTGAACCTTATCTAGTAACGTATCCATAGTAGGCTGGGGAATAGCTTTCCATGCCATGTCAGGTCCCCTGTTCGTCATGAGAGTCTTCGTCTTTTGGTAACCAGTCAGGCCAGACCAGTTTAATTGGACGGTCAGTCAGCATCAGGTCGGATGCAGTCCATGCCTTTCGATGCAGTTGAGCTAGGCCATGCTGCCCAATATGGGACCGTAACTCACCGACATTCTGCCCTTTTGATGTAATAATGCCCTCATCGGGTAAAGGACGTTCATCAGCAGATATGATGGGCAGTATCCGTTTCCTAATAAGGCCTCGATAATGGGTTCGGGCTGTGACTTCCTGTCCCAGATAGCAGCCTTTCGTCCATGAAACGCCATGCAGATGGTCCATATTGGCCTCCAGAACCAGTGTCTGCCCGGGGGCGATATCTTCATCACTTGGCACGCCGATGTGAAGATGACGGGTCAACAGGGTGGTATCATGGTTGACGGCAGAAGAACCGGACACAATAGCCCGCCAGCCAAGAGAAGGATGTCGAGGATCCAGAGCCTGAATAATGGCATTCTCCGGTGGTGAAGTGTCTGGTGCCCCTGTCATGATGGCACCGTCCAGCAGCTCAATCTCTACATCGGCTCGCAGTCTGAAACGACGAAGCGATTTCATGAAAGATTCAGCCTTTTCTTCTGGAAGGTCTAGCAGGAGGGCCGTGTCTGTTTTCCAGAGAAAAAAAAGTGTCTGGATACGTCCCTGAGCATTGAGCATGGCAGCCCAGCAGGTCCTTCCGACCGGTAGAGACTGGGCATCATTGGTTATGAGACCATTCAGAAAGCTGACTCTGTCATTTCCTGTTAACGAAATGACAGCACGGCATAAAAGATGGTTGCGCTTCATCATTGTCCGCATGATAGTGATGGATATGGGAAAGGGTACTCCGCCCTATTCCGGCATGAGATGCAAGGTACCATTTCAGGCTACCGGATGATCAAAAGGGATTTTAAAACCTTGGCAACAGATGAGATCGTCAATCCTGCCATTGATACTACCGGTCGGCGGTGGCAGCTCTTCCAGTTCATCGGGCCAATCCTGGGAGTGATCCTGGTCATTGTGACTATTGCTCTGGTTACTCTGTATACATACCGGACCATGCGGGAAGGAGCGATCACCCTTTCACGCAATCTACTCAGAAGTCAGCAGCGTTATATCACGGAGGAAGTCAGCCACTATCTGTCACCGGCAACGGGAATTTCTTTCATGGCGAGTGGTCTGCTCGCCAGTAACGACATGAAAGTCAATGCTGACAATTTCATGGCTCTGGGGCGTTCGGTTCTGCGGGGTATGCCACATGTGGACAGTTTCTACATGGCGGACGATCAGGGGCATTTCTGGATGTCAGCCCGGCGGGAAGGGGAGTATGAGGAAACAACTCTTCAGCAGGAAGATGGTGCTCCCTACTATCGTCACAGAATAACTGACAAGGATGGGCGTTTCATTTCCACAGACAGGCTGTCGGCGGAAGGATATGACCCGCGTTTGCGTCCCTGGTACAAAGGGGCACTTCGTTTTGAAGACCGTACACCAGACCATCGTCTGTTCTGGACGGATCCCTATCCCTATCTCTCAACACATCAGTTTATTGTGACGGCGTCCATGGCCTTTCGTCTGTTGGATGGCCGTCACGTTGTTTTTGCCATCAGTATTTCGCTTAATCAGCTTACGAGCTTCGTTAATAGTCTCAAGGTGGGAAAAAGCGGGCAGGCCGTGATCGTGGATCTGAGCGGGCATGTCATTGCCGGTCATAATATGATGGATATTGGCAAGCCCGGCTTTGATGCCACTAATGTGCATCTGGACCCTAAGACCCAGCCCGTCTTCGTTAAAGCTCTCAATGTATTCCGTGTACTGGGAGACGGAACAGGGATGGTGAGAGCAAGGGGTGAGAATTACGTTACCATTGCTTCTGCCATGCCTCTGGCTAAACGATCATGGGTGCTGCTGCTGAATGCCCCTGAGAGTGACTTTGCAAGTTTCACGCATGCCGTACAGAAACAGGCAGTCTATTTCTCCATTATCATCGTTGGATTGGCACTAATACTTGCCATGGGGCTGATCTATCAGGGGCGGCGCGTTGTACGTCTTCAGAAAGACCTGACTGCGGTTGCAGAAAAAAAGAAGGAAGATAACGTCGTCCTTCTTAGGATTACCAATACTGAAGGACTTTTGAATTCTGAGCGGGAACAGCCTTACTTCAGTGAAGCATTGGCAGAGCGGGCATCCGCCCGTCGGGCCAGTATCTGGCGGCTGCTTTCCGATGGAAACCGTCTGCTCTGTGAAGACATGTTTGATCGAGGACGTGATGCGCATGGTTCCGGCATGGAACTGACCCGAACCGGACATCCTGGCCTGTTTGAATGTCTGGACGGTGGACATGTGATTGATCTTCCCAATGCAGAAGAAGATCAGCGTTTCCAGAGCGTGCAGCGCGTGTTCATGCGTATGATTGGCTCTCGTCATCTGTTTTTCCTTCCAGTGATGGAAGAACATCGTCCGGTGGGGGCCATCATGCTTGAAGACCCGTATCAGCTAGGTGAAGCTGATCGTGTTCTCATGCTGATTGCGTCCGTACTTGCCGTTCGGTTCGGGCATGTGCAGGAGGAAGAGAGAAAGCTGACTCCTCAACAGCCTGGGCAGATGCCTGTGCAGTCTTTAGCCCGTCAGTCAAAGCCGCAGATGCGTGTTGTTGAAGGGTTTCTTCTTCAGCCTGATGAGAAAGAAGGGGATAGTCGGCCTGCTGCGGGTCTTTATCCAACTGTTCCGATTATGGTGCTGGAGTTTTCCGAGTCTTACTCCTCCAACAAGGATACAGCGCAGGCCATGCTGGAACTGGTCGCTGAACTTGTGAGCAAGATTGAAGCGATTGCGAAGGAAAGGGGCTTATTCTCTGCTCAGATAGCCGGGAACCGCTTCATTTTTCTGGGAAGCTGCTCCCAGAATGTGGATGCCGAAGGAGCTGTCTGTCTGGCAGAGGCAGCTATTGGCATTCGTGAGGCCTGTCTGATGGTCATTTCCCGGATGAATACACAGCTCATGTTCCGTATCGGGATTGACGTTGGACCAGTTCTCATCGCCTATTTTGGTGAGAAGTGCGACATCTTCAACCTCTGGGGGGAAGGTCTGACAATGGCTGAAGCTCTGGCCCATAATGCGCCTGATGGTGGACAGATTCAGGTTTCCGAGCGTGCTTATCAGACATTGCAGGGTGCTTTCCTGTTCCGTCTGAGAGGTGAGTTCTTCCTGCCTAATAATGGTATTTCCAATAGCTATATTCTGGCGGGAAGGAGTGAGACCGCCGTGGCAGGAAATGCATGAATTTTTTTGAGCGTTTTGCCATTATCAATAGCGGTTTGGCTATACTGGGACGTTTTTCCCGGTCTCAGCCCCGCTTTTTCTTGATCATGGTCGGAGCTGCCTGGGGGGTGCTTTATGAAACATTGCACCCCAGTGCATGGCGGCGGACGGTCATCATTGAATTCCGTCGGAACCTGCGTCAGCTTGTCGGTAGTGGTTTTTTCAGCGTTGTCGTGGTGGCCGTCATTACGGGGCTGGGCTTGGTGTCGCAGGCTGTCTACTGGCTTGGTTTTGCGGGCATGTCCCAGATGACAGGAAGTCTGATTTCAAGCGTTTTGTTACGGGAAATAGCTCCCATTCTAGTGGGAGTTATTCTGCTGGGACGATCGGGTATGCTGATGCTGACGGAGATGGGAAATCTGACAACTGGTGGACGGCTCAAGATACTGACAGGGATGGGTATTGATCCTTTTCTGGTGTTCGTTGTGCCACGTACTATTGCCACCACCGTCAGTGGCTTCACGCTGGGAACCATTTTCAGTGTGATTGCCCTGGCCATGGGATATGTGGCCTGCTGGGCAAAAGGAATTGTAACTACCTCGATCTGGTCCTTCATTTTTGAAGTCGTCAACAGTATGGAACCAGGAGATTATCTGGGTATTCCTCTGAAATTTCTTCTGAGTGGGGCAAGTGTCGGTCTGTGTTGCTGTCTTTCCGGTATGGATGTGACAGCTGAGGACAACCTGACCACCTTCATGCCACGGGGGTTTTCGCGGGGGATAATGTCCATTCTAGTCATCAATGTATTGATTGACGTTATTCTGGGGAGCTTCTGATGGCTGAGGATACAGCTCTCTCAGAAAGTGATTATGGCTTTATTCTGAAACTGGATGATGCCGTTCCTGTATCAGATTCAACAGGATTACCTCCGGTAAAATATAACCTTGCCATGGAAGCTGGTGAATGTGTGTTCGTGGAATGTCGGGATAATTTCAGGACATCGCAGTTTGCGGATTTCTGTGCCGGTCTTCTGCCAGTTAAACAAGACGCAGCGACAGGGAGGGAGCAGGGAACAGTCAAATGTATGGGGCTGGACTGGGCGGAGCTTGATGAAAGACGGGCACAGGCCCTTCGTGGCAGGATCGGCCGTATAACAGAAGAAAGTGGCTGGATAGACCTCTATGAGATGCATCTGAATATTTTATGGCCAAGTCTGCATCATAGTCGTGCCCCCTATGACCAGTTGGTGGAAGAGGCCGTTCATCTTTCTCGGTCATTTGGTCTGCCTGGTCTTCCAACACAGCTGCCTGAGAAACTGTCTCCTCTGGATAGGAAGCGTTCAGAATATGTGAGGGCTTTCATGAACAGGCCTTCCTTGCTTTTACTTGAGAATCCCGTCAGTCTCAGTGCGCCTGTTGAACTGTATAATGCGTTTCTGACTGAATTGACGGCAGCAAGGGAGCGTGGCTGTGCGGTGTTATGGATCGGATCGGAGCGTTCGGCATGGGCTGGTTATGCAAGACCGGGTATGCAGCGTTTCCGGCTTGGTAATAATGGTCTCGTAAAGTGAGAGATATGTGATGCGTCCTTTACGCTTGCGTCGGAACTCTGGTCTGGCTGCTCCCTTGTTCAGAAGTTCCTTCATGGATGAATGGGTAGGACTGCTGGTTCTGCTATCTTTCGTCATCTTGACCGCTGCATTGATTGAGGCTGGTTTTCTCAAACAGTGGCTTACCCCAGCTGGTCGGCTTCATTTTGTTCTGCCAGAGAGTGGTGTGGCAGGACTGGCTGTTAATAATGATATTGAGGTCATGGGGGTTCGTGTAGGCGAGATTCGTAAACTGGACCTCAACGAGTCGGGGCGCATGTATGCAGAAGGTACAATCGAACCTCATTTTGAACGCTATATCCGTAGCGATAGTGTGGCGACCATCAAGCGTCGTCTCGTTGTGACAGGAGCCGGTTATATCGAGATCAGTCGTGGGCAGGGTGCTCCCCTGAACTGGGATTATGCTGTGCTGAATACCAGTGTCGAGCCAAATCCAGCCGACATGATTGTTCAGACCCTGGTAGACCTGCGTGCCCGCCTTATGCCTGCCATGGACAATGTGGAAGAAATTACCAAGCAGGCACGGGATATCATGGTGGATCTTCATGCAGGCAAGGGAACAGCTGGTGCGTTACTCACAAAGGAAGAGACAGCCCGGCGAGTCAATACGATCCTGAAATCTTTGAATCAGGCCATTCAGGATGTGCAGCCCCTTGAGAAAAAACTCCAAATTACTCTGAATGAAGCCAATGGCACCATGCGGAATGTTCATAGCATGACCGATGGTCTGAAGGGTGCCACTCCGGATATGAAACGGACCATTCATAATGTGGCTGATGCAACTGAACAGTTGCCAGCTGTTCTGGCTGAGGCTGAGGCCACGGCGGACAGTTTACGCAAGTTGAGCGACCAGTTGCGGAGTCTATGGATATTGGGTGGTCATGGCGGCAGCAACCGTCGGCCTACCCGTAGACTTCCGGCCCATGAGGTGCGGCCATGAAACTCCGTTCCTACATCATAGTCTTACCTTTATGTGCAGGATTTCTTTCCGGATGCTTTGGTGGCGGGCATGGTGAATGGGAGGACTCGCATTATGCGAGCATGATGGAAGCAGCCGACAGCGTATTCAAGCTTGGTTATATCAAGCAGGCTCAACAGCAATATGCAATAGCTCTGGACCGGGCTTTCCTGATTGATGATCCACGGGCGATTCATGATGCTGGATTTAATCTGGCGATCAGTGAACTGCGTCTGAAAGATTATAAAACCAGCCTGGCAACGCTTGACCGTGTTTCGGAAGCTTTGACTGCAAGAGGATGGACTGCAGCTCAGCGGGCGGACTTGCATCTGGTGCGTTCGTCCATTTTTTATGGTCAAAAATCATGGCGGGCTGCTGGTCACGAGGCCAATCTTGCTAAAAGCAGTATGGATAACAGTATATGTTTAAAGGCCTATGCCATGAGTGGGTTTGCCGCATCTGAATTATCTGATCGAACAACATTGGAAGATACTATCAATCATCTGACAGCCACCAAGAAGGCAACTGACCATGAGCAGGCTGATCTGAAAGAGCTGTTTGTTCGTCGTTTTATGATGGACCAGAACTGGTCACAGGCTGCTGATGGAGCTAGAGACCTGGTTAAAATTCGTGAGGAAGAGATGGATTATGAAGCAATGCGTCGGGCGTTGCTTCTGGAGGTAAGAGCTTTACGGGCTATGGGGCAGCAGAATATGGCCTCTGATGTCATGAAGCAGTTTTCTGATAGCGTGAAAGCACAGGGAGTGCAATAAAAACGCTCCAGAATCATTTCTGGAGCGTTTTCGTAAAAACTTAAAGCTTTCATCAAGCTGTGGCGGCTTTTTGTACTATCGGACTCATCCCTAGCATGGCAAGCAGTTCCGTATCCCTGTTCTGTGCGGGGTTTGGCGTCGTCAACAGTTTCTCTCCCCAAAAAATGGAGTTTGCACCGGCCAGAAAACAGAGAGCATGAGTAGATTCAGACATGTTTTCACGTCCGGCGGCTAGGCGGACGTGGCTGGCTGGCATCATAATGCGGGTTGTGGCGATGACACGAGCAAACGTGATGGGATCTACTGTTTCTTCATCAGCGAGTGGTGTGCCTTCAACTCGAACAAGGAGGTTGATAGGGACACTCTCTGGATGAGTTGGTAGATTGGCTAGAGTGGTCAGTAATCCTGCACGGTCCTGTACATCTTCACCCATACCGATGATTCCGCCACAGCAAACCTTGATGCCGGCTTCCCGCACATTGGAAAGCGTATCCAGTCTCTGCTGATAGGTCCGTGTCGTGATGATCTTTCCGTAAAAATCTTCGGATGTATCAAGATTATGATTGTAATAATCCAGTCCTGCTTCTTTCAGACGGGCAGACTGGCTGGGTGTCAGCATGCCGATGGTTAGACATGTTTCAAGGCCAAGAGATTTGACCTCCTTGACCATCTGGCAGACAGCATCAAGGTCACGGTCTTTTGGGGAGCGCCATGCTGCTCCCATGCAGAAACGGCCTGCTCCAGCTTCTTTTGAGCGTCTTGCGTCGGCGATGACACGCTCCAGTGGCATGAGCTTTTCTGCCGCCATGCGTTTGTCATGATGTGCACTCTGAGGGCAATAGGAACAGTCTTCCGGGCATCCTCCGCTCTTGATGGAAAGCAGGGTTGATATCTGTACCTTCGTAGGGTCAAAAAATTGCCGATGCGTCAGCTGGGCCTGAAAGATCAGTTCCGGAAAGGGTAGCGCAAGCAGGACTTCTGCTTCTTCGCGGGTCCAGTCGTGCCGGAGGATGGCCGTCTGCGGCGAGGGGCAGGTCTGTTCAGTCATTCTAGCTTTCGTCTCCAGGGTTGGCCGCCTACATCTACCCAAAAGCCGCTCAGTATGCCATCTGAAAAGTATGGCAAATGCATGAAGTGTTAATGCCGTTATGGAAAAAGAGGGTATCTCTATGAAACATTGGCAGATTGATCAGATGGATTGGGACGCTTTTGATGCAACAAAGGTGAACCCCGATATTCTTGCTGTGGTGAAAGCTGCATCCGTGGTGGAGCGCAACGCGCGAGACTATACCCTTTATCTTAAGAATGTATTTCATGATGACTCTGGATTTAGTGATGCTGCATTAAATTGGGCAGAAGAAGAGGTCCAGCATGGGGATGCACTTGGGAAATGGGCCATGTTGGCTGATCCCGGATGGAATTACGTCGAAGCCTTTGACAAGTATCGGGAGGCATACAAGATTGATACGGAAGTTTCAGCATCCATCAGGGGGTCTCGTACTGGTGAATTGATCGCTCGCTGCATGGTGGAAACGGGTACTTCTTCTTTCTACACGGCGTTGGCTGATGCAACAGAAGAACCTGTATTGAAGGCTGTCTGCAAACAGATTGCGGCAGACGAGTATCGTCATTTTAAACTATTCTATGACAATATGCATCGGTATCTGGAACGGGAGAAACTGGGCCGATGGTTTCGTCTTCGTATTGCCTTGAGCCGTCTTATGGAAGGTGAGGATGATGAGCTGGCAACGGCATTCTATATCACGAACGGTGAACGATTTAGCTCCTATGACCACAAGAGCTGTATTGCCGCTTATATGGCACGTGCCCTCTCATTCTATCGGCAGCGTCACCTTGATCGCGTCACAGCCATGATCCTGAAGACGTCGGGGCTGACTCCTCACTCCAGAATGCAGCAATGGCTGGCCAGGGGGCTGCATGCCCTGATTTCCTGGAAACAAAAGTCCTTTGCCCGCCAGCTTGTCAGTCAGGCCTGACACAGTCTGATACCGTAACGTCTTTTCAGTCGGGGTTGTTTCATGAAAATTCCATCATTCCGTTCTGCCCTGAAACAGGGCACCGTGCTCGTAGCCGTGGGGGTAGGTCTGGCCTTGGGTGGTATGACCATGAGCCACGCTACAGCACAGTCTGCCTCCGTTCAGCCTTACAGGAATGGTTGGGGATTTGATCAGGCGGGCATGGATACATCCGTGTCACCGGGACAGGATTTTTTCACCTATGCCAATGGCCGGTATATCAGACAGCTCTACATCCCCGATGATATGAGCAGTTACGGGCCTTTTCACGTTCTTTTTGAACTTTCCCAGGCAAGGCAGAAAGCCCTGCTGGTGGAATTGCTTCCGTACGCTGAAGTAGGAGACGAACGGAGCAAGCTGGCCACTTACTATAGCAGCTTTCTGGACCAGAAAGCCGTTGATGCCAAAGGCGGTAAGCCTTTGGAGCATGAGCTGGACCAGATACGGAACTCTGAAGACAGACCTTCTCTGGCCCGTCTATTTGGTCTGGCTTCCAGTTCGATGCTGTATAGCCCATTCGCTCTGGATATCGAACAGGACCAGCGGGACCCTGAGCATTACATGCTCATGCTGGATCAGGGTATGAGCATTGGAATCAGTGGTGGGCTGGGACTGCCGGATATCAGTTACTACACCAGTCCGAACCTGGCTGCCCAGAAGAATGCGTATCGGGCCTACGTTGCCAAAATGCTGTCTCTGCTTAAATGGCCAGATCCGGAAAACAATGCTTCGGCCATCGTAGCACTGGAAACCTCTCTGGCTAAAGTTGAGGTGCCACGGGACCAGACGCGGGACCCTGTCAAACTGTTCAACCCCATGACAGTGCAGCAGCTTGTTGCTCTGGCTCCTGATATTGACTGGGTTACTTACCTGCGCACCATGGGAGTTCCTGAAGCTGGGCTTATGAAGCGGGTAATTGATGTGCGGGAGCCGAAATCAATTGCTGACATGGCTCGAATCATTGCAGGCACAGATAAGGTGACCGTCAAGGCGTGGCTTGCTTTTCATCTTGCTGACAATGCGGCTCCTTATCTGTCACATGAATTTTCAGATGCATCTTTTAATTTTAATGGCCGAATTCTGACGGGAGTAACCAGGCAGCCCGTCCGCTGGAAGAGGGCGGTTCGTGTAACAAATACGGCCATGGGATGGGCCTTGGGGCGTCTTTATGTGCAGCGTTATTTTCCACCTGATGCCAAGGAGCGGATTACTGCTCTTGTGAACGAGCTGAAAACGGCCTTCCGTTGGAGGCTGGAGCATAATGACTGGATGGATGCCTCTACAAGACAGGCTGCACTGGTCAAGCTGGATCATTTTGCCATGCAGGTCGGTTATCCCAAGAAATGGTGGGACTATTCAGCACTGATCATCAAGAAAGGTGATGTGTACGGCAATGCGTCACGCAGTACCGCTTTCAACTGGCGTCATCGCCTTGAGCAGCTTGATCGTCCTGTGGATCGGGATGAATGGGATATGACACCTCAGACGGTCAATGCTTATAATGATCCAGTAAAGAATGAGATTGTTTTTCCTGCTGCTATCCTGCAACCACCATTTTTTGATCCCAAGGGTGATATGGCGGTCAATTATGGCGGTATAGGTGGTGTCATCGGGCATGAAATGAGCCATGGTTTTGATGATCAGGGGCGGCATTATGATGAGCACGGCCGTCTTCATGACTGGTGGAGTCATGAAGCATCACTCGCTTTTGAGGCCAGAGCCAAAAAGCTCGGTGCGCAATATGATGCAGAGGAGGTCCTCCCCGGCCTGCATGTAAATGGCAACATGACCATGGGGGAAAACATTGCCGATCTGGGGGGACTGAATCTGGCTCTACAGGCCTATCATGATAGTTTGCACGGAAAAGCGGATGGAACTGTGCACGGATGGACAGGCGATCAGCGTGTTTTTCTTGGTTGGGCGCAGGTATGGCGTGAGAAGGACAGACTTGATGCTCTGAAACGTCAGGTATTATCCAACGAGCATGCTCCTGCCAGAAGCCGGGTCAATATGCCCGCTCATAATATTGACCTCTGGTATCAGGTTTTTGGTGTGAAAGCAGGGAACAGACTGTACCTCGCGCCAGAGCAGAGGGTCAAAATCTGGTAATGGGGGAGGAAAAGCCCATCATGAAAGTTCTCCGGTTCTGAGAGGAAAAGCGGAAGCGGGGCTTCACAAACTATCGGACGGTAGCTATCCCCGGATTTGCTTTTTCATCATGCGAGGCTTTCATGTCATATCTCACTATCGGTCATCTCTACACAGCGTTGCATGCTGCTTGTGCCAGTGGCGTGGCACGTGTCATCGAAGCGAATGGTGAAAATGTTGCCTACGCCGATCTGGGATATGACGAGCGTCTTCAGGCTCTGGATGATGGTGAGATCGATCTCCTCGTATCCGCGTGGTTCCCACGAGATGAGGCTGTTTTGTCTCATGGGCATGAGGTCATTGGCAGCCTGTATCATCCCGAACTGAATTTTTCGGCACTGAAAAAAGCCGGAAAGGGAAACAGGCGTTGGGATGCTGGGGAATTTTCATCTCTCGTGATGACAGCTGATGCCCGTCCCTTTGTTGAGAACGCCTTTATACGACAGCCCGATCTTAAGGTACTTCCTCTTGATATCGTAGCAACAGAGGAGATATTGCCCCGCCTGCAACAGGATGAGGCAAATGGGAAATGTCCGCTTGTGGCGGTGTGGCAGCCTCATGCCGTGTTCCATACAGATATGCTGGAGAATCTGTCTGATGGAGATCTGCTTGACGGGCAGACACAGACAGCAAGGCTGGTTCTACGGAAAGGGCTTCGTGATGAGGTGGATGAGGATATGATTGATGAACTTTCCATCATGATGCTGAGCAATAAGGTCATGAGTGCCCTCGATCATGCTGTCAGTATTGAAGGCATGGGACCAGAGGAAGCTGCTGAATCGTGGCAGCGTGGGCGTCTTATTCCTCGCTGATATTCCATAACATCGCTTAATTTGAGGATGGAGGTGTCTGCATGACACGTCATGCGTTTGTATTCCCCGGTCAGGGAAGTCAGTCCGTTGGCATGGGGCTTGAGCTGTACAAAGCTTTTCCCGTAGCGCGTACTGTTTTTGAAGAAGTGGATGAAGCTCTCAGGATGAGCTTGTCCCATCTGATTTTTGAAGGTGATCCGTCTGAACTGACAGCAACGGAAAATACCCAGCCTGCCCTGTTTGCAGTTTCCATGGCCGTTGTGCGGACTCTGGAGCATGAAGGTGGTTTTTCTCTGAAGGAGAAGGCTGCCGTTCTGGCAGGGCACTCCCTTGGGGAATATGCTGCTCTGACCGCTGCAGGTGTCATGGACATTGCCGAAGGTGCCCGTCTTCTGCGTCTGCGTGGCCAGGCCATGCAGCGGGCTGTCCCGGCTGGACAGGGGGGGATGGCTGCTATCCTTGGTGTAGAGCCGGAGCTGGCTCAGGAAATCTGCAATGAATGTGCCCAAGGTGAAGTTCTGGAAATCGCCAATGATAATGGTGGTGGTCAGATTGTCATTTCCGGGCATCTTGGTGCCGTAGAGCGTGCCATGGTTGCAGCTAAAGATAAGGGAATCCGTCGTGTCGTGCAGCTGCCTGTCTCGGCACCTTTTCATTCATCCCTGATGGCTCCGGCGGTAGAAGAGATGAAGGAAGCACTGGCTGCAGCAGCGTTCAGGTCTGCTGAGATTCCGGTGATTGCAAATGTGACAGCAGAAGAAGTGTCTCAGCCTGATGAGATTCGTGACCTGTTGGGCAGGCAGATCACTGGTCAGGTTCGCTGGCGTGAAACAGTTCTTGCCATGCCGGGCAAGGGTATTAGCTGCCAGCATGAGCTGGGTGCGGGGAAGGTTCTGACGGGTCTGGCCCGTCGTATCGTACCGGATATGAGTGCTGATCATGCTGGTACCCCGGCAGATATCGAAACAATGCTGAAAAGCCTGTAAGGGGGTAAATCTGATGTTTTCTCTTTCTGGTAAACTGGCCCTTGTAACGGGGGCTTCCGGCGGGATTGGTGCAGCAATTGCCCGTCAGCTTCATGAACGTGGTGCAATCGTTGTTCTGAGCGGAACACGGGAAGGTGCTCTTCAGGAAGTGGCCTCCACTCTTGGTGGCGAGCGTGTGCATGTCGTACCGGCCAATCTGTCTGATGATGCCCAGGCCGATGGTTTGATCGCCCGTGCTGAAGAAGTGTCCGGGCAGCCGCTGGATATTCTTGTCAATAACGCTGGACTGACGCGGGATACGCTGGTCATACGGATGAAGGATGAGGACTGGTCACAGGTCCTCAAGGTTGATCTGGAAAGCCCCTTCCGGTTGGCCCGTGCGGCCCTGAAGGGTATGCAGCGTCGCCGGAGTGGTCGTATTATTTCCATCGCTTCCATTGTGGGAACAACGGGAAATCCGGGACAGGCCAATTATTCTGCTGCAAAGGCAGGTCTGGTGGGGATGAGCAAGTCCCTTGCGCAGGAGGTTGGACGTCGTGGTGTAACAGTGAATGTTGTGGCACCAGGCTTTGTGGAAACAGCAATGACGGATGTTCTGCCAGAAGCCGTACGGGAAAAGTTGCTGGGCAATATTCCGCTTGGCCGTATGGGACGTCCGGAAGATGTGGCCTCAGCCGTGGTTTATCTAGCTTCCGACGAGGCTGCATGGGTGACGGGGACGACACTCCATGTTAACGGTGGAATGACTATGGTCTGAAAAATTTGGCGTTTGCAGGAAAACATGCTAAGCGCGGCCTGCTTGGCCTGACCAAGGATCAGAGTATGGCTTCATTGCCGGGCATTTCCATGTCCTGAAGCTGACAAGCAGGCAGGTTTTTTCTTAGGTACACCCGGTAGGGTAACAAGGATTTAAGGCAGATGAGTAACGAAATCGCTGACAAGGTGAAGAAAATCGTTGTCGAGCACTTGGGCGTTGAAGAAGATCAGGTGAAGCCGGATGCTTCCTTCATTGACGATCTTGGTGCTGACAGCCTGGATACCGTTGAGCTGGTCATGGCTTTCGAGGAAGCATTCTCCGTTGAGATTCCGGAAGATGCTGCTGAGAAAATTGCTACCGTGAATGATGCCATCGAGTACATCACCAAGCAGAAAGCTGCCTGATTCCTGTTACTGGAATCGGACGGTCAGGGAACAGGCTGGTCAAACAGTTCTGTTCCCGCCATAAGAGAGAGCGAAGCGGGAACTCCGTTTCGCTCTATGCATATTCAGGAAATGATGAGGTAAGGCGTCGATGAGCGGCTCTGGAACGAACAGAAAACGTGTGGTCGTTACGGGAATAGGCGTAGTAAGCCCGTTGGCTGTTGGTGCAGAACTGACATGGAAACGCCTTATTGATTCTCAGTCTGGTATCGGTCCGATCACGCATTTTGATGCGTCTGGTCTTCCGGCGCAGATTGCGGGTGAAGTGCCTGAGGGTCCGACTGCAGATGGTGGGTTGACTCTTTCTGATTGGATTCCTGTCAAGGAACAGAAGAAGATGGATCGCTTCATCCATCTTGGTCTGGCTGCAGGTATTCAGGCTGTGGAAGATTCAGGCTGGAAGCCTGAAACGGAGGAAGACTGCTGTGCCACGGGCGTGATGATGGGGTCCGGTATTGGTGGCCTGAAGACAATTTACGATAACTCCGTTGCAGTATCTTCCGGGAAGGCTCGTCGTCTTTCACCGTTCTTCATTCCGTCATCGTTGATCAATCTTACCGCCGGTCATCTTTCCATTCGGTATGGGTTCAAAGGGCCGAACCATGCGGTTGTAACGGCCTGTGCCTCTGGTACCCATGCCATTGGGGATGCATCCCGTTTGATTCAACATGGTGATGCCAAAGTGATGGTTGCCGGTGGCGCAGAAGCAGCAGTCTGTGAACTGGGTATTGCTGGTTTCTGCTCCGCTCGTGCCCTTTCCACAGGGTTCAATGAGAATCCGATAGGGGCTTCCCGTCCATGGGACAAAGAGCGTGATGGTTTTGTCATGGGGGAAGGGGCTGGTGTGCTGGTTCTGGAAGAATACGAACACGCCAAGCGTCGAGGTGCCAAGATTTATGGTGAAATTGGTGGTTATGGCCTGTCGGGCGATGCCTACCATATTACGGCTCCCGCCGAGAATCATGAGGGGGCCTATCGTGCCATGCAGGCAGCTTTGGAAGACGCACGGGTAACGCCGTCTGACATTGGCTATGTAAATGCCCATGGTACTTCCACCATGGCGGATGATCTCGAGTTGGGAGCTGTTGAGCGTCTCTTTGGTGATGCCGCTTCTAAAACCAGTATGTCGTCCACCAAATCTGCTATTGGGCATCTTCTGGGTGCTGCTGGTGCTGTGGAAGCTATTTTCTGTCTTCAGGCCATGCGTGATGGTATTCTGCCGCCAACACTTAATCTCGACAATCCTGCCAGTGAAAGTGCGATTGATCGTATCCCGCACAAGGCAAAAGAGAAGCAGGTGGACGTAGCTCTTTCCAATAGTTTCGGTTTTGGTGGAACAAATGCCAGCCTGATCCTGAAGCGGTTCAAGGACTAATATTAGTGTCTGATGCAGTTTTTCGTTAGTTGGAGACATTCCCATGACACAGAAACCTGCATCAGAGATCAGCCAGAATGGTGGCCTTTCTCAGGGGAAGGAAGAGGGGAGAGCTAGGAAGCGTTTTCGCCTTATAACGAAGGGAAGGGTTTTTGCTCTTCTCACTGTTACTGTTGGTGGAATGTTTTTTGCAGGCTACGGGCATTACACGGACCCAGGTCCTTTGCAGGCGGAACGTGTGATTGTCATTCCCCGAGGAGGGATGGATCGTGTTATTGCTGTTCTGCAGGATAATGGGGTTTTAGCTCGTGGCAGCGTTTCTTCATTGTTTTTCAAGGCGGCGATCTTCGCTACCCGTTCACAGGGTAGCATTCATGCGGCTGAGCTGAAATTTCCAGAACGGGTGTCTATGGCTCATAGTCTGGATATTCTGCGTCACGGACATTCCGTTACTCATAGTCTGACTATAGCAGAGGGTCTGACGGCTCATCGTATCAAAACATTATTGATGCAGGCTCCTGCTTTGCAGGGAGAAGTTCCTGCCATCTTGGAAGGGACGGTGGCCCCTCAGACATTTTTTTATGTCTGGGGAATGGAACGTCAGACACTTCTGCAGCATATGACAGAGCTGATGTCGAATATCTTGCAGGATGTCTGGTCCCGGCGCGATAAGGCGGCATTGGAAGGTGTAGTAACGACGCCAGAGCAGCTTCTCATTCTTGCGTCTCTTATTGAACGTGAAACGTCTCTTCCTAAGGAGCGTCCTCAGGTTGCACGTGTGTTTCTGAACCGTCTGAAACTGGGTATGAAACTCCAGACAGACCCAACGGTCATTTATGCATTGAGCGGCGGAGAGGGTACCCTGCCGCGCCCTTTAACTCATGGAGATCTACAGTTTGATAACCCCTATAATAGCTATCTTCATTCAGGTCTGCCGCCTGGGCCTATTTGTTCCCCCGGCCGTGACTCTCTAGAGGCAGCAGCTCATCCTGCTGCGGGAGATGCTCTGTATTTTGTGGCGACAGGACATGGCGGGCACAATTTTGCTCGGACACTTGCCGAACAGACCAATCATGTCCGCGCCTATCGCCGTGTGAAAAAGTCCACTGCCCCGTAATTCCGGTTTGGTTAGGAGCGATAAGTCATAGAGAAGGGGGCATCATTTCATTCTGAATGATGCCCTTTCGGTGTTACTGATTGAAAGCTTTCATCACGATACGACGCAGCGGATCAGCGGCCTTGTTGTTGACCTGCATGCGGACGACAATATCCTCCGGCCCGACAACCTGGTGATAGTAAGTGCGGTTTGCTTCACTATCCGGCTTTAGTTTGCTGCTGCCAAGGGATACCCCAGCGGAAACCCCTTTTGTCTTCTGCATAGCATAGATTTCTTTCGGAGTATTCTGCGTGCTGCTGCTATCATTGCCGAAGGCAGCATCGGCACTGGCATCAAAGCTGAACTCATGGTCCATCAGGTTCAGAAGGGCCTTTTGAGATGTAACGAAGAAGAACAGCTGGCTATGCTGATAGCCGGCCTGAATACCGAAGGAGCCGGCACTCAGATGATAGAAAGCCGGGTCAGACCAAGAGTTGTTAGCACCACGGGCTAGCAGAACGCACCGACCGCCGCTTCCTCCAAAAACGAGGGACATCTTCGTAACATCAGGACAGATTACAACAGCCTTTGTTTCACGAAGGATACGGGCCGTATTTTCCTTAATTTTTGAATCAAGGAGGGCAGACTGTACAGCGAACGTAGCCTTATTTACCAGAGCTTGCTGCTTGGAAACCTTGGTCGCTGCTGCATCATTTGCACAGGCACTCAGAGCGAGCAGGCCAGCACCTGCAGCAACGGAAATTGTCCGTGATATATGGGAGAGTGATTTGGACATTGGAGGATCTCCTGTAGACTGAAAAACATGCGCACACAAGGACTATAAACTTAATCGAGCTTAATGCCTAGTACATCTGACAAGGTGTTGGTGATCATCGGTGCGCCAGCAAGTATGGTGGTACGCTGTGTTAATCCACCCATTTTCAAGAATGGTGATACACAAGCCCCAGCTTCTTCCAAAAGAACGAGAGCAGCTGCGACATCCCATAGAAAGATGACAAATTCGTGATACCCATCAGAACGACCACAGGCCACATCGGCTAGAGCTAAAGCACCAGAACCTAGAGAACGAGGCATGATCCCTTCATTCAGGAGAGCCTGCATTTTTTCTGGATACCATCCCTCTGGTACATAGGGGGACCAGCCGATTTCCACCATGGCTTCTTTCATGGTTGAGGTTGTGGAGGCTCTGATAGGCCTGTCATTTAAAAAGGCCCCTCTACCCTTGATGGCTGTGAAAATTTCCCCTAGGGCAGGGGCCATAATGATGCCTGCAACCGGTGTGTCCTGATACATAATTCCAAGAGAAAGGCACCAGCGGTTACGCCCTCTGGCATAATTTGAGGTCCCATCAATGGGATCAATGACCCAGCGGAACAGCCCAGCTGATATGCTACCGTGCTCTTCCCCTAGAAAGGCGTCTTCTGGAAACAAGGCTGCCAAGTGGGTAGTAATGAATTTTTCAACAGTTCTGTCAGCTTCTGTCACATAGTCTTGATGACCTTTGAGTTCAGCAATGGGTTTGCCTGGGGATGGTTGCATCTTTTGGGCAAGAGAGGCTGCTTTTCTGATGATGCTGTGCGCTGAATGGAAACGGAGATCAACAGCTTTGTCAAAGGTGGTTGTTACGGGCATCTAAAAATTCCTGCCTGATGAATCCAAGCGTAGATATTGAAGCCCAAGCTATAGGAGGATGATCAGTTTGTCAGTAGTTGGTTGAAGCCTCTTTTACCGGGGGAGGGAGCACTGTATGATGCAGGAAGATTTTATGAATATGTATCTACAGGAAGGTGGCTCATGAAACTGTTTAAAATGGACTATTGGCGGTCAGCCATTCTTCATGCGCCTTTTGAGCAGATCATCAGGCAGAATGGTTTGGATGATATTGACATCACATTCCTTCCTTCTTGTGGAAAAGAAGGATTCTTGGCTGATCCATTCGGAATATGGGACAATGACAAGCTGTATATTTTTGCCGAATTTTATGATTACAGGAGGGGGAAAGGTGCCATTGATGTACTCATTTACAACAGGAATTTCATACTGCAAGAGCGTCGGCGTGTTCTGAGCGAGAACTGGCACCTCTCATATCCTCAGATTTTTCGGTATGAGGGAGCGGTTTATATGCTCCCTGAAGCGTATAAGTCGGGACGTCTGACGCTTTATAAGGCCACGTCATTTCCCTACGAGTGGGAAAGGGTTTCTTTGTTTGATTTCCCGATAGGGGCCATCGATGCTACGCCGCTTTATCATGCTGGACGGTGGTGGCTTTTCTGGACACCACCGGCACCAAAACCGGCCAGGCAGAGTACATTGCATATTGCTCTGGCAGAAGAATTGACAGGACCATGGTGCGATATGGGGCGTTTCCTTATTGATCGCAGTGGTGCACGCCCAGGTGGAACACCTTTTGTTGAAGGTGAAGAAGTGTTCCTGCCCGTGCAGGACTGTTCCGAGACATATGGAGGAGGGCTACGTCTGCTTCGTCTGAGTGGTTTTAGTAAAGGCAGACCGTTCATTAATGGAGGAGATTCCATTCCACTGCATGTGCCAGAGATGAGGGATTATCCTGACGGCATACATACACTGTCAGCAGCAGGAGACGTAACATTGGCTGACTTCAAGAAAATCAGGTGTGGACTCGGCCCTGCGCTAATTAATATCAGGGAAAAGTTTCTGAAATAGGGAAACCTTATTTTCCTGCCCGATCAGACGAAATTGACCGGGCAGGAAAAGCCATTCTATGACCGACTGAGTATTTGCCCAACCAAAGCTGCATCTGCAGGTTTGTCAACGTCAACAGCGGCAAGTCCGTCAGAAAGGGGAATGAGTCGTATCTGTGCGCCTGTCAGGGTTCTGATACGTTCTTCCAAGCGGCTGGAACTGAGTGTTCGGGTAAGTGTTCGCAGGATGGTGGATAGTCCCAGAATCATGGCCATGCGCAAAGGCTGTTTCCGGTAACCTTGGAGATGCTGCCAGAGTTTAACAACTGACTGTGATTGGGGGGTTGCCATCCAGAAAAGATTACACCCCGAGAAATGAACATCTGACAGGCGAATATAGGTTCTCTGTGTCTGAGGAACATCTCGCTGGATAATTTCTTTTGAGGCTATGCCAGCTGTCAGATCGACATGAGCATCCTGGCTTTTCTGAATGAATTCCATAACCCATTCGGGTTGGAGCAGGGCGTGATCTGCTGTTGTGACAAGACAGGGAGTGCCAATGATTTCAAGGGCCTGGTAAACGCTTTCACTGGGAGAAGGCGCTGCTTGCAGAAGCGTGATGCGATTTTCCAGATATGCCAGCAGGTCTGGCTGCTCAATGCTGACCCATATTTCCCCAATGTCAGGAATCTGTTCCAGTGTCTGCAGAACACGTTCAATCATGGGAATGCCCTGGATAGGTAGAAGGGCTTTATGTGAGACATTGCCCAGACGTGCCAGCGGGTCACGCTCTCCATCACGTGACCCTGCCAGTATCAGTACGGCAATGCTCATGCGCTCTTCGAAAGCTCTTCACTTTTCGGGGCACGAGCAGGGTCGGGCCGGTCGCGAGGAGGAGCACCTGTCCGGCGCATGACCCACGGATAACGTTCAGCTTCTTCAACTGTATAGCCGAGGTTAAAAACATAAGGGCTGCGGGGACGTTCCTTGGCAGCACGATAGAAAGTGCCCATCAGCCGATCCGGCAAGTAGTTGGTAATTCCATAATTGCCATCTTCATCATGAAAATGGTGAAGAACGTGAAGCTGCTTTATATAAACAACCCATTGCCAGCGAGGCTTATAGGCCAGATGCTGAATGCAATGAAAGAATTCATAGATGCAGGTCATAACCAGAGCTGTGGAAAGAGCTGAAAAAGCCCCGCCCCAGCCACCAATCAACCAGCCGATAGGCATGGTAATGACCATCATGGTTGGGACCGTATTTAGAGGAGATCCAAACAGGACTTCCAGAAGATGGGGGTCCTGATGATGGTCAAAATGGATACGTTTCCACATAGAGGCTGTGACAGGATTACGGTAGAACCAGCGTCCATGCAGGATATAACGATGAATGATGTACCAGGCTGTTGGGTACACGGCGATGATGACTGGAATAGGAATGATCAGTCCCCACCAGCTATGATGCAGATACAGGCTGAGTGCAGCCGTCGCAATGATCAGGGCAAAGTAGAGCAGAATGGTTGGATAAGTCAGATAAGCCGCCCATAACTGTGAGAGATCCATTTTTCCCAGATCATAACTTCTGCCCTTTCGCATGAGAGTTGTTCCCTGGAAGAACTGTTTTAATGTACTCATTTTTCCTCCATTCGCAGTATCCAAGCCAGACCAAACAGGGTTGCTACGATCTGACCTGAACTTATAGCGATTAATATGGGAAGGGAACCTGAATTTCCCAATGCGGAGATCATACCCTGAAGAATGACCACTCCCAGCCCTGCTGCCATGACATATACCGGCAATGGATTCCGCAGACCTGCACGAGGTGGGATATAGGTGATGGGAAGAGTGATGAGCAGCATGACGGCCATCTGCATCGGCAGGAGCAGAGTAGCATATAAGGCCATCAGATAATTTGACCTGGGCAAATTTGAAGGAGTCTCTCGTGAGAAGATGCTCCTGAACTGCTGAGGAGTATAAAACACACCCTGCATTGTCATATTGATGATCTGTTGTGGTGTGGCTTTCAGGTCTGGTGGAATAGGGAGTTCACTTACTGTGGCCTGTGTCTGTGATTTGGAAAGGGTCAGCTGTTTGGAAGTACCATGTGCTGCCCAGTGACCATCTTCATAGGTGAGATTTTCATAATATTGACATCCGGTCAGGAGACCATTCTGTGTCTGCCGGTTATAGAAAACGACCTTTGATAAACTGTTTCCTCCATGGCTGACAGTTTCGACTCGGAGAATGCCTGCTCCGAGATGAAACCAGAGGCTGTGCAGATCATCTGTGGCATTAACTTGCGTGGCACTTTCATTCCACCAACGGTTAAGTTCCTGTTCGCAGGGAGGAATCACCCAGAACTGCATGGCCATGCAGATAAATCCTAAAAAGATCGGCCCAGGCAGAAGATAACGGAACATGTTGATGGTCGAGAGACCTGCAGCTTTCAGTACAGCGATTTCACTGGAGAGTGCCATCTGAAGCAGGGTGAACAGGCCGCCAATCATGACAGAAAGAGGCATGATCTCCACGATCAGTGTAGGGAGATGAAGCCCGATATATTTGAAGAGGCCACTCATCCCCAGGTGACGATCCAGAATCGTGGAAGCATCATCCAGAAGAGCCAGAATCTCAAGAAGGGCTGTCAGAACGCCACAGCAGATGAAAATTTTGGTGAGAAGTGGTTTGAGAAAAACCTTGAGCAAGGTTGGATGGAAAAAAGGCAGTTTCATCGATCAGCCTTCCGCCTGATGCGTTTGTTTTCTATGACGCCAGGAAACCTGAGAACGGGCAAGAAGAGCAACAGTACATCCGACACAGAAGATGACCTCAGGAACCCAGAGTGTCAGCCAGACAGAGGCCTTGCCATTAGTGGCCATACTGTGACCGAAAAGGAGTATTTCGTTAAAACCGACCAGAATCATGGCTAACATGATCTGTCCGATTACAGATTTCCGTCTTTTATGGCCTACAGCAAAGGCAATTGTGAGCAATGGAATAAACATAATACTGATGGCTCTTGTCAGACGAAAATCCAGTTCTGATCGGAGTACGATATAAGAAATGTGAGGGGACCCATGATGCAATGCGTGCAGCAGTTCTGGGGTGGTCATTTCTCGTTCATCATCCCCACGAGAGCGAAAAGTTTGACGGTTTTTGGTGCGTTCGATGATACGAGCAATATGTTCAAAGTGCGTGATAGTCACATGCTTGTCGTCAAGTGTATCAGGTGTATTAGCGTGAATGATTATGCCGTTCCAGAGATCAAGTTGAGTGGCTTGGTCTCGTTCTGATAAAGTCAGTAGTCCTCGTGGGGCTGTAATCAGTTCAACCTTACCGTTATCTTTCAGATTACGAATGAAAATATTTTTTAGACGGGAGCCTCCTTGATCTACATGATCGGCTGTTAGCATTGTGGTGGATGAAGTTGATGCGAACATATCGGATTGCAGGTGAGGCGCCCAACCTGTATGCCGGGCATAATAGAAGCCTTCCCGATAATCGTAGCGGGCAATCGGTTGGATATACCCGTAAAGAAATATACTGAGAAAGGCTAATATCGTCCCGACTTTGATATAAGGTTGGCTGATTCGAAGTAGAGATATATGGCCTGCACATAAAACGTCAATCTCGTTGTGATCGCTCATACGGTTAACTGTCATAAATATGGCGATACAGAGTGCTGCAGGTAGAGCCAGTCCCATATAGTGGGGAAGAAGGTCGCTGAGAAGCGAGAGTAATGTTGCAATGGAACTGCCACTGCTGGCTAAATGATTGAAAAGGGTTAGCAGCCTTTCAAGAAGTAGGGCAACCAACATGGTTCCCAGTGCAACTGCAAAGGGAGGAATCAGTTGACGGAGCAGATAGCGGTCTAGTGTTGGCAGATTACTTCGTATCAGCATATAGCCTGTTTCGTTGGAATGTGTGAGAGCCACTGCATGCGGGATAATGTCCGTCCTGTATAATCTTTGCGTAGCAATCTGATTTGCCAGCCCGCATCATGGGCAATGAAAGTGAGGTGGTTCCAGGAGGCCCTGCGCTGGGGATAATCACTGGCCATGGATGCTGCACTGACTCCAAGAAGGGGGATATTGGTTCCTTCTACAGTTGTCAGTGTTGCATCATGAGAGTGTCCATGAAGCACGAGCTCTGCCCCATGAGTGTTCAGCACTTTTGAGAAAGCTGACGTGTTGATAAGGGATTTCCTGTAGGGTAACAGCCCTTTGTGGGGGGGGTGATGGAGCATGACAATCCGGCAGTATCCCTCTTCATCTAATTCTGCAAGCAGGCTTGCCAGTTTTTGAAGCTGTTTTCTGTCAATACGACCATATGCTGTAAAAGGTGGGGTAGGAAGGGCGGAGTTAAGCCCTATGACAGCCACCTTTTCAAAAAAACGGATGAAAGGAAAATGTCTGTCTGACCATTTTTCCCATAAAGCAAGACCGTTTTTATGAGAGATGGGAGCCATGAGGTCGTGATTGCCAGGAATGACAACAGGTAAAAGTGGCAAGGCCTTCAGCCAATTGGCAGCCTGCTGATATTCTTCGTGAGTTCCAAAGTTCGTTATGTCACCGCTGATCAGAAGGGCAGACAGTTCTTTATGTTTGGCAATATCTTCTAGTAACTGTTTAGTAATGAATGGCTGTAGAAGGTGACGACGTTTGCTGATCCATAGGATGCGACTAAGCAGGCGTTTATTCAGAAAAGATGACCACGCAATGTAGGGTGGAGGCAGATGCGGGTCTGACATGTGGGCTAGGCAGATGGCGGGCGCGCGCCTGTTGGAAGATATGGCGGACGGGTTTGAAAACATTATGGCAGCACCGTGTTCATGACGGGATGATCTTTTAGGGGTAACTCCCTGCTGGTCCCCTCAACATAGCCATGTTAAAGGAGTTCGACCAGCGTATGGAATGACTTGGTTTTTATGTCTCTGGGCGGATTTGTGGTGGATAGATGCAAAAATTAGTGAAAGCCGTACAACCAGCCCTGATACATAATCCGAACAGTCGTAAGAATGCGCAGGATAGCGGCCGTTTTTTGCGGATGGCCCGTCGTAAGATGGGCGATTTCTGTGTTTCCGCATTGAATGACAGCCATCTTCCAGCCCATCTGAGAGAATTGAAAAGTATGGGGGTTGATCTTATTGCCATTAGCGGTGGGGATGGCACTGTCAGTGCATGTCTTACGACGATTGCCAACGTTTATTATGGTACGTCGTTACCTGCTGTGGCCATTTTACCATCAGGCAACACAAATCTCATAGCGGGAGACGTTGGATTTGGCCTGCACGGCGAAAAAGCCGTTGATCGTCTTCTACGTCCGGAAGGTCTACAGAGTCGTGTCAGGGCTCCCATAAGATTGTCGTGGCCAGATGAGGGACGGTTGCCAGTATTGGGAATGTTTGGAGGATGTACTGGCTATGCTCGGGCCGTGCGAATTGCTCACTCTCCTAACGTCCTGAAATTTGCCCCTCATGACTTGGCTGTATTTTTTACACTTTTCACCAGTATGGCCAGTCTTCTGTTTCGACGTAGCCGTCATTCATGGATGGGGGGTGATGAACTGTCCTGGGCGGTGAACAGTGACACGTCTTCCAGAATAGAGATCAACAGGCGCAGCTTTCTTTTCATGGCTACAGCTTTGGAGAAGCTGTCACATGGTATCTGGCCATTCTGGAATACTGATCCTGCTGAAAAAGGTTTCCGCTTCTTTGATGTCCGTTCCTTTCCGAAGGATTTGCCGAACGCCTGTTTCAATCTGCTAAGAGGGCAGGCACCGGAGTGGTTGCGATCTCATGGAGATTACGTCAGTGCGGTTGCTAGAGATATGTTGCTTGAGACGGACAGTGAGTTTGTTTTAGACGGAGAAGTGTTTCAAGCACCGGCGAGTGGTCGTATCAGGTTAGAGCAGGGTCCTGCTTTCCGGTTTGTTTATGTTTGATACGATACGAGGCATTCTCATTGAGGAACTGACGTCGCTTGTTCCTAATGAGGTTGGGCAATTTGCAGAGGCCATTGCTGATCGGCTGAAGCATCGCCCGCTGGGGATTCTATTTTACGGTTCAATATTACGTGAAGTCGATCCTGATGGGATATTAGACTTTTATGTTATTACGGATCGCCCCTCCAGCCTGAATGAAAATCCTTTGGCTTCTTTGGCCAATCATATTCTCCCACCAAATGTTTATTATATGGAACATGTAATAGGGGGACAGTTGCTCCGTGCCAAGGTAGCTTTCTTATCACAAAGGCAATTTCAGAAACGCAGTACTATTTTCACCTTAGACACAACTATCTGGGCACGATTTTGCCAGCCTGTAAGAATGGTTTGGGTCCGTGATAATAAAAGTGCTGATCATGTTCTACAGGCCATAAGACAGTGTGCGATTACAGCATCCTGCTGGGCTGCACTTCTTGGTCCAGAGGAGGGCATGGCTATTGATTATTGGCATAATCTTTTTGCGCATACATATGCTGTAGAATTTCGTGTAGAGAAAAAAGGACGGAGTCATCATCTTTTACAAGGAAGAGAAGAGCGTTACATAGCTGTACTGGAATCAGCATGGCAGCATGTTTCTCTGGGCTATGAAATAGAAAAAGGTGGTCTAAGACCTTTGTTGACGACCTCTGTCAGAATGAAAGCTGAAAAAAACTGGCAGAAAATCCAGGCTGTTGGGAGGCCTCTGAACCTTGCTCGTTTAGTTAAAGCAGCTTTTACGTTCAAGGACGGCGTGTCATATCTTTTATGGAAAATCCAGCGTCACACTGGAGAGAAAATTCATGTTTCGTCATTCGAAAAGAAACATCCTATTCTGACGCTTCCTCTTTTTTTATGGCGTGCCCGCTATGTTCGTCTTAATAGAAAGAGTCATTGAATAAAAAAATCTCCATTAGGTACGGAATTTATACCCAATGGAGATTATATTATACTATGCTACGGTTTTGATCAGACCAGATTTAATTTCTTGGCGATCACACCGAATGTCTCCACTGCCTGATCAATTTCTTCAGTAGAGTGCGCCGCCATTACTGAGCATCGTAGCAGGGGACGATTATCTGGTGTGGCGGGCGGCAAAGAAAGATTAACATAAACGCCAGCATCGAGAAGAGCATTCCAGAATGTGATAGCTTGGGGAATATTTTCCAAAGTTACAGCAATGACTGGCGATATGAAGTTGCTCGTATTGAGTCCAACAGACTTGAAGCCATGGTGCAGGCGTGCTGCATTATCCTGCAATTTCTGACGCAACTCTGGCCTATTCTTAATCTCTTCCAGAGCTGCGAGTGTGGCAGCAATAATTTCAGGGGGAAGAGATGCCGTAAACATATACGGACGTGAGCAGAGGCGCATCAGATCAATTTCATCATGATCCGTTACACAATACCCACCAACTGTTCCAAGAGACTTTGAGAAGGTACCAACAATAAAGTCAATATCCTTCTCACAGCCCTGCATTTCTGCGACGCCCCGACCATGATCACCCAAAACCCCAAAGGAATGAGCTTCATCAACCATCAGAGGAACGTTATGCCGTTTCTTAACCTCCACAAATTTATCAAGGGGAGCAATATTCCCCGTCATGGAGTAAATGCCTTCGGCAATGATAAGACGTGCACCGGGGGTTTTATCCGTTCGGGCAATCCGCTTCTCAAGATCGACTGGATCATTATGACGAAAGCGGATTACCTGTGCGCCGGAGAGACGGGCCCCATCATAGATAGAAGCGTGACTGTCAGCATCAAGGAAAAGGGTATCATCTTTGTTGACAAGGGCAGAAATTGTACCGAGATTGGCTTGGTACCCGGTAGAGAAAACCATGGCGTGCTTCTTATGGAAAACACCCGCCAGAGCTTGCTCCAGTTTCTGATGCAATCCGAATGTTCCATTGGCAATGCGGGACCCGGTCGTTCCAACGCCCATGGTTTCAGCCGTATGTATGGCTGCATCTCGAGCCATTTTAGATTGGCTGAGACCTAGGTAATTATTTGTCCCAAAGAGAAGAGTTTCCCGTCCCTCAATAATACCTACTGTGGCAGAGAGGGGGCATTCTATCACAACGCCAAAAGGATTCCTTGGGCTTGCAGCCATGAGGGAATCATAGTTCCTTTTCAGGCTAGAGTATTTATCAAAAAGTCCGGCACTCATGCCTGTTCTGCCTTAATCCCGTGCAGGCATACAGCTAGATCGTTAATAGTGCGTATATCCGCAAGTTTGTCGAGAGGGACGGAAACATCAAGCGTATCTTCAATTTCCATCACAAAATTCATGACGGCCAAACTGTCAAAGGCCAGATCCTCAACAATCCGGCTATCTCCAGAAATGTCGCGTGGCACTTTGGGGTTCTCCAGAAGCTTCTGGAGAATGAGATGGGAGATGTCGGCAACACTGTCTGTCATGTTTTGTCCCTTTGTGACCAAGCGAAAGAAGAAGAATTATATAATCTTCCCACGTCGAGAGATAGCCTTTTGCGTTCAGGCAAACTCGTTGTTGAGGTACATGGTCTTGGCCCGGGCCCTGGTCAGTTTTCCAGAAGATGTCTGAGGAAGAGAGCGCGGCGGAACCAGAACAACATCAACATCAATGCCATGAAGACGGCGGAAGAGGGCTACCAGCTCATCCCGTAGTTTGACACGGGGTTCCTCATCCGTATAGCGGCACTGGACCAAGGCGACAACACGCTCACCCTGCCTGTCATCTACAGAAAATACAGCAACATCGCGGGAGCGAAGAGAGGTCACTTCATGTTCAGCAGCCCACTCCAGGTCTTGAGGCCATATGTTACGGGCATTGATGATAATAAGGTCTTTGGCTCGCCCCGTAATGACAATCTGACCATCAAGCATATAGCCAATATCCCCGGTATTCAGCCATCCATCAGGAGACAATACCTGATCTGTTTCGTCCGGTCTGTTGAAATAACCAGCCATGAGGCTGGGTCCACGAACATGGACGGTCCCGATCTCACGTTCTTTCAGAACGCTTCCGGCACTGTTACGCACTTCAATCTGATGCCCGGAGAGACAGGCGCCACATAACACGAAGTCACGGGTAGATTCGCCTTCCTTTTCAGCGGGCTGGGCATAATCTTTCTGTTCCATGATAGACAGATCAACCCTATCGGTACGCAAGCCGGTATTAAGGGGAGCAAAGCTTATGGCGAGAGTTGTTTCTGCCATGCCATAGCTGGCGACAAAAGCTTTGGCGTCAAATCCGCGTTTGGCAAAGGTTTCTGCAAAATTATGAATGATATGGGGCCTGATCATATCTCCACCAATCCCGGCAATCCGCCATGAGGAGAGGTCGATATCTTCTCGTGCCCCACGGCGGGCACACAGCTCATAACCAAAAGAAGGGCTGTAAGACATGGTGCCTTTATTCCGGGCAATCAGTTCCAGCCAGATATGGGGGCGACGAGCAAACTCCCGTGTAGGCAAAAGATCAACAGAAAGCTGACATGTCATTGGGGTCAGGAAAAAGCCGACAAGACCCATATCGTGATAGAGCGGCAGCCAGGATACGCAACGGTCATCACGCTCATCAGAGCTTGGATAAACCTGCAGGCCATAACGGGCAATGGCGTGAGCATTTGCCATGCCGGCTTTTTGCGTGACACTGATTCCCATGGGAAAACGGGTACTACCGGAGGAGAATTGAAGATAGGATAGTCCGTCTTCCTGAATCTTCGGGAGAGGAAGATTGCTTTCTTCCAGTGACATCAGATCAGCAGGAGAGCCACCAAAAACAAGAGAAAAACCAGCTATAATATCGGAGGTCCACCCACCAATGACGTCTGGCACTACGACAGCACGGGCATCAGCAGTCGTAATCATGCCGCGTAGAGTGTCGATGTATCCTTCTTTTCCACCAAAAGCGACGGGAAGGGGAAGGGGAGCAGGGACGAGGCTTGCATACTGACAGCCAAAGAAAATACGGGCGAAATCGCCATCACTTTCAGCAACAATGGCCACCCGGTCGCCCGGTTCCAGTCCCAGTCCAAGCAGACGACGAGCCGTAGCCTGCGCCTGCTGGCGCAGCAGACTATAAGGAAGAACTTCCAGCAGGGTCCCACGTCCGGAATATATATTGAAGCCGCTCTTCCCCTGTGCTGCATAATCAAGGGCAGCAGGAAAACTGGAAAAATCCCCATAGCGGCGTTCAATACCTGAACGGCTTGGCGTGATGGAGAGGACGGGATTGGGTTTCTGATTGGCCTCGGTCAAACCTGGACTAGCTCCGTTTGGACCATCAGACTGGAAATCTTAAGGCCCCTGCGAAATCAAAAAAACTTAACCCCTGTGCATAGGGTAAAGGCCGCTCCACACATAGCAGAGCAGCATGGTGTGACCTGTCTCTAATACAAAAACCCCCTCTGCCTCAAGCATATGTCATCAAATTTGTATGCGAAATTGATGACATTATGCCATTATGGCCGTGCTCAGCGTTGAAAATTGTTAGAAAAAATCTAGGAAGCTGGTGATTTTAGAGGATGTTTCTGTCATTAAATAATAATCTTCTTGGAAGAATGTTCTCGTAAAACCAGGCTTTCAGGGTCGTAGGGACATAGAGGAAAAAGAGGTCTGGGATGGAACATTCCAGTAAACAGACAAGTGCACGTTTAGCAGTGGATCTTTCTGCCATTAGAGAAAACTACGCTTGCCTATCGAGAATTGCATCTCGTGCGGAGTGTGCTGCTGTCGTAAAAGCCGATGCGTACGGGTTGGGCATGGAAAAAGTGGCTGCTACCCTTGCGGATGCTGTACAGACTTTTTTTGTGGCCCATCCCGAAGAAGGAAAAATGTTAAGAGCATTCTTGCCTAAAAAAAGGATTTTCATTCTCCATGGTTTTTTACCAGGCTATCCAGAGTTCATGACAATGTATAATTTGATTCCAGTAATCAATAGTTTAGAACAGCTTAAAGGGTGGCGTTCTTTCTGTCAGAGGGAAGGTAAAGAACATCCGGCAGCTTTGCAGTTTGATACGGGGATGTCTCGCTTTGGTCTTTCATGTAAAGACCTTTGTGATGAAGCGGTGATAGATTTTCGGCCCGTATTGCTGTTGAGTCATCTCGCGTGCGCTGACTGTCCTGAAGATATAGCTAATACTGAGCAGCTTAGACGGTTTCTTAATATGACTGCTGCCTTTCCAGGAGTTCCACGTTCTCTTTCGGCGTCATCAGGTATTTTTTTAGGAGAAAAATATCATTTTGACATGGTTCGGCCTGGGATTGCATTATATGGGCTGACCCCGGGATATGAGAGTAATGAATTTCGGTTAGCGATTGAGCTTGAAGCTCAAATTTTACAGATTCGACAGTTGTGTTCTGGGGATCGTATTGGTTATGGCCTGACTTATCGTGCAGAGCGTTCCATGCGTGTAGCTACGGTAGGTATTGGTTATGCGGATGGGATATTCCGATCTTTTTCTGAAATTGGAGCGTTGTGGAAAGATGGAATACGTCTGCCAATACGAGGTCGAATTTCTATGGATAGTCTTTCTGTAGATGTAACAGCTTTGAGATCAGCTTTATTGAGGGAAGGTGCTTGGTTGAGTGTTATCAGATCAAAACAGGATCTAATGCGGTTGGCCGATAGTGTTGGTACGATTAGTTACGAAGTTTTGACGTCGCTGGGATATCGGTTTGATCGTTTTTATCGTGGGTAGTTCTATATAAATGGGATAGAGTTTGTTCTGGGGATATTAGGTCTTGCTAGTTGGCATAATATATATTATACGACTTTTGTACCTGCCAATCTAATGATATAAATTTCATATGACCAACCATCTGACAAAAACATTCTGTCCAACCACCACCACCGAAATCTGGGGACATCCCAAAGGGTTATGGATTCTTTTTTGGACCGAAGGTTGGCTCTCATTTGCCCAGTACGGAATGCTTTCAGTGTTGGTAGTTTATCTGAAAGATATATTCCAGCATCCGGTGCGTGCCGAAAAGATTCTCGGCCTTCCTCTCTTACTCGCCGTTAATAAAAAACTCTATGAACCTAAGGGGCTGGATGCGACAGCAGGAAGTCTTTCAGGATTGATCATGGCTGTTATTTTTGCAGCTCCTTTTCTGGGAAGTTTCATATCTGATCGAGGATTGGGAAAAACGCGCTCCGGTATTATCGGTATCATTTTGCTGACAATTAGCTTTTTCTGCATGATGCTGGAACAGTTATTCGTTCTGGCCCTATTAGGGTTTCTCGTTGGAGTGGCTTTTTCAGGAAGTCTGAAAGCACAGGTCGGTGCTCTGTATGAACTGAATGATCGACGGCGATCAGATGCGTACCAGATATATAGTCAAAGCATCCAGATCATGGCGATTATCTCTCCCCTACTCTGCTCTTTTCTCGGAACAGTTGCATGGTATTTGGCTTTTTGTACAACAGGCTGCGCCATGTTGATCGGTCTGATCTGTTACGCAGCATGGGGTTGTTATTTACCTGCAGAAGAAACGCATATGTACGCTTCTGTAGTAGAGAACACGAATTGTGGCATCGTAGAAAAAAAACGCATTCTATTTCTGCTTTGGTTGGTTGTCCTTTTTGCTCTAGGGGTTTTGCCAAATCAAGAAATTATGGATGGTTACCTGCTTTGGGGGAGCGAGCATTATCAACTCGCAATAATGGGGATGACATATCCTGCTAGTACGCTTGTCTCATTAGACAGTGTAATTAGTATGGTGACAGGTCTACTCATTCTGTGGTTTTGGCGTTGGTATGATGCACGATACGGTGCTGTTCATGACATGACAAAAATCATCATCGGAAGCGGAATTTCTACATCAGGACCTATTTTTCTAGTCTGCGCGGAATGGTTATATCCTGGACCTCACCAGATAAATTTATGGTGGGGAGTAATATTTCATACAGTGAATGACATTGGTTGTAGTATGACTTTTGCCACGGGGATGGCTCTATTCTCCCGTTATGCTCCAATTCGATATAATACTACTCTTGTCTCCTGTTTTACATTACATATTTTTTTAGGAAATATGATGATTGGTAAACTAGCTTCTTTACTGCACCAGATTTCAGATTCACTTTTCTGGCTCCTCCATTCAGGAGGTGCCTTGCTATCTACTCTTGGGCTACTAGCTTCTAGCAGGATGGCAGGAAGATTATTTTCCCCTACGCTGGATAAGCCGACCTGACACTCAGCTTTTTTCCATGATTGGGGAAATAATGAAACCTGCTTCATGAACTGGAGAAATACTATTCCCTTCCTTGGTAATCACCACACTGGTCTCTAAAGCCCCATTCAGCCGCATGTCATGCCTTTTCATGATCTGACGTTTAACAATGGGATAATTTTGTAAAAGCTTGTCAAAATCAGCTCTAGGAATAGCAAGCATATGAGAAAACTGTAAGGAACGGACGGTATTCTGAGCACGTTTTCCTAGAATATGACTATTTGCCCCAATAAGGTCCCCTGCCCCCAACATGACTTCTTGAGTCTCAGCACTGGTCGATGTTTCGACAAGACCAGCAACCTGCGCATAAATAGTGCGGATACGTTCTCCCTTACGAATCAGAATTTCACCAGGAGAGAGAAAAGAGATGAATACGCGGCCGGCAAGATCATGGAGTGCTCCATCAGGAACACCATTAAAAGCTGGGAAAGATCTTAAACGTTGTTCAATTCCACTACGGAGATTGAAGCGTAGTGGCGTGTCAAGTCTGTTTCTTTGCCGTTCAATAGATTTATGAAGTTCTCTATGTAATTCCTGTGAAATAAGATTGTCCTTGGCCAGCGTGGCATACTCTTCATCTTCAAGACGAAGTGCAATCTGACGAAGAAGTCGGCTTTCCAGAGCCTCTGAATATCCAGAATAATGTAATCTGAGAGTTGCTAATGCATCATCAAGTAATTTCCGTTGACGACCAAGGACCTCTGAAACAATTTCTGTAATACGAAGGCCAAGGGTTGGTTCCATTCTTTCTCGAACAAATCGGATAAGAGATGTAGAGACCAGATGAGAAATAATCAATGTCTCAAAACGCTCCATCATACAGATTGTTAAAGGACGATCTATGTGGAAGCGTCTATGTAACATTTGTGCAATACGAAGACGCAATGATGGTTGAAGGCTTTTACGGCGTGTTTTTACATAGCCATAACGCCCTTCAAGTTGGGTAGCATCAACAATAGCTTCTGTTGCGCGTAATAATGTTTCAATTACTCTGCGACTGGACATTCCCTGTACTCGAAAGAGATCCAGAAGCAGAGAACGTTCCTGGTTAGCGATAGTCAGAAGGGCCATGTTAACACGGTCCTTATCATTCAGAGCTGTTTCAAAATTGTTGCTGGCTTTTTCTTTCTCAGCGCGTTGTTCAAGCCTACTGATGACACCGCCTCTGGTACGGACACCAAAGCTGAGTTCGTCAGAAACATGAGTCACACGTTGCGCTACATGGCTGAGACCAATACCAATAATCTGGTTTCTCAGAGCCTCATCAATGGGAGACAATCTATCCAGTTTTAAGAATAGGACTAGAGAGCGAAGTGTCGTTCCATTAATAAGAAGTGTACTCAGTACAAAGCCTGTTGCAACAATTCCTACGAAATGAGTAATGGAATCATTGATGTGTGGATTTTCATTCACAGCAAGGGCCAGAGCCAATGTAATGGCCCCTCTTAATCCACCCCATGCCATGGTTGTTTTAAAGCGTATTGGTACAGGTGGGGAAAGACGTGTAATGATGAGTAATGGTAGCAGACCAAAAATGACGGCAGCTCTGGCAATCAGTCCGGCTAAACTGGCTATGAGGATAAGAAAAAAATCCCATTTGGTAATGCCGATCATCATGCGGGGAACCAGCATGGCTGCCAGCATGAAGACCAGAGTACTGGCCCAGAATTCTATCTGTTCCCATAATTCTCGAAGAAAACGCCATGTTTGTGGGCGGAACGTGGATGGTCCAAAAGCAGAAATTGTCAATCCAGCTGAAGCAGTTGCAACAACACCGGAGAATCCGAGAATGTCATCACAAAGAATGTAGACGCTATAGGGTAGAATAAGAGAAAGTGTAATCTCAGCAGCGGGAAAGCCACTGATTGACGTGATCATGAATAAAGCCAGGCGAGCCACAGCTATGCCGATGATCACTGCGCCAGCAAAACTGGTTAGAAAGTCGATACAGGCTTCGCTGAAACTGATCTGATGATGTGCTGTGATGGCTGAGATGAGAATAGTAAAAATGGCGATAGCAGCTGCATCATTCAGAAGAGCCTCCCCTTCTACCAGGCGACTTAACCGCGCAGCAGCACCGATTTCGCGGAAAATCCCAGCCACGGCGGAGGGGTCTGTGGTTGCAACAATAGCTCCCAGTAACAGGCAGGCAACAAGACTCTGCTGGGCAAAAGGGTACAGGGCAAACCCTATTGTGGCTGTGGAGACAATGACAGCAACAATGGCCAGAAGCAGAACTGTCGCAATCTCATGTGTTAGACTGCGTACATTAATTCCCATGGCTCCCTGAAAAACCAGAAGCGGCAGGAAGATGAGAAGAAATCCCTCACTGTTAATGGGAAACGACAGGAGTGCACCGGCCGGTCCTTCCAGAAGGTCCAGTCCCATAGAATTGTTGATAAGAGATGAAACCGACCCCAAGCCAATGCCCAATACGGCGATGATGACCGTCTCAGGTAGGTTAATTTTCTTGGCCAAGGGAGGAATAAAACTGATGAGAAAGAGAAGAAAGGCAAGGGTCAGGAGAACAGCGGCAAGCCCTATTTCCATCTGATATCCCCTTCTCTACTCATCCGCATATAGCCTCTAAAATTTACGGTTAAAAACATTTTCTAGCAAGTCTTATACAAAAGACTACCTGTCACCCGTTCGGGAAAACAGATGAAGAAGTCCTCATTCTACAGTGACGGATTTGGCCAGGTTACGAGGCTGATCAACGTCAGTACCTTTCAGCAGAGCAACTTCATAGGCGAGAATTTGTACAGGGATTGTATAAAGGATAGGAGCGGTGAAGGCATTTACATCTGGTAGAACGACAATATGATCAGCAACAGTTTTCAGCTGTTCCGCTCCTTTCGTATCTGTGAAAACGAGAATACGTCCCCCGCGAGCACGGGCCTCCTGAAGATTAGACAGAGTCTTGTCAAACAGAATGGTCGATGGTGCAATGGCGACGACTGGAACACTGGGATCAATCAGACTGATTGGGCCATGCTTCAATTCTCCCGCAGCATAAGCTTCTGCATGAATGTAACTGATTTCTTTAAGTTTTAATGCACCTTCCTGAGCAATAGGCATACAGATGCCACGCCCCAAGTAGAGAACATCACGAGCTTGGGCTATAACACGGGCCATGGTACGGATTTGATCAAACAGCCCGAGAACTTCCATTGCATGAGATGGAAGATCGAGGAGACTATCTGTCAGTTCCCTCTCCCGCATTTCATCAATTAACTGTCGTTGACGAGAAAAATAAATGGTCAAAGCCGCCAGAACAGACAATTGAGCTGTAAATGCTTTTGTGGAAGCTACTGAAATCTCAGGGCCTGCAACCATGCCAAGAACAAGGTCACTCTCCCGTCCCATAGTGGAATGTTCTACATTCAGGACAGACACAATATGCTGGCCGGCTCTCTTAAGTTCTCTCAACACTCCGAGTGTATCCGCGGTTTCACCAGATTGAGAAATGAGCAGAGCCAGTCCTTGATCCGGTTGTGGTGGACGGCGATAACGAAGTTCCGATGCTACATCAATATCGACAGGGAGACGGGCAAGTTCTTCCAGCCAGTACCGACCAACCATACCAGCATAGAAAGCTGAACCACAGGCCGTAATCGTGACACGGGCCAGACTGGCAACATCAAACGGCATTTCTGGCAAAGAAATACGTCGTGTCACGGGATCTACGATGCGCTGGAGTGTCTGGCCAATGGCGACAGGATGTTCATGAAGTTCTTTCTCCATGAAATGTCGGTATCCGTCTTTACCGATCTGCCCCGTTGTCAGGGCTGTTGTCTGAACGGGACGTTCAACGACGTTACCTTGTCCGTCCATGATCTCGACGTGATCGTTGGTCAGAACACACCAGTCTCCATCTTCCAGATAAGTGATCCGGTTGGAAAGTGGAGCTAGAGCGAGACTGTCTGATCCGAGGAACATCTCGCCATTACCATAACCGATGGCGAGTGGTGCGCCATGTCGTGCCCCGATTAAAAGGTCATCATGTCCTTCAAAAATCATGGCAATGGCATAAGCACCCTGTAAGTGACGGATTGTCGCGAAGGCAGCTTCTTTAGGAGCCATCCCCTGCTGGACATGCTCATCCAGCAAATGAGCAACAGCTTCTGAATCGGTTTCCGTTTCAAAGTGACGCCCTTTGGATTCAAGAGTTTTCTTGAGGTCTAAAAAATTCTCAATAATACCGTTATGAACGATGGCGACTTTACCAACTTTGTGTGGATGAGCATTCGTTGCCGTTGGCGCACCATGTGTTGCCCAACGAGTATGACCAATGGCTGTTGTGCCAGATAGAGGGGCTTCTTTTAAGGCTTTTCCCAGATTATCTAGTTTCCCGGCCGCACGACGGCGTGAAATCCGGCCATGCTCAACGGTAGCAATACCAGAAGAATCGTAGCCTCTATATTCCAGACGGCGCAGGCCTTCAAAAACGATCGGAGTAGCGGGACGATGTCCAACAACACCACAAATACCACACATCAGCCCTGCTCCTTCTTCTTCCGTAAGGCCTGCTGGAGAGCAAGTCCCTTGTTCTTTTTATTCTCCTGCCGCGCTCTTCCAAAAGCAAGAGCCGCAGATGGAACGGTATCTGTAATGACGCTACCAGCTGCAGTCACGGCTTCATCCCCGATTTCTATCGGAGCAACCATGACGCTGTTCGAACCAATGAAACATCGCTTCCCGATGATAGTCTGATGTTTGAAAACACCGTCATAATTGCAGGTTATACTTCCTGCCCCGATGTTGCTTTCGCTTCCTATTCGGGCGTCTCCCAAGTAGGTTAAATGGTTAGCTTTGCCCCCTGCTCCAAGGTCAGTATTTTTCAGCTCTACGAAATTGCCGACATGACTGTTCTCACGACAGATCGTTCCAGGGCGAAGGCGGGCATACGGGCCGATCACGGCACCAGATTTTACAGTACAGCCTTCCAGATGGGAGAAAGCGCGAATTGTACAGCCTTCTTCTAATGTGACGCCCGGACCAATGAAGACATTGGGTTCAACAACAACATCGGTAGAAAACTTTGTATCAGAATCAAGGAAAGTACTGGCCGGATCGATCAGTGTAACACCCCGTTTCAGAGCGTCCTGACGCAAACGGGCCTGTAAACGTATCTCAGCCTGTGCCAGTTCTTGCCTGGAGTTAATACCAGACAGTTCTTCTTCTGTTCCTTCGACACAGCTGACCTTTCCCTGTTTGGAAGCTAGAGCCACTATATCTGTCAGATAGTACTCTTTCTGTGCATTGTTGGGCGCAATAGTGTTTAACCACGATTTTAAATCAGCGACAGATGCGCACATCATGCCAGCATTGCAGAGTGTTATTTGTTTTTCATCGTCAGAAGCATCTTTGTATTCTACTATGCGTTTTACCTGACCACTGTTTTCTGTGACTATTCTGCCATAGTGCCCAGGGTTTTGGGGACGCATCCCTAATAGAGAAAGGGTATTGCCATTTTCATGTGTATCTAGAAGATGCTTCATGGTGCCAGATGTTAACAGGGGATTGTCTGCATAGAGGATGATAGCCTTGCCCCTGTCTAGACCCTTTATACCTATCCTTGCAGCATGGCCCGTACCCAAACGTTCTGCCTGAATGACAGTTTCATGAGGTGCCACAAAACGGGTCAGATCATCCATGTCAGGTCCAACGACGACCACAATTCGGTCGACGACCTTTTGGGCAGTCTCAATCAGGTGCCATATCATGGGGCGATTCCCCAATCGTTGCATGGCTTTGGGATGGCGAGACTTCATGCGTGTCCCCATGCCAGCAGCCAGAATGACGGCAGTGGTGGTACAACTCATGGATCGTGCCTCCTGTATGTAAAAAAAGCCTAGTGAGCCTGATCATGGGATATTGCGGAAAGTTTCGGCTCCGCCTGTAGAACGATCAGGATTTCACCCATTTTGTAATGGTCAAATTCAATACGCGCAGGCAAAAGCCCGGCTTTCTCATCCTGTACAAACCAGACACTTCCCGGATGTGGCGTGGATTGGGCTGCTTTGAAACGGGATCCAATTGAAAATCCGCCAATTTGCCGTCCTGTAAAATCACATCTCAGAGAATTTCCCTTGAAATATGAGCCGTGATCTCTGGGAATGGCTGCTCTGGCTGGGCCATGCACTTCCAGATAGGAAAGACGAATACCGTCAAAAACCGGTTTACTGAAATTACAATCATTCTTCAGGGACATGCGACGGGTCAGGAAAACCAGGTAACTCAGCATATCGACGGATTGTTTAAGTTCAGTGTCTGGTAATGGTTCCCTCTGTTTGTCTGGTGGAACCAAGACGGTGACGTGAGGACCAGAAATATCAAAATCAATATGAGCTTTCTGTTCTTCGCCATGAGAAAAGCCATTATTGCTAAAAGCAACGGGAGAAACATCATCGCCATTGAAATGGCCCTGAGCATTACTCAATAAATTGAGTGTCAGGAACCAGCTTGCCAGGCCAACGGTATAAAGGTGCGTTTCTACACCATATCCCCAAGGCTGCAGAACATAATCAGCATCGGCACTTAAAGCATGATAGCCATGAACAAAAACACCAAAATGAAGGTGTATATTCTGAGCTGTTGCCGACTTTATCGCACCTTCCGGCTGAGGAAGAACTGGTAAAGCAGACTGGGCATCGGCCCTTGTCATCCCGAAGAGACAAGAGGACACTATTGCCAGACCTGTAAACCATCCGGCTATATACCTCCGGAATGGGGATTGATGATTAGACGTCAAGGTTGGCAACTTTCAGGGCATTATCAACGATAAATTCACGACGCGGCTCCACGACATCCCCCATGAGAGTCGAAAAGACCTGTCCTGCCTCATCAACATCTCCGATCTGAACCTGCAGCAAAGTGCGGGAAGCCGGATCAAGAGTTGTATGCCAGAGCTGTTCGTCATTCATTTCTCCCAGCCCTTTAAAACGGTTGATGGCCAGACCACGGCGCCCTTGAGCAAGAACATGTTCCATCAACATACCTGGACCAGAGAATTTAGAACTTCTTTGATCCAGAGTCAGGACAACTGGTTTAGTGAAAAAAGTAGCCAGCCAATCTGTCTGAGCTTGAAGACGACGGGCTTCACTTGAGCGAAGAAGTGTTGTTTCAAATATGTAGCATTCTCCCACACCACGCAGGAAACGTCGGCAGATGACACCTTGTGTATCAGCTTCGATCTCCCATCCCCGTTCATTTTCGGGAGAGGCTGAATTCAGACGCATGGCGAATTGTTCCAGCTTCTGCTGACGGATCGCTGCATCAGCATTGATGAGACCACTTACGGCAGCCTGCTCAACAACCCAGAGTGGCACACGAGCTGCAAGAGCACGCAAGTCCTGAGCAATATGACTGAAACGCTCAATCACCTCACGAAGGGCAGCTCCTTCCAATACCTGGCCATCATGAAGGGTTATGGAGGCATTCCCGAGGGCCTTGTCCAGCAGATAGGCGTCCAAGGCAGGTTCATCTTTGAGATAACGCTCTTCCTGACCCCGTTTTGCACGGAACAGTGGAGGCTGCGCAATATAGAGATGACCATTCTCTATCAGCTGTGGCATCTGACGGAAGAAGAACGTCAGCAGAAGGGTACGAATATGGGAGCCATCCACATCAGCATCCGTCATGATGACAATTTTATGGTACCGAAGCTTATCGATATTGAAGCCCCCCTGCTCGGCGGGGCCATGACCGATGCCTGTGCCTAATGCTGTGATAAGCGTACCAATTTCGGCAGATCCCAGCATCCGATCGAACCGGGCGCGTTCAATGTTCAGAATCTTTCCTCTCAAAGGAAGGATGGCCTGGAAGCGACGGTCCCGCCCCTGCTTTGCCGTCCCTCCAGCAGAGTCACCCTCCACGATGAAAAGTTCCGCCCCTTCAGGGTTCCGTTCCTGGCAGTCTGCCAGCTTTCCTGGGAGAGATGATACATCCAACACCCCTTTACGTCGGGTCAGCTCACGGGCGCGTCGGGCAGCTTCCCGAGCGTTGGCGGCGTCAGCAATCTTGGCAATGACGATCCGGGCTTCCTTGGGATGTGTTTCAAACCAATGGCTGATCATGTCAGCTGCAATGGTATGCACTACAGGCTGAACTTCCGAGGAAACCAGTTTGTCCTTGGTCTGTGATGAAAATTTTGGATCCGGAACCTTGACGGACAGTACGGCAGACAACCCTTCCCGCATGTCCTCACCGGTCAGGCTGTTGGTTTCTTTCCTGTTTCCTAATTGAGCGGCATATTTTCCGACGGCACGTGTCAGGGCCTGGCGGAAACCGGCAAGGTGTGTACCCCCATCACGCTGGGGAATATTGTTGGTAAAGCACAGCATGGTTTCGTGAAAGCTGTCATTCCAGCACAGAGCAAACTCTACCCGGATGCCAGATGCTTCATCCTGAAGCTCACCCGTAATGGGCGGATCAATCAGGGCAGTTTTGGAGCTGTTGAGCCATTGGACAAAAGCCGTCAGCCCACCTTCATAATGAAAGACGACCTCCCGTGTTTCGCTATGGCGTTCATCACGGAGAATGATCTTCATGCCTGAATTCAGAAAGGCAAGTTCACGGACACGACGTTCCAGAATACTGAATTCAAACTCAGTCTTGGAGAAAGTCTCTGCGCTGGGCTTGAAGGTAACTTCAGTCCCATTTTCTTCATCAGAGCTGCCGATAATTTCCAGTGGTGCTACTCGTTCTCCATGACGGAAGTGAATGACATGTTCTTTGCCCTGTCGCCATATACGGACATCCATACTCTCCGAAAGGGCATTGACGACCGCAGCACCCACGCCATGCAGCCCTCCAGAAACCTTGTAAGAATTCTGATTGAATTTGCCGCCAGCATGCAGCTTCGTGAGAACAACCTCAGCAGCACTGATTCCTTCTTCTTCGTGCATGTCTGTGGGAATTCCCCGTCCATTATCACGGACAGTGACAGAGCCATCCCCATTGAGAGTCAGAATGCAATAAGTGGCATATCCTGCCTGAACCTCGTCGACTGCATTATCAATAATTTCGAAGACCATATGATGCAGGCCGGAGCCATCATCAGTGTCCCCAATATACATGCCGGGCCGTTTACGAACCGCATCCAATCCCCGCAGTACGGAGATGGAAGAGGCATCATATTCCTCACGATCGGAAGACTGAATTTCCGGCTGGTTATGGGATTCTGACATGCCTAAGCATTACTCCGGTTAGATGGCGGATATGAGGCGTGAATATACTGCGAGAACCCTCTTCTGACCAGTGCAATCCCTTGTTGCCCCGGTGATCATCTGACCATGTTTGGGAAGGTTCGGGCAGAATGAAGCTCTCCATCACGGACCTGAAAGAATTCAGCAAATTTTCTGACAGGAAAGAAAGGATCAGCTTCAGTTCCAGTCAAAAGAGTTGTGGTCTTCAGGACGGATAAACTTTCCATCAGGACTGTGCGCCGTCTTTCATCCAGATGGATCAGTGGTTCATCCAACAGGATGACGGGTGGATATCCCCATATCCGGTCTATAGCGTGGGCGTGAGACAGGATAATGCTGAGCAGCATAATCTTTTTCTGCCCACTACTGGAGTGTGAGGTTCTTCTGCCAGATGTCGTATCACGCAGGCTCATGTCGGCTTTATGCGCACCTACGGAGGTACTTTTTCGGATTTTATCCTGATGACGTGACTGTCTGAGAAGACAGCAGAGCCAGTCCTCCACTTCCAGAGCTGGTTTTTCTTTCAGGGCAGTTGAAATAGGGCAATGTATGTCGAGGCTGGTGCGAGGAAAGGCCTCATTGCCAAAAGGTGTTGCCTGTAATGTTTCTATGAGATTCAGGCGACCCGCCGTTACAGCAACAGCATGGCGACTGATGGATCTCTCCAGTGAATCGAGCCAGGCAGCTTCACCTGGTTGTTCCATCAGAACCCGGTTTCGATTCATGACAGAGCGTTCGTGTGCCACGAGTTGCTGGGTATGGTCGGGAACCAGAGCTGTGGTCAAACGATCCAGAAAGCGACGTCGGGCCGATCCTCCCTCAAGGAAGAGACGCTCCATTTGTGGCGTAAGCCAGACACAGGAATAAAGTCGTGCAATGTCAGCTACGGTGCGAGGTTTTTCACCATCCAGCAGGAAGGTACGACGCCCTCGCTCTCCTGAAAAACCAGTAGATAGATGAAAACACTCCTTCCCTCTTTCTAATGCGGCCGCTATCCCCCAATGGGATGTACCGTGGCGAGGAAGAAGCTGGGGAGCTGATCCCAGAAGCCCCCTCCCCGGAGCAAGGAGAGAGATGGCTTCCAGAAAATTGGTTTTACCGCTGCCGTTTTCACCTGTCAGAACTGTTAACGGAGTAGTCGGTTCCCAGATACAGCGTCCGTAATTACGGAAATCTGTTAATATCAGTCGCTGTAGTTTCAAGGTTATACGTCAGACTCGTATGGGCATGAGAACATATAGGGCGGAAGGCTGTCCTGTATCACGAATCAGCGTCGGTGATGAACTGTTGGCGAAAGCGAATTCTACTTCGACATCAATCTGATCTGTAATGTCAGTCAGATAGCGTGCCTGGAACCCAATTTCCACATCATCGCTGTCATAGGTGACACTATTTTCGTCTAGTTCTTCCTGTGCAATGCCCTGATCAGGGCTGACAGCAGAAAGAGTCAGATGATTTCTGGTGATGGTCAACTTTACAGGGCGTGAACGTTCCTGACTGATTGCAGCTACGCGTCCTACAGCAGCGGCCAGATCCTGCTTTGCAACCCGTAGAATACGGGAGTTATTCTGGGGAATAACCCGAGAGTATTCCGGGAAGGTGCCATCCACCAGTTTGGACGTCAGCAGGATAGAACCAATACGGAACTGGATACGGGTTTCAGAAAGGGAAACCTCTACGGAGGAACCGTCGCCCTCAAGCAGTTTTCGAAGCTCAGTTACCGTTTTGCGAGGGATAATGATCCCTGGCATGGTTTCTACTCCAAAAGGAGCTGGCGTATCGATTTTGGCAAGCCGGTGACCATCAGTGGCTACAGCACGCAGATAGTTCTTTTTATCTTCAAGAACAATGTGAAGATAGATTCCGTTCAGATAGTAACGGGTTTCCTCGTTGGACATGGCAAACCGGGTGCGGTCGATCAGATCACGGAGGCCATTGGTCTCAATAGAGAAATGATGCGGCAGATCTCCAGCAAGCATGGCTGGAAAATTATCCACAGGGAGAACGTTCAGATTGGTCTCATAACGGCCAGCCCTGAGATGAAGAGGCTCTTCCTGACTTTCCTGCTCAAACTCAATCAATGCGCCATCGGTGAGTTTTCGAACAATTTCGAACAGAACAGCGGCAGGCACAGTCACAGACCCTGCACGGGTTGCCTCTGACGGAATTTCTTCCACGATTGCAATTTCCATGTCTGTTGCTGTCAGACGCAGAATTTCACCGTCGTGATTCATCAGCACGTTGGCCAGAATGGGGATGGTGTTCCGTTTTTCGGCGACACCCTGAATGTGAGAAAGTGCACGCAGAAGCGGCGCGCGATCAACGGTGAACTTCATGAGGACCCCAGAGCCTTATCGGGAATAGCAGTACGCATTCCTAGCAAAATAAGTGTGTGTTTGAAAAGATGTCTTCAACCCTCCAGCATATGCCGCAGAAGTTCAACACTTTCAGCTAGACCGGGATCCTGTTCCATAAGTTCAGAAACACGGCTGACCGCATGCATGACTGTTGTATGATCCCGATTTCCAAATTTCCGACCTATCTCTGGAAGGCTGCGGCTTGTGAGCTGTTTGGCTAGATACATGGCAATCTGTCGAGGACGTGCTACGGCCCGTGCCCTACGTGCTGAAGACATGTCTGTCAGACGAATGTTGAAGTGCTCCGCAACCTTACGCTGGATCTCATCAATCGTGACCCGTCGTTCATGAGCCTTGAGCATATCTTTCAGGACATCCTGCGTTGATTCCAGTGTTACAGGACGACCAACAAGGTCCGCATGGGCGATCAGGCGATTCAGTGCGCCCTCTAGTTCCCGTACATTAGTTGTGATCTTATGGGCAAGATATTCCAACACCTTGGGAGGCACCGGTGTACCGGAGGCTTTTGCTTTTGCTTCCAAGATGGAGATACGGAGTTCGAAAGTGGTTGCATGAATGTCAGCGACCATGCCGCAACCCAGCCGTGTCCGTAATCTGTCTTCAAGTCCTGAGAGGTCGGAAGGACTTTTGTCTGCGCTGACAATAATTTGCCGACCAGCATCAACCAGCGCATTGAAAGTATGAAAGAACTCTTCCTGAGTACTGTTTTTCCCAATGAGGAACTGAAGGTCATCAATCATCAGGACGTCAACGGAGCGCAGCTGTTCCTTGAATTCCATCTGTGATTTTGACTGCATGGAGGCAATGAAGCGGTACATGAATTTTTCAGCAGACATATACGCTACTGAAATGTTTCCACGACTCATCAGTTTGAGACCAATGGCATGCATGAGATGTGTTTTACCCAGTCCCACTCCGCCATACAGAAAAAGCGGGTTAAACCCGGGGCTTGCCGGATGATCTGCAACTCGCCCAGCACAGGCATAGGCAAACTCATTGGGCTTACCGACAACGAAATTATCGAATGTGAAGCGTCGATCGAGAGGGACAGCCAGATCATTCCGCACTTCATTAACTGAAGAAGGCAACGTAGTAGTTGTTTCTCGATCTAAGGCAGCAATATCTTCTTTAACCAGAGTTTGAATATCTGGATCAAAGGGTGTGGTCTTCGGGGTCGAAGAAGATGCTTCTCTTTCTGCATTTGAAGAACGCTGGGCCTTTTTATCAACCCGTAGTTCGACATGCTGGACAGTATGGCTTTCTTCGCGCCAGAGCGTCTGAAGACGCTGGCCATATTGACCCCGCACCCAGTCCCGTAAAAAGCGTTCCGGCAGGTAAAGAGTGATTTCATCTTCATCAAGTGGACCTAGCGTAATGCGCTGTATCCACATTCTATACTCTACGTCGCCTACTTCATTCTTTAGACGTTCGCAAATGCGTAGCCAGGATATTTTGAGAGACGATGCTGTATCAGAAGAGGCCAGAGCAGCGTCCTGAGACTGAGCTTTTTCCACTTCCGATCTCCATAATTACAGGCCTGCACATCCCCAGCAGGGTAAAGCTTGCTCACAAGGGGAATCAAGCATTTTCACCTGCACTGACGGATCGTGCATCAGAAGCAATGGTCCATCGTAGGGAATTTTATTCACTGGTTTGAATAATAAAAAAGAACGCGCCCGAGGGCGCGCCCCTGTCGATTCACCGGTTACGCATGAATCGACCTTACCACTCTGATAGGCAATCAAGCTGCAGCAGAGATAGACTTGATGCGAGCTGACAGACGAGAGAGCTTGCGGCTGACCGTATTCCGGGCAATGACACCTTTACCAGCGGCACGCTGCATCTCCGGTTGAGCAGCCCGCAGGGCCTCTGTTGCAGCTGCTTTGTCCCCGGACAGAATAGCCTTTTCAACATTCTTGATAAAGGTACGCATACGGGACAGACGGGAAGCGTTGCGCAGACGGCGACGTTCATTCTGACGGATGCGTTTACGGGCAGATGCGTTATTGGCCATGGGCTTCAGGTTTCCTGCGGATAGTTCGCTAAAAATAATGCTTGCCATTTACCTCTCTGGCAACGTTACGTCAAGCTCTGTCTTCAGTTCCGACGATAATGACAGTTCCTTTATGCTAGATTTTCTGACAGTGCGGACAAAAGAACGTGGATCGACCACTCTGCATCATGCGTCTGATATGAGATGGGCGGCTTTCTGGGGCACAGTTGGGACAGGGCTCCCCTTCTCGATCGTAGACGAGATGTAGTTCCTGAAAGGCCCCGGGCTGGCCATCCGTGTGAACATAATCCCTCAGGGTAGACCCTCCGGCAGCAATGGCAGACTGAAGAATATCCGTAATGAATCTGCGCAGATGATGAAGTTCTTCATATGTCAGGCTGTCCGCAGTTCTGGCAGGATGAATATGGGCTTTGAACAAGGCCTCGCATACGTAGATATTCCCCAGACCGACAATTCTGCGCTGATCCAGAAGAACATTCTTTATGGGCACACGGGTTGATGCACAGATGGAGGAAAGTTGGTCCGTCGTAAAATCATCTGACAGAGGCTCAAGGCCCAGATGTTTCAATGGAGGATATTGATTTTCCTGATCTGTCTGGAACAGACCGACCATGCCAAACCGGCGGGGATCGACCAGACCAATACGACACCCATTGTCAGTCCAGAATATGAGATGTTCATGTCTGCGCAAAGGAATGTTGCGTGTAGCAGAATCAATGAACAATCGACCCGACATGCCAAGATGAATCAGCAGGCTCCATCCATGCTGAAAATCAAGCAGGATATATTTTGCCCTCCGGCGTAACCTGACAACCGTTTCATTGAGCGGTATGGTGGAAAGACCGGAGGGAAAGGGCGTACGTAGGTCTGGCCTGTTGATGTCTATTGAGGTGAATTTCTGCCCTGTTAAAGCAGGTTTCATGCTCTGAAGGATGGTTTCGACTTCTGGGAGTTCTGGCATAAATATTCGCAATGGGATAACAATGGTTGCATGACTGAGAACCATTCTTCCCACACCTCTCCTTACCCGTCAGCTGATTTTGATGCTGGCACGATTGATTTTGGGTATCGTGACGTACCTCGGGGGGAGAAAAAGCCACTTGTCCGGCAGGTTTTTGAAAGCGTTGCGGGCAAATATGATGTCATGAATGATGCCATGTCCCTGGGCATTCATCGGGTCTGGAAACGCATTTTCGTGACCATGTTGTCACCTCAACCTCGGCATCATCTGCTTGATCTGGCAGGAGGGACGGGTGACATCACTTTTGGCTGGTTGCGTCGTGGTGGTGGACATGCCGTACTGTCTGATATCAATGAGGCTATGCTTGAGGTCGGTCGGAAACGAGCCATCAAGGCTGGACTGATCGGGAAGATGGATGTCTGCGTGGCCGACGCTGAAACTTTTCCCTTCCCTGATGCGTCCATGGATCGAATCTCCATGGCTTTTGGGCTGCGAAACTGCACGGACAAGGATGCTGTCTTACAGGAAGTCAGACGTGTTCTGAAACCAGGAGGGCGATTTTTATGTCTTGAATTCTCGAAGGTGGACGTAGCTGCGCTTTCAGCGGTTTATGATGCTTGGTCTTTTCAGGTGCTGCCTCGTATGGGGCAGATGATCGCCGGGGATGCTGAAAGCTATCAATATCTGGCCGAAAGTATCCGTATGTTCCCGGATCAGGAAACATTGGCTGAGATGATGCGTTCGGCAGGTATGGAACGAGTGTCTTATCAGAACCTTTCGGGAGGTATCGTAGCCATACATTCGGGCTGGCGACTCTAGGGGTAAGCTATCATGCCACGTATTATCCTTATCCTAGGTGGTGGTATTGCAGCTTATAAGGCTCTCGACATCGCCCGTCAGTTGAGCCGTGAGGGTATGGATGTTGTCCCGGTGATGACAGAAGCCGCCCATCATTTTGTGACGCCTCTATCATTGGAAGTATTATGCGGTCATTCTGTTCATGCTGATCTTTTCCAGCCCGGACAGGAAAGTGACGTAGGTCATATTTCTCTCGCTCGTTCGGCTGATCTGATATTGGTCTGTCCAGCCACGGCCAATCTGATGGCTCGTATGGCGCAGGGCATGGCCGATGATCTGGCAACAACCATTCTGTTGGCAACGGATGCTCCTGTCCTGCTGGCACCAGCCATGAATCCGCATATGTGGAGCCATTCTGCAACACAGGCCAATTTGTCTCTGTTATGTCAGAGGGGAGTAAAATGTGTTGGGCCTGCTCAGGGCAATGTGGCCTGTGGCGAGACAGGAACAGGGCGCCTGGCTGAGTTGGATGACATATTAATCGCCGTTCGAAGTGTGCTGGGTGCAGGAGAACTGGCAGGACGTAGGGTGCTTGTTACGGCAGGCCCTACTGTTGAGCCAATTGACCCTGTCCGTTTCATTTCCAATCGTTCTTCTGGATTACAGGGCTATGCCATAGCGGCTGCCTTAGCCAGAAGAGGTGCTGATGTCAGGCTTGTCAGTGGCCCTGTGAGCCTGCCAACACCTCCTTCAGTAAAAAGGATTGATGTACAGACAGCAGAAGAGATGAAAGCAGCCTGTCTGAATCAGAGTCCTTTTGATGCTGCCATCTGCGTAGCTGCTGTAAGCGACTGGCGGCCCGCTGCTGTCTATGAGAGCAAGGTGAAAAAGACAGGCGATACTCCACCTGTTCTGAATCTGGTTGAAAATCCGGATATTCTGTCCACCATTTCTCATATGAAAGGTCGGCCAGCACTTGTGGTGGGTTTTGCGGCAGAGACGGATCATCTTCAGAAGCATGCAGAACAGAAACGTCAGAAAAAAGGTTGTGACTGGCTTCTTGCTAATGATGTAACGAAACATCGCTTTGGCGGTACCCGTAATCAGGTTCTGTTTCTGGCAGATGCTGGAGTGGAAAGTTGGCCTGAGATGGATAAGTCGTCTCTGGCAGACCATCTGGCAGAACGAGTGGTGAATTTTTTCAGAACCGGGAATGACCGGTGATTCCTAGTGTTGAGGTCATGACTTATGTTGAATGATGTGCCCGTCCGTATTCTTCGTCTTCCTCACTCTGAAGGTCTGGCTCTGCCTTCATATGGGACTGCAGGTGCTGCTGGAATAGATTTCCAGGCTGCTGTAGACACTCCTCTCACGTTGAAACCGGGGGAGAGATGTTTGATTCCGACCGGTTTGTGTATTGCTCTACCGAAAGGGTATGAGCTTCAGATCCGTCCCCGTTCAGGACTGGCATTGAAACATGGCCTCGTGGTGCCGAATAGTCCCGGTACGATTGATGAAGATTACCGGGGTGAAATTCGTATCATCCTTATGAACATGGGAACAGAGGATTTTGTTATCGAGCGAGGTATGAGAGTGGCGCAGGGCGTTCTGGCCCCTGTAGTGAGAATACAGTGGCAGGAATGTATCAGTCTGGATACAACCGAACGGGGCTGTGGGGGGTTTGGAAGTACCGGTCACTGACTTGTCCCTTATGAACCGGAAGTTTGGCTGTTAAGGTCTGAGATTATGGACGTCAGTGTGTATTCGAGCCGATCATGAGAAGAGATGGGTGGCCTTTTGCCTATCTTTCAAAACTGGAAGGGCGGTTCGCGCGTTGGCTTCTAGGTGGCTATGGAAGTGGCCTGTCCTGCTGCATTCTGATCCTGGGGGCCCTGTATGGTCTCTGTCGGGGATGTGGGGTGCTGCCTCTTTCCCCACTTCCTACCCCGTGGGAAGATATGTTGTGGACCCTAGGTAAGGTAGCAACCGCCTTATTATTTGTTGTTTTAGGATATTGCCTTCTTCTATCTATTGCAGCCTGTTCTACATATCTGAAACGGGTGCTAACGAAACTTACAGTCGTTCTGGCCGAGATACCAGCTTTCTGTCTGCTTGGTTTTTTCTGTGCCATCTTCCCCTCCTTCTGGAGTGTGGCAGGCGTGGCCTGTTACAGTCTTCTGGCACGCACTGTTCATGAGAGTTTAAAAGCTGGAAATGAAATACCTTCCAGTTATCTGAAAACGGCACGTGCTTTACGGTTGGATCGCTGGCAAAGTTTCTGGCGTTTACACATGCCTTTTGCATTTCCTGATCTTGTTCGGACTGTGTTGCGTGGGCTTCCTGGATTCTGGTTACAGATTTTGGGAGGAGAGCTGGCCGTATCTCTGTTTCTTCCTCACACCTCGCCGGGATTGGGAAAAATGTTTCTTCAGGCCGTACAGAGGAAGGAACAGTTGGTTGCCTTTGGTATATTGGCACTTATGATGATGCTTATTTTTCTTGTACAGCATGGTTTTATCAGACCATTACGAGGATATGGGCGTCACTATGCCGTATGCGATCTGGCAAAAGCTGAAATAGATAAATATAATGATCGCCCGTCATTCTGTCGAACACATTATGTTGCCGGAGCGACGGGAACATTATTGGCATCTATTCTGTTATCTTGTGGTTTTTGGGGCTTTCCGGGGCCATTCATTGCATTGCTTGTTGCTATTCTGATGAACGGTATTTTTTGGGGAGTGGTTGGCGGCCTTTTACTGGGACTATCTATGGATATAAGAAAAAAATTTCGGAAATGTTGTCTGATTGCTGCTCTTATTCCTGTCTTTCTATTCTATATGGTATTTCCTGTTTCCTATTTGGCATTTATCGTACCGGCCTTGGCCATTGTGAGCATAAGTGGCTGGGCCTTCTTCCTGTATGATTCAAATGCTTCAGGAAGACAGTTTGTCATGATGGGACGATATCTACGTCTTCCTTTACTGTCTCGATGGAAAGATATTCGTTTTCCTCTACTATCCCCGGCTCTTTTGCAGGCAGCTATCATGGCACTGCCTTTTTTTTGGGACAATGTCTATATGATAGCCCTTCTGAAACAGGGAACGTATCATCTGACTATTCTTCAGGCCCATACTTATGGGATGCAGGGAATACTCCTGATTCTGATGACCCTGTTAGCTATTTCAGTACGTTGGGGAGTTTTTATTCCTTTACAGGAACGCATGTCACATCGGTATAGGATCTAGCTGTGAATGGTATTTTACGCTTGGTTGATTGTGCCCAATTTGCACACAAATCACGAAATCAGGACGTACCAATTGTTGAACAGATCAACATGGAAGTCCGTGAAGGTGAGATTCTGGGTCTGGTCGGGCGTTCAGGATCAGGCAAGTCAAGTCTTCTCAAAATTATGGCAGGTCTTGAAGCCCCTCGAAAAGGAAGAGTCTTCTGGAGGAATGAGAGGGCAATAGCTCAGGATCTTGAGAAAGTATCAATTATTTTACAGGATGATGTACTTTTCCCGTGGTTGACAGTTCGAGAAAATATTCTTCTGGCCCTCGAAGGAAAACGCTGGCCTAAAGAGGAACGGGAGAAGATAGCTAGTGCTATTATTGAAGTGCTTGATATGGACGGATACGAAGGAGCCTATCCTCGTGAATTATCTGATGCATTAGAAGAACGCACATCCCTGATCCGTGCTCTTGCACGACAGCCTGAAGTATTATTGCTTGATGAGCCATTTCTGAATATTGACCATCTGAGTGCAGAAAATCTGCGGACTGACCTGATTGAATTATGGCAGGAACACCGTCTTGGACCACTCAAGGCTATGGTCCTGGCAACACATGCCATAGAAGAAGCTGTGCTGATGTGTGACAGGATTCTGCTTTTTTCGTCCGGGCCAGGGCGTATCACTCATGAGATCGTTGTTCCTTTTCCTCATCCGCGCAACCGACAGGCTGACGACTTTCGACATTTTGTAGATCAGATATATACACTCATGACGTTGCGTGCTCCCAGTGTTTCAGAAGCTGAACTGGCTTTACCTGGGCAGGGAGAGGTACAGAATGAGAGCGATTCTTTCATCGTACTGCCTGATATTTCTATTGAACTATTAGTGGGGCTGATGGAATCTTTGAACCATGAGCCTTTATCTGGTCGAGCTGACCTGCCGGAACTGGCCAATCAGCTGCAGATGACACTTGATGACCTGTTCCCCTTAGGGGAAACGTTACAGCTTCTGGATTTGGCCGAACTGGAAGATGGTGACATCATGCTGACCAATACAGGGCGTGTTTTTGTGGAAGCTGATGCGGATGCGCGGCGTGACATCATGCGGGCTGCACTGCTTCATTCCGTCCCGCTCCTGAAATTGATCCGAGGAACACTTGATGAGCGGGCTAGCCACGCCACGGATGCTGGCCTCTTTCGACGCAAGTTGGAAAATTCCATGTCCGCGACATATGCGCGGCAGACGCTCAACGCAGCCATATCATGGGCACGTTACGCTAATCTATTCTGCTATGATGAGGAAACGGACTTGGTTCTGCTGGAAGAAGGTGAATGAGGGAAGTCTCTCCATATAAAAGAGCTTCCCTTCACGTACCAGTGGTCAGACTGTTTTTAATCTATCCCGATAGAGTTTCCGGGCCTTGGCAACTTTTGGTGCAACAACTGCGGCGCAATAGGCCGTTTCCGGGTTACGTGCAAAATAGTCATGATGACTCTCTTCAGCTTCCCAGAAGTGAGTTGGCCCTTCAATAGATGTTACAATTTCTCCTCCCCAGATATTCTGTTCTGCGATCTCATCGCGGATTGTACGGGCAGAAGCTTGCTGGGCGTTATCACCAAAAATGACAGAACGATATTGCGTTCCCATGTCATCCCCCTGGCGGTTGAGCTGGGTCGGATCATGAGTGGTAAAAAATACCCTCAAAATATCTTTTAAACTGATTTCTTCGGGATTGAAGATAACCTGAACAACCTCTGCATGCCCGGTTTTCCCTGTACAGACGTCTTTATAACTGGGGTGTTCCGTATGACCTCCCGCATAGCCTGGTTTGGCTGAAACGATACCTTTAAGCCCTGTAAAAATGGCTTCAACACACCAGAAGCAGCCGCCTCCGAGAATGATGGATGATGTCTGTGTCATGCTGGTCTCACTCCTATTGGATGTTATCATCCCATATGGTTCGTGGAAGAACAGAAACCTAGAGGGGTGTCATATGCTTTTCATATATTTCAAATTTCGTATGTTATAATTCTGTTTCTTACGATAAGACGCCATCAGACGTTTTTTCCTGAAGAGGTTTTTCAATGCCCGCTTATCGCTCTCATACAAGCACTCACGGCCGTAACATGGCAGGTGCCCGTGCCCTCTGGAGGGCGACGGGCATGAAGGACGATGATTTTAGTAAACCCATCATTGCCATAGCCAATTCCTTTACCCAATTTGTGCCTGGTCATGTGCATCTCAAAAATATGGGAGCACTGGTTGCTTCAGCTGTAGAAGAAGCAGGTGGTGTGGCCAAAGAATTCAATACGATTGCCGTGGATGATGGCATCGCCATGGGACATGGGGGAATGCTGTATTCCCTCCCCTCACGGGAACTGATTGCTGATTCTGTTGAATATATGGTCAACGCACATTGTGCTGACGCTCTCGTCTGTATCAGCAACTGCGATAAAATAACGCCGGGCATGCTCATGGCATCTCTGCGGCTGAACATCCCAACGGTTTTTGTATCTGGTGGTCCTATGGAGGCTGGAAAGGCCGACATGGATGGTATTGAACGTGCTGTTGATCTTGTGACATCCATGGTTGCAGCTGCTGATGACCGGATCAGTGATGATATTTCTGAACAGGTGGAACGGTCTGCCTGTCCGACATGTGGGTCCTGCTCTGGTATGTTCACAGCCAATTCCATGAACTGTCTGACAGAGGCTCTGGGACTTTCTCTGCCAGGAAATGGCTCGCTTCTGGCAACTCATAGTCAACGAAAAGAGCTGTTTCTGAAGGCTGGGCGTCTGAGTGTGGAACTGGCCAGACGCTGGTATGAACATGATGATGTTACGGCCTTGCCTCGTGGTATTGCTACAAAGGCAGCTTTCGTGAATGCCATGACACTGGACATCGCCATGGGGGGGTCCACGAATACCGTGCTTCATCTTTTGGCTTCTGCGCATGAGGCAGGTGTCGACTTTACGATGAATGATATTGATGCTCTTTCTCGAAAAGTCCCTCACCTTTGCAAAGTGTCTCCGTCGGTTGCCAATGTACATATGGAAGATGTCCATAGAGCTGGTGGTATCCCGGCAATTCTGGGCGAACTGGATCGGGCGGGACTGCTTGATACGACCGTTCCGACAGTTCACTCTCCTACTCTGGCTGATGCTCTGGAAAAATGGGATATCGTTCAGAATCATGAAGAAGCGGAGGCATTATTCCGTGCGGCTCCTGGTGGAGTCCGTACTGTTGAGGCTTTTTCGCAGAACAGTTCTTATAAGGAACTGGACAAAGATCGCCAGGCGGGTGTGTTACGGAATCGGAAACATGCTTTCTCGCAGGATGGAGGTCTTGCCGTTCTGTACGGGAATCTGGCTCTGGATGGGGCGATTGTTAAAACGGCAGGCGTTGCGGAGAATATCCTGAAATTTAAAGGTCGTGCTCGGGTTTTTGATAGTCAGGATGCTGCCGTGAATGCCATTCTGGGTAAGAAAATCATCCCGGGGGATGTTGTCGTCATACGATATGAAGGGCCTAAAGGTGGACCGGGTATGCAGGAAATGCTGTATCCAACAAGTTACCTGAAATCCATGGGATTGGGAGAAGTCTGTGCTCTGATTACAGATGGCCGTTTCTCTGGGGGAAGTTCCGGCCTTTCAGTTGGTCATATTTCTCCAGAAGCCGCAGAAGGTGGCCTGATCGGTCTTGTTGAAGAAGGTGACGATATTCTTATTGATATTCCAAGAAGACTACTGCATCTGGATGTATCGGATGATGAACTTGGGCTACGTCGTGCTGCCATGCATCAAAAAGGAATAGCTGGCTGGCAGCCTCAGCGTGAACGCACTGTTTCCACAGCCTTACAGGCTTATGCTGCCATAACAACCAGTGCAGCCCATGGTGCCGTTCGGGATCTTTCTCAGATCATCATAAAGAAGCGTTGAAAATCACAAGGGGAAAATAGTCTTTTTCCCCTTTCAGTTTCAGACAATGGCCCGCTCCCTTAGATAAGAGAGCGGGCCATTTTAATGAGATGTCCTTAACTGATACGACCAAGAGCGACAGTCTGTTTGGTCAGTTCTTGCTGGAAACTTTCCAAACGATCCCGATTCTCCTGTACAATCTCAGGCTTGGCACGAGCAACAAAATTTTTATTGGAAAGTTTTTTCTCAACCTTACCAATTTCACTCCGTAGACGTGCAATTTCTTTGCTCAGACGATTCCTTTCCGCATCGAGATCGATCACACTTTCCAGAGGAAGGAAAATTGTTGCCTCATCTATAACCAGTTGGGCCGCCATTTTGGGAGGTTCACTTGTTAGCGTAGTGACTTCAGATGCACGAGCCATCTGTTCAATGACAGCCTGCCATTTCTTGGCCCGTGCAATCGTCTTACTGGAAGCATCACGCAACAGTATGGGAGCTTTCTGAGAGGGAGGTACATTCATTTCTGAACGCACTGTTCGGACTTCGCTAATTAGACGAATGATCCAGGTGACTTCATCTGAGGCCTCCTCAGCGTCTGTCATTTGTGGGAGATCGGGCCAGCCATTAATTTCAAACGGCCCGGAATATCCCAATTTCTGCCAGAGTGTGTCTGTTACAAAAGGAATGGCCGGGTGCATCATGCGTAGAATAATGCCCAAGACATGGGCTGCTGCTGCTTTGAGTTCTTCAGCTTCATGTCCACCTGCGCGGAAAGTTGGCTTCGAAAATTCTACAAACCAGTCGCAGAAAATATTCCAGACAAAACTGTAGCAGCAACGGATGTATTCATCGAATCGGGAAGATTCCAATGCGGCATCAGCCTGGTTTACGGCTTTACGGGCTTCTGCCAGAATCCAACGTGCCAATGTGGATTGAACACTGGATGGATCGAAATCAGATTTTGGTTCCACACCATTCATCTGGAGGAATCGAGATGCATTCCATAATTTTGTGATGAAGGCACGGTGTTCTTCAACACGATTACGGCCCAATTTGATGTCACGGCCGAGACCTGCCCCAGCAGCAATGGCAAGACGCGTTGCATCTGCTCCATATTCTGAAATCAGGTCCAGTGGATCGATCCCATTGCCACGAGACTTGGACATTTTTTGCCCTTTTTCGTCACGGACAAGCCCATGAATCAATATTTTGCGGAAAGGGACTTCCCCCATGAAGTGAATACCCATCATCATCATCCGGGATACCCAGAAGAAAATGATATCAAAACCTGTTACGAGTGTGCTGGTAGGGTAATAAAATTCCAGAACATCAGTTTTATCTGGCCAGCCCAAGGTAGTGAACGGCCAGAGTGCTGAACTGAACCATGTATCGAGGACGTCTTCATCCCGTATCAGCGTAATGGACGGGCCTGCCTGCTTCTGGGCCTCTTCCTCTGTTTCAGCTACATAAGTCTGGCCGTCTGAACCATACCATGCCGGTATCTGGTGCCCCCACCAGAGCTGCCGACTTATGCACCATGGCTGGAGGTCTCGCATCCATGCAAAGAAAGTATTTTCCCACTGCCGAGGTTCGAAGATCATTTTACCGTTTTTGACGGCATCAACTGCAGGCTTGGCCAGTGCAGGCGCATCACAATACCATTGCAGTGTCAGACGTGGTTCAACAATGGCCCCTCCTCGTTCGGCGGTTGGTACCTGAAGGATATGGGGTTCAATTTTTTCCAGCCAGCCTAATTCTTCCAAGCGTGTAATAATTTTTGTTCGTGCTTCGTCTCGATGGAGTCCCTCCAGTGACTGCACGAAAGTTATATCGCTTACGCCATCATGTTCTTTCAGGTCTGATCGGATTTCATCCAGCCAGATGCAGGCTCCTTCATCCAGAATGGTTGGGGCAGGCAGTCCATGACGTTTTCCGACTTCAAAATCATTAAAGTCATGAGCTGGGGTAATTTTGACAGCCCCTGTTCCTTTCACTGGGTCAGAATGTTCGTCAGCAACAATAGGTATATGTCGTCCTGTCAAAGGCAGAATGACTTTTTGGCCAATCAGGGATGTATAACGCTCATCTTCAGGATTAACAGCAACAGCGACGTCACCGAGCATGGTTTCTGGCCGAGTTGTTGCAATCGTAATTGTTTTACCGTTCTCCAGAGGATAACGGATATGCCACATGGAGCCTCTGGTTTCCTTATTTTCCACTTCCAGATCAGAAATGGCTGAATGGAAAACAGGGTCCCAGTTGACTAGGCGGCGGTCTCTATAAATCAGTCCTTCTTTATAAAGTTGGACGAATACTTTACGAACCGCACGAGAAAGACCTTCATCCATCGTGAAGCGTTCACGTGTCCAGTCTGCAGATGCTCCCAGACGTCGCAGCTGTCTAATGATGGTACCACCATATTTATTTTTCCATTCCCAGACACGGTTAATGAATCCGGGACGGCCAAGCTCTTTGCGCCTGATGCCTTCCTGATCCAATGCTCGTTCAACAACCATCTGAGTGGCGATACCAGCATGATCTGTTCCAGGCTGCCAGAGAACGTTGCTCCCTTTCTCTCTTTGCCAGCGTATGAGGATATCCTGCAGCGTAAAGGTCAGGGCATGACCGAGATGAAGGGTCCCTGTTACGTTGGGGGGCGGGAACATGATCGAATATGCTGTTCCTTTTTTTTGAGGATCAGCATTAAATACGCCACTTTCTTCCCATTGTTCATAAAGCTGTCCTTCGTAGTGAGCAGGGATAAAGGCCTTTTCCAGAGTGGATGGCGTGCGTGATATGTTTGTTTGCTGTTTTGACATGGTATCCTAGAGGTGATTGCGTTTATGTCAGGTGTGACTGTTCATATCATCAGGTCAGAAACTTGCCGATAGAGTGGGTTTTAAAAACTGTTTTTCCTAACGGCCTGGAATATTCGTTTTGTAATCCCCTATTCCCCACAAACGGTTTCTCACAGCGTGATAATAAGCTTTTTCATCATACAGAGGCACATTAAGCTTGAGATCCACAGCGGTCAGATGCCCCGTAGCACGGGCAATGTCGTAAGACGACGTTACCAGAGAGCTCACACTCTGGATCAGGGCGCGTTGGGACTGCAAAAGAGTAGCCTGCTGCTGAAGAACAGACAGCGTTGTAGCTGTACCGACGAGAGCCTGTCTTTCTACACCGGCCAAGGCTGCCATATTTGATGAAACAGCCATTTTATGACTTTGAAGGGTCTCTTTAACTGCTTCATAAAGCTGCCAGCTTGATGAGGTTTGCTGGAGGGCCAGCCTACGTTGTACATCTACTTCATTACGAGCAGCAATGGCGGTTTGCCTTGCTTGTCGTATAGCTGAATACTCGCCTCCACCCTGGTATATAGGAATTTGTAGATTCAGTGTGGCATACTTATTGTCTTCAAGAGACTGGTCCTGCCCTTGATCTTTTGAACGCTGATACGCCAAACCTGCCGATATTTTCGGCATGATTGCAGACATTTGAACAGAAATATTATCCTTTTGTTGAGCTTCATTAAAAAGTGCGGCGATGACATTAGGATTATTACGGACAGCTTCTATCACAGCTTCTTGCTCAGTATGGACAGGAAGTGCTAAGGGCTGAGGGGAAGCGAGTTGAGGTGGAGCGGGAACACCTACCGTCTGAAGGTAACTGGCTTGGGCTGATTGTACGGCACCTTCGGCTTGGTGTAATTCAGCCGTAGCTGATGCCAATGCGCCTTGTGCCTGGGCTACTTCTGTCCGACTTAATTCCCCTAAACGGAAGCGTCTGTTTGTCGCATTCAACTGTTCACGTAAAGAACGTTCGTTATTGATACTAACCTGCAAGAGTTGTATATCAGCCACAAGATGAACGTATGCATTCATTGTGTTATAGAGAACTTCTTGCTCAGTTTCGATTAGACGAGCACGTTGAGCAAATATTTGATTTCTGGCCATATGAATGCCAGCAACGGTTTTTCCTCCTTGATAAATTGGTTGATTTAGAGAGACAGTAGTGTTGTATCCACCATTATTATAACGCTGCGTGTATGGTAGTCTGACATTTTTCCCGTCAATCTCAGTCTGTTGTGTGTAGCGACTACTCCCCTTGTAGTAGGTTAGAGCCCCATTCGCCGAAATAGTTGGCCTCCAGCCTGCCTGTGCTGTAGACATTTGCTCATCCACTGCGCGAAGTTGGGCTCTCGCTTCTCGGAGTTGGGGATTGGTGAGGTAAGCAAGAGCGAGTGCAGCTTCGAGAGTGTGCGGAGCAAACTCGGGACTGTTCCGGAACCCTTGGATAACTCCTTGAGCGTATACTTTCTGGTTACCCATTCCTGTAATCGCAAACAGGCTTAATCCGAATTGGATCGGTAATTTGATTCTCACAAAAAATCTGAGAGTAGGATTCATCTATCTTAGTCTGCCGAGTTTAATTGATTCACCAATAGGAGGGTGACACCGTAGAATGCTTTTAAAAATAAGTGAAGGAGGCTTTTTGGTTTTTCTCAGTTGACTTTTTCTCATGATCGATTACAAGTAAGAAAGCAATGAGGTCTGGTGGCAGAATGGCTATGCATCGGACTGCAAATCCGCGTATGTGGGTTCGATTCCCGCCCAGACCTCCATTGTATTCTCCCTATACGTCCCAGAACCCTTGTGGGACGGCCATTTTCGAGGTGTTTACTGTTCCGATTAGTCCCGTTGTATTCCACAATTTTGGGGGTAGTTTAGGGGGGTAAAACATTTTAGGGAGGGGATAGCATGCTGACGAATGCAGAAATAAAGCGAGCCAAACCTAGAGAGCGTCAGTACAAACTCTCTGATTCTCAGGGCCTCTATATATTGGTCCTCCCTAATAACGGTTCTAGGCTATGTAAATGAAGTACCGATTCAATAGTGCAAAAGACACTTTCTTTTGAAAATATCTAAAAGATTTCACTAGCTGAGGCCGGGCGACTACATGAGTAAGGGCGTTTCTGAAAACAGATATCTATCTCATCCGCCGCCGGGGCCAAAATTTTTACTGTTGGACAGGGAATAATTCGTTTCTTTAGATGTTAAAATGCGTGATCGCCATTAAAGAATCAATCGAAGATAACATGCTGACATTGTTAGGTCATATCCTCGTCTCCACTTCTTCCAAAACATGGTCGTCCCTTGTATGCCAGAATAAAACTATGCTGATTGCTTCCTTGTAACGAGCAAATAAAGTTGCCACAAAATAGCGTAAAACGACGATTATGATTGGTAGGGTTATACCATCCTCTCCTTCATTCAGTTCAGCAGCCTCTATCAGAGGCCAGAGTATTACGCAGACCACGACACTGGTCAGGCTAGAGCGGTATTTGCTACTGGTGTACGTATTTGCTAGTGTGCGACACAATGCCAATTTCAAATAAGACAAAACAAGCTGGAAAATGATGAGAGCTGTTATGATGAGTGTACCGCCACAAAACTGAACATATTAGCTTCTGTAATGGCGGGACTAACACAAGGAGCGGAGAAGGCACGGGAACATCTGAAGGATATTGGCTCGCTCTCAACTGCGTCAAGGCAGCTGGCCGTGGTGGGATAGTCGCAGCGCGGTCAGTCATGTCATCTTCACAAGCGAACGCAGACGCAGCCCGTGGGATACGAGCATTGAAGGGATGGCAAAAGGAAAACACCCACTGGCGTATTCCCTATCAGAATTTCCGTTGCAGACCTTGACCATTTCACCGGGGCCATGGCGATTCCAGCGCTATCAGCCCGGTGGAAGTATAGGGTCCTGCTCCGGGCCATACTGAAGACCGGGGGACGAACCCATTTGACCCTCAGTAGTCATGGGCGGTGGGTCGGACCTCAGTGCGTGACTTATTATTAGAATTAATAAGTTTGTACATCTATAGATATTGTAGAAATTTTATCTGATTATTTTTCTAACTAGTTTATAAGCAAACTCCTCTCCACCTTTGATATCTGACTTCCAATGCATCCCACAAATAATGCGGCTTTCTGCAAATTCATATGCTTGTTTTAATAGGATCTCTCGACGAGACGGATACATCTCACTTAATATTAAGGCAATCGTATATGCTCGCACGGTATGTCCCGAAGGATACGACCAGTTCGTAAAAAAATGTTCATAATTAAAAGTGCAAACTGCCCCTCCATAATCAATAAAAGGACGCCTTCTGTGCCAGATGTTTTTTTCACGCTTCATGGCTACATAAGCAAGTTTTTGAGCCTTTTGGAGATATAATAAAAACTCTTTATTCTCTCCGGGAGTCATCTGAATCCGGCTCCTGTTCAAAAAAAGTTGAACCGTTTCACTATCGCTTAAGTTCGCTTCAAAAGCAGCCCGCTGCCACCGTAGAGAACCGGCTAGCTTCCGAGTTTCAAAATATATTCTCTTATCTTCTTGTGCCTTAGCAGAATCAGGTTGGGGCGGAGGAATTATCCAAGCAGCCTGCGGCCCTAAAACATGATACCCCGAGCTCCAGCCACAGTACCCTGCCAGACCAATAATCACCGTCATAACAGCGGCTAACGGAAGCACCGTAGTATCATGCCTTCCATATCAACGCATCTGGGGGGCATACTTCTAACGAAGCATGCCCCCCAATGTTTTTACAAGACAGTTGTATGAGCAGTTTTGCTTGCATATGCAGCAGCAGCCCCATAAAGGCCAGGCTGAGGATGCGTGATAATTTTCACCGGCATTTCACTCATCATGGACTCAAAACGTCCTTTAGCAATGAAACGCTCAGAAAAACCAGAATGAGGTAAAATATGAGCCAGACGCTGCCCCAGACCACCAGCAACCACAACACCATGCGCACCATGAGCCAGAGCAAGATCACCTGCGACCGCGCCCAGACTCAGGAAGAAACGCTCCAGTGCGGCAGCAGCCAGAGTGTCAGTTCCTTCCATGGCCGTAGTCCATAGGGACCGGTTATCCTTGATCGTGATGGGACGATCCTGCAATTCAGCAATCACTTCATACAGATTCGTCAACCCGGGACCAGAAACGATTCGCTCCACAGAAACACGACGAAAACGATCACGCAAAGCACGGAGAATATGATCTTCGACGGCATCCAAGGGAGAGAAGTCAATATGTCCACCTTCCGTTTCGATAACATGATAACCGTTCTCTCCACGCAGAAGAGTGGCAACCCCTAATCCAGTACCTGGCCCAAGAATGGTGATCGTCCCTTTAGCCGGGAGTTCAACATCCGGTCCGCACAGATGGTTCATATGCTCTGGACCAACCTGGGCCACAGCATGACCAATAGCCCCAAAATCATTTACCAGAGCAAAATTATCCAGTTTCAGACGACTACCCAGCTGAGCAGGCTGAATGATCCAAGGATTGTTGGTCATCTTCAGGATATCACCCGTGATCGGACACGCTACGGCAATCCCAGCTTCCCGCGGCACGGGCCGCCCTAATGAACGGCCAAAAGCTTCCCATGCCAGTGCCAGAGAAGCATGCTCCGCACATTTCAGCGTTGTCGCTTCCCCAAGGGAAACTACATGGCCATCCTTGATCTTGGCGATTGCAAAACGGGCATGGGTTCCACCGATGTCAACGGCTACGATTTCTCTCATGTGATCTATCCCTTCCATAGAGATGTGCTGCTTCCTTTTCCCACGCCCTCCCTATGGCTGCAAGCACTCAGCCCGCAGGGTGGTCATTAATTATCAGTTACCGCCCATCTCACTTTCCGGGTGCTGCATGACATCCAGCTTTCTCAGAATCCTATGAGCAATAGGGCGTGGGAGGGCCATTTCCAGAAGGCGTGTCAGCTGGAATACCCACGGGAATACCAGCACCCCCCTGCCCTGATTAATGCTGCGGGCAATCTTACGGGCTGCTTTATCTACTGGCACCAGAAAAGCCTGCTCACCATCCAGCCGCTGGCTCATAGGAGTATCAATGAATCCTGGAGCAATCAGACACACCCGAACATTGTAAGGTGTCATGGCCGCCTGCAGAGCTGTACTGAAACGACCCAACCCGGCTTTGGAGCCGCTATAGACAGTTGCCAATGGCAGATCATGGAAAGAAGCCACTGATCCCATCAAAGCAATCCGTCCATGCCGTCGAGCGGCCATGCGATTGGCCATCTCTGTCGCCATAGCCACTGGCGTAGCAAAATTGACCATGGACATCTTGAGAGCCACTTCAGCAGATTCAGCCAACGCTTTATGTGGACGAATGTCAGCCATACCGGCGGACAGGATCAGAATATCAACAGGAAGGCTTTCATCAGTCCTGGTGAGAGCTTTCAGAGCGTTATCGGCCTTTGTCAGGTCAATGCTGAGGACATCCACACTGGCACCTTTTGTCCGTGCTGTGGACGCCGTTTTTTCCAGCCGCTCTTCACTCCGCCCCCACAATGTCAGGTGAACGCCTGGACGTGCATAATATTCTGCCAGAGCGGCTCCAATGCCACTGGAAGCCCCGGTAATGAGGATATGATGCCGATGAGTCATTTCTGGTCTGGACATGAAGCCCCTTTCTTTTTTGCCCTCTAGCGAGAACGCTCGTGTACGAGTATAGCCATTGCTATGCAATGTGAAGCACCAAACTCTCAATATGCCGAGGTCGATGTTCGTCCCGTGAACACACGGGGAGATTTACGTCGTTTTATCACACTTCCACGCCATATCTACAAAGGAATGGAAGGGTTTGTTTCCCCGCTGGACATGGAGCAGAGACATCTGCTCAGTCCCAAGGAATCACCGGTTTTCCGCCATGCTGAGATTCAGTACTTCCTTGCATGGTGCAATGGCCATCCTGTTGGACGAATCGCTGCCATCGTCGATCATAAGGCAATTGAACATTGGCAGGAAGTTATAGGCCAGTTTGGTGCGCTAGACGCCATCCCTGAAAAAAATATCGTATCTGCCCTTCTACAGGCTGTCGAGCTTTGGTTCAGAAAACGGCAGATTTCCAAACTCCGTGGCCCTGTTACCCTGAGTGGGAATGCGGAGACTGGTACCATGGTGAAGGGACAGTCTTCTGCTCCCATGATTGCCATGCCGTGGCACCCTGAAGGTCTGGACGCTCTTATCCGTGAATCCGGCTATAAAACTGCCCAGAATCTTCTCAGCTACCGTCTGGAACTTGATGGCAGTACAGAAGAACGTTTCAAAGTCCCCGGCAATCTGCGCCTTGGCGAAGGACGTCTGAACAGTATCACAACCCGTAACCTGTCCAAGAAAGAAATAACAACACAGGGGGAAGTGCTGCGTAAACTTTATAATGATGCCTGGTCACATAAATATAATTTCGTGCCCATGCAGGATTATGAAATGACGGCCATGATTGAACAGATCAAGCCGCTTCTGCGTCCTGAGCATTACGTCCAGATTGACCAAAATGGAGAGCCTGTTGCCATGGCCATGGTTCTTCCCAATCTTTATGACATTGCAGGTGACTTAGGAGGCTCTCCTTCTCCCCTCGGGTGGATGCGTCTTGGATATCGACTGGCAACACACAAGTTCCGCTCAGCACGGGTAATTCTTCTGGGTGTTTCCAGCAAGATGCGTGGCACAATGCTGGGGTCGCTTCTACCATCTCTGGCCATCGTAGAGCTGATGCGTCGCGGTCGAACACTACCCTACAAATGGGTTGAGCTTGGCTGGGTTCTAGAAAGTGATACGGGAATGCGTAATCTGGCTGAATCCCTTGTCCCATACCCTCATAAAACACATCGAATTTATGAGAAGACTCTTCTTTCTTGAATTACGGGGCAGAGAGAAGAGTTCTTTCCCTAGAAATGCTGCCAGCCAGTCCGTGAAAAACAGATAGGACGATGGTGTTTGTCCAGCACAGTCACTCCCTGTCCCTCCGTGACTGTACCTACCTTCGTGACCGGAACACCGTGCGTTTCGCAATGTTTCTGCAGAACTTCCTCCTGATCTGCCGGACAGGTCATAAGCAGTTCATAATCATCACCTCCCAACAAAATTGTTTCCCGATACTCAGTCAGATGTGCCCTGACCGCTTCAGAAAATGGTAATAATTCCTCAAAGAGTGTGATCGCTATCCCTGACTCTTCGGCAATATGTCCACAGTCCTGCACAAGACCATCAGAAATATCCATTGCTGCGCTCACTATCCCATATAGGGACAGTCCAACACGAGGCGTAGGCACACGATAGGCCTCCACCAAACTTGTATCTGCGTGTCTGAGCTTTCCCAACCGTACCTGCAAACCGAGAGCGGCACGTCCCAAACTACCCGTCACCCAGACACCATCTCCTGGCTGACTGCCATTGCGCCGTAAGGCTTCCCCTCGGCGGACTGTTCCCAGAATGGTTACATTTAGCATCAAGGGAAACGGACTGCCTGTCGTATCCCCTCCCAGCAAGGTCATGCCAAACTGTTTCTGATCTGCTTCAAGACCCTCAGCGAATTCCGTGAACCACCTCTCATCATAATGTCGGTCTGCAGGAACACTGACATTCAGCATATAGTGACATGGTCGACTGCCCATGGCAGCCAGATCCGACAGATTACATCGCAACAGCTTCTGGGCTATGCTCCTTGCAGGATCATCTGGAAGGAAATGTAAGCCCTCAATCATTGTATCACTGGAGAGCACCAGCTCTTCACCGACGGGAACGGACATGGTCGCACCATCATTGCGAAGTTCCATGGCTCCTTTACCAGCCAAGGGTCGGAAGTGACGGGCGATGAAATCAAACTCTCCCATGATCACCTACCTTAATTATGTATTTTGACCTCCACCCTGCTGGCGGGCAAATTTATCCAGAATTCCATTGACCATTTTCGGCTCATCACCGCTGAAAAAACTGTGTGCTACATCCAGATATTCATTAATGGCGACCTGGGGAGGAAGGCCTGTCATCATTTCACCAATCCCCGTCCGCAACAAAGCACGAAGGACCGGATCAAGACGTCCCATCGGCCAGCTTTCCGGAAGAAGCTCTGTTAAAGTCTTGTCTATGATGTCCTGCTTTGACACCGTATTACGGACAATATCCTCGAGCAGATTTAAATCTGCATCAGGTATATGACCGTCTTCAAAACTGGCCGTAGGCGTAATATGACGATGCCGGATAAATTCTACAATAACACTCTCAGGATTGGCTCGTGTCTGATCACACTGATAGAGAGCCTGCGTAGCTGCCATGCGGGCAATAGTTCGGCTGCGTTTGCGGGTCGTTACTGACGACGGTTCGGTCATGGAGACTCCTGAGGGGGCAGATCAGAAGGCCGATTCATATCAACGAGAATCTTTGAAAAAGCCTCTATCTCCCGAAAATCTTTATAAACACTGGCGAAACGGACATAAGCAACACCGTCAATATCACGCAGAGCATCCATGACGAGTTCCCCGATCCTGTAAGAGGGAATTTCCTGGTCACCGGATGATTCAAGCTGACGTACGAGACCATTCAGCAATCGCTCCTGACGAACTTCATCAACTGGGCGCTTTCTCAGAGCAATCCGGATGGAACGGGCCAGTTTATCCCGATCAAAAGGAATACGACGCCCATCCGCCTTGATGACGGTCAGCTCACGCAGCTGCACACGCTCAATGGTCGTGAAACGTTGCGTGCAGGTACAGCAAAAACGCCGTCGACGGATGGCCGTACCATCTTCGACTGAACGGCTGTCCTTGACCTGCGTCTCCTGATTTCCGCAAAAAGGGCAGTGCATGGTATATTCCGATTAGAAACCAGAATAGGGCCTTCCTTGACCCTACATGCAGCACAGTCTATCGGAAATGGCAGCGTTGAGGAATATGGCAGGACTTTTTTTCTTTATCTCTGCCCTGTATTCTCTTTCAATCCGATAGCGAGAACACAATTAATGAACATGATGATGCGTCTTCCTTTGGCAGTAACAGTGCTGCTGGCCAGTTTGAATATGGGAACCGCCATGGCCTCTGACAGCACGACAATCCCTTCCCTTAAAAATATCTCCATTGATAAAGCTGCCCTGCACACGCGATACAAAGATGCTCCTTTTGCCTTCGGCACTTTTGCCCTGACCAATCACGGTACGACAGATTTTCTGCTGCGTGGCATCACATCTCCTGACTGTCAGTCGGTAACATCCAACCGCAACAGTCAGGTGGCCATCCAGTCTCCCAGCCAGACATATGATATTTTTCAGCGTATGGCCGTTCCTCATGAAGGGACATTATTTTTTCCAACCAGTGGTTATCATCTCATCTGTCATGGACTGAAAGTACCTTATCAGCCGGGACATAAAATGAATTTCACATTCCATTTTCAGGGTGCTGGTGACGTAACAGCTCCCTTTACCATGCAGCCCATCATAGAAGAAAAACATGTTGGCCCCTGAAAGGAAACTTTTCAGGACAATTCCCTCAATATGGCCAGAACTGCGTCCCCATAACGGTCGACTTTGCTCTGGCCAACGCCCCGTACTTCCCCCAGCTCCTGCTGACTGGTAGGACGGGCCCGGATGATCTCCCGTAATGTGACATCCCGGAAAATGATATAAGGCGGGATACCCTGCTGGTAAGCCTCTTCCCGCCTCCACATTTTCAGTTCCAGAAAATAATGATTCTCTTCTTCTGAGAGTTCGTCCTCTGAGTTTCCATCTCCCATTGCAGCCAGATGTTTCAGAGAAGCATCTTCCCTCAGACTAACCATCATATCACCCCGGAGAATGGGGCGTGCTGTCTCCCGGCGCAGCCCCAGACCGCCATGGTCTCCCACCATGCCTATGGCACCTCGAGCAATCAGCTGTCTGATCACCATACGCCACCAGACATCTGTCTTGTCTTTACCGATTCCAAAAACGGAAAGATGATGCAAGGCATGACGCTCTACCGCCTCCGTCATCTTGCCTTTTAGAACGGCAATGAGCTGAACGGCCCCAAAGCGTTCACCTGTCCTGTAAATGGTAGAGAGCACTTTCTGAGCCGCTTCAGAGGCATCAAATGTGGATGGAGGATGAAGGCAGTTGTCACAATGTCCACAGGGAGCATGAAGAGTTTCACCAAAGCAGGCCAGTACGGCCTGGGTACGACAGCCTGTTGTTTCTGTCAGAGAAATCATGCTCTCCAGACGACCCTGCATGGCCCGTTTCTCACTTTCTGGAACCTGAGCCTCTTCCAGCCAATATCGTGCTCTCGCAACACCCTCCCCGCTATAGAGCAGTACTGTATGTGATAAATCTCCATCTCGACCGGCACGACCAATCTGCTGGTAATAGCCTTCCGGGGATGTCGGCATATCCAGATGTATGACTGCCCTGACATCTGGCCGGTCTATCCCCATACCAAAAGCAATAGTGGCTGCAACAACCATTGGTTCACCAGATCGAAAACGCAGAAGTACACTCTTCTTATCTGCTGGAGACATGCCAGCATGAAATGGAAACGCCGTGTACCCCTTCTCCCGAAGCTGACGTGCCATCGTCTCTGTTTTCTTACGGCTGCCACAATAAATGATAGCCGCTCCTTGCCCCATATGCCGACTCAGAGCATCTACCACCTGCCGAATCTCAGAAAGTTTGGGCTGGGCTTGGAGAAAGAGATTGGGCCTGTGAAAACTGGCCATCAGAATACGGGCCTGCGGCATATTCAGTGCAGAGAGTATGTCGTCCCGTGTCCGTTGATCCGCTGTAGCCGTCAGGGCAATTCTGGGTACTTGAGGAAAGAATTCCTTCAGATTGGCCAGTTCCCGATATTCAGGGCGGAAATCATGCCCCCATGCAGAAACGCAATGCGCTTCATCAATGGCAATCAGGGACAATGAACATCGTCTGAGCAGACTCAGGCTAAAAGGAGTGAGCAGACGTTCCGGGGAAATATAAAGCAGATCCAGCTGGTCACAGGTCAGATCCTCCTGAACCGTCTGCTGCTCCTGATAGTCCATCTCCGAATGAAGGGCTGAGGCTCTTACCCCCAGTTGCCGCAGCCCGGCAACCTGATCCTCCATGAGAGCAATCAGAGGAGAAACAACCAGCCCCACACCTTTACGACACAGGGCCGGCACTTGATAGCAGAGGCTTTTACCGCCCCCCGTGGGCATGAGGAGGAGCACATCCTCACAATTCATGAGGGCCTGAACAGCCTCTTCCTGCAATCCCCTGAAGGCAGGGAAACCAAAGACACGATGAAGGACAACGTCAGGGGATTCCCCAGTGTAACGGGGGAAACGGTCAATCGGATTGCCTATGCCTTCGTAAGGCTCACTGTCAGGCCGATCATGAACAGGAATCAATGTGAACCAAGATGAATCGTGACACGACGAAGAGCGACACGGGAATCTTCAACGGCTGTCGGAACGAAGGCTTCCTTACGGATGTCTTCACGTTTGATGCCATCTTTTACCAGAACATCGACAACATTCTCTGCCCGGGCATCAGCCAGTTTCTTCAGCACATCCGGATCTTCATTTTTCCCGGCAGAGCCAGAGACAGTGATCTGGGAAATATGCCGCCTGTTTGCCGCCCCAACGGCACTTGCAACAATTTCCTCTCCCGTCGGGCTTAACGTTACGGAATCTGTATCAAAGAAGACAACATAATCATCCCGTGGCGGATGTGACACACAACCAGCCAGCAGCCCTGTCACCATGAGGGAAGCAACCCCTACAGGAGCAAGACGACGCACGAAAGCAGAGACATTCTTCATGGAAGCACCCTTTCCATCGACCATAGAAAATACCTCTCTTAACTGCCCGTGCTTTGCCCTGTGGTCAATATGACCTCGGGATGGACAGTTCAAAAACATCCCTCCCCTTACAGAGCATGAGACGTCAGAATTCCATCCTGAATTGTCCAGAGGTGATCAAGTTGTTCAATACCCGTCAGACGGTGTGTAATCAGAAGAATGGATCGGGAGCGGTCGAGTGTGTTGAGAGTTGCCAGAAAGGCTTTTTCCGTCTCCATATCCAGTCCTGTCCCCGGCTCATCAAGAATCAGGACTGGCGCATCAGACAGTAAAACCCGTGCCAGAGCAATACGCCTCCCTTGACCACCAGAAACATGGGACCCATTTTCACCAATCCAGCTATCCAGACCATCTGGTAGGGAACGGACGAAATCAACAATCTGCGCCTGTTCCAGAGCTGCCCATATAGCATCTTCCGAAACACCTTCCCGTCCCAGAAGCAGATTGGAACGTATCGTATCATCAAACAGGTGACTTGCCTGAGACAGCCACGCTATTTTCCCTCTCAGCATTTCCGTTCTGATGACAGAGATATTCTCACCACCGAGGGTGATGCTTCCTTTCTGAGGGGACATCACCTTGAGCAGTAGAGCGGCAAGACTGGATTTGCCAGAACCTGAAGGGCCAATCAGTGCAGCCCGTTCACCTTCCCTCAATCGGAAACTTAGATTTTTCAGGACAATCTTATCGTCCGTCCAGCCAAAAGTAATGTTCCTGGCTTCGATCTCATACCCAGCGGGTGCAGGAACATTTCCTTCAGGGGGTGTCCCTTCAGGCATGGCTGCAGCTTCCGCCACACGCTCCGCAGCATGTCGAACCTGACCATACAGAAGCCCTGCTCTCGGCAGATCAACAATGCCATCCAGAGCTGTCATGACAACAAAAAGAACAGTAATGCCCGTCACGGCCTGCTCTTTGGGGAAAAACAGCCCAGCGCAGCCCCCTAAAGCACATATGACTCCCAGACGGGTCAGCAGCAGGGACAAAGCATGAACATGAGCCATAGCTCGTCCCTGCTCCTGCTGTGTTTTATAAAAGGCCTGTTCTGCAGCCAGAAAACGTTCTTTTATCGCTTCTTCCTGTCCGAAAATTCTTAGCTCACGCATACCGCCAACAAGATCGAGAGCCTGACTGTTCATTTCAGCCTGTGTCCGCTGCAATTCCGGCCCCCACCGATAGGCCACCTTGGCCATGAAAGTGGGAAGTACAAAAGCTGTCAGACAGAAGATGATACCAACACAGACAGCAAGCGACACACTGCCTTTCAGACAGACAAGAATGACGATGGGAAGACTGAACAAAGCCGTTGCCAGTGGCACAAGAATACGCAGGTAAAGACTGTCCAGACTCTGCACGTCAGCAACAAGACGTGACAGCAGATCACCGGATCGCCGGAAACCCAGCCCAGCAGCAGCTCCATGAGCCAGACGACGGTAGAACCAGAGGCGAACATCAGTCAGAACCCGGAATGTAGCATCATGCGTTGCCAAGCGTTCCAGATAGCGCAGAATGATACGCGAAGCTCCAGCGAGCCGGAGCAGCCCGAAACCAGCAATACCACCAATGGCAATCAACCCAAGCCGAGATCCCGTCTGCCCCATGAGAAGGAAAACGGAACAAACAGAGAATTCCGCCAGAAGCAGTCCAACGAGAAGACGGGCCCAGCGACCTTTCCAGACATTCGATAGAGAGCGTAACATCATGATAATACCTCTTCTGCCGTAATCTGGCCTTTCTTAATGACAAGACGTTTTGTCTCACCAATCTTATGAAACTGGGAAGAGTGAGTGGAAATCAGGGCCGTCCGACCTTTCAGGAGATCCCGAAGAGAAACAAGAATCTCCTGTTCTGTTGCAGGATCAAGATGGGCAGTGGGTTCATCCATGATGAGCAGAGGCGCATCTTTCAGGAACGCTCTGGCAATGGCGATACGTTGAGCCTGCCCACCAGACAGACCAAAGCCGCCCTCACCCAACTTGGTATCCAGACCATCTGGCAGATGCGGCAGATAGGCCATGACAGATGAAGCCTCGAGAGCGGCCTGAAGCTGCTCTTCGGAAGCATCGGGGGATGCGAACAGGATGTTATCACGCAGCGTACCTGCAAAGATGACAGGCTTCTGACCAATCCAGCTGATCTGCCGTGTCACATCTGCTGGTCTCATATCCTGCAGATCTATACCTCCAAGAAGCACCTTCCCCTGTGAGGGGCGAATAAACCCCAGAAGCATTTCTATCAGAGTCGACTTCCCTGCTCCGGATGAACCGGTCAGCAGAGCAACATCCCCAGCGTCAAGGTGGAATGACACATTGTCCAGTGCAAGAGGGCGATTTTCTACCCAACGATAGGATACACCCTGTACGTCCAGTGTGATCCCCTGGGCCTTCCGCTGTGGCACGGGGTGAGCAGAAGCTTCATTCTTTGCCCACTCAGGCAGGTTAGGTAATCTCTGTATGGCTTCTCCGCTATTGGTAATTTGCGCCCTATCCTGATAGGCCGCTGAAAGAGCACGGAACGGTGCAAAGGCTTCAGGCACCATGAGAACAGCAAAAAGAATACTGGTCACCTGCGGTATCGACCCCGCATGAAGAAGACCATGACGCTGGTCAACGACAATCCAGACCAGAGCAACGATCATGGCAACATCTGTTGAAGCAGAGGTGAGGAATGCTATGCGCAGCACCTTCATGGTACGCTGACGCAGTTCATCAGCAGCACGCCCAAGACCCTGCGCATCCTTTTCTGCACTCCCCGACAGAACAATGGTAGCGATCCCACGGATACGGTCGAGAAATCTCACCTGCAGACGATTGAGAGCCAGAATCTGACGCCGGGAAGCAATCGCAGTAGCAATACCGAAAACGGCCTGAAAAACGGGCAGGAAAAGACAGCAACCACCGAGAATAAGTCCCGCCCTATGATTCTGCCAGAACACGACCAGTACAACAGACCATTGTGCAACTACCCAGAGAGCTGAAGCCGGCAGCCAGCGAGAAAAATACCCCTCCAGAGCTTCAACCCGATCTGTCAGCATCGCAGCAAGAGCGGCACTATGCTGATGACGAAGCAGCGCAGGCCCCTGCGCAAAGAAGCGGGCAAGAAGCTCCCGCCTCAGGCGTTTACGGGCTTTCTCTCCGCTGGACATGGCCAGAAGTTCCTGACCGTAGCCTAGAATGACACGAACAACAGAAGAGAGAATGAACAGGAGCAGATAGTAACGATTTATCCTGTCTCCACCTGTCAGCCATTCTGCAAGGATGGTGGCAAGGCTCCATATCAGAACCATCCCGACAAGGACATTGAACATTCCCATCAGGGCCATCATCATGGTAGCCGGACGATTGGCGCGATTCTGCTGCCGCACCCAGCTTTTTAGCATCTTCTTGTCTGCCTTCATGCGGAGACATATACAGGCGCAGCCGACAAAAGAAAAACAGACAAAGTAAAAGTTTCCGATCGGAAAAATCTTTCTCGTATTCCATTGCCTGTTTTGTATTGCAAATCCTGCCCGTCTTCCGCACATCAGATGCATGTCTGCACCAATTCTCAATCTACAGAACATCTCCTACACACTCGGCGGGCGTCCTCTACTGGATGGTGCCGAACTTTCCGTGTCAGCTGGCGAAAGGCTCTGCCTTGTCGGACGGAACGGATCTGGAAAGTCCACCCTTCTCCGCATTGCGGCCGGTGAACTGGAACAGGACAATGGTGAGCATTTTCTCCAGCCCGGCCTGAAGGTTCACTATCTCCCCCAGGAGCCTGACCTTTCCGCATGGAAAACAGTCTTCGATTATGTCACGGCTGACCTGGATGAAACGACCCATTACCGTGCCCGTACCATGCTGAGTGAGCTTGGCATGAACGGCAATGAAACATGCGCTAGCCTCTCAGGTGGAGAAGCCCGGCGCAGTGCCCTCGCCCGTGCTCTGGCTACAGAACCTGACCTCCTTCTCTTGGACGAACCTACCAACCACCTAGACCTCCCCTGCATTGCGTGGCTGGAAAAGGAACTTCTGGCCTCTGGTGCCGGCATGATCATTATCAGCCATGACCGTCGTTTTCTCGAAACACTGTGCAAAGCTGTCATCTGGCTTGATCAGGGGAAAACACAACGACTTGATGCCAGATTCGCCCATTTTGAATCGTGGCGTGATGAACAGATCGAGCTTGCTGAACGGGCCGCCCATAAACTTGACCGTCAGATCGCCCGGGAAGAAGACTGGATGCGTTACGGTGTCACGGCCCGGCGAAAACGGAATGTCCGTCGTGTCGCTGAACTGTCGGCCCTGCGAGCTGAACGACATGACATAGCATCCCGTCAGAAAGGCACTCTGAAACTGGAAGCAAGCGAGGCTGACAATACAAGCAAGATCGTCATTGCAGCTGAAAATGTCAGCTGGGCCTATTCGGACCGGACTCTCATTCAGGACCTGACCCTGAAAATCAGCAAGGGGGACCGTCTGGGCATCTGTGGTGCCAATGGAGCCGGGAAGACAACCCTTCTACGGCTGCTTGTTGGAAACATGGAACCACAAACAGGCGAGGTCCGCCGCAGCCCTTCCATAAAGATGGTCACTCTGGATCAGCAGCGCAGTGCTCTGGACGGCGATCAGAGCGTGGCCAGCTTCCTGACTGATGGACATGGCGAAATAATACAGGTTGGAACCGAAAAACGTCATGTCATTGGGTATATGAAAGACTTCCTGTTCCGACCGGAACAGGCCCGTACCCCTGTCAGTCATCTTTCCGGTGGTGAACGGGGACGATTGGCTCTTGCTGCTGCTCTGGCCCGTCCATCCAATCTTCTCGTTCTGGATGAACCGACGAATGATCTTGACCTAGAAACTCTTGATCTTTTGCAGGACATGCTGGGCGATTATTCTGGAACGGTTCTCCTCGTCAGCCATGATCGTGATTTTCTGGACAGGCTGGCCACATCCACTCTGGTAGCAGAAAGAGATGGAAGCTGGATTGAATATGCCGGTGGTTACTCTGACATGCTGGCCCAGCGCAAAGGCCATGCGCCCACTGAACGACAGCAGAAGAGTTCCACAGCCTCTACGTCAGACAGAAATCGTTCCTCTCTCAGTTCCATAGCCAGAGAAACGACAAAACTGAGCTATAAGGAACAGCGGGAACTGGATCAGCTTCCCGGACGCCTTGAAAAACTGGAGAAGGATGCTGCTCTCTGTCGAAACGCACTGGCCGATCCCGAACTATATAACCGTGACCCTGTACGGTTTGAGAAAATCACGGCAGCACTGGAAAAAACAGAACAGCAGCTGAGTGCAGCAGAAGAACGGTGGGTAGAGCTGGAAAGCAAACGGGAAGAGCTGATGAGCTGACCATTATTTTTTCCTCCAGTCTGTTCCCGGCAGGCTGGAGGAGAGCAGCAGCATCGTCAGATCATAACCGGTTGATGAGACGTTCCTTGGCTTTGACAAATTCAACCTCAGTCAGTGCTCCACGTTCTTTCATTTGATAGAGCTGCTCGAGCGTGTGTTCGGGAGGGACGGCTGCGGTGGGATTCCCCAAAGACTGCGACCGATCCTGATACGGCCCCCAGTTCTGCCCATCACGGCCAGAAATCAGTTTTTCTTTCGGCCACAGAGACCAGATAAGAAGGCCAATCCAGAAAAGGCCAGTCCATCCTGCGAAAATGTTCAGGGCAACAAGCAGCCATTTCTGTGGGTGCTGTCTCATGATGGCAATGATACTGGGCAGGCAGTACATGGCCAGCATTGACAACATCAGAATGGTAAAAATCAGCAGACTCAGATACGGATTCAGCGCATTGATCTGTTGTGAGTATTCGGTCACGTTCACGAAGATGTCCCTTCCATTTTAGTCTGGTCAATCGATCAGGCCCGAACGCCGGGCCACATCCTGCGCTGCCTGTATCTCTCTTCCAACCTGTAAAGCGGCCTCAAGTGCCCTCAATCCGGCTCTCCCGTCAACAGTAACGGCCTCTCCATCAAGACATGAAGCCACAAACGCATCATGTTCAGCGGCAAGATTGTCATGATCTTTCCAGTAGACACTCTGTCTGCGGAAACCATTCCCATCTGGAAGCGGAATCCCCTCATGGCGATTGATGAAAACCAGCTTCCGATTCACAAAATCCGCAGAAAGATACCCTTCCTGTGCAAAGAGACGCATTTTCCGTTCCGTCTTGAAAGAAATACGGCTGGCAGTAATAGAGGCTACACATCCATTCTCAAAACGCACACGGGCATTTGCAATATCCTCATGGACACTGGAAACCACTGCTCCCATGGCATCAATATGAAGGATGGGGCTGTCTACAAAAGACAGGATGAAGTCGAGATCATGAATCATGAGGTCGAGCACGACTGAAACGTCTGTTCCTCTCTCCTTATAAGGGGCAATCCTGGTGGCCTCGATATAAAGAGGGTGCTTTATGCGTGTACTGATCGCCTTATGCTCTGCCGAATAACGTAGCAAGTGCCCGACCTGAAGGACACGCTTCTGCATCTCAGCATGACGGACCAGCTCCTCCCCTTCTTCTTTCGTGGAAGCCAGAGGCTTCTCAACCAGAACGTCACAGCCAGCTTCGAGAGCCTGCCGTGCCAGGGAGTAATGTGTCTCTGCGGGAGATGCGATGATGACGGCCTCACATCGCTCCAGAAGCTGTCCATAGTCCCTGAAAACGGACGTATTGACCTCCCGGGCAACAGTGGCTGCACGGTTCTGATCCAGGTCATAAAGACCAACCAGATTTTCCCGTCTGTGCCGTGCTGCCTGAAGAGCATGAAAGCGGCCAAAATATCCCGCTCCTACAATGGCTACATCAAGGACCTGTTTCTTCTTCATGGGCGGAAAGCATAGCATCAGTGTAAAGCTGCGCAAGACACTGGGCAGTCCTGCATAATGGTTGCAATGACCCCCTTAAAAGGGCATGGTCTCATCCACTTGCGAGATCGGTTCTGCCTCCTCCATTTTCACGTTTTTGAGGTTCTCTAACCCCCTATGTTGTATTACAGCCGCCTCAGGATGTTAGGTGTTGTGGGTATCTGCCTGATAAGTGCCCTGCTATGCCTGCCCAATTTCATGAAATCCCCTCTACCATCCCTGCCCTGGCACCAGGTACATCTTGGCCTTGACCTGCGGGGAGGTTCCTATCTCCTGTTGCAGCTGGATACAAAAACCCTCCAGCATGATCGGTTGCAGTCACTGGAAGGTGAAATCCGCCAGGGGCTTCTCAGTGCGCATCTGGGATACCGCAATATTGAACGTGATGATGTCACGGCCTCCGTCCTGATCACACCACGCTCCGAAAGTGAAAAAGAAAAAGATCGGAATGTCCTGAATGATCTGACACCATCCATTCCCGGAGAGCTGGCCATCAGTGAAAAAGAGGGCCGCTTTGTTGTCAGTCTGACAAAGGAATCCATCCGTAGCCGGGCACGTGAAGCCGTATCCCGCTCCATCGAAATTGTCCGCCGCCGTATCGACAGCACTGGTGCCATCGACCCCAGCATCGCCCGTGAAGGGGAAGACCGCATCGTGCTGGAACTTCCCGGCATCAGCGATCCACAGCGCATCAAGACTCTTCTGGGAACGACGGCCCGCATGACGTTCCATCTGGTTTCACCTGATCCGACACATGCTGGACCAGGCACAACCATGCTCCCCCTGCCCGGAGATCGCGGCAGCATTGCCGTTGAAGACCGGATTGATGTTGATGGGGCCAATCTGAGCGACGCCGCAGCCACCATGAGTGAAGGTCAGTGGGTTGTCGAGCTGAAATTCGACAATAAGGGAGCAGATGACTTTGCCCGCATCACAACGCAGAACGTTGGCAAGCCCTTTGCCATCGTGCTGGATGGCCGTATCCTGACAAGTCCGGTCATCAATGGCCCCATCACGGCAGGGCGTGGAATTATCACGGGCAGCTTCACGGCCCGCTCCGCTTCTGACCTCGCTCTCCTGCTGCGTGCCGGTGCCCTTCCGGCTCCACTGACTGTTGTCGAACAGAGGAGCATCGGACCAAGCCTCGGTGTAGCGTCCATTCATGCAGGCGTGATCAGTCTGGCCGTGGGGTTCGTACTGGTCGTACTTTTCATGCTACTGTTCTATGCCCGCTTCGGCCTGTATGCGGACATTGCGCTTTTTGCCAATCTCATCATGATACTGGCCATCCTGTCACTCTTTGAAGCGACCCTGACCCTGCCAGGTATGGCCGGTATCCTGTTGACTCTCGGCATGGCTGTGGATGCCAACATTCTCATCAATGAGCGTATCCGTGAAGAAGTCCGTCAGGGGCGTAAGCCTCTTCAGGCCCTTCAGGCCGGCTTCCAGCGGGCCACGAATACGATCATTGACAGTAATGCCACGGCATTCCTCGCTCATGTCATGCTCTTCGTCTTTGGCACGGGGGCTGTCCGAAACTTCGCACTGGCCATTACCATCGGTATCGTCACCACGCTTTTCACGACGCTGGTTCTTTCCCGTATGCTGATTATCCGTTGGTATGCCCATAAACGCCCACAGGAACTACCGGTCTGATCACCATGTTTTCTCGTCCCCTTCTCCGTTTCGTACATGATGACCGACAGATCCACTTCATGCGTGGGCGTCATGCCGGTCTGATCATCTCTGCCCTGCTTTCCATTGCTTCGGTGGTCCTGTTCTTCACACCCGGCCTCAATCTGGGGCTGGATTTCCGTGGTGGCGTGATCGTGGAAACGCATTCTCCCACAGCGGAGGACCCAGCCCACTTACGGGCCATACTGAAAGCCGGTCACGTTAATGCAGCGTCCGTACAGACCTTTGGTTCTCCACAGGACATGCGTATCGCCATCAACCTCCCTCGTGGTGGTGAAGACGAACATGTTACCCAGCAACTCGTGGATCATGTGCGTACCATCATTGTGCAGGCCATTCCGGGGGTACAGATACAGCGCGCCGATGCCGTTGGTGGCTCGGTTTCTTCCGAACTTTTTCGGGCTGGCGTTCTGGCTCTCCTGTTCAGCCTTGGAATGATTCTAATTTATATCTGGTTCCGCTTTGAACGTGAGTTCGCACTGAGTGCCGTTATCACACTGGTTCTGGACCTGACGAAGACCATTGGCTTTCTCGTGGTGACACGTTTTGAATTCGATCTCGTCATGGTGGCGGCCCTACTTACCATTCTGGGATATTCCACGAACGACAAGGTTGTCGTTTACGACCGTGTCCGTGAGAACCTGCGCAAATACCGTACCATGCCTCTGCGGGAACTGCTGGACCTTTCCATCAATGAGACCCTGAACCGGACACTGGGCACGTCCATGACCGTTTTCCTGGCTGCTTTGCCATTGGCCCTGTTTGGCGGTAGCACCCTGACAGGATTTGCAACAGTCATGCTGTTCGGCATTGTTGTGGGGACATCTTCTTCCATCTTTATCGCTGCCCCTCTTCTACTTTTGATGGGCCGGAAGAGACTGCGTAAAGGCTGATCCTGTTCCATAAATGATCAAAACAAAGAAAAAAGGGGGACACTTCGGTGTCCCCCTTCTTCATATATGCAGAAAATCTGTCAGCAGCTCATCTCTCGATCAGCCCGAGATAACGGGCTAGAATCTGATCAGCCCTGAAATCCGACCGGATCGTCTGGGAATCCAGATTATGCAGGACAGCTTTCCGTGTTGTCTCATCCATCTGAATGAGGACAGGCATGTCTTTCTGATGAAGCGTTCCCATCAGGAAAGCCCCCCGGGCCATCCCGTTTATGATGAAATAAGAATACAGGTGCGCATTCGGCGACAGAGGTACCCCGAAGGCAGAATCATCCGCCTTCACATGACCTATGAACAGGCCAGCAATCAAAACCAGGCCCGCTGCCCTGACTGAAAAACGTTTCATTTTTCTGACGAACGTGAAGCCAGAATATCGCGGATTTCCGTCAGCAACACTTCCTCCTTGGAAGGTTCCGGTGGAGCCACCGGTTTGGCTTCCTCCTGACGATGCAGCTTGCTTATCAGGCGCATCACCCAGAAGATGAAGAAAGCAATGATCAGGAACTGGATGACAGCATTCAGAAAGAGGCCCACATTGATGGTTACGGCCCCGGCCTTCTGAGCTTCACTTAGTGTCGCTTTGACAGGTCCTTTCAAGGTGATGAAAATGTTGGAAAAATCCACGCCTCCCGTTAGGCATCCCAGCACCGGTGTCAGAAGGTCCTTGACTGCACTATTGACGATGGAACTGAAAGCAGCACCGACCACCACACCAATCGCCAGATCCACGACGTTTCCACGCATGATGAACTTGTGAAAATCCGTCAACCAACCGGGTGATTTGACACGACTCATATGACCTCTCTTCTTCCAAGGTGAATAACGGATGCACTGGCAGCACACTACCATAAACAACGTAAATCCTGCCCCATCATAGAGGACAATATGGCAAAACTGTATGATATTCTTAACCTTATAGCTTATCAGGAAAAAAAGACCGTTAGCCTTTCTTTTATGGGGCTGATCCTGTATGAGGGCTTCGTCTGCTCCGGTCGGTATCGGAGCTCTCTCTTTCAGATTCAGGAAATGTTATGAAATCCGGCATCCACCCCGACTATCATGAAATCACAGTCGTGATGGCTGATGGCAGCGAATACACGACGCGCTCCTGCTACGGCGAACCCGGCGCAAAGCTGCGTCTTGACGTTGATCCCAAGACGCATCCAGCCTGGACGGGTGTTCAGCGTATTCTGGATACCGGGGGACAGGTTGCCAAGTTCAACAAGCGGTTCTCTGGCATCGGCAACATCAAGAAGTAAAAATCTGTCCCGTCAGGACAGACAAGGCAAAGCCCTCCCTCTCCCTATTCCGGAGAAGGGAGGGTTTCTTTTTTCTGCTGCCAGCTACCTCATCCATCTTGACCTCCCTTCCTCTCTGGAGCATTTTGGTGGCAATGTCGTGCATTGTTGCAGGCACCGCCCCTCACGAGGGTGGCGGGTGATTCTTTTTCAGAGTGGCCCGGGCCCTGCCAGATGCCGGACCATATACCCGCTCTGCAAAAAGGACTACGTTCACATGACCCTGCCACTGATGCCAAAAGCAACTGCCGTCTGGCTGATTGAAAAAACCGGTCTCACCTTCGATCAGATAGCCATATTCTGTGGCATGCACCCGCTGGAAATTCAGGCCATCGCTGACGGTGAAGTTGGCGGTGGAATCAATGGCTATGATCCCATCAAGAACAATCAGCTTACCGCGGCCGAGATCAAGCGTTGCGAGGCCAATCCTTCTGCCCGCCTCAAACTGATTGCCACGCCCAATCCTGTAGCCCGTCGTGCAAAAGGTGCACGCTACACCCCGGTGGCAAAACGGCATGACCGTCCTGATGCCATTGCTTTCATACTGCGTCAGTTCCCACAGCTGAATGACACACAGATCGTCCGCCTTCTGGGTACGACCAAGGATACGATTGCCAAGATACGCAACCGTGAGCACTGGAACAGCACCAATATCAAGCCCCGTGATCCGGTCATCCTTGGCCTCTGCACGCAGACGGACCTGAACGCTGCTGTACAGGCAGCTAATGATCGTCTCGTCCGGGAAGGCAAACCCCTTCAGGAAGATCACGGGGAACTTGATCCAAACAGTCTTTTCCCTTCTCACGATGAGACAGGCAGCAGTTTCTGAGAAGGCGGAGCAAAACACTATGAAAGCCTCATCAACACCTCTGGTCGGTGTGATCATGGGCAGCCAGTCCGATTGGGAAACCATGCGGCATGGCTGTGAAATGCTAGAGAAACTGGGAATTTCTTACGAAGCCCGGATCGTCTCCGCCCACAGAACACCGGACCGTCTTGCTGACTATGCCAGAACAGCCCGCAAACGGGGACTGAAGGTTGTCATTGCCGGTGCTGGTGGGGCGGCCCATCTTCCTGGAATGTGCGCAGCCTGGACATCCCTGCCTGTTCTGGGGGTTCCTGTAGAAAGCAGGACGCTCAAAGGGCAGGATAGCCTGCTTTCCATCGTGCAGATGCCTGCTGGTGTTCCGGTTGGTACACTGGCTATTGGGAAGGCTGGGGCCATCAATGCGGCTCTTCTGGCGGCCTCTGTCATTTCTCTCATTAATGAACAGGTGGCAGAACGGCTGGACACCTTCCGTGCCGAACAGACAGCCTCTGTCGCAGAGGTACCTGTCGGATGACGGTCACAGCACTGAAGCCAAGAGCCAGGATCGGCATTGTTGGCGGTGGGCAGCTTGGTCGCATGTCGGCCGTAGCAGCGTCACGACTGGGATATGAGGTTCATATCCTTTCAGACAGTCAGCCCAGCCCCGCAGCAGAAACAGCAGCCCGCTTTACGGTGGGATCATACGATGATCCTGCCTGCTTGGAAAAATTTGCCCGTTCCTGCGATGTCATCACCTTTGAATTTGAGAATATCAGCACAGCGGGTCTAAGCCATCTGTCCCGTTTCTGTCCTGTGCATCCATCCGGTCATATTCTGGAAATCAGCCAGGACCGCATCGCTGAAAAAACCATGCTGGGTTCGTATGGCCTTCCTGTTGCCCCCTGGAAGGAAATCGCCTCCCCAGATGATTTACGGTCACTGCCTGCTTTCGGTTTTCCCTGTATCCTGAAGACAACCCGTTTTGGGTATGATGGAAAAGGCCAGTTCCGTCTTCCTGACGAAACGGCCTTCCAGGGGATTCTTCAGAAAGCGGAAAGTCTCCCTTATCCTCTGGTAGCTGAACAGCAGATTGACTTTGCCCGTGAGATCAGCGTGATGGTTGCCCGTGGTACGGATGGCACCATCCGCTGTTTTGACGTGGCGGAAAATCATCACCGTCAGGGTATTCTGCGTGCCTCGATAGTTCCTGCTCCCATCATGCCGGAACTGGCCCAGAAGGCGCAGACGCTAGCCGCCACACTGGCGGAAAAGCTGAACCTGGTGGGCATCATGGGCGTGGAGCTGTTCGAAGAACGGAATGGCGATCTGCTTGTGAATGAAATTGCGCCGCGTCCTCACAATTCAGGGCACTGGACCATGAATGCCTGTCTAGTGGACCAGTTTGAAATGCATATCCGCGCTGTGGCTGGGCTACCTCTGCCACCTGCCCGGCGTCATTCAGATGCCTATATGCACAACCTCATCGGTCCAGATGACATGGCCCTTCTTCCTGAACTGCTTCAGGAAGAAAATGCGTCCATTCATCTCTATGGTAAGGAAGAAGCCCGTCCTGGCCGTAAGATGGGACATGTAAACCGTATATTCCCTCGTGGAGGTATGCCTGGCGACATGGTCTTGTCTCATTATCAGCCAAGACTTGAGGACTGATTACTCAGCACCGAGAAGCCCAAGCTGGCGGAAGCTGGTCTGGGCTTTTTTTGTAATGATCAGATGATCAATCAGTTTTACTTCTATGACTTTCAGAGCCATCTCAATATTCTGGGTCATGATGATGTCCCCTCTGGACGGGTTTGGCTGTCCAGCCGGGTGATTATGCACCATGATAATTCCGGCAGCTTTCAGCTCCAGACAACGTTTTGCGATTTCGCGGGGATAGACCGGTACGTGGTTGATTGTTCCACGTCCCTGCACTTCATCCCGGATGAGATGATTCTTTCCATCAAGAAAAAGCAAACGGAACTGTTCCACACGTTCTCTGGCCATATGAACCATCAGATAATCTCTTAGCAGCTCAGGCTGTTCAAGCAGATCGCCTTCGGGTAACAGGGAACGCCCATATCGATGGGCCAGTTCTTTCAGTACAATACAGAAAACAGCCAGTGAGACATTATCTTTCGGTATGTGACTTCTGTCTGATGGCTGGGAAAAAATCAGTTGGGACAAGGACGAATGATATTTCAGTAGATCATTCGTCAATTTCTCCTGTGCATCATCTTCAGACACGACGAATGATGCAATTCTCTGGAAAACCTGTTTCAAAGAGACAGCGTGTAAAGGAACTGTCACAATCTTACAGTAGTCCTGTCTCATTCATGCTGACATACCACCCCTCCCCTATCAGGATGCTTTCATGAAGGGTGATGCTGAGACTCTGAAGTGCCTGTTTCAACCCACGCACTTCGGGAGCGAGAGCTGTCGCAGGGCTTCGTGGATGATAATAGGCAATGATGGCTGCCGTAGCGTGACATGACAGGAGATACTGAGCAATTGCGCGATGATAAGCGTGAAGGTTGCTTTCAGCCGGAAATGTTTCTTCCGCAATGAGGCCATTATTGCTGTCCAGACAGATCAGTCCGATGACCGGCTTTTCCATCCTATGTAGCGTCCCTTTCAGGTAATTCATCAAAGTTTCGGCATTGCTCAACTGAAGAGGTGTATCATCATCGCTTTCCATCAGGGAACGTGCTGCCAGAACAGGAAGCTCCAGAAGGGATATGAGACGCCTGCTCAGGCCGTATTGCTCCAGTGTTTCGGAAGATGCCTGCAACAGCTTTCCGATTGATCCAAAAGCCGACAATAATACTTTAGCCTGTGGGTTCGTATCCCGTCTGGGAATGGCATAGAACAGCAGGACTTCCAGCAATTCATAATCGGCCAGGGTTTCAGCACCATGAACAAGGATGCGTTCCCTCATGCGTGCCCTATGTCCCTGTTTTGGTGAAACCGCTTTTTTCACAACTGGAGGTTATGTCCTAGCCATTGAATATGGTGCGCATTATACCAGATAATCGTGATGGATGATCTTTTTTCCCCCCGTTTTTCGCCCTCTGGTCCTGACTATCTGGATGACCTGAATGCAGAACAGCGTCTGGCTGTGGAGACCACACAGGGGCCTCTGCTCATTCTGGCGGGTGCCGGAACAGGCAAGACACGTGTTCTGACAACACGCTTTGCTCATATCATTCTGGAAAAACTGGCTTGGCCGGAACAGATTCTGGCGGTCACTTTCACCAATAAAGCGGCCCGGGAAATGCGGGAACGCATCAGCAGCATTCTTGAGCGACCAGTGGAAGGCTTATGGCTGGGGACATTCCACTCTCTCTGTGCCCGCATGTTACGTCAGCATGCAATTCTGGTCGGGCTGGAGCGGAACTTCACCATCCTGGATATGGATGACCAGATACGTCTGCTGAAACAGGTCATGGAACCGTGGAATCTGGATCTGAAACGCTGGCCTCCCGCCAAGATCATGCATCAAATTCAGCTGTGGAAAGACCAGGCTCTTCTTCCTGATGCCATCACGCCAGTACAGGTTCCAGAACTGGCAAACGGACAGGCGAGAGCCATCTATGCATCCTATCAGACACGACTGAAAGAATTGAATGCCTGTGATTTTGGAGACCTGATGCTCCATATGGTGACAGTTCTCCGCCAACATCCTGACGTTCTGGAACAATACCAGAAACGTTTCCGGTATATTCTGGTAGATGAATATCAGGATACGAATACCATCCAGTATCTCTGGCTACGTCTTCTGGCCAAAAAACAGGATGGAACACCTACCAATATTGCGTGTGTCGGTGATGATGACCAGTCCATCTACTCATGGCGTGGAGCGGACATCGCGAATATCCTGAGATTTGAAAAGGATTTTCCCGGTGCAGCAGTGATCCGCCTTGAACAGAATTACCGTTCTACACCTCGCATCCTGAATGTGGCTTCGCAGATTATCACCCATAATGAAGGACGGTTGGGTAAAGTTCTACGCCCCGGAGTGGCAGCTGAAGACGGAGAACTGATTGAAGTCATTAATACACCTGATTCAGATGATGAAGCCCGGGTTGTAGGAAGCCGCATTTATGATCTTCATAAGCAGGGTCATACTTATGGCTCCGTAGCCATTCTTATGCGGGCCGGCTTTCAGACGCGCCCTTTTGAAGAGGCTCTGGTCCGTATGGGTATTCCCTATCAGATCATTGGTGGTCTTCGTTTTTATGAAAGAGCTGAAATCCGGGACGCCATTGCTTATATGCGGGCTGTTTTATATCCGGTTGACGATCTGGCTTTTGAACGGATTGTCAATCTTCCCAGACGTGGTTTCGGTAATGTTGCTCTTTCCAAATTACGGGTAGCGGCAAGAGAGATAGGCCTGTCTCTTCAGCAGACACTTCAGCATCAGCTGGAACGAGGACTTCTGAAGGGCAAGTCATCTGTCGCACTTATGGAGCTGATGACTGTCCTGATGAAGGCACGGGAGACAGTTACCAAAGAAGGGCATGTCATTGCGACAGACATGGTTTTGGAGGACAGCGGCTATCTTGCCATGTGGCGGGATGACCCTAAGACGGTGGAAGCATCCGGGAGACTGGATAATATTCGTGAGCTGTTGCGTGCCATTGGAGAGTTTCCCACAATGGAAGCTTTTCTGGAGCATATTGCCCTGATCATGGATACTGACAGTCGTGAAGACGATCAGGATAAAGTCAGCCTCATGACGTTACATGCTGCAAAGGGGCTTGAGTTTCCAACTGTTTTTCTCCCTGGCTGGGAGGAGGGTCTCTTCCCTTCCCAGCGTTCTCTGGATGAAGGAGGCAATCAGGCTCTGGAGGAAGAACGGCGGTTGGCTTATGTTGGACTTACCCGTGCTCGTGAGCGTGTGGTTATTTTGTATGCTAATAATCGAAAACTTTATGCCAACTGGCAAGATTCCATACCAAGCCGCTTTCTTGATGAACTTCCTGAAGATCAGATCATCCGGACCGTCCTTTCATCCAGACAGAATCAGCAGCCCCAGACATTTTTCAATCGTCAGTTCCGTTCTCCTACAAGACAGCGCAGTTCCACTATTTCCCCTTCCCGACCGGCAGTTCCTATTGGTGCTACAGTAAGGCATAACCGTTATGGCGAAGGTGTCGTCATCAATGTGGAAGGTGACCGGCTGTCCATTAATTTTGAAAATATCGGTCTGAAACGGATCATGGCCGGTTTCGTGGAGATTATATCATGAAAAGCAGACAAAACCTCATTGCCCCCTCCCATATCGGCTCTCGACATGCCCGTGCCCTGGAAACACTGTCCATCGTCGTTGAAGAAGCTCATGTGCCGCTTTTTGAACAGGCTCTGCTGGGTGTCTGCGATACCGTAGGCATGTTCGAGGAAGATGACGAACAGCGTTACTGGCGGCTGGAAGCCATAAAAGAAAAAGGCAAGAATGAGGAAGAGCTGGACAATGCTCTGGCCCTCGTCCGTGCCATGACAGGCGTTGAAACGCCACTCCACCGTCAGGATACCGAAGCCGAGGGCTGGCTTGCCCGTACTCAGGAAGCCTTTCCACCGCAATATGTGGGCCGCCGTTTCTGCATCCGGGGCACACATCTGAAAGACACCCCCTCTTCCAACAGACTGAACATTACACTGGATGCCGGCATTGCCTTCGGTTCAGGCGAGCATGGTTCAACTCGTGGCTGCCTGCGGGCACTGGAGCTGATCGCTCATCGCAACCCCCGTCATATTCTGGACATGGGGTGCGGTTCCGGCATTCTGGCCATGGCCGCTGCCCGACTGTTCCACCGTCCCGTCCTGGCCGTGGACATAGAACCGTGGTCAGTCCGTGTTGCCGCTTCCAATGCCCGTCTGAACGGTCTTGGACCATTGCTGGACTGCCGTTTTGGCAATGGCTGGCATACTGAAACTGTCAGGCAGAAAGCCCCTTACGATCTGGTTTTCGCCAATATCCTGGCCCGTCCTCTCTGCCGCATGGCCAGGGACCTTGCCAGCAATCTCCAGTCCGGAGGCACAGCCATTCTGGCAGGCCTGCTCAATACACAGGCCCGCATGGTACTGGTCGCCCATCAGAGGCAGGGTCTGGTTCTTGAGAAGCAGCTCAAGGAGGGACCGTGGAGTACGCTTATTCTCCGGAAGCCAGCCTGAGCTTCCCCAGCCGCCTTTTCCCCTGACTGTCACTTGCTGGTGTATTCATGTCCCTGTCGTCTGTTCCTCTGGAAGAACGCCCCGCCCTTGTCCGTCAACATTTCAGCAGACTGTCCATTTCAGGATTCATCGTCACACGAGGTGACGAGTATCTGGGGGAATATGTTGCCCCCCATGCTGAAAGACTGGCGTGGCTGACGGGCTTTACCGGCAGCGCAGGGCTGGCCATCCTTCTGGAAAAAGAAGGAAGTGTCTTCTCGGACGGCCGCTACACCGTACAGATGGCTGAACAGGCTCCTGCCTCCCTGTGGGAGACCCATCATGGAGGACAGATCCCACCACGGCAGTGGCTCGCCCAGAAAGCGCAGGGGGTGCGCATTGGCTATGATCCGAAACTGACCAGTCAGAAAGAATTTTTATCATGGGAGACTGCCGGAGTGCAGCTTGTTCCTCTTGATGAAAACCCGATCGATCTTGCCTGGCCCGACCAGCCTGCCGCCCCGGCAGGACCGATCCATCACCACCCTCTGAAATTCACTGGCGAAACAAGCCGGAACAAAAGAGACCGTCTGGCGCAGCAGCTTCGTGATGCTGGGCAGGATGCCATGATTCTGGCGGACTGCCCGTCACTCGCATGGCTGCTCAACATCAGGGGGGACGATATCTCCATGACCCCCGTAGCCCACGCCTATGGCATCCTTCATGCCGGTGGTACCGCCGACATTTTTGCAGATGCGTCACGCTTCCTCGATGCTCCCGAAGATACAGGCATCCGCCCCTGCCCGGCGTCCAGCCTCATCACGGCCCTGAATGGCTTTTCCGGCAAGACCATCCGGCTGGACCCTGCAACAACACCCATCTGGTTCAGAATGATTCTGGGCAGGGCCGGTGCCCATGTCGTTGACGGAAATGATCTCTGCACCTTGCCAAAAGCCATCAAGTCAAAGGTGGAACAGGACGGCAACCGTCAGGCCCACAGACTGGACAGCATCGCCATGGCCCGCTTCCTCCACTGGCTGGAACAGCATGGAACGGGACACCATGAAACCGAACTGACGGCCAGACTGGAAGCATTCCGCGCCCTCTCTCCCGATTACAGAGGCCCCAGTTTCGAGACAATTTCAGCAGCTGGCCCTAACGGGGCCTATCCCCATTATCGGGCTGAAAAGGGACGGGACAGCATCCTTCAGCCCAACAGCGTCTATCTTGTGGATAGCGGTGCCCAATACCCCTTCGGCACTACAGACATCACCCGTACGATCTGGAATGGACCAGACGAGGCTCCCGCTGCCATCAGACAGGCTTTCACCGCCGTCCTGAAGGGAAACATCACGCTCAGCCGTCAGCGTTTCCCGAAAGGACTGCCGGGATACCGGCTGGATACGCTTGCCCGTTCTGCACTGTGGAATCTGGGGCTAGACTTTGACCATGGAACAGGTCACGGGATCGGCAGTTACCTCTCCGTCCATGAAGGCCCCCAGTCCATCTCGGTGGCTCCACGCCCCACCGGGCTTGTGCCGGGAATGATCCTCTCCAATGAACCCGGTTATTATGAGGTCGGAGCTTATGGCATCCGCATCGAAAATCTGCTTCTGGTCCGGGAAAGCTCCCTGAAGGATTCACCCTGCCCCTGTCTGGAGTTTGAAGTCCTGACCCATACACCCATCGACCGTAAACTGATCAACGTGAATCAACTGACCACGGAAGAACGTCAGTGGCTTGACCACTACCACGCCACGGTCCTTGAGACACTCCGTCCTCTGCTGGAGGAAGAGCTTCATCCGTGGCTTGAACGGTGCTGCGCCCCTCTAAGCTGACACTCATAAAAAAATCCCTCTCATCATGACCGGATGAGAGGGATAGGCATTGATCAACGGAACTACATATCTTCAGGCAGGAGGCAGGTCCTCTTCCAGTACTGTCATGTTGACGGCATAGGACACTTCGCCCTCATCCTCATCCCGATAAACAGTTCCGACAACCTCGCCAGCCACTGCAATTTCCACGCTCATGCCTTTACGGGGTGGCACTTCCACCGTCAGTTCAGGTGAGCCGAGAAGACGCCGCAATGCCTTCTGCAAACGGTGGACTTCAGCAGTGGAAATATCGGCCATAAGGCACCCTCCAAAAAGAGAAAATCTTTCTCTTTTCTAACTCATCGGTCTTAATACTAAAACCCATCTTTCTGGCAGAAAGAAAAACATGGTAGAGCATCCCCGCACAGCCAGCCTTTCTGCCCTCATGGAGAGAGAATGACGTTTCGGAAAATCCTGTACCGGCTTACCTGTATGCTGCCCCTCGGCCTGTCCGCCTGCGGGTATTGGGATGCTCTCGAGGCTCACAAGGCACAGTATGAAATGGTGGGCATGACGACATATGACCTCCAGGCCTGTGCAGGGGCACCCAATTCCACCAAGACGCTGAGCAGTGATGTCGCCATCTGGGAGTACGATATCAGCCGCTCGGTTGCGACAGTCAGCAGCACGCAGGGTACGTCCCTTTTCCCCATCAACATCCCCGATGTCATCAATGGATACCAGCAGCTTTTCGGCAAACCGGGTTCAGCATGTCGCATGCTCGTGCGTATCGATCATGACCGCATTTCCGAGGTCCATTATGCCGGAGATGATGATGAATATATCGGCGAAGACGGCATCTGCTCCATGATCACCCGTGGCTGTGCACGGCAGCCCGAAGGGACAATGCGTGATGCTCCGGGCATCTGGCCCATGGGACCGATTTCCGCATTCCATTCCATGCCGACGGAAGACCAGCGGACAGACGCAACATACTCGGACAAGTCCGGGAAATTCGTCCCCAATTACGACCACAAACCGGGCGACCCTCTCATCCAGCCCGCTCCCAAAGATGGGTCCATCCCCAAGGTGCGCCGCAATAACGGCCTGATCAACCTGTATCAGGGGGATAACGGTCTCCCGATCATAACCACATACCACCGCTGAGACAGGTGAGGCCGTCCTGCATGCAGGCAGCCTCCCCCATTCTCCGACCTCTTCAGCTCAGCAGGTCCTTCATCTTCCGTACCGAGGCCCCAAGCCCGACAAACACGGCCTCGCTGATCAGGAAATGCCCGATATTCAGCTCCCTGAGACCGGGCAGCCGTGTGATGGGTGAGACATTCTCATAGGTCAGGCCATGCCCCGCATGCAGCTCCAGCCCACACTCAGCAGCGATGCGGGCCGCCTCGTGCAGTCGCTCCAGCTCCCCTTCTCTACCCAGGGCATAGGAGCCTGTATGCAGTTCAATGACAGGAACTCCCAAAGCCGCTGCGGTCCGGATCACCTCTGGCTCCGGATCAATGAAGAGCGACACGCGAATGCCAGCGTCACGCAGACGGGCCACACGCGGTGCCAGACTGTCTCGCAGCCCGATGACATCCAGCCCTCCCTCCGTCGTCAGCTCCTCCCGCCGTTCAGGAACAAGACAGCAGGCATGGGGCCTGAGGGCACAGGCCATGTCCACCATTTCATCCGTAACAGCCATCTCAAAATTGAGGGGAGCCGAAAGAGCACGGAGCCGCCTGACATCCTCATCCCGGATATGGCGACGATCCTCACGCAGATGAGCCGTAATGCCATCGGCTCCATGCTCCAGAGCCAGTTCAGCCGCCCGGACAGGGTCAGGATAATGCTCACCCCGCGCATTCCGTAATGTCGCAACATGGTCAACATTGATACCCAGACGGATCATGAGCCGTTCCTTTCCCTCTTCATATGGCCTGCGCATCATACGCAGCACGCTGACGGACCATATTATGGGCCATCCCGAGAGCCGATAAAAGGCTTGAGATGCTGGCCTGTCCCGTCTCTCCCGGCTTCACGGCAATGTCGAAGGCCGTGCCGTGATCAGGCGATGTACGGATGATGGGCAGACCAAGCGTGATATTCACGCCTCCTGCCATGTCCAGCGTCTTGACCGGAATCAGACCCTGATCGTGATACAGGCATATGGCGGCATCATAGCGGGAACGGGCCGCCGCACTGAACATGGTATCCGGCGGCATGGGACCGAGAACCGTCATGCCCTCTCCACGCAGAGCCTCGACGGCAGGCCTGATGATCCGGATTTCCTCCTCACCCATCATGCCATTCTCCCCTGCATGGGGATTCAGCCCGGCGATGGCCAGCCTTGGCTGACGGATGCCAAAATCACGCTGCAGGGCCACTGCGGTCAGTCGGCTTACGCTCATGATCCGCTCTGCCGAAAGGGTTTCAACAGCCTGCTTCAGAGAAACGTGAATGCTCGTCAGCGTCACCCTGAGATCAGGGCAGGCCAGCATCATGACTTCCTGCCCGACCGTATCACACAGGGCCGCCAGAAATTCCGTATGCCCCGGATGAGGGAAACTGGCTGCCGCCAGAACATGCTTGGCGATCGGATTCGTCACGACAGCTCCGGCATCCCCTGCAAGAACATGCCTCACGGCCTGCTCTATGCTGCTGATGACAGCCGCTGCATTCCCTGAAGAAGGCTGACCCGGGCGGACCTGCTCCGGACAGATCACTTCCTGGACTGGCAGAGCCTCCGAGAAACAGGCCACCGCTTCTGACGGATGCCGGATCACCCTATAGGGCAGGTCAGGCCCCAGAAGGGCAGGATCACCAATCCAGAAAAAGACACGTTCACTGTCCCTGAGATGCTGCCATGTCCGCCATGCCAGTTCCGGCCCAATGCCAGCAGGATCGCCCATGGTCAGGGCCAGAGGCAGGGTTATGTTACGCTCCCACATGTTTCACCGGGCCAGAGCCGCCAATATGCGAACCCAGGACCGTATCCCACGATGGAACGATTCAAGGCCGTACTGCTCATTAGGAGAATGAATCCGGTCGTCAGCCTGCGCAAAACCGACCATGAGTGCATCCATGCCGAGAGCGTCACGTACTTCCTCAGCCACGGGAATGGAGCCGCCACACCCGGTCGTCACGGCCTGTTTTCCCCATTCTTCACTCAGGGCAGACAGCGTGGCCGGCAGAAACGCACTCTCCCGGCTCACGGCAAAACCAGCCGATGCACCGTGAGAGATGAAGTTCACACTGACATCGTCCGGCAGGCTCCTGCGGACATAGGCCCGGAAAGCCTCCCGTATTTTCAGCGGGTCCTGCCCCGGCACCAGACGGAAAGACAGTTTCGCCGAAGCCCGTGCCGGAATCACCGTCTTGAAGCCATCATCCCGATAGCCCCCTCCGATGCCATTGACCTCAAAACTGGGACGGCACCATGTCTGCTCAATGGCACTGAACCCCTGCTCCCCCGCGGCCCGAGAGAGGCCGACCTCTCCCAGAAGAGCCAAATCATCGGGGTAGAGCTGCCGCCACTGCTGGCGTGTCCGTTCATCCGGTATGCTCACGCCATCATAAAAACCGGGCAGCGTAATCCGCCCTGTTTCATCCCGCAGACCGCTGATGATCCTGCACAGGAGAAACGCCGGGTTGGCCGCCGCATTGCCATACATGCCTGAATGGAGGTCCTGACGGGCCGCCACCAGCTCAATCTCTTCAGCAACCGTTCCACGCAGGGACGTCGTGATGGCAGGTGTCTGCCGGTCAGGCATCGCCGTATCACAGATCAGGGCCACATCCGCTTTCAGTTCCTCGCTGTTCGCCCTGAGGAATGGCAGGAGATTCTCGCCACCAGACTCTTCTTCACCTTCCAGCAGAAAACTCACAGCGACAGGCAGATCACCATGAACCGCCTTCCAGGCACGACAGGCCTCAATGAAAGTCATCACCTGTCCCTTGTCATCACTGGCACCACGGGCCACGATGACTTCACGCCCTTCCCCGTCCTTCCTGATACAGGGTTCAAACGGGTCCGTCTGCCAGAGCGCATCAGGGTCTGTCGGCTGAACATCATAATGCCCATAGAAGAGAACATGCGTCTGCCCGGCATCCTTCTTCCCGGCATTATCCTCATCATGCCCCACCACCATGGGATGCCCCGGCTCAGCCCAGGACACTTCCCTCAGGCTGGCCGTAAAGCCCAGCCCCTGAAGCTCATCAACCAGCCAGCCTGCGGCCCGGCGACAGTCATCCTTATGGTTCTTCTGTGTGGAAATGCTGGGAATACGCAGCAGAGCCATGAGTCGCTCCAGTGCCTCTTTCCGATTCGCATCCACATACTGAAGAACGGCTGCCGTTTTCTCAGTCACGCTCAACCTCTTCCTTCTGCTCATGATGTTCTTCTGGCAGCGTCACGCCAAGATGGGTGGGCAATGGCATGAACTCATCTTCCGACTCAGCATTTTCCTGATCTCCAGCGGCACCATCAGCAGAAGACGGCTCAACAACCGCTTTCAGCGTGATCCGCAGAGGGGCAGGAGCAAACACCCTGCGCCGGAACGTGCTTTCCTCCACAAAAGGACGTTCCGTCCTATTTGACCTGTCGAACAGCGTTTCCACGAAACGCCCGAAAGCTTCATGGAGATGACTGTCATCATGCCTTTTCCGGACAGCCTCATAGGCCCTGTTCCGCAATCCATTCCACAGCTCCGGCTCCTCATACAGACGGATCAGCTGTCCGGCAAAACGCTTGGGATCATTGAATCCTCCATCCAAGGCCTCTTCACCGTCTTTCCAGCCCAGACGCTCCAGCTGGGGACTGCTCAGCACGGCCGGAATTCCCTGCCCAGCGGCTTCCAGAACCTCGGTTGCCTGTCTGGACGGTACCCGTGATGGGTCAGCAAGAACACGGCACTGCTGCATCATGGTTAGCAGGGCATTCTTCCCGGCCAGCCCCTCCAGGGAGGCCAGACGTTCGTAGAATCCAAGATCGACCACCGGGTGATGATACCCGCCAACCCCAACGGGTATGTCTTCACCAAAATGACGTCTCATGTCCGGCATGACGGAAAAGCAGAACCAGTCAAACCCATCATGTCCAGCGTCACCAGCCCGATAGATGGAAAGGGGAAACAGTATCCCCCGGCGTCGTGCAAAATCATCCTCTACCAGAAAGGGACAAAGCGACACAGCATAGGGAAGATGCATGACATTGCCATAGCCCAGCTGACGCAGCAGAGCCGTCTCCTGTGCATCCCCCGTGATGATTCCCTGACAGAGCCATGCATGATCCAGCTCCGCCCGGGCGTCCCTCATGAGAATTTCCGGCCGGTCCACCACTCCGACAAGCCGCCTCATATGCTCTTCAACAGCCCTGAGACCAACTCCTTTCAGGCTGACCGTATCGAGGACCAGGGCCTTTCCCCGAAAATCACAGTCCCCTGACGCCAGAACCGGCCCCAGCCGGGACAGAACATCCGTTCCCCCAAGCCAGAGAATCTTTATCTCCATCTGCCGTTCCCGCAGGAAAGCAGAAAAGTCCCGTACGCCACGCCAGCATTCAACATCCGCCGGATAATCGTGTGGCACGACAAGCCGGTCTTCATCCCCCCTGTCGAGACCGACGGCAAGAACACGCCAGCCAAGCCAGCGGAATGCTTCGATCTGCTGCATGATCCTCCGGGTAGGGCCACCCTCCTCAAGCCGCGGAAGATGAGGGAAAACCATCATGACACTGGGGCGACTGCCTCCCGCAGTCATGGAACCTTCCCGTGCAATGGCCTGCGTGGAGAGGGACACCGGGAACAGACGCCGTATGGCCTCTTTCCCTTCATCTCCTGCCGCATACGTCTCTACTGTCGCATTCAGCATTCTGGCCTGTACGGCAGGCCAGTAAGACAGGATTTCACCCTTTACACGCAGGGCCATGGAAAGGCAGGCAAAGAAAGGCTCTGCCATATGCCCGTCCAGATAGTTCAGGGCCTCTGTCAATCCTTTCCGATGACAGAACAGGAATCCGCCCTGCACCGCATCTATGGTACGCTGGAAACTGACAGACTGTGACTGTATCGTCTCCCCCTGCCCACAGCATGTAATGCTCCCGTCCCGCCATACGGCACTTCCTGCCTCAAGCACCCTGCTGGTACCTGTCACGATTCTGCCGGTACCACCGGTCCGGTCTTTCATCATGGCTGACATGGCAGACACCAGGGCCATGGGCAGCAGCTGCATGCCAGCCTCCAAAAGAAGGATGCGCTCTCCCTGTAACTGAGGCATGATCCTCTGCAGCTGCTGTGCCTGCGACAGAAGCTCCTCACTGGTGAAATAGCTTATGCCGCCTTCCACTGCCTGACCGAGCCGCTGCCGCGCCAGCCCGTTACCCGTACTGGCCACGATGACCTGCATGCCCGACAGGCCCTGCGCCCTCAGCGAGATCAGCGTCGCAATATCAAGCAGATAATTGCCCTGTGAGAACAGGACGACACTCAGCCGGACCGAAGAAGATGCAACAGGATCAAAACGCAGAGGCCGCCGGAAAAGAGACGGCAGCCCGGCTTCAACCTTCCTCAGGGCCAGCGTGTTGGCTGCGGTGACAGACGACTCAGGAACAGTGACGGCCACTCTTCCTTCCTGCTGCATGGTCCAGAGCAGAAAAGGATTATCCACGTGGGCCTGCTTCAGGGCTTCAGGAAGATCAAGCGTCCCGATGAAGGCCTTCATGTCCAGAGCAGTGGACGGGTTGCGCTGCTCGGCAATCCCTGCCCGGATGAAATGGGCATAGCCATTGCGGAACAGGCCCTTTTCCACCGCCTCGGCAATGTCCGGATAATATGTCCGGTAATGCTCCTCATCAAAATACGGGCTGGGGCTGTAACGGGTAGGCTCATCACAGCCCAGATAATGATGCAGTGGACTGGTGAACTGTCCCGCTTCCATCAGTTCAGCGACTTCAGGATACTGTTCAAGATACCAGACGGGATCGAAATACCATGACGTCCGCACCGTCCTCATGTCCGGATTTTCAAGAGACAGATACTGGGAGAAAGCTCCCCGGGACGGATCAAAAGGAATGTCCCGCCTCAGGCACTCACGGATGAACAGCTCGGCATCAAAGAAAAGGTGCGGAGACCTGAAATCAAAATCGCCGACACATAGAAAGTGGTCGTACGCATTGACATGACCGGCATTCCGTATGGCTCTCAGTCCGTAATCGGAATTTTCCTTCAGGTAATATTCCGCAGAGAAAAGCCAGTGTCCTGCACAGCTCTGGCACCCGACATCCACATAATGCTGGAACCCGCTGCGGAAAATGCCCTTGTCCTGCACACTCCGCCGGACATCGGGATATGTCTTCAGGTACCATTCTTCATCAAAATACCGGTTGGGAGACGTACCATCGCCCCCCTCATCCGCCTCCCAGCTTTCAGTCAGCCGGGCATCATCCAGTCCTGATTCTGCCAACTGACGGGCATAGCGACGACGGTACCAAGCAACATCAAACCCGTACCAGAGAGGAGTCTTCGCCCGGTCATTCGTAATCGCCCCGAAAAAAGTCCTGTCTGTACCCATACCGCCCCCACCAGTCCATCAACTATCAAGAAGATATGGTCCCGTTCAATATCAGAAAACGGCTCCCTTAGGGAGCGTAGCAGCTACACTATATTCATTCACTTCACGAAAAGAGGGACACCTCAAGATGACAGGAAGGAACAGTTCTTTTAAAATCCACCAGCACCGGGCAGACGCTCCGTGTTCCTTCGTCCATCTTGTCCCCTGCTACGAGGCAGGATAGGAATAGCCTCATGATACGACTTCTGATTATTGTTCTTTTTCTGGCCTTCGCGGCCATTTTTGCCATGAGCAATCTGGATGACACCACCATCTGGCTGGCCTCATTTGGCTTCTCCATCAAGATGGGCAAGTTCATTGCACTTCTGTCGGTGCCCTCCCTCGTACTGGGCCTGCTTCTGGGCCTGACGGGCGAGTTCCGCCAGCGGCGTCGTGCCCGCAAGGCTGAATCACAACTTCGTGCGTCCCAGAAACAGCTGATCGAACTCCATCAGCGTCTGGACCAGCTCAAGGCGGGCAGCACGGCACCGGCAGCAGAACCGGCTCCAGCCGCCCCGCAGAAGTAAGATGTCCACCATGCCATCCCATCGCACCCGTCTCATCGCTGCGCTGGATACCTCCTCCTACGAGCAGGCGTCCCGCTGGGCCACGGAGCTGGAAGGCCGGGTAGACGCCATCAAGCTCGGGCTTGAATTCACCTATGCCTGTGGACTGGACGCCGTAAAGAAACTGTCTGCCCGGCAGGAGCTGTTCCTTGACCTGAAGCTGCACGACATTCCCAATACGGTCGCTTCCGGCCTGAAGGCCCTGGCTCCCATTCATCCTGCGCTGATGACCATTCATGCCCTTGGTGGCCCTAAGATGATCGCCCGCTCCCGGGCCATGCTGGAGGAAGCCTTCGAGGGGAACGACAGTCGCTCCAGGCTGCTGGCCGTTACCATCCTGACCAGCATGAACGAGCAGAGTCTTGCCGAAGTCGGCATCAATGCCACGCCTCTGGATGAAGTGGTCCGTCTGGGGCGCATGGCCGTCCGTTCCGGCGCAGACGGGCTTGTCTGTTCCGCCCATGAGATCACCGCCCTGCGGGATGCCCTGGGCGATGCACCGGAACTGGTCGTGCCCGGCATCCGTCCTGCGGGCAGCAGCACTGATGACCAGAAACGCATCATGACGCCAGCGCAGGCCGCACGGGCCGGAGCTGACTGGATCGTGGTGGGACGCCCCATCACCCGGGCTGACGATCCTGCGGCTGCGGCACAGGCCATCCAGGATGAATTGCGGACGGCTGTTCCGTGACAGTCAGCGTCAAGATCTGCGGCCTGACCCGCACCGAGGACATGCAGGCCTGCGCTGCGCTGGGCGTACGATGGGTGGGACTGGTCTTCCACCTCGCCTCTCCCCGCTTCGTGAAGCTGGAACAGGCCGCAGACCTCCATGCAGCCATTCCAGTGCCCAATGAGGGGGGACCGCTTCGTGTAGGCCTGTTCGTGAAACCGACTCATGAGCAGATCGCAGAAACATTGCGCCATGTCCCTCTCGACATCCTCCAGCTCTATACAGATGAGGCCACAGCTCTCACATTACAGGCACGGACCGGCCGTCCTGTCTGGCTTGCCCGTGGAATCTCACGGACACATGATCTCCCTGTTTCTGATGCACTGGATGGTTACGTCATTGAAGCTCCAGCCCAGGAGGGCGACACCCGCCCTGGTGGTCTGGGACGTATCTTTGACTGGACTCTGACCAGCGGATGGCAGGCCCCTGCCCCCTGGCTGCTTGCTGGTGGGCTGACACCCGAGAATGTGGCAGATGCCGTACGGACCAGCCAGACCCGTGCCGTTGATGTTTCATCTGGTGTCGAAGAGCGGCCCGGCATCAAATCGGCTCTTCTCATTGAAAAATTTGTAAAAAATTCTCAGAAAGGGGCTTGCACCCATTAGAAATGATGGTATCGTCTCCTCAACGCCCGACGGAGAGATGGCCGAGCGGCTTAAGGCGCACGCTTGGAAAGCGTGTGTACGTTAATAGCGTACCGAGGGTTCGAATCCCTCTCTCTCCGCCAGAATTTATTTTTCTTAGAAAACTGCGATTTTTGGGCATCTAGAATTCCCTCGTATCACGCGTTTGTGTTACACGTTGATCATGGGAAAAGATTCAGTGCCCAATTTTATTATTAAGCGTCGTAATAGATATTATTTTCGGTTGCGAGTTCCTGCCGATGCAATTGATCCGCTTGGCAAGGAAGTTGTTGTCTCTTTACAAACAACGGACAAAAGTCTCGCGCGCGATAGAATGCCCAATGTGCTAGATACATTCCGTAATTGCGTTAAGAATGCCAATCTCATTGATCAAGCAGAATTTATTAATCGCTTACGTGATTCTGTAATGGGAGAGGTTCAGCCAATCCCTGAATATGATGGGCTTAGGAAAAGCATCCAATTCCTTGTATTATTCAGTCTTCCAGAGTTTCGAAACTTATGGGAAGCAAATGCAAAGCAAGCCAGAATGCTCTGCAAGGTACGTTCAATGTTAAATGCGGGCCAGCCAGGGGCATCCGCAAGCCCTTTTACTCTTAAAGATCCCGACGCTATTGCGAGGCTTGTTCAAGAAGGCGATTTACGGGCAAGGCAAGCTTTTGCTGATCACGGGTATGATTTTGACGACTTCCCTCCTACCTCATCACACGAGAAACCTTGGCAGGATTATCTTGAAGAATTCTGGAAAGATAATCCGGGGTATGCAGCCAAAAGTATTACAGGAATGAAAACGACTTTTTCATATCTTGAACGTGTTTGGAAAAAGAAGCCTCTCAATAGGATCAATAAAGGAGATCTTGTTGATGTTGCCAACTTCCTTCGGGATTTTGTCAGCGAAAGATCTAATCAACCATTAAGTTACAAGACCATCCAACGTCAGCTTGGCGAGGTTAAAACATTTTTGCGTTGGGCGATTAGTAAAGCCTATCTTCATGATGATGGATTTGAGCTTGTGAAGCCCCGTAAGCAAACGCTTGATGAGAAAAGATCACGAGATAAACGGCGTTCTTTCACTCTTGAGGAGCTAAAGTATTTCTTTAATTCCAGTACATTTCCAGATCGAGAGACAGGTCCACGTTGGTGGCTTGCTATTGTATTGGCAATGACTGGGGCGCGTGGTGGTGAGATCATAAAAGCACCCATCTGAGCTTGTTATGGTTGGCTCTGTTCCCTGCATAGATTTGAGAGAAGCGGGAACTAAGACGGCGAATGCATCTCGGCTAATTCCAGTCATCGACGAATTAAAAGAGCTTGGTTTTTTAGAATATGCGGCAGAACAAAAAAGAAAGAACTTACCGCTTATTCATGCAGCATCATACAAGGGAGGTATCCGCTCTGAAGGGGCTTTCTTAACTGCGTTAAACCGTACAATCCGCACTGTTTTCCCAGATGACCTAGACTTAATTAGTTACTCATTCCGTCATCATTTTAGGCAAATGCTTTCTGCATCCAATATCGGCTTAGAATTATCCAATAAGGTTTTTTGGGCATCGTGGGGGCGAGACATATGAACGATACGGGAAAGGCTTATCAGAAGCTGAAGCTGCAACTTTTGTGGAAAAAGTTCATTTCCCATTTTCGTTGAAGTTTTTATTGCAATAGAAGCTATGCCCTCATAGAGACTAACTCTATGAGGGGCATAATCTCAGTATCTCACGATAGATATGAGGATAAGTTATTTATCCACAATATCAAATTTGGGGAGACCTTTAAGGATACTCCGTGTTTTTAGAGATACTGTCAGCACCTTTAGGAACAACAAGAGAGGCCATCTTGCGTCTTTTGCTTCGGAGAAGGCCCAGTCGTTGGGATCGTTAGTGATGCCGGAGCGTTTGTCGGTTTTGACCTGCTGGCGATCCATAACCCATTCAAGAGCGGATTTGCCATTGACCTGATATTCATAGGCTTCCAGTGGGATGCCGGTGACTTCGATATGATCATTATAGATCAGATGGGTGTGGTCGGGGATGCGCTTGTCGTCTTCATTGCGGGTTTTGGCAAAGGCCATTTTCTCGACACGGTAAAGCTGTTCATCCGTCAGGCCGGGTCTGGTTTTGATATGCACATGCGCAGCGTCATCCAGTGCGAAATAAGGCTCTGCCGTCTCATATCCTAGATGAAGCTCTACAAGCTCCCGCCCCGCTTTGGAGAAAGCCCAGAAGCCGTCCTCCGTCTTCACACATGGGATGCGAGGCAACTCCTTTGAGAGGCTAGTCGCATAGCGGCTGCGATAATCCGGCGCGTGAAGCAGGCCATAGATGTAATAAAACACATCTTCTTCATCAAACTGCGCCTTGGGCCAGGCTTGGCGAAAATAGGCCATCCCTTCTGGCGTGATGGCAGTTTTCTTTTTGTAACGGGACGCCCCCGTCTCCCCCACACTCCCGAACATATCCCCCTCGGGATGTTTCGTTTTTATGGGTTCATAGTGATAAAGGGGGAAGCATTGCCCATTAAACATAACCTGCAAATCAGGAATTACATTAGAGATAAAAAATGAAGGGTTCGTGTTACCCACACCCGTTACACAAATCACCCTGTTTGCCATCCCAGCCTCTGGGAAGATTTTAGGAAGCTGATAGACCATTTCATTCAGTCTGCGGCCAAAGAAAAGCACTTCCTTCGTGAAAGGTCTGTACATCCCAACACGAACTTCGCCCTCAGAGACAGATAAGGGTTTATCCCGCGCTACATCATTCTGCAGAGCTCTTGTCCAACTCAATGCCATTGTCTCAAAATCAGGGGAGCGTTTTAATTCGTTCAGCCGGGCCTCTTTTTTTGCATTGGGCAGAACCGCATTAAGACGGCTTCGCTCCGCTTCATAAGTCGCAACCTGCCCCTCTACACTCTGCTGAATACGCGCCTGAGAGAAGTTCCAAACCCATGCATCACGTTGTGTCTTCAACCCGTTTGAATAGACACTAAAAATCCCTTCTTCGCCTTTTTTACTGCCCATCGTCATGAAGGCCGAGAAGCTATCATCTCTCTGATTCAGCCAATCGCCATGCTCATCAGGAGCCAGCATCTGCCAGCAGCGGAATGTACCATCTGGATTAGTGTCCTCCCCCGCATCAGGGGCTTTGTCTGGAATCCCGGCAATAGACGCAAAGCGATGAAGCCAATGGAACTTGTCACTGACCGGAGCGTTATCTAAATCCGCCCCGGCTCGGCTATAGATTTCCTGCGCCGTAAGATAATCGCCAATATCGCAAAAATGGATTTGCCCCTTGCCTGTATAACCTTTTTTACGGACTAAAATTGTGATGGCAATAGCTGCGGAACTACCCATGCCAAATATCTGTCCGCCTTCCTTTTTGGCTCGTTCTCCCGCTGTCTTTTGACCACGTAAGCCTCTTAAATGGAAAATCCATATATTAGAAAACTCTTCCTCTAACTTATTCCGCAATCCACCACTCGCAGCCCCTTCTATAAAACCTGCGTTGGTCACAAAACCGATGATGCCTTGTTCCCCAATACGATCAGAAGCCCATCTGATACTGCGAATATAGCTATCATAAAGGGAGTTCTTGTTCGTGGATTTAGAACTTTTAGCGTATGTCTCCTCAATTCGTTGATCGAGATATTCATACTTATCGTTCTGTGCTTGTCCGGCTTTGCTGGCCCCCGCAGAATAAGGCGGATTACCAATAATCACCCGAATAGGGGCACTCTCCTGTGCGAGGATGCGCTCACTATTGCCTTTTAAGTACCCGCCCATACCGTCATGCAGGGTTTTGTCCGTCTTTACATGCTCTGTCAGATTGAACGTGTCTGTCAGGCAGAGGCCCCCAAAGGGTGCCTCCCTCCCCGTGCGGGCGGTGTAGGAGGTAGCGATATTGATGCCTGCAACATAATAAGCCAGCAGGACGAGTTCATTCGCCCAGAGGCCCGGCTTGCCCAGAATGGCGTCTTCTTTCCGAGCAGCTTTATATTTGGCTGCTAGTTTTTCGGTAGGGATAATATATTCACCCTCACTGCCATCAGCATGGCGCTGCTTTAGGTCAATCAGGCGGGCAATGAAGCTGCCTGTACCTGTAAAAGGGTCCGAAACGGATACTTTCTCATCCCCCATGCCGCAACCAAACTGCGTCTGCAACACATGCTCGACCGAGCGGATGATGAAGTCCACCACAGGCACCGGTGTAAAGACGATGCCCAGCTTGTCAGCCTGTTTCTTAAAGGCCTCCCGGAAGAAATCATCATAAAGCTGGATGGTCAGGGCCTGTCGGCTCTCCGGGGTGGCGTCCTTCAGGCGGGCACGGATGCTGTCATAAAAGCTCTCCAGTCCTTGCTGTTCTTTCGTCAGACCGTTGGCGTAAAGTTCCTGCGTGACGGCATTAAGAGCCTGCGTCATGGGGTTGGAACTATGGCCGCCATCTTCCCCAAAAAGAGCATCAAAGACCGGGCCTGTCACGAGGTGCTGGCCCAACATCTCAATAATCTCGCTCTCAGAGACGTTTGGATTAATGGAGGCGTGGATCTCCATCTTCAGGCGGTCAAAGACTTTCCGGGCACGGGCGGATGTCTCCTGCAGGCTGCATTCTTCCTCATGCCCAGCCCCAAGGGGAAGCTGACCATCCAGAAGACGGGTAATGCTGATGATGTGTCGGTCCACAATGCGTTTGACGTCCTTAGACCACCGGGCAAACGGATTGCGATTACCAACCTTCTGGACAATGCGCGCATAAAGTGCATCAGCCAATTTTTCCCGCTGGCCATATTGCATAACAAGCTGCTGGCCTAGATTTTCAGTTTCCTCTTCAGAAGCACGCTCTTCTTTAGCTTTTCCACCTAAGTTTTTATTTACATTGTCGGAAGCTGTTTGAGCTTTACTTTTGGAACGTGGAGGTGCGTTGGCAGATACGCATACGACTTCCATTTTCGTATGGTCTAGTTTTCCTCCAAGATTCACACGGTCCAATTCATCATCTAAAGAGGAATCATGCGCCCTTAGTGCCTGAAGCACCATCCAGACTGTGCGGAATGTTGTTGATCCCTTGGTAAAATATTCATCGGCTGTCCGGCCTTCTGGCACCACAACAGGAATAATAATATAGCCACGTTTCTTACCCGGGGCACGGCGCATCACTCGCCCAACGGACTGAACGACATCCACTTCGCTATTGCTCGGAGCAAGGAACACCACAGCATCCAACGCAGGAACATCCACTCCCTCAGAGAGGCAACGGACGTTAGAGAGGATACGACAAACGTCCTGTTCTTCTCCCGTTTCTTCATCAATAATTGGTGGAGCGTCTTCCTTTAACCAATCTAACCGAGCGGCTTTCTCGGCTGCGTTCATCCCCCCATCGACATGCTGAACCTCACAATAAGCTCCTGTTCCACCGTGTCGTTTACGATACTCATCAACAACTTCAGAAAAGCCCGTTTCGATAACACGAGACGCTATGCTGTTATTTCGTTTTTTTGAAGGATCAATTGTCGAGCAAAATGCCACCGCACGATGCATGGGGCGTATTTCATCTTCGCCACGCATATCTTGTCTAGAAAGGCCCTTCCAAGCCCCAATAATGCGTGAAGCAACATCAAGGGTAATATTGTTATCTTTATTATTTAAAGCGCCGGGAACAGCTTGGGCAACTTCACTTTCTGAGACCCCAAGAACAACAATTTTATAAGGGCACAACCGTTCTTTTTGTACGGCATATGCAAATGAAATCTCAAAGATGATGGGACCATAAATATCCTCATCATCCATAGAATAAAGTGTCGTATCTGCATCTTTTGCTTTTTCTAGAGCTGTCGATGAGAAAATACGCGGGGTTGCTGTCATGAAGAGCGTACGAGCTCTGGCAATTCCATTAGGATCGTGAATGAATTGGAACGCTTTTGTTTCCTCATCCTTATGAGTTGCACCACTTGTGCGATGAGCCTCATCACAAATGACCAAATCAATCGCAGGAAGCCCAAGCTTTTGAGCGTCTCCAATAACTTGGGAGGAATGATATGTAGAGAAAATGACAATCATTTTCTCTTTGCCATCAGCGGACACTCTGACTTTTGAAATCGCTTTATAGAGACTAGAAGCGTCCGTTGTAGCTGGATAATCTAATTCGGTTTCAACACGAGCAAGTTCATCTTTTTTCTTGCCCACCTCACTATCTGAACAAACGGCAAAGCAGGACAGCTCATGGGAGGCCTGCTGTGTCCATTCAGTGAGCGTTTGAGAAACAAGGTACAATGATGGCGCAAGGAAAAGGACAATCTTACCTTCGCCACCAAGCTGTTCAGCAATTCTAAGAGATGTGAAGGTTTTGCCCGTCCCACATGCCATGAGAAGGCGGCCCTTTGCAGGGTTTGAAACAGATCCTTCTTTTAGAGCCTGTACGGTTTTGTAAATGGCCTCAGTCTGTTCCTCACGGGGAAATTTCTTTGGAAGTGCCTTGGTTTGTCCTGATTTAAGATATAGTGACCAGTCAACTGTTGAATTTTCAAGGTTTGTAATGGTTGTAAGATAGATACATGGCTCTACCGTTGCCATTGTCTGCTTGGCATTATCACCCCATTTACCCGTGGTGGCGACAATACGGCGGGATGTAAATTCTAGGCGGTTACTTGCTGTAACAAAGCTATCCAATTCTTTTTTAGAAATTGTATGGTTAGAGCTATAAAATTTAGCCTGAATGGCCTCAAAGCCTGAACCGTCCCGCATCACACCAACAAGATCAACGCCAGTATCACGGCCCGAACAATCAGGGACATATTTTTTAACCCATTCTCCAAAGGTCAAAACCTCGGAAAATAGACGTTTAAATTTAGGTTCATTTTGAAAATAAATCAGGGCGAGTTTTTCAAAACTTGTGCCTTTATCTCTCTGTGAGATTTGGCGACCAGTTGAATCTGTTTCAAAACTTTTTAAAATTTGTTTGAGTGAGTTATCCTGCGTCGCCGTCATAATAAGAGTACCATTATGTTGTTTTGTAAGATGATATTAAAGAAACCCCTTGAAGGCTAGCTGCCTATATGCATTTTAGCAGTTAATCATATGATCAAAAATCAATCATATTCTTGGATTTATGAGAGAGGGCCTTTAATAAAAAACCCTCTTAAAAGGTCTCAATATAACTTGTCTGTGCTAGATGCGATACGCCTCAAAAACGAGGTGTATCGCGTTTATTTAGCTCTTGCGTATGTGTCTATTTTTTTAATTTTAAGAGGCCTTTAATAGTGCTAAAAGTTTGCTTAATTCGCTCTTTATCTCTCTCTGAGAGCTCGATATATTTTCGTAAAAACTGTATAAATTTTCTTGAGATATTCTGAGTGCGTCCTGCTCTTCTTCTAAGATCACTTGTCTCGCGCGACTGTTGTCTTGCTCTTATGTGAATTGCTTCTGATAACACTTCAAAGTCTCTAACAAGATTGTTTCTAACTCGGTCATTTCTTAGTCCTCCGCTACCACTCGCCACTCGCCATTCGTCCCGTAAGATGGCATTTGAGGGTTTGTTTTTACGCAACGGTAGTTGCCGCATGGGAAAAGATGAACTTGCTTTGCCTCATGTCTGGTGTGAGGCTCAGCGACCTCTGAATATTCTTCACCCAAACCTGGGGTATGTTTTGAGCTCCTAGAACTAGACCAATCATCAGACATATTCCTATGAGGAAGGGAAGTAAGAAGCGATATGTCAAAAGCTTTATGATTGGTTTCTGTATTTTTCTTATATCGTTCTCCATTGTATTCAGCTCTTTTGCGAGTATGCCATTCAACCGCTTCCGCAAACTGGCGAGCTGCTTTTTTGTCTGGTTCAGAATAATCGCGTTCTCCTCTTCCTGCTGCCTCTTTAGCCTCTCCATTAAGCTCTGAGAAATTGTATTCTTCACTGTATAACGCTCCCTTTAACCGCCATTTCTGTGTAGCTTCACCGATATCTTGAATGGTGAGATAGTTCCGACCCTGCCGTGTAACTTTTAGGCCTAACTCATGTAGCTGCTGAATTACGTCCGAGCGGTTCTTAAGAAGCCCCTCAAACGCTCTTTGCTTCATTATTCCATCGACAATTTGGGGAATGTTATCCGGAGGTTTCTCTCCCCTCCTGATCATCTCTTGAGCTAATTTCAAAGTATGTTGCGGGAGTTTTAAATCACGCGTCCGGTCCGGGTCGTCTGGATCAGCTAATCCATATTCGGCATTGATCATGCTACGAAAATTATCGAATGCCTTTTGCGTTCCTTTTCCCGGCGGCTTGATATTCAAAGATTTCCCGCTGGCGAGCTCTACCCTAGGAGTAACAAAATGGAGTTCATGGTGCCCAGCATGGGTATAGCGAACCCACAAAATATTATATCTATCCGCTTCTAGTCCGGCAAAAGCGAGTTGCTCGAAGCGATCAATAATATCTTGTTCTATCTCTGGTGTGATATCTTCACCAGGGGCAAAGGAAAGAACCCCAGAAGTATATTTTTTCTTATACTTCAGTGAGTTGATTATATTCCTGGTTATATCTGGATCACCTCTTACCACAACAGGAAGGGCAGATTCACGTCCAGCTCTTTTAGGATTGACCATATAAGCCACCGGCCCTTCACTGCGGCCTTTGCCATGCTTAGAAAAGCCAACAATCATTGCTCACCTATATACATCTGAATCAAAGATTGAATTTCCATAAGAGCGGTCACAACCGCCGAGGTCTCAACTGATGCTTTGTAGGTATTCACCCAACGAGCAATCATATTGAGGTTAGAGTTAATACGACCAAGGGAGGCTATGATTTTCCTTTTGTCTTCTCTGTTCGTAATAGTGGCAACCTTTACCGATTGCCGCACTAACTCAGATGTGGATACCCCAGCCGCAGCTGCTTTTTGTTTGAATTGGGCTTTCTCATCATCCGAAAGCCGAACTCGTAGCGTGTTGGCACGCTTGTTATTTTGATTTGCCATATTCAGATTTTAATGGAGAGCTCTGAGAAGATTATTTGATTTCAGTAAGTTTTTAACCGATGAGCGGAGGCTAAGAGTTTTTATCTAAAACAAGGCTACCCAATGTTGCTACGCACATTGGGCCTTGTTTGTGGGGCTTCGCCCCCCTAAAACCCCCCATTTTTATCGTAGCTTATACTATTTAAACGGCACTGTGCTTGCATGACCGTTGGGATCACTACCAATCCTAGTAAGCCACCATTTTAGATAGCGATGCCCAGTGAATAGAGGGGCAAGCACACGCCCATAGCTATCCAGCTTATAATGAAAAAATCACTCGCTCTATGACTCAAGGAATTTTCAGTGGACAAAATGAGAGGCAAAGGTTATGTACACGGTACACGTTTGTGGTACTTGGACTGTTCTTAGAGGCCAAAGTTTTCTGCGAATATTGAGGTTCTGCGGTTTTGAAAATGGACTTCTAAAAGTCCCTCTCTCTCCGCCACTTTTTCCTCCTTGTAAAATTGGCAATCCTAAGTGAGAAGAATGCCTTTGTTCTTTTCAGCGGGTATTCCTGCACGATGGCTTCTATTTAAGCGTTGAAATTGCCTTATCATCCCCTCAGTCTGGGAGACATATTTCTCCCTTTAGAATCTGAGGAATCTCCCGTTACGGAGACTCCCCATTCACCTTATTATCCTTTTGACTCGTATTCTTTTTGACAACATTCTTATCAATCACGTCTCTCTTAACCCCCTTCCAGATCAATAAGAGCTCTATCAATTCAAAAAATGGACTGTGCTTCTCACGGTGAGACTGCTCCATCACTGTTGAGGAATCCTTGCCCACTGATTCCAAATTGATTGTCATTAATTTTTCCAACTCCGAATCTGCTCCATCAAATTCTTTAATCTGATCCTTGTATCCTTGATAAGATTCAGCCAAGGCCTGCTTTTGTGCATAAAATTCCATTATCGAATGTTGCTGAGATGACTTCTTAGAAGAAAATTGAACTACCCAAAACAAAAATACTAATACAGGTGCTTTCCCAAGCCATGCATTAAGAAGATTAATTTCATTATCACTATGTAATTCTAAAAATAAAAATTGTCCTAACACTATTAAAATAGCTATTCCTGCTGATATATAAAATGCCCAAGAAAAAATTTTTGCAGATACCTTAGCTTCATCTTTACGGGTCTTAAAAGCTCTAGCCAAACTCATTGTTGTAGTTATTTCTAACGCGTCTTTTGCTTGCTGATTGGTATTTTCAGCCTGAGAAGAAATTTCTTTCAATGTCTCGTTTATTTTCTTATTTTCATCTAATATCTCTGCAAGAACCTTTTCCTTCTCCTGCCAATCTCCAAACAACTCCTCACAATCTTTTTTTGTTGTTCGAAAAGAAGATATATCTTCTAAAAGTTTTTCCTGCGATTCAGATAAATACTTACTATTCTCGTCTATCTTTCCAATCGATACCTCATTTTCCTCTATCTTTCTTGAAAGATTATTACTTGAATTCTTCAAATTATCCAATTCATTAGATAACTTACTCACTTCCTTTAGAAGAGATTCAATAACTCCACTCTTCTCACCGCCTGTTAAACTCCATATTTCAACAGAAAACTCTTCCAAAGAGATGTTGTCATCTTCATTTTTCAGTGAAAAATTACCAAATGATGCAAAAACATCTTTAGAAAGAGGACTTTTTTCAAAATTTAATTCAAAAATTAACGAAATTTCATCTTATTTTAAATAATTTCCTTTTCCTTTAAAAGTCTCACCCTCTCCTATTTCATAAATTCCTGATAATTCCTTCCATCCACGCTCTGAATTACTACTAATTGCACGCAATAAAATATTTTTATTATCCCGCAACTCTAAACAAGCAAAAATTTTCTCACCACTATCTTTATTCAGAAAGACGCAATTAAACCGTTCCATAATATCTCTTGTCCACTAGCCTATAAGTACACATACTTTTCAAAGTGTGAACCAAGAATATGCAACTGTAAACATAGCCCTTTTAAATCACGATCAATGCCCAGAGAAACTGGCTGGAGAGAAAATATCCTCCCCAGCCTGAAGAAGAGCCATCTTACGCTTTCGAAAACACCACATCCCGTGCCAGGCGGGATTTGGGCAGTCTGGCATTTGCGTCGCTGTCAGCGTGATAACCGAGAGATACCATGACCAGCGGGGTCAGCCCCTTTTCTTCCAGCCCAAACTCCTCCGAAAGAGCTTCCGGGAGGAAACCTTCGATAGGTGTGGCATCCACGCCAAGCAGTCCCGCCGCCAGAAGCAGGAAGCCCTGCGCTATGTAAACCTGTTTCTGGTTCCAGAACATCACATCGCCAGCATCAAGGTGCTGCTTGACATAACCGGCACGGGCAGCGGCAAAGCCATCACGGGCTGTGCTGTCGACATAACGGCCATCCTGCTGCTCTTTGTCCAGAACCTCTGTCAGGTACGATTCTGGCAGTTCGTTGCGGGCACACAGCACCACAACGTGGGATGCCTGCAGAACCTTCGGCCTGTTATAAGCCAGCGACCCGATATCTGGCGTCGCTTTGGCAACACGCTGTCTGCCCGCCTCATCATCAGCCACGATGAAATGCCAGGGCTGGGCATTGACGGAAGACGGGCTGTAACGCAGGGCCTCCAGAAGCTGATTCACCGTTTCTTCAGGAATGCGCCGTGTGGCATCATAGGCCTTGGTTGCGTAGCGTTTTTTCAGAACATGAAGCAGGTCCATCAGTCTCATCCTTTCATCTGATTTCATGTTCCATATCTATCAAACAATATAGGACCGGTAAAGCGTCCTCTCCTCCATCATCCTGCTGGATACGGAATATTTAAAAGAAAAACCTGTCGTCATGACAGGAAATGTAAAAGCCAGAATGTATCACTAGAAAACATTCGTATATATCTTCGGTGAATTTGATAATCCCTTTCAACAACTTCATGATGATAATGATTATCAAATACGAATACATGAAAAATACATTTTTTTATTGATTTTATGTTTTCACCGCACTATACCCGGCCCCGTTGGACACGTTCCTACAGTCACACTTCTTGAGATGGAGGCCAGAATGGCTGCTAAAGACCCGAAGGTTATTGAATATCTGAACGCTCAGCTGGCCAATGAGCTGACAGCCATCAACCAGTACTTCCTGCACTCCCGCACGCTGAACCACTGGGGCGTCACCAAGCTGGGCAAGAAGGAATATGAAGAGTCCATCGAGGAGATGCGTCACGCCGACTGGCTGATCGAGCGCATCCTCTTCCTCGGTGGCCTGCCGAATCTCCAGCACCTGAACCCGCTCCAGATCGGCGAGAACGTGAAGGAAATCCTGGAATGCGATCTGAAGGTCGAGGCTCTGGCTCTGGAAAAGATCCGCGAAGGCATCGCCTATTGCGAAAGCGTGCGTGACTTCGTGTCCCGTGACCTGCTCTTCCGCATCCTTGCCGACGAAGAGTCCCACGAGGACTTCATCGACACGCAGCTGGACCTCATCAAGCAGATCGGTCTGGAACGCTACATCACTCTGAACTCAGAGAGTGCAGACCAGAACAGCGGTCACTGATAGCTGTAAAAAGCTGTCTCTATGAGAAGAAGCCTTCCTTACAGGGAGGCTTCTTTTTTTTGTACCATGTCATCATTGTCGGCCATCTGGGCAACCACGCTCTGCTCGATGGTTGCCGCCGTACCCGGGCAGGCACAATTCTTCTGCCGGGCCTCTTTCAGCAGGCAGGCCACGCCTTTCACGCAGTTCCCGCATTTCACCCGGCACTGGCGTGCTGAATATATCTCAGAAATCTTCACCACCCCCGCCTGGATGGCAGCGTGTACATCTCTGTCAGACAAGCCGTTGCATGAGCATATAATCATCTGGGTCCCGCCTCCAATCTGGCCTTGCCCTCAGACGCTAATGATAATGACATTCTTTCGCAACTAAAAAATTCTCCCCTTTTCCCCCTCCATACCAGAAAAAATCATTCCTGAAACGAAACAGGAAAAGGAAGAAAAGACTGTCCTGAAATTTTCTATCAGAGATATAATATTTCATGAGAACAGAGAAGAATTCCGCATTCTGCATGAGGCAGAATTCTTTAAAAAGGCACCATGGAACGTAAATTGAAAAAAAATTACTCCCGTGTTATGAAGTGTATCCTTCCTCGTACAGAGCCACACATGGTCTACTATCTTCACGACTTACAATATTGAGACTGCCTCTGTACCGAGTGCACATTCTGAAGACCCGAGCACTCTCGTAGGGTCTGAATAATCATCTGCGAGGGCATGGACAAGCTGACTGTCAGCCTCTCTTCCCTCCCACCGTAAGCGGAGAGACTTTTATGGCAGATGCGCCAGATACGAAACGCAGTTTTGTTGAAAAAATAGGCATACCCGGTGCCCTCTTCTGGGCCTTTGTCGGCCAGCTCCTCTTCATGGTTGGTGACGGTGTCGAGGCCGGCTATCTCGACACATTCATGCTCCATACCGGTCATCCCCAGAGTTTCGTCAACGAGCTTTTCACGTTCTATGGCATTACCGTGATGATTGCCGCCTGGTTTGCCGGGCCGCTCTCGGACCTCATGGGACCCAAGAAGGTCATGTGGATGGGCCTGATTCTCTGGGCCATGCTGGAGGTCGGTTTCCTCGTCTTTGGGCTGACCCTCAATAACAGTACATGGATCCTGACCTTCTACGCCCTGCGGGGATTCGCCTATCCTCTCTTCGCCTATGGCTTTCTGGTCTGGATCGCCGCTGCAACACCGATCTCCATGCTGGGGGCGGCGGCTGGCTGGTTCTGGTTCTCCTTCTCAGCAGGTCTGCCGACTCTTGGCTCCCAGTTCGCCCGCTTCGCCATCCCGGCCATTGGTGAGATCAACACCTTCTGGTGCTCACTGGGGCTGGTTGTCATCGGTGGTCTCATTGCCCTGCTCTTCACGAGGGAGCCTACGGGGACCAGACGCCTGCTTCCTGCCGACGTGCCTGCAAGACAGATTTTTCTGGGGTCCATCAGCATCGTCTGGCGGGAGCCGAAGACGCTCATTGCCGGTATTGTCCGGACCATTGACACCTCCTCGGAATATGCCTTCCTGGCCATCATGCCCGGCTTCTTTGTCGACCATCTCGGCTTCACTCTGGGGCAATGGCTGAACCTGCTATCTCTCATCTTCCTGAGCAACATCATCGTCAATCTCATCTCCGGCATGATCGCCGACAGGATCGGATACCGCTTTGTTGTCGCCGCATTCGGGGGTGTTGGCGGTTTCATCACCATTCCCCTCTTCTACTACGTGCCCCTATGGTATCCGGGCAATTTCGCCGCTGCTGCCGTGGTGGGCATCCTCTATGGTGCGTCCGTTGCTGCCTTCGTCCCGCTGTCAGGCCTGATGCCGCAGATATGCCCCCGGGAGAAAGCGGCTGCCCTCTCCATCCTGGGGCTGGGAGCCGGTGCCTCGACATGGGTTGGTCCCGCCATCGTGTCACTCTGTGGCATGATCTTTGGCGTGGGCATGGCCTATGTCATCTGGGCTTTTGCCATCATCTACCTGCTGTCAGCCGGCATGACGATGATGCTGACAGTCTCTCCGGAAGCCCGCCGCTATACGGCGGAACAGGAGAAAAAATCAGCGGCGTCATGATCCTGCCCTGATACGTCTCACGCCCCGAAAGGCCGTTCCCCTCTGGGAGCGGCCTTTTTCATGACCGGACCGTTTCTCTTCTCATAACGGCCATGCTTTCACAAAGGCCGTGAATCGAGACTGCACCCTTGCAGTTCGGCCTGTAGTGGCGCAATCTCCCGGTGTTACTAAACCCTTATGTACTAAGGAGATCATCATGGCCGTCACAAAGCTTGTTCTGGTCCGTCACGGCGAAAGCCAGTGGAATCAGGAAAACCGTTTCACCGGCTGGTACGACGTGGACCTGTCCGAGAAAGGACGCAACGAAGCCAAGGCTGCCGGCCAGCTGCTGCACAAGGAAGGTTACTCCTTCGACTACGCTTACACCTCCGTTCTGAAACGTGCCATCCATACGCTCTGGAACATTCTTGACGGCGTGGATCAGGCCTGGCTGCCGGTCGAAAAGAACTGGCGTCTGAACGAGCGTCACTACGGTGCCCTTCAGGGTCTCAACAAGGCCGAGACGGCCAAAAAATACGGTGATGAACAGGTCAAGCAGTGGCGTCGCGGGTTTGCCGTCACCCCGCCTGCTCTGGAACGTTCCGACGAACGCTTCCCCGGCCATGACCCCCGTTACGCTTCCCTGAGCGAAAAGGAACTGCCCGTCACGGAGAGCCTCGCCCTGACCATCGAGCGCGTCATTCCTTACTGGGAGAAGGCCATCCTGCCCCGCATCAAGAAGGGCGAGAAGGTCATCATCGCCGCTCACGGCAACTCCCTGCGTGCCCTGGTGAAATATCTGGACAACATGACAGAGGATGAAATCCTTAACCTGAACATCCCGACAGGTGTGCCGCTGGTCTATGAGTTCGATGAGAACTTCAAGCCGGTCAAGCACTACTATCTGGGTGATGCGGACGAAATCGCTGCCAAGGCAGCAGCCGTCGCCAATCAGGGCAAAGCCAAATAAGCTCTGGATGCCATCGGCAGAGGAAGGGCAATTCCTTTCAGGGAGCCGCCCTTCTTATTTATCACTCCTTACGCTGTGCTTAGAAATTCCTCAAAATGGTATGATGGAGTTCCCCCTTGGAGCAGCTGCCTTTTCCTGCTTTCTAATGATGCTAAAATCACGGTTTCCCTGAGACCAAATTAGGCTTTGTCGCGAGCAGTTTTTGTTTGTGCCAGAGAAGCCTCAGGATACAGGCAATTGATAATGTATTCTCTCTCCCGACGACCTGGTTATGTCGGAACTGCCAGAATTTCGATCCGTTGAGTAAAAACCCCGATAGCTAGACTATATAAATCAGCTTTTCTGTAGGAGACGTTTCACAGAAACACCACTCAGTGCTTACCTACTTATAGCCAATACACCGCTTTTTCTGCCCTTAATTGTCGCTACATGTCACATCATGCCACGATCTGGCATTCATTTTTGCCTGTTTACTGCAGGTTCTGTCACCGTCTAGCGTAATACCGTGGCGGAGGGGATTCTGTCACAATGTATATGCAAAACTTATTCACTCGTTGTCATGAATGGCGGAAATCTAGCATTTCTAGCAAATAAACCCTTCGCCACAGTGCATTGTGACACATTGCACTGCATCGATTTGGGGCCTCATTTTTTGTGGAGCCCCCATGCTGACAAATACGGAAATCAAGAACGCCAAAGGAAAAGAAAAGCCCCACAAACTGGCGGACGGCCAAGGGCCTTACCTTCTTGTTCGGCCCAACGAATCGAAACACTAGCATCTCAAATATAGGATTGATGGCAAAGAACGCAAACTCTCGTTTGTAGCATATCCAGAAGTAAGCCTGGTCGAGGCCAGACAGGCCAAGGATGCTGCCCATGTAAAGTTTTGCGGGCAGGTATTGATCCCAGCCCTGACCTAGAAGCAGCGCAAAGCATATACCGTCAATGGTGAGGGGATCTTCCACCAGATCGTAGAACAATGAGTTGGACAGACATTCCTAGCGTGGAGATCAGCAAACACCACTCTGAGGTAATCAGCAGTCTGGAAAGATACGTTTATCCAGCTATCGGCAACGTCTCCCTCAGCGAGATCACGTCTCCGGTGATTCTGGTTATCCTGAAGCGTGTTGAGACTAAGAAGGCCATCGGAGACAGCACACCAGGTCTGCCAGCAGATCAGTGCCATATTCCTCTGTACGGCATTGCCTGCGGTATAGCCCAGACGGCCTCGGCCTTCCCACTAAAAAGGATACTCCAGAAAGTGCCGAAAGGTCGCCAGAAAAATCCATGAGTAATATGGCTTTATCTACGATCTAGAAACAAAACGGATACGCTGAACATCACATCCCGCACGGGTTCCGGTCGGCTTTATCCTCGATAATGAATTAGAAGCCGCCAGAAGACCGCTACGTCATCAACCTGATGCTGGCTCATCTCCCCAAAGATAAAGTGAAAGCAGTCTACAACAGGTCGCTTCATCTAGGCTAAAGAAAGGAAATCGTCCAAGAATGGGCTGACCTCCTTTTTGGAAAAGGTGCTCCAGCCAATGCTATTACGCAGACTCCATCTCGCTCTGCGCCGCCTTCTCGACCTCGGCCAGAAGTGTCTTCTTCGTCCAGCGAAGATGGCCGTTACAGAGCCTGAAACCATTGGGGAATTTTCCCTGCCGAATATACCGTTCAAGGGTTGGCTTGCTTACACCTAGATATTTGGAGACCTCTCCCTTCGACCTAAGTGGTTCGATTTTACTTATCCCTTCTTCCCCGATTTGGTGTTCCCGCTGAGCCGCCATTTTGGCTGTCGAAGCATTAGGGCCTTGAGCCCAACACCCAATACAAAGAACATATTAATAATTTGACCCGTCAGTTCTATAAGCCTCGGGCTCCCCATCAGGACAAAGCAAGCACGGCTCGAGTTCCGGCTCAGTCATCAACATTCCTTCCCAAACCCTTCTCTTTCGCAATCTCTGACCGCCGTGCGGAATAGGATGGTGCCACCATCGGATAGGTGCTTGGAAGACCCCATTTCCCCCGATACTGTTGTGGGGTCATGCCGTAAGTTGACATAAGATGCCGCCTCAGTGTCTTGAGCTTCTTCCCATCTTCTAGGCAGATGATGTAGTCAGGGAATACGGACTTGCGAGGGTGCACGGCTGGAACGGGCTTCTCCTGCTTTGATTTAACCGAGCTTGCCTCAGCGGCAAGGGCATCACGAACAGAACGGACCAAACCAGGTACTGCCTCGGCTGTCACCTCATGATTTGTAAGATACGCTTTGATAATCTGAGCTGTCAGTTTTGTTATTTGGTCGGTCATTCCTTCCTCCACTTCTTCCAGAACACGACCGCCATCTTGCACGGCCAGAATAAAACGGTGCTGATTACTGACCATATGCCACGGGAACAGCTAGGACGATAGATTTTTTCCCTGTAACGGGCAAACAAACCCTACCACAAGATAGAGCCAAACGACGATTATGATTGATAAAGCCACGCCATCCTCTCCTGCACCCATTATTCATTCAGTTCAGCAACCCCGATCAGAGGCCACAAAGTTAAGCAGACCACGGCACTGCTCAGGCCAGGGCGGTATCCGCTACTGGTGCGTAAAAGGGATATCCGCCAGACAATGCCGAGTGCCAGGTATCCGGCGATAAGTAAGAAAGATGATCAGACCCATGATGGCACCTCATTTAATTGATCACATGAAGACAGCTTTTGACTGATCTCAAAAGAAACGTTTTCTTCCAGATTGGGAACCTCGTCCCTAAGCTTGTTTCTGGTATTGATAACACCCCGTTCCTGAGTGACTTTCTCAAGCTCGTCCCGACTGGCAGCGGATCTTACCTCTGGATGGACCCTTGTGCCCATTTCTGAGCCTCTGAATGGATTGCTCCCCCTCCTTGCCGAAATAACAGTCGGATCACGGTACAGGTGGGGTTTACGCCCCTTGAATACGCCACCATCCGTCCCCCAGATATGGGCAATTGGCGTATAGTTGTGCATGGATAATAAAGTCGACCATTGTCGCCATCGTATCTAAATGACCAGCGGCTGCTCTGCATCACCGCTCAGGCGCATGTCAGTAACTGTAATGATGCGCCCCTCTTCTGAAAGGTCGTCCGCGTTAAGGCGATTGCTCTTCCCGATCAGGGTAGGAGAAATATCAACCAACCATTACGAAAACTCCACTACTGTCGGGTCGCCACATCACGACGCTCTCTGTATTGAAGAAGAGGGCTTTTCCCGCTGGACCGTGCATCCCGGAGCGATATGAAAGTCTTGGTAATTTTAGCTTCCGCCTCGAGAGCCGCCTCCAGAAGAAGGACACGAGATCCAGCCCGGCGGCGGCCATGAATTCCTCCTATTCCGGAGGTATTGACTGAATATATGGTGCCGAGGAAACCGGGCGCACCTGAACTGGCAAGAGTAACCGGAGGGTACATGACCCCATATTTTATCGGCGGCATTGTCGTCGCCATCCTGTCATTCATTGTCGGGATTGTCTGGTACGCCAACCGAGCCGGACGTAATTCCACCCGGGTCCGGTCTGAAGCTGAGGCAACCTCGGCGGCCAATGAAGAAGCCGCCTCATCCCGGAGAGCACTCGCTGCCCGAACGAACGGGATCAGGGGAAACAACCAGCTACTCGGAACGCTCGACAAGGGAGAATTCTGATGTGTGACCGATACATCGTCTCATATCTGGCCGCATGTGCTCTGATTGCGGCCTGCATTGCGGGAATGCTGTCTGGCTGCTCACCCGCTCAGGTGTCCGCTACACCTGCCCGCCTCTGGTCCAGTACAGCCATGAGGAACAGGCTGTACTGGCATCGGAACTTAGGGCGCATCCGGAACTGATAGAGGTTCCGGTGTTCCTGACGGACTACGGGAATGAACGAGCGGAGTGCCGGGCGTTGAACACAAATAAAGCCGGGTGATGCCATCCTAAATGGCGATAGCCCGCTGGTACTGGATGACAGTTTTAATGACGGCGTGAACGGAAACTGGATTATTCACACACCGCCCAAGCAAAGAAGAGGGTTTTTCACGGAACTGACGTGCGAGAGGCCGAACGATGATGATTTTGCGAGAGGACTGCTGGCCGGGCCCGTAGGAGTGGCCATATTATAGAAACGGTCCAACATCAATCTGGGTCGCTCTCTGCACCGCACTGCGGTTTGATATCACCATGGTGTGCGGCGGCCCCTTACGAGGTCTTAGATGCTGATCTGCCTAGAAAGGCTAGAGAACGGCGTACAGTGCTTATATTGACATTCACAGATGGTTTGTCAACGAGAAGAGTCCTAATCCGTTCAAAACGCAAGCCCGAACCTTCTTGATCTGATCCCCTGATAATGGCGCGGTATAATACCGCCGTCTACCGCCCATTCCATCCGGGCCTTAAGCATCTCACGGCCACGCTTGAGAGAACTTGCGTTGCTCCTGAAATAGGCCTTTCCAAGCCCCGTCTTATATTCCTTCATGAATATCTCAGGCCGAACGTTAAGAAGGTCGGATAGCTTCTTGGCGGTTTCCAGACTTGGGAGCCGGCTGCCATTACACCATTCCCCGACAGCTGCATTGCTTACATTGGCTAGGGCGGCCAGCTGAAAATTTGTCAGGCCCCGGACACGCAGCACCTGCTGTAATCGTTCCGCCTTGAAACCCTGCGAACCCGTGCATGTCGTCATATAACTATCCTGTCCGCCTCATGCTGACCCCCATGTTTATTTTTTCGTTCTTTTTTGAGGGAGAAATCAACAAAGATGTTGAACAAAATTCCTCGGGGAATAAGGAAATAATTTTGGGGCCTCAGTGGAGGCCTCAAAAAAGAAAAGCCGCTCAACAATGGAGCGGCAACCTACTTTACGGGGGGGGGGGGGGGGAACTGTGGCGGAGGGGATGGGATTCGAACCCACGATACGGGAGTTACCCGTATAACGGTTTAGCAAACCGCCGCCTTCAGCCTCTCGGCCACCCCTCCGCTGTAAACGGTTTTTACACGGCGTTTGCAGGAGTGTTTGTAGGGGGAAATGACGCCTGCGTAAACCCCCCTACAGCACTCTTTTTCATAATTTTCAGGAGGCCAGAAGCTTCTTCAGCAGCTCGTTCACCATGGCAGGATTTGCCTTCCCCTTCATGGCCTTCATCGTCTGACCGACGAAGAAACCGAAGAGCTTGTCCTTCCCGCTCTTGTACTCGGCCACCTTGTCGGCATTGGCAGCCAGAATGTCATTGATGGCCGCCTCGATGGCCCCCGTATCCGTCACCTGACGCAGACCCTTGCGGTCCACGATGACGGAGGCCTTCTCCCCTGTTTCCACCATGTCCTCGAAGACTTCCTTGGCAATCTTCCCGTTGATGGTGGAATCACTGATGAGGGACAGAAGCTCTCGCAGGGCCTCGGCCGATACGGGACTGTCCTCGATGGTCCGCCCCGTACGGTTCAGCGCAGCGAAGAAATCGCCCAGAATCCAGTTCGTGGCCAGACGGGCATCAGCCCCACGGGCAACCGTCTCATAGAAGTCCGCAACGGACTGCTCAGCCGTCAGAACGCCGGATTCATAGCGGGACACGCCATATTCTTTTTCCAGACGGGCACGCTTGTCTTCCGGCAGTTCCGGCAAGGCCGCTTTCAGCTCATCCACCCAGGACTGTTCGATGACCAACGGCAGAAGGTCAGACTCCGGGAAGTAACGGTAATCGTGGGCGTCTTCCTTCGTCCGCAGGGAACGTGTCTCGCTCTTCACATGATCAAAAAGGCGGGTCTCCTGATCGATCTCACCACCGGACTCCCAGATGTCAACCTGACGCTGCGCCTCAACCTCGATGGCCTGCATGACGAAACGCACGGAGTTGACATTCTTGATCTCACAGCGTGTGCGGTACCCCTCTTCCCCCTCACGGCGGACGGAGACATTCACGTCAGCACGCATGGAGCCTTCCTCCATGTTGCCGTCACACGTCCCCAGGTAGCGCAGAATCTGACGCAGCTTACGGATATAGGCCCCGGCCTCTTCCGGTGAGCGGATATCCGGCTCACTGACGATCTCCATGAGCGCAACGCCGGCACGGTTCAGGTCAATGAAAGACCGTGTCGGGTCCTGATCGTGAATGGACTTGCCCGCATCCTGCTCCATATGCATCCGGGTCACGCCAATATGGCGGACCTCGCCATCAGAGAGTTCAATCTCGACCGTTCCCTTGCCGACAATCGGATGCTCGAACTGGCTGATCTGATAGCCCGTGGGCAGGTCAGCATAAAAATAGTTCTTGCGGTCAAAGCGGCTGAAAAGATTGATCTGCGCCCGCAGCCCCAGCCCCGTCCGCACGGCCTGTGCCACGCACTCACGGTTCAGGACAGGCAGCATCCCCGGAAAGCCCGCATCGACCAGACTGACATGCGTGTTCGGCTCCCCGCCATATTCGGCGGACGCCCCGGAGAACAGCTTGGACTGGCTGACGATCTGGGCATGGACCTCCAGCCCGACAATGACTTCCCATTCGCCAGTTTCACCCGTGATACGATATGCGCTCATGCTGACACCCCTGCATGAATGGTGGGACGATGGGTAAAGGAAGCAGCCTTCTCCAGCACGGAACCAGCCGCCAGCAGCGTTTCTTCATCAAAGAAACGGCCGATCAGCTGAAGCCCGAGCGGCACGCCACGGCTGTCCAGACCCGCCGGAACGGACAGGGCCGGAACACCCGCCATGCTGGCCGGTACCGTGAAGACGTCATTCAGATAGACCTGAACAGGGTCCGTCGGCTTTTCATCCCAGGCGAAAGCCCCGGAAGGGGCCGTCGGTGCCAGAATGACATCAACCGTCTCATAAGCCTTCAGGAAGTCACGCTGGAGCAGCGTACGGACCTTCTGGGCACGGAGATAGTAGGCATCGTAATAGCCCGAAGACAGCACGTAGGTGCCCAGCAGGATACGACGCTTCACCTCATCACCGAACCCGGCGGCACGGGTGGCTTCATAGAGTGCATCAAGAGACGCACCCTGCACACGCTCACCAAAACGGACGCCGTCATACCGGGCAAGGTTGGAAGACGCCTCTGCCAGAGCCGCAATGTAATAGGCAGGCAGGCCATACTTCGTATGGGGCAGGGAAATCTCCACCACCTCGGCACCGGCTTCTTTCAGCCAGTCGATCCCCTGCTGCCAGATGGCTTCAATCTCGGCGGGCAGGCCATCAATGCGGTATTCCTTGGGGATACCGACCTTCAGCCCCTTCACGCCACGACCAAGGGCCGCCTCATAATGCGGAACCGGCCGGTCCACGCTGGTGGAATCCTTCGGGTCAAACCCGGCCATGGATTCAAGAAGGATGGCACAGTCCTGAAGCGTGCGGGCCATCGGGCCTGCCTGATCCAGAGAGCTGGCGAAGGCGATCGTCCCGAACCGGGAGCAGCGGCCATAAGTCGGCTTGATCCCCGTGATGCCACAGAACGCTGCGGGCTGACGGATGGAACCGCCCGTATCCGTGCCAGTTGCTCCCAGCACAAGTCCGGCCGCCACAGCCGCCGCTGACCCGCCAGACGACCCGCCCGGAACAAGCTTTGCATCGGAATCACACCGCTTCCACGGATTTTCCACCCCACCAAAAGCGGATGTCAGGTTGGTGGACCCCATGGCAAATTCATCGAGATTCAGCTTGCCCAGCGAGATGGCCCCGTCACGCTTCAGGTTGGCGGTCACCGTGCTTTCATAAGGCGGCACGAAATTGCCCAGAATTTTGCTGGCCGCCGTCGTGCGGACACCTTCCGTCGCAAACAGGTCCTTGATCCCGATGGGCAGCCCGCACAGGCTTCCCCCCTCACCTCTGGCAAGAAGAGCGTCTGCCTCTTTTGCGGCAAGACGGGCCTGCTCCGGCGTGCGGGTGATGAAGCTGTTCAGCCCGTCATCAAGACGCTCGATGGCGTCGATATGGGCATCGACCAGCTCAACGGCCGAGACCTTGCGTGCCCGGAGAGCCTCACGGGCGGAAGCAAGAGTGTAGTCAAAAATGCTGCTCATCATTCCACCACCTTCGGCACGGTATAGAAGGGGCCTTCACGGTCCGGCGCATTGGAGAGCACCTTCTCCCGGCAGTCACCATCCGTCACCTGATCATCCCTCAGGCGTGGCTGGGCCAGACCCGTTCCGATCATGGGCGGAACATCCGTCACGTCGACCTCATTGAGCTGGTCAACCCAGCCGATGATCCCCTGCATCTCTTTCTGATAGGTATGAACCTGCTCATCCGAGAGACCAACCCTCGCCAGTCTGGCCATTTTTGCCACTGTTCTCGCATCAAGCGACATGTATAATCCTGTTTTCAGACATCAGTCACATCAGCCTTTTACGGCCATGAGAGCGATCATACCCCTTTGCCATGACACTATTCAATCCACACGACCTGCGTAATCAGCTTCCCGCCGCACATTCCGTTCTGGGGCTGGACCCCGGCAGCAGGCAGATTGGCGTGGCTCTTTCCGACACTGCTCTCATGCTCGCCTCGCCCCTGACCGTGCTGACCCGTGGCAAGATGAAACAGATGATCCCGGTCTTTCAGGAACTCTGCCAGAAACACGAAATCGGTGCCCTTGTGGTCGGCCTGCCGCTTTCCCTTGACGGCAGCTTCGGCCCGGCGGCCCGGGCGGCCAGCGACTGGGCCAATGACCTCAGTGAACGGCTGGGCCTGCCCGCCTGCCTGTGGGATGAACGCCTCTCCTCCAGTGCCGTGAACCGGTTTCTGGTTCAGGAGGCCGACATGACCCGCAAGAGGCGTGGTGAAGTGGTCGACAAGATGGCGGCGGCCTACATGCTCCAGGGCTGGCTGGACGCCACGGCCTCCTGAACAAAAAAAGGAGGCCGTGCAGGACACGGCCTCCCTTCACTGTCGTCTCATCCGGCTGGAAGATCAGATGGTCTTGCGCCAGTCACCCCAGTCCGTGGAAACCGGGCGGCTGCCGGAATTGGCCGACTGATACATGGCCTGGATCAGGCGGACATCCTGCATCCCTTCCTCCCCCGTGGCTGCCAGCGGCGTGTTGTTCGCAACGCTGATGGCCAGATGGTCAAGCTGGGCCGAGAACTGGTTCAGGGCCGGAATGGTGAACATCGGTGTTGACCATGTATGCGTGTCCCCACTCGTGCAGTGGCTGACGCTGTTGCACCAGTAGCTCGTGGCCGGGTCCATCCGCAGGGAGGCTTCCGTCCCCTGAAGATTGAAGCGGGACATGGCATTCACGTTGAAGGAGGCACTGCCATGTGCCACGGCACCGGAACGGTACCGCATGATCCAGACGATCGTTTCATCAATCTCACGGAACATCGGATCGGATGGCGGCATGATGGTTGCCTGCACCTCGATCGGGTCTTCATCCAGCATGTAGCGTGACCCGTTGATGCCATAGATTCCCAGGTCCATCAGAGCACCGCCGCCAGACAGGGCACGGGTCAGACGCCACTGGTAGGTCGGATCGGTCGGATCGGTATTGTCCCCGTTATCCGTACTGATGATCTGTGGCTTGCCGATGCTGGTGCGGGCCAGGTCCATGGCCTTGTGCGTGACCGGGTCAAAATGGCAGCGATAGCCGATCATCAGCTTCTTGCCCGCCTTCTTGCCCGCAGCAATCATGCGCTGGCATTCTTCCACAGTGACGGCCATCGGCTTTTCACACAGCACGTGCTTGCCAGCCCGGAAGGAACGCTCCGTGAAATCAGCATGGAGCGAGTTCGGCAGGATGATATAGACGGCATCAACCTCCGGGTCCTGCGCAATCTTGTCAAAATTGTCGTAGGTGTAGAGATGCGATTCATCAATCCCGTAATGCTGCCCGATGCGGCGGGCCTTGTTGATGTCACCGCTGACCAGTGCCGTCACCTTGGCATATTCGCACTCTGCAAAGGCCGGAAGGATCTGGTTGACCGCATATTTGCCCAGCCCCACGATGGCATAGCCAAATTTGCGCGGTCCGTCATTCAGCGGGCGCAGAAGGTTCGGATACGGACGCTGCCCCAGACCAGCAGGCGGTGCCGGAAAGCCCAGAGACTGGGCCATGGCCTTGCCAGCCCCACCAGCCAAAATGGAAGCACCCAGTGCCCCGAGAACATGCCGACGGCCTGCATTTACCGGTTTATTAGATGGTGAGTGAGAACTCATAATGAATACATCCTTTTCACTCAATAAGCAGCCCCGCACGATTACAAAGGCTGATGTCGAGCGGAGACCTTGACTGCTCTCCATCCCGTGAAGAAGAGGTTAAGTCGCCATGAAAAGGAATTGCAATCAGCCGGCAGGCAGGAATTCTTTTGTCTGCCAGCGCATAGAATAAATAAAATCTATTTTATAAATAAAATCCTTATTTTTCATGGCATTATGAAGAGAACGCTCCCTGTCCTCTTTCTGGATTGACCATGTATGGATGGGCTGCGTTTTACTCATGCCATCCATTTTTCATGGAATGAGACCATAAAATCATGGCTGCATCCCCGTCTTCTAGGAACGCAGCCACGATCAGGAACGGATCAGCCATTCCAGTTTATATGTCACACCTTGTGAAAGGCGCAGAGCTTGTTGCCATCCGGGTCCCGAAGATAGGCCAGATACAGCTTCATGCCCATGACCGTACGTTCGCCGGGCGGGTTCTCGATGCTCCTGCCTCCTGCGGCGACACCGGCCTCATGCCAGCGGCGCACGGCCTCCGCTGAAGGCAGGGCCAGACCGACCGTCCCGCCATTGGCAGCCGTTGCGGCCTCTCCATTGATGGGCCGTGTGATGATGAATATCTGCCCGTCCTTCTGATACACGACCCGGTCCGGATTGTCCTGCGGACAGAACTGCGCGCCCATGACGTCAAAAAGTGCGTCATAGAATGCTTTCGCTTTCTTCAGATCGTTCGATCCTACGACAATATGGCTCAGAAACATCAGTCTCTTCCTTTCAGCGTACATTCACCGTTCATAGTGAACATGTCCCCTATATCAGGAGACAGGAACACTGTGACCTCCTCCAACGGACACCCGCCTACTCGGTACCCTTGTCCTTGGCCGCATCCATGATGGCTTTTCTGAAATTGCTGGTCCCCAGAGACTGGGACACGGTATCCAGCATGGCCCTGGTATCATCAAATGGACCGGCCTCACTTTTCTGCTCGGAGGCCTCCGTCAGATCATCGACAAGCGTCGTAAAAAACCTGCCGATCGGATTGCCCTTATCGTCTTCACTCATCCGTTTTCTCCTTTTCCCGAATGGAATGCAGCCAGCAGACTCATCTCCTGGGGGCAGAGTGGCATTCTATCAGACAAAATGAGACGTTTTTTTGGTCAGGCCGTACAGCGGGCATTCCCCCCTACAGACCCAAATCACTCAGTCCCGGATGTCCGTCAGGACGCCGCCCCAATGGCCAGTGATATTTACGATCCTGCAACCGAATGGGCACATCATTGATTGAGGCAATACGTACCTTCATCAGGCCATCCTCATCAAATTCCCAGTTCTCATTGCCGTATGACCGGAACCATTGCCCCTGCCTGTCATGCCACTCGTAGGCGAAACGTACGGCGATGCGGTCTCCCGAGCAGGCCCACAGCTCCTTTAACAGGCGATACTCACACTCGGTGGCCCATTTTTCTGTCAGGAAGGCAACAATCTGATCCCGGCCGGAGATGAAACTGTCACGGTTTCTCCACCGGCTGTCCGGCGTATAGGCCAGAGCGACCTGCTCCGGATTGCGACTGTTCCAGGCATCTTCGGCCAGACGCACCTTCCGGGCTGCCGTCTCGACGGAAAATGGCGGAACTGGCAGATGGGCCATGTCATGTTTCCTTCTATGCATACGCAATACACAGTCCAGCATAGCCCCAATTTTCCTCAGAACACATGCGGGGTATGCACATCATGAACATGACTGGTCTCTGCTCTGCTTCATCAGACGATCATACAGAACAACATTCACTGTTACCGCCAGATTCATGCATACCCGTGTCGGTATCATTATCCTGTGATGGCACCGATTGAGTATATCCGGTCCAAGGCTGCCATCCTCTGGCCCGAATACATAAAAAGCCCGCTCCGGATGCTCAAAAGTGAACAATGAGGCTGCATCATCAACCAGCTCAACAGCAATAGATATTGTCCCATCTGGCACCATATCCATCACATTTCCTGTCCCAATCAGGGGAAGATGAAATCATGTTTTCACGGTATCAGCCATCTCATTGCGTAGACGTTTTACCCTATTCTCTCCTATAATAACCAGAATCGTCCCGTGACCGGAAATAACCCTCAATGCTCCACTCACATCGAAATTATTCTGCCATTGTGTAATCAGGTGGCGCACAAGGCTGAGGCATCAACCGGATAATGTAGACTTTCTCCAACCTCAAGGTTGAGACGGTGCGTACCAGCGGCAACGAGAACATCACCACCATCGACAAAGATGAAGATGTCTCACCCATCTCTTACCTAATGAGTATGAGCAGCTTCCTCTCCAGCATCCGACAGGCAGGCCATTGTCGAGGAAAACATCGCTGTCACTACCACTGTGCCCGTCCAGATACTCGAAGGCTAGACACTAACGCAGGGCGTTAGCAAAAGCACGAAGATGCGAGACAGATCGATTAATTGTCATAGACCGCTGCGCCGGGGACTCCACTCTACCTATGGCTTCTACGACACAGTAACGATGCGTTGGGGATGCCCCCCCGTTTTCTTCAGGCATTGGGGGCGGATAAAGCCGGAGGCCGACTGGCCCGACAACCGGTTTAACGATGATGTTTCCCTCCCGCCAGCAATACTTCTATCTAAAAACGACCACCATTGAGCAATAATAGGAGCCTATGCCGAAATAGTAGGTAGCTCATCCTGAACTAACGAACATTCGTATCAAACTGCCCACCGGATTATACGCTGCTACAAAATGCGACTTGCTGGGGTAAGAGAGCCTTAAAAAAATCACCGTATCAGCACTGTGCCAATTTTCATGATGACCCTTATGTAGAAAGGTACAACAAAGCCGCCCTCACGTCAAGCAAAACGTTTCTCATTACAGGCGAAACATTTTATTTTTCAAAGGGATAACAACCAAGGGGAGTGGTGGGCGCAACAGGGATTGAACCTGTGACCCCTACCATGTCAAGGTAGTGCTCTACCGCTGAGCTATGCGCCCCCGCTTGGTGTGAGTCAGTGTTTACCTAGACCTAGAGATTGTGGCAAGCCTCTAATGTGAAAAAAATTCAAAAATTTCCATGCGCCGGGCCTGTCCATTCATCTTCCGCAGTTGAGGTCCATCTTCCCACCTGCCGGAAGAGAACGCCTTTCCTGCTTTCCTCGCCACATTCGGGCCGGAACTACCCCCGGGAGTTTCTCAAAATGGCCGTCCTGCCCATGAATGAGCTGAAACGTATGGAAGACCGTTTCACCGATCAGCTTCTGGAACATGCTCCCGAAAACGGCCTGAGCCTCGTACAGGCACTCTTCCCCCGCAGCTTCTGCGACGTCAACCGGGACTGGAAAGAACTGGATGCCAGCATGTTCTCTCCCCCCCTCATTGAGAAAGACCTTCTTCTCAGCAAGAAAGTCAGTGCTGGATATGGGGTTATCCCCCGCTGCGTCGCACCCGGCAGAAGCATCTACCGCTACTGCCTGCCCGTCGAAGAAGCTGGACACCGCCTCTCCCGCTACTGGGAGCCTTATCACGAAGCTCTTCAGCTGACGGAGAGAATTCTGCACAGACAGTTCGGCTTCACCATCCTGCTGGATATCCACTCCATGCCCCCTCTGGCCCAGACCCGTCCCTGTGACATTGTTCTGGGGAACAGACACGGAAAGACCTGCTCCAGCGAGCTTATCAGTCTGGCTGAAACCCTGTTTTCAGAGAAAGGGTACCATGTCCAGCGCAACACCCCCTATCCCGGAGGCTACATCACGGGACGTTACGGGCGGATGGAACAGAACCGGCAGAGCCTTCAGATAGAAATAAACCGGGCCTGCTACCTGAACATGCAGACCCTGCAACCCAACCGCCATTTCACGAAAATGCAGCAGGACATCACACATATTCTGGCTGAAATGGCCCACTCCTATTCTGTTCCACAGAATGAAACAGAATAGGAACAGTCCTGAAACACCTTACTGGCCGAGCAGGAAAGCCACACCGGCAAGGCGGTTGTTCTGGGCAACCTGCGCCACCGGAACACCCTTGGCATTCCGCACGATGCCTTTCGCATCGATCGAACCAACCACGGTGCCTGTATTGTCATACACGACCCCTGTGCGATCAACTTCTCCGATGATCTTGCCCGTCTGATTGTTCTCGACAGCACCCGCCGGACTTACGGAACCCGAGAAAGGTACCGTAATCTTCTTCAGCCCCGCCTGAGGCGAAGCATCCTGGGCATCAGCAATCCCCACGGACGCACTGCACACGCCCACAGCCATACCGCCCAGCAGAAACATACGGACCAGCCTGGATGATAAAGACATAATGATCTCCTCTTATCTCTCTCCATCAGAACAGACTGAGGGCAATTAAGGAAGCATTTTTATATAACAAGATGTCCATATGACATGGTTTTCCCACTTCATCATGACCAAATACCTCCTCTTCCTATTGCTGAAAGTCTTTCACAACTCCATAATCCAACTCTGGCAGCGTTCTTGAAAGAACACACATCATGCGAAAACGGCAGGGCTCAATATACCCCTGTTTTGAAAAGGATCTTTTCCCTAAACAAGATAGGTAGCTCTTACGGTCCATCCTTCCCACCCCCATTAGGAAAGGAGGAATAAAAACTAAGCCAAGATAAGGTTACGGGGCATAAAGGCACCCAAGTATGTGCCCTTTCTTCTTGATAGCGATGTCATAATACAATATCAAAATAACATGAAGGCGAAGCAATACGAAACTTTGAATCTAATATTCAAACACCCCACGTCGGATGAGATAGCGTGGGCCGATATAGAAGCCATGTTCATTGAACTAGGCGGGGAAATATCGGAACGCGAAGACTCTCGTATCGGCATTTTCCTATTCAATGAAGTAAAGGTATTCCACCGTCCCCTTCCACAGTCCACTACACATAAAAGTGCCATAGACTCAGTAAGAAAATGGCTAGACAGCAACGGAGTAAGGCCATGAAGAACACCATGACCATCAACGGGTACCAGGCTGTCATTGAGTTTGATCCGGACGCTGGCCTGTTTCGTGGCGAGTTCATCGGACTCAATGATGGGGCTGATTTCTATGCCAAAAGCGTAAAAGACCTCCAAAAAGAGGGGGGGGGCTCTCTGCATATCTTCATGAAAATGTGCAAGGAAAAAGGCATTTCCCCTATCCGGCATTATTCCGGCACTTTCCAGGTTCGGCTGTCAGAGAAGGAACATGCCCGCGCCGTCAAAATGGCCGCCGCCCGTGGCATCAGCCTCAATCAACTCATCAGAGACTCCCTGGCAGGAATGGAAACATAACTCCTTTCCCCTTCGCTCACTTACAACGTCCATCGATCCTCCCCTTCCCCCACTAAAAATTTTTTATTACCTAATAAAAGAAATTACCTAATGCGTGTATGGATCCACATTCATCAGCCGGACATCAGTAATCAGGTATGGAGAGAGAACCGTCACAGGCGATCAAGTTAATGTTAGACGGTCTCAGATTGACGAAAGTTCTGTCTGAGGGAAGGGAAAGGCATCCCTGTGCGACTGCCCCTTCATCTCCGTGTTTGTGCTAGATTACTGCCTGAACATTTCTTTCAACATCGCTTCCGCAGTAATCTTCCCTAACCTCTCCATCACCCCAAATGGTAGCACATTTTAATTCTAGTGTACAGCACTATTTTAATCAAAAAAAATACAACTAGATAAATCCGTAAAGTTAACTGCCAACAGAATTCATCACCAGTCATTAAGATACTAACACCCTACTTTCGAGCAATTCTTCCATATCTAGAACCTCAAAATGGATTTTTTCAATCTTCTCACAACTCCACCCAACAACGTGCAAGACTATGTAGCATTACTTAATCATCGCGCGCCGCACTTACCCCCATCAATCGCTGGATCACGATAGGCTGTCCAGCATAAGCTGATACATATTGACAGCATTAATATTAGATTAGATCACAAGCCCCTCGTCCTCATCGCCGGCACAACCGCTATCCTCACCGGCATAGCTCTGGTAGTGGTTAGGATTAAGATAAAACTTGCACCAAATAACACTGTCCCCCCAGTAAGCTCCATAGCGTGATATATGCTGATTTAGCATGGGGAAATGGTCGCCGCTCTCACCCTACTCAGATCCGTGATGCTCCGGTCAGGGCGAAACGCTGCCCACGTTCAGTCTACACAGCAAAACGTCGCCTCGGACGGATAATGAGCTCCCGGAAAAACTGTAAGATAAACAGGACGGCTTAATAGTGGGACAGAAAACCCCACTTTGGTTACATGTCCCATCTGCTCTGGGGCTGCTCTAGGCGTTTCTTTTCTACCTTGAGGGAAAGAATACAGCACAATCCATATTAGCCAGCTGTGTCTCAACATACAGACACGCACAATCGAACAGTAACAAGGTGTCTATATCGAAATGGTTGCTCCCCCAGAACTCAAGCGCGTCCGCATTCAAGAGACTGATCTGGATTAGGCCTTGCGGCAAAATGCGGCCTGCTGGGGGAAAAGTGTTCCCTGAAAACTCTGTGTCAGTTTTGTGTTAATTTTTATGAAAAATCGCACGTCTTTACGGTCATTCATGAACGACAATAAACAGCACACCAACCATCTCTAACAGAAAAAAACAGCACTTTTCTGGGGAGTACATGGTGGATGCGACAGGGATTGAACCTGTGACCCCTGCCGTGTGAAGGCAGTGCTCTACCGCTGAGCTACGCATCCGTCTCTGTGGATGCGCATCTTATACCCCTGTCCCTGCCCCTTTACAAGAGAATGAAGGGCCGACATGCAAATTATTCGAATTGCTCCTCTCAGAAGCCAAACATGTGGTCCAGAGAGAAACCACCGGCACCATTTTCTAGCCCATGATAACCAAACAGACGGCAGGTCAGGTCGCGTATCAGGATGTAGCCTCCCTCTCCCGCCCGTTGCAGCAGATCAGCCTCAAAAATCTGGTGCGGCTTCATAAGATAGGACCCCGAGGGCTGGATGGTTATGACCGTCTGTGCCAGTTCATGCCCGTCTGCGCCATAAAGATAAAGGCAGGTCCGTGACGGCTTCCGTCCTTCACGCAGAGACGTAGGATAGATTAGATAACAGAAGCTGTGCAGGGCCACACCATCGAGCCACTGCCCCAGCTTCAGGAACAGCCGGGTCGTCAGGCCCGGCGGCGGCCCGGCATAGGACTGAGGTTCACTCCGCCATGTCATCATGGTGTTGAAGATATGCCCGCCAAAACTCGTCTCCGCCGCATGATCCGTCTGAAGGTGACGGTAACGCATCAGGGCATGGGGCCAGCCATCCCCCTCCCCACCGTCACGGAAATCATAGATCAGCTCCGCATGTCCCGGCCTGTCCATCAGCTCATGAAGGGCAACAGCCCCCTGATGATTGCGGGGCAGATTCCCCAGAAAATGATGGCCACAGCTCTGGCCCGCCTCGTCAAACAGGTCCAGCCTCATGGGCATGGTCATGATCGTTTCAGACATGGGGTTGGGCTGAACGAGGCTTGTATAGGCCGATGGATCAGGCACCGGGAAAGGCAGCACGAAGCCACGCCCCAGCAGTGGCGACATGCTGCGGATGGCCGGGTCGGGAAGCAGATCGGCACGTTCCACATTCATGTGGGCAATGCGGGTCCGCCCCCGCTGCACGACTTCATAACGGGGCCGTACCAGATGCCTCCCGGACCGCAGTTCAAGCTGGGCAGGCCATTTCAGATCAGGAAACAGCTCTCCCACATCAACAGCAACCGTCTCATACGGTCCGACAGACTGGGGAATGGCCCGATGATCTTCCTCACCCATCGGATTCAGCGTGATCGCCCCGTCAGGAATGGCCGTGCCGTGACTGTTCTGCACCCAGAGACGGACTGTTTCATCTTCATCCGGTGCCGGAAGGGTCGCAAAGCGCATAGAAGGCCACGCATTGGCATCATGCGTCACGGAAAGACTGGGGTCACCATTCCGCCCGAAACTGTCCAGAGCGTATTTTACGACATCATGCCCCCTGGCCCCGATGACATGAATGAACAGCTGCCCCGTAAAATCCGGCAGGCCGAACTCCTTTTTCACGTCACGACTGTCAATCACCACGCCCGCATTGGCATCCTCAACGTCCTGGCACCATTCCGCCAGAACATGACCGGAATCATCAAAGAGCCGCAGCCAGTAACGAAGCTCCGTGGCCCCATAGCTTGACCAGTAATTCGCCGTGACCAGCCTCGTGCTGAACTGTTCCGTCTCCCGGAAGAAAGCAAAATTGGTCGCAAAATTACATTTGTCCAGATAAGGCCGCCGGTATGGCAGGAAATCATCCGGCAGCTTTGCCTCACCCAGCGTATGAAAAGGCTTCCCCCCCAGGACGCCCTCAAGACGGGAGCGTATCTTCGCATCCTCGAAGGACAGGGCCAACACGGCATCCGCTTCAGTCTCTGCCAGATGCACGACAGCCTTTTTCTGCCCGCCCAGCCCATCCGGCTGACCGACCTGCTCGCTGTCATGGGTCAGGATGATGGATGGCCGGATGGCCGGATAAAGTCCACGGACGGTCGGCAGGTAATCATCCGGGTCATATATGGCGAGTGTCCTGCCCCTGAGCGTCTGCTCCAGAGCCTTCATCGCATCGACAGCCAGAGGATGGGACAGGGCCTTGTAAAGGACATTGCCACCCTGCGGACCAAATGTCTTTATATCCAGCATGGGATCATCCTTCCTGACTGAACTGAATGCGATGATGTATTTCATCAGCCGCCCGTGAAGTATCGTCAAGTCTTTCGCAGGGCATAAATGTAACATCCCTTAAAGAAGACTGAACACGTCCTTCTTTTTCAAGTATGGTCACGAACTGTTCCAGCCGGGATGACCGTCCCTTCAGACGGAGAATACAGACGGGCCTGTCCGTCGCCACGGCCTCTGACATCATGGACACACTGTCCTGCGTGACCGCCAGCACGTCAGAACAGGCCAGCACCCCCATATAGGGGTTATCCTCCCCATCTCCTTCCATCACGACGGCTCCCAGAGGAACCAGACGCTCCCGGAAGACAGCAAGAGCCTGATGGGACGTGCGCCGAGAAGGCGTCAGCACACAGCGGGCACCCGTCAGCCGCATGGACCCGGCCAGTTCTTCCGACAGGGCAACGGCTTCAGCCTCTTCCAGCCTGTAACGCCCGTTAGAGCCTCCCAGCAGCACCCCCAGAACCCTGTCCGCCCCCGCACGGATGCGCTCCTTCCACGATCCGGCAGCCTGATCCAGACGGGCCGGAGTAACGTCGTGCATGGCCGTGCGGACTGAAAGCACATTCGGCCCCACAAGCCGGTCATGCTGACTGGCCACGACAAGCGCAAAGGAAGACAGCCTTGCCCGTGGGTGCTGTATCTGCACCACGGGTAAGCCATGCCGTTTCCCCAGAGCCGCCCCGGCAACGGCCCCTTTTCCTCCCACGCTGATGATGAGACGGGTTGCGGAAGAAAGACTGAATGGGGCAAACAGGCCCGGAGAATGCGGCCAGAAGCGGACAGGCAGACGGGAGACCAGTTTTTCCCTGTTGATGACGGCAGGATGAAACGCCCACGAAAAACCCGCCCTTTCTGCCAGTCCCCGCCCCTGCGACCTCATTCCGGCGAAATCTTCGGCTATGATGGCTGCGTGCATTCCTGATCTCCTCCGGGTATGGTCCCGTCCATCACATCAACACCTTCCTTCTGGCAAGAACGACATTCATGACACAAACAGATTTCACGGACCTTGGCCTTTCCGACCAGCTGACTCAGGCTGCCCGGAAAGCAGGCATGGCAAAACCGACCCCCATCCAGCAGCAGGGCATCCCGCCCCTTCTGGCAGGCCGTGACGTCCTTCTGCCCGGACAGACTGGAACAGGAAAAACTGCCGCCTTTGTCCTCCCTGCCCTCCAGAAACTGGCGAGCATCAAGCAGGAAGAGACAGCCGATTCCGTCCCACGGGTCCTGATCCTGGAGCCAACCCGGGACCTCGCCATGCAGACAGCCAGCGTCTGCCGTCAGCTTGGCCGTCAGCTTCCCCTCCGCACACGGGTAATCTGCGGTGGCGTGCCCCGTGAACAGCAGGCCCTCTCCCTGGCACAGGGAGCCGACATCATCGTTGCCACGCATGGGCGGCTGCTGGATTTCGTGGAAAAAGGCGAGCTGTCGCTGGAACATATCGTCTATCTGGTGCTGGATGAGGCAGACCGTCTTCTTGATGAAGAATTCTCCGCCAGCATGACGGCTCTCGTGCCCTATATTGCCGACCGGCCCCAGACCATCTTCTGCTCGGCTACCCTGCCGGAACCTGTCATGGCACTGGCAAAGCGGGTCACAAGAGACCCTGTCCGTGTCGAACCCGGTGAGGAAGAGGTCACGCCACGGCGCATCCGCCAGCAGGCCCTGTTCATCACGGAATCACAGAAGGAACCGCTCCTTCTGACCGTACTGGAACGGTCAAAGATACAGGCTGATGCCAAAACAGGCCGTGCCATCATTTTCACGAAAACGAAGCAGAAGGCGGATTCTGTCGCAAAACTGCTGCGAAAGGACCAGTACAAGGCCATTGCCCTTCACGGCGGCCAGACACAGGGCGACCGGAAGAAAACGCTGGAACGCTATCAGACGCAGGCCGGTTCCATTCTCGTGACAACGGACATTGCCGCCCGTGGGCTGGATATTGATGACATCCAGCTTGTCGTGAACATGGACCTGCCGCAGACGCCGGAACTCTACATCCACCGCATCGGCCGGACGGCCCGGGCAGGAAAGCAGGGCCGGGCCATCACCTTCACCACGCTGGAAGAACGGAGCCGCCTGCGGGAGATTGAAAAGCACATCCAGTACCGCATCCGCATCATCACGGCGGAAACGCTATAGGAAAGGCTTTTCCGGGGAGGCAGGGCTGTTACACCCTGCCTCCCCGGCTTCATCCATGATCAGGCAGAGGCACGATCATAGATCGGGAAGCGGGCGCACAGCTCCTTCACATCCTTGCGGATGCGCTCGAACGTGGCATCGTCATTCTCATCAGCACTCAGCACGGCATCAATCATACGGGCCACCTGACGGAATTCTTCCTCACCAAAGCCACGGGCCGTAGCAGCCGGGCTCCCCAGACGTACGCCGGACGTGACGAACGGCTTTTCAGGGTCGAACGGAACGGCATTCTTGTTGGCGGTGATGCCAGCACGCTCCATCAGGGCTTCGGCCTTCTTGCCGGTCACCTTCTTGGGGCGCAGGTCCACCAGCACGAGGTGGGTGTCCGTCCCACCCGTCACGATGTCAAAGCCACATTTCAGAAGCTCATCGGCCAGCGCACGGGCATTGGCCTGCACACGCTGCTGGTACTCCCTGAACTCACCCTGAAGGGCCTCGCCGAAGGCCACAGCCTTGCCGGCGATGACATGCATCAGCGGGCCACCCTGAAGACCGGGGAACACGGCGGAGTTGATCTTCTTGGCGATGTCCGCATCATTGGTCATGATGATGCCACCACGGGGTCCACGCAGCGTCTTGTGCGTCGTGGAAGTCGTGATGTCGGCATGAGGGACCGGGCTGGGATAGATGCCAGCCGCCACCAGACCGGCGAAATGGGCCATGTCCACCATCAGGTAGGCACCGACCTCATCAGCAATCTTGCGGAAACGGGGGAAGTCGATCACGCGGGGATAGGCGGAGCTGCCAGCCACGATGATGCGGGGCTTATGCTCACGGGCCAGACGTTCCATCTCCTCGTAGTCGAGCAGACCGTCCTCACCACGCACGCCATACTGCACGGCATTGAACCACTTGCCGGAATAGTTCGGAGCAGCACCGTGAGTCAGATGGCCACCAGCGGCGAGGCTCATGCCAAGGATGGTATCGCCGGGCTTTGCCAGGGCCATGAAGGCCGCCTGATTGGCATTGGCACCGGAATGCGGCTGGACGTTGACGAACTCGGCCCCGAAAAGCTTTTTCAGACGCTCGATGGCCAGGTTCTCGACCTTGTCCACGTCGACGCAACCACCGTAATAGCGGCGACCCGGCAAACCCTCGGCATATTTGTTGGTCAGAACAGACCCCTGAGCTTCCATTACGGCGAAGGACGCCATGTTCTCAGAAGCGATTAGCTCGATGCCGTCCTGCTGACGCTCAAGCTCGGCATTCAGGATCGCACTGACTTCATGATCCCGCTCCTTGAGAGAGGCATGAAAAAAAGAGTGCAGACCGGCCTGATTGGTGCTTTTGGACATTGTCATCCATACTCCCCGCAAAAAACTCTCTTCTTTCTATAGGCGCGGGAGCCAAGCGCGTCTATCGTTGCGGGTTAATTACGTTCAAAAAATGCGAGAGTGCCCTGCAATGACCTTGCCCTTCTGGCAGACCAAACAAGTTCCCCCTCCAGAGAGCCAGAATAACGGACTGAAACGCGTGTTCGGCCCCTGGCGTCTGATCGCCATGGGCGTCGGCGTCACCGTCGGGACAGGTCTCTTCTCCCTCACGGGCGTTGCGGCGGGCCAGAATGCAGGGCCTGCGGTGGTCATCTCCTTCCTCATCGCCGCCATCGCCGCCAGCTTCGCCGGTCTCTGCTATGCCGAGCTGGCCGGAATGCTGCCTGCCGGTGGCTCGGCCTACGCCTACGCCTATGCCGGGCTGGGTGAGATCGTCGCATGGATCATCGGCTGGGACCTGATCCTTGAATATACGGTCGGGGCGGCTGCCGTGGCGTCCAGTGCCTCGGGCTACATCGCCTCCCTGCTCAGAGGATGGAACATCATCATTGACCCACGGCTGCTCAGCCCTCCCATGACAACCGTCACCATGCCGGATGGCCACACGGCGCAGGCATGGTGCAACGCACCGGGAATGCTGCTCCTCTTCATCATCACCCTGATGCTGATGCGGGGGACCAATTTTTCCGTGCGTCTCAACTCTCTGGTCGTGCTGGTCAAGATCCTTGTCATTGTCGGCCTCATCATCGTCTGCACACCCTTTGTCGATACCAGCCACTTCCACCCCTTCATGCCCGCCAATACGGGTGAATTCGGGCAGTTTGGTATCAGCGGGATCATGCGGGCTGCCGGCATGGCCTTCTTCGCCTATGTCGGCATCGACATCGTCTCCACGGCAGCGCAGGACACAAAAAATCCCCAACGCAACATGCCCATCGGCATTCTGGGCAGCCTGCTGACCTGTGCCGTCATCTATGTCGTCTTTTCCACCATCCTCGTCGGCGTGGTGGACTATCACGCCCTCGCCCATGACCCCAGCCCTGTCGCCACGGCCATGGACAGGATCAACATGCCCTGGATGGCGGTTCTGGTGAAAACCGGCATCACGTTCGGCTTCATCTCCGTCCTGTTCGGCCTGCTCATCGGGCAGAGCCGGATTGCCATGAACATGGCTGAAGACGGCCTGCTGCCCTCCTTCATCGCCCGCCTCCACACGGGCACCAGCACGCCCTGGACAGCCCACATCATCACCGCCGTGGCAGCGGCCCTGCTGGCCGGATGCGTACCCATCGCCACACTGGGGGAAATGACCTCCATCGGAACACTGCTGGCCTTCGTCATCGTCTGCGCCGGCGTGACGGCCCTGCGCTTCCGGGCACCGGCAGCCGAACGCAGTTTCCGTGTGCCGGGCGGCCCGTTTACGGTCCCCCTGCTGGGCATCATCTCCTGCGGCATCGTCATGGGGTCCATGAGTCCGCTGACATGGGTCCGCCTGCTCATCTGGCTGGCTGTGGGATTCTGCGTCTATTTCGCTTATGGCATCAGGAAAAGCAGAATACGCAACAATTCTACCCGACAGGGTGGAAATTTATAATATTATTCCATAGAAGAAGGATCACTCTGGGTGTGGTGCCCCCTCCGGGCACCGCTTCTGTCTGAACAGCAGCCAGAACAGATCAGAAACGACCGGACATGGAACCTTCTTCACCATGATGTCATCCCTGTGGCGCAAGAAAGCCATCACCTCCTCCGCCCCCAGCCAGACAGGGCTGAAACGCATTTTCGGCACATGGCAGCTCATCGCCATTGGAGTGGGCGTGACCATCGGGGCCGGTCTTTTCTCCCTCACGGGTGTGGCCTCCGGTCTCCATGCCGGTCCGGCCATCCCGCTCGCTTTCCTCATCGCCGCCGTGGCGGCCAGCTTCGCCGGTCTCTGCTATGCTGAACTGGCCGGGATGATCCCTTCCGGTGGCTCGGCCTATTCCTATGCCTATGCCGCTCTGGGAGAGTTCGTGGCCTGGGTCATCGGCTGGGACCTGATCCTTGAATATACCGTCAGCACGGCCGCCGTGGCCTCCAGCTGGTCGGGCTACATGACCTCCTTCCTCAAGGACTGGGGCATCATCATCGACCCACGGCTCCTGCACCCGCCCATGACACCGGTGGAACTGCCGGATGGCCACATGGCTCATGCGTGGTTCAATGCCCCCTGCCTGTTCATCCTCTGGCTCGTCACCATCATGCTGACACGGGGCATGAAAGAGTCCGCCCGGATGAATGGCCTCATCGTGGCCATCAAGGTCTGCGTGCTGGTCGGCCTTGTCGTGGCCTGCCTGCCACACATACAGATGGCCCATTTCCACCCCTTCATTCCCCCCAATGAAGGCCATTACGGGAACTTCGGCTTCAGCGGCGTGATGCGGGCTGCCGGAATGGCGTTTCTGGCCTATATCGGCTTCGACATCGTCTCCACCGCCGCCCATGACACGAAAAACCCTCAGCGTTCGATGCCCTTCGCCATTCTGGGCAGTCAGGTCATCTGTGCGCTTGTCTATGTCATCGTGTCAGCCGTGCTGGTCGGCGTGGTGGACTACCACCATTTCGCCCATGACCCCAGCCCGGTTGCCACCGTCATGGATGTCGTTAACCTGCCGTGGCTCAGCCTGCTCATCAAGGGGGGCATCTGTCTGGGCTATGTCTCCGTCATCTACGGGCTGCTGATGGGCCAGAGCCGCATCCTGCTGAGCATGTCCCAGGACGGACTGCTGTCTGCCTTCTTCCGCCGGATGAATCCCAGGAGTCATACGCCCGTTCCCAGCCACATGCTCAGTTTCCTTGTGAGCGGCCTGCTGGCCTGCTGCCTGCCGATCGACATTCTGGCCAACATGGCCTCCATCGGTACGCTGACGGCCTTTGTCATCGTCTGTGCGGGCGTCATCGCCCTGCGCTTCACCTCGCCGGATGCCCCCCGCACCTTCCGTCTGCCGGGTGGGCCGCTGCTCATTCCCTCCCTGGGCATCATTTCCTGCGGCAGCGTCATGCTCTCCATGAGCATGATCACATGGATGCGCCTGATTCTCTGGTTAGCCATTGGTGCCGTGATCTATTTCGCTTATAGCATACGGCACAGTCATCTCAGGGCGGACAGCTGAACAGCGGCCCCCTTTCCCCCCCGGACGACACCGAAACATCATGGAGCAGAGTGCATGAGACGGCCTTTCTGGCGTACCAAACCGATATCCCGGACAGCAGTCCCCAACATGGGGCTGCGGCGCGTGCTGGGCCCGTGGCAGCTGATTGCCCTTGGGGTTGGTGTCACCGTCGGTGCGGGCCTGTTCTCCATGACGGGTGTTGCCGCCGGTCAGTATGCCGGTCCGGCCGTGACGCTGTCCTTCATGATCGCCGCCATTGCCTGCGCCTTCGCCGGTCTCTGCTATGCCGAGCTGGCGGGCATGATTCCCGAGGCAGGCTCTGCCTATACCTATGCCTATACTTCGATGGGGGAAGGCATTGCGTGGATCATCGGCTGGGACCTCATTCTGGAATATACGGTCAACGCCTCCACGGTGGCCTCCAGCTGGTCCGGCTATTTCGGCACCCTGCTGCATCAGATCGGCATTCCGCTTGACCCCCGCCTGCTGGCCCCCACGGGTGCCTCCATCATGATGCCGGACGGGCAGTTTGTCCGGGCCTGGTTCAATGCACCTGCCGTCTTCATCATCTTCGCCGTGACCGGGCTGCTGATGTACGGCACCAGAGGCTCCAGCAAGATCAACATGGCCATCGTCGCCCTGAAGCTGCTGATCATCGGCAGCGTGACGGCCATCTGCCTGCCGCACATCAAGGCCGCCAACCTCCATCCGTTCATCCCCACCAATACGGGACAGTTCGGGTCCTTCGGTCCCAGTGGCGTGATGCGGGCTGCCGGCCTCATCTTCTTTGCCTATATCGGCTTTGACATCGTCTCCACGGCGGCACAGGACAGCCACAACCCCCAGCGGAACATTCCGCTGAGTGTTCTGGGCAGTCTGGTTCTTGCCGCCATCATCTATGCGATTTTCTCCTTCGTGATCGTTGGCGTGGTCAATTACCGGGCCATGCTGCATGACCCCAACCCGGTGGCCACCGTCCTGCACAGCCTGCATATCCCCTGGTTCTCCGCCCTGATCACGTTCGGCATTGCGCTGGGCTATGTTTCCGTCATCTACGGGCTGCTGATGGGCCAGAGCCGTGTCTGCCTTTCCATGGCCAAAGATGGCCTGCTGCCGCCGCTCTTTGAGAAACTGAACGAACGGAGCCGGACCCCGTGGAGTTCCCACATCATCACGGCCGTGGTTGCCAGCATTATGGCCGCCTGCCTGCCCATCGACATTCTCGGCAAGATGACCTCCATCGGGACATTGCTGGCATTCATCATCGTCTGCTTCGGCGTGATGTTCCTGCGTCTGCGCCAGCCTGATGCCGTACGCCGTTTCCGGACACCGGGCGGGCCGTTCCTCGTGCCGATCCTCGGTGTCCTGTCCTGCGGAGCCGTCATGCTCTCCATGGACCTCATGACATGGATAAGGCTGGCCCTGTGGCTGGTCATCGGCATGGGTGTCTATGCCTGTTACGGGCTGCATCGCAGCCGCCTGAAGCACCAGCATCACTGACCTTTCCTGAAGTGGCAACACCCCGTCAGCCTGCGCCTGACGGGGTGTTTTTTTTAGGTCTAGTCAGATGGCCTCCCAGAAGGCATCATGCCTGCATGATGATGACTTCTTTCCCCCATACCCGCCTGCGCCGCAACCGCCATGACGACGCCACCCGCCGCCTCGTCAGTGAAACCCACCTGCATGTTGACAACCTGATCTGGCCCATTTTCGTCTGCGAAGGCGAGAACCAGCGTCAGAAGGTCGCGGCCATGCCGGGTGTGGAACGTGTCAGCCTGGACCTTTTGGCCGAGCATGTCCGCCCAGCCGTAGAGCTTGGCATCCCTGCCGTGGCCCTCTTCCCCGTCACGCCAATGGATATACGGGACGAAATGGGCACAGAGGCCCTGAATCCTGACAACCTCATGTGCCGGGCCGCCAGGACACTGAAGGCTGCCTACCCTGAACTTGCCCTCGTCGGTGACGTGGCACTCGACCCCTACACCTCTCACGGACATGACGGACTGATCCGGGACGGCCATATCCTGAATGATGAGTCTGTTGACGTCCTCCGCAGGCAGGCCCTCAATCAGGCAAAGGCCGGCATCGACATCATTGCACCTTCCGACATGATGGATGGGCGCATAAAGGCCATCCGGGCCACTCTGGATGAAAATGGCCTCCAGACGACCCGCATCATGGCCTATGCGGCCAAATATGCCTCTGCCTTCTATGGTCCGTTCCGCAATGCTCTGGGGTCGGATGCCCTTCTCGGCGGTGACAAGAAAAGCTACCAGATGGACCCGGCCAACAGTGACGAGGCCCTCCGTGAAGTCGCCATGGACCTCGCCGAAGGGGCTGACATGGTCATGGTCAAGCCGGGAATGCCCTATCTGGACATCATCCGCCGGGTCCGGGACAGCTTTGCCGCCCCGACATTTGCCTATCAGGTGTCCGGCGAATATTCGATGATCATGGCTGCCATTGAGAATGGCTGGCTGGACCGTGAAAAGACCATCATGGAAAGTCTCATGGCTTTCCGTCGTGCGGGATGCCACGGCATCCTGACCTATTTTGCCGTCGAAGCTGCCCGTATCCTGCGTGCCCGCTAAGACACCCTCCGCTGCCCCGCCTCTTTCCCGCAGGAAGCGGGGCAGTCTGGCCTATCAGGCTGGAAAGCAGGCGGAAACACTGGCAGCAGAGTTTCTGTCCCGACAGGGCTATTCATGCCTGGGGCAACGCCTCAGGACGCCTCATGGTGAAATTGATCTTCTCATGGCCAGTGAGGACTGGCTTCTCGCCATTGAAGTCAAACAGCGTGCAACGCTGGCTGATGCCCGTCAGGCCCTCTCTCACAGGCAGGGCCAACGCCTTCTTCAGGCCTTTGCCTTCATCATTGAAACACGGCCGGACTGGCAGCGGCCCAATAACCGGCTGGATGTTCTCGTCATCGACGGAACCGGTAACATCGAGCAGATAGAAGACGCCCTCCGCCTCTCCTGAACGGCAGACAAAAAGAAACCCCATGAGGCTAGGCCTATGGGGCACCTTCTTCCATCAGGATGAGATGATCTCACCCACGATGACGATGGGTATTCCGGCGATGCTTGCTGACAACATGACCATGGAAAGCCACCGTCCGCACGGTAACACCGTGATGGAAACGGCTCACATGCTTTGCAGCAGCCAGACGGAAAGCCGGAGCGTGCCTGCGGCCAAGCACACGGCGCACTGGCGGATGGTAGTATGCGGACGGCGGAGCAATAAGCGCACTGAATGTCAGCTTGCTTGCCTCATGTTCCGTCAGAACCCGATCCGCATGAGCTGCCGGTGCAGATGCCAGCCCTGCAAACCCCAGAAGCCCAAAAAGAACCCCTCCCTTAAGGGATTTCACCATGTCACTACCCCCTCCATTGCCGCACCCTCCCCACAAGCTGGCAGGGATGGAACCTTACACTCTGATAAATGATGGCCAGTTTAACCACGCCACGCGACAGAAAGCAATGTCACAGGCCAGCTGGCAAGGCATTTATTTGATGAAGGCCCATCCCCCGGATATCAGCCAGCGTGTTTCAGCAGGCCTTTTTCTGACAGCAGGCTTTCCAGTTCACCGCTCTGATACATGTCCGTGACAATGTCACAGCCACCGATGAACTCACCCTTCACATAAAGCTGCGGGATTGTCGGCCACTGGGAGAAATCCTTGATGCCCTGGCGCATCTCTGCACTCTCAAGCACGTTCTCCGTCTCGAATTCCACCCCGAGATGGTTGAGAATCTGCACGACACGGGCGGAGAACCCGCACTGCGGGAACTGCTTGTCCCCCTTCATGAAAAGCATGATGGGGTTCCTGTCCACGAGGGACTGGATGGTCTGGAAAACAGCATCACTCATCTGAGCATGTCCTTTCAATCAGTCAGGTGTCCGTGTCTTCACGGCAAGAGCATGAAGCTCCGTACCGACACGGCTCCCGAAGGCTTCATAAACCAGCTTATGCTGCTTTACCCGTGGCACGCCACGGAATCTTTCGCTGACGACCTCACAGGCAAAGTGATCACCGTCACCTGCGAGGTCTTCAACCACAATCTCTGCATCAGGAAAGGCCCCCCGGAGGGTCTTTTCAATCTCTTCTGCCGTCATCATGGTCGAAACCTCCTTCTCTCCGCTCTTTCAGGATATTTCATCCAGATGCACGACCGGAGCATCCTCTTCCTTCCCCATGAAACGGGGGAAGAATGAAGCGTGCTGCCTGCGCAGATGCTGGACAGGCACCGCCATGACATCGCCAAGTTCCAGCACGTCACCACCAGCACGCCCCAGACGGCGTACCGGCACACCAGCCTCCTGCGCCGCCTTCATCACGGCATCAGCCTGTCTGGTTGCCAGAACATACCGGGCCTGATCCTCGGCGAACCAGTAAATATGCTCAGGCAGGGCAGCGGGAGCCACATCCAGCACGCAGCCCACATTGCCTGCCATGGCCATCTCGGCCAGCGCAACAATGAGACCGCCGTCAGACACGTCATGACAGGCCAGAACGGCCCCACCCTGAATCTGCTCACGTACGAAATCACCATTCCGACGCTCGGCAGCGAAATCAACGGCTGGAGGAGCACCCTCCTCACGGCCGAGAATTTCCTTCAGCCACATGGACTGCCCCAGCTCACCCCAGGTCTCACCGACCAGAAGCAGCTCGCCATCCTGCGGCATGGCCAGACCGACAGCCTTCCGGACGTCCTCAAGAACACCCACGCCACCGATCACGGGGGCTGGCTGGATGGCCGTCACCGAACCGTCATCACCACGGGTTTCATTATACAGGGACACATTGCCACTGACGACCGGGAAATCCAGCGCACGGCCAGCATCACCAATGCCTCTCACGGCCTCGACAAACTGCGTCATGATGCGCGGATTTTCCGGGCTGGCAAAGTTGAGGTTATCCGTCATGGCCAGAGGCTTTGCCCCCGTGGCCGTCAAGTTACGCCACACTTCCAGCACGGCCTGGGCACCGCCAACATAAGGATCGGCCTGCCCGTAACGGGGCGTGCAGTCCGTCGTCATGGCGAGGCCACGATCCGTGCCCTCCACCCGGACGATGGCGGCATCTGCACCACCCGGACGCTGGACGGTCTGACCACCAACGCCACTGTCATACTGGTTCCATATCCATGCCCGGGAAGCCCCATTGGCACTGGCCAGAAGACGGAGCAGCCCCTTCTCGATGCCGCATGGATCAGCAGGCGGCACCAGAGCAGGCTGACGCTCATACTCCATGGTCGGACGGTCATAGATCGGGGCTTCATCAGCCAGCGGACCAAGCGGAATATCCGCCTCGACCTTCCCGTTATGCCGTACCGTGATCCGCCCGCTGTCAGTCAGCCTGCCGACAATGGCAAAATCCAGTTCCCACTTCTCGAAAATCCTGCGTGCTTCTTCCGTCCGGTCCGGACGCAGCACCATGAGCATACGCTCCTGACTTTCCGAGAGCATCATCTCGTAAGCCTGCATGTTGGCTTCACGCTGCGGAACGTGGTCCAGGTCCAGGTCAATCCCGACCCCGCCCTTACTGGCCATCTCCACGGCGGACGAAGTCAGGCCGGCGGCCCCCATGTCCTGAATGGAGATCACCGCATCAGTGGCCATCAGTTCGAGGCAGGCTTCCAGAAGCAGCTTCTCGGTGAAGGGGTCGCCCACCTGCACGGTCGGCCGCTTGGAGCTGGACTCTGAATCAAACTCGGCGGAGGACATCGTGGCCCCGTGGATGCCATCACGCCCCGTCTTGGAGCCGACATACACGACCGGATTGCCCACACCTGCCGCAGCAGACAGGAAGATGCGATCCTGCCGGGCCAGCCCGACCGTCATCGCATTGACCAGCGGATTGCAGTTGTAGGAGTGGTGGAAATTCACCTCCCCACCAACCGTCGGCACACCCATGCAGTTGCCGTAACCGCCAATCCCACGGACGACACCATCCACGACACGCTTTGTGTCCTTGTGAGACGGATCACCGAAACGCAGGGCGTTCAGGTTGGCAATGGGGCGGGCACCCATCGTGAACACGTCACGCAGGATACCACCAACACCCGTGGCCGCTCCCTGATAGGGTTCGATAAATGATGGATGATTATGGCTCTCCATCTTGAAGACGGCGGCCAGACCTTCCCCAATGTCGATCACGCCGGCATTCTCGCCCGGGCCATGAATGACCCAGGGAGCCTTGGTCGGCAGTGTCTTGAGATGGAGACGGGATGACTTGTAAGAGCAGTGCTCCGACCACATGACGGAGAAAATGCCAAGCTCCGTCAGGCTCGGCGTCCGCCCCATGATGGTCAGGACGGTCTCGTACTCGTCATCTTTCAGGCCGAAAGAGCGTGCAAGCTCAATATCAACATGTGCTGCTGTCATCAGCCCAATGCCTCCATGATCCCGGTAAAGAGCGGCAGACCATCCGTACCACTCAGAATCTCTTCCGTCAGATTTTCAGGATGCGGCATGAGACCACAGACACGACGGTTCTCGCTCAGAACACCAGCAATGGAACGGGCACTGCCATTCATGTTCACATGCTCGTCGCTGTCCTTCATATGCCCTTCCGCCGTACAGTAGCGGAAGGCCACCCGGCCCTCACCTTCCAGACGGTCCAGCACCTCGGGGGCGGCAGTATAATTGCCATCCCCATGGGCCATGGGCGCACGGAAGACATCCCCATGCGTCCAGCCGGACGTGAAGATGCTGTCCCGGCCTTCCACCTTCAGGTGGCAGTCCTGAGACAGGAAGCGCATGCCCGCATTACGCAGGAGCGCACCCGGCAGCATTTGGGCTTCCGTCAGAATCTGGAAGCCGTTGCAGACACCGAGGACATAGCCGCCCTTTTCGGCAAAACGGCGTACGGCCTTCATGATGGGCGAATGAGCCGCCATGGCCCCGCTGCGGAGATAGTCACCGAAGCTGAAGCCACCGGGGAGAACGATCAGGTCAAACCCATCGACATTATCCTGCTGATGCCAGAGCATCTGTGGTGTCTTGCCGGATACAACCCGGAAGGCCTGAGCCATGTCGCGCTCCCGGTTGGTGCCCGGGAAAACGACAATACCTGCTTTCATTTATTACCTTCTACCCCCTGACTGCAGCGGGATAATAGACTGAATTGTAGAGGAGCATGGATAATTAGCACGCAACGCACGATAAATGCCACGACCGGCAGGCTCGTTCAGAGCATCGTCATGGCCAGCATACCACCCGACAACCAGTGCTCGTAGCTGCGACCCACGAACTTCCTTCGGTACGCAAAAAGCCACTGGCATATGCACACCCTCAACCGTGGAGTAATTGCGCGCCCAGACCTCGCTGTCCATCGTTCCAGCCAGATAGCCGTCACAGGCCAAAAGGCCATTCTCGTGCGTACACATGGAGACCAAAGCACGACCTGACAAAGAAGAAATGCTCTGAGCTTCAGCATGCTGTTCGACATACATGCCGGCCATTCCTGTCGGACAGGCGTAATTGTCATGCAGAGCCTGATAGACAGCGCGCCCAGCAGGCTGACTAGCCACAGCCTCATGCCCAGCCAACCAGCCAACCATAAGAGCACGCACCTGCGCACCCTTAATTCCTGCGGGCAAGCAAAAAGCCGTTGCCGGACGGGATCCCACAAGCGAGCCAAAACTCTGAGACCAGGCGGCACCATCCATCACACCTGCTAGGTAGGAACCGCAGGCCTCACGCTTGGACTCTTTTCGACAGAGATCACCCAACTCCACACCAGAGATGGAAGAAATACGTTGTGCATGAGCCGTCGTGCCCAAGAACATGCAGACCATGCCCAACAGAAAAACCCGCCCTGTCTGTCGAATGAGTTTCATACGATTACCTCCACATAAAAATCTTCAATCACTTCGTTGGCCAGAAGGGCACGTGCCATCTCCTCGCCCTTCTTCCTGGCTGCCTCGGCATTCTCAGCCTTCACGTGCAGGTCCACCACACGGCTGATCCGCACATCGGACGCTCCCTCAAAACCGAGAGAGTGCAGCGCATGTTCCACCGCCTTGCCCTGCGGATCCAGAACACCTTCCTTCAGAGAAACAAAAACCCTGACTTTCATTGTACACCTTCTGCAGATACGTTCTCACTCTGCCCGTTCTCCGGAAGGATGCCAAGACGGCGTGCGACTTCCTGATAGGCTTCGCCCACGCCCCCCATGTCCCGGCGGAACCGGTCCTTGTCCATTTTCTCCCGTGTCCGGCTGTCCCACAGGCGGCAGTTGTCTGGTGAAATCTCATCAGCCAGCACGATCCGCATTTCATCGCCCTGCCAGAGACGGCCAAACTCCAGCTTGAAGTCCACCAGAGTGATGCCGACACCAGTGAACAGCCCACAGAGAAAATCATTAACCCGCAATGCAAGGCTCTGGATTTCTTCCAGCTCCTGCGGATGTGCCCAGCCGAACGTGACGATATGCTCCTCAGAGATCAGCGGGTCATTCAGTTCATCATTCTTGTAGTAATATTCCACAAGAGTGCGGGACAGACGCTCGCCTTCCGGCAGACCGAAACGCTTGGACAGGGACCCTGCCACGACATTGCGGACCACGACCTCCAGAGGGATGATCTCCACTTCCCGCACCAGCTGCTCACGCATGTTCAGGCTGCGGATGAAGTGCGTGGGAATGCCCAGCTCCCCCAGACGCTGCATCAGATATTCGCTGATCCGGTTGTTGAGAACGCCCTTGCCCGTAATGACGCCACTCTTGGCCCCGTTACCGGCTGTCGCATCATCCTTGAAATACTGAACCACCGTTCCCGGTTCCGGTCCTTCATAGATGATCTTGGCTTTTCCCTCATAAATCTGACGACGGCGAGCCATACATTCAATCCTTACTCGATGCACCTATCAGGCCATCCGTGTATCTTACCACAGCCAGATGCCTTTATACGAGCCTGAGATCAGACCGGGGGAAATGCCCCCGGTCATGACCTTCAGCCAAAAACGCGGGCGAAAATCTGGTCCACAGCACGCAGATGACGGGCCGGGTTCAGCGCATCATCCAACACGGCCTTCTCAACCCGCCCGGCGACATCCGGGTCAGCCTCCAGATTTTCACGGAAAGTCCGGCCCTCCGGCGTGCCCAGCTTCGTCCATGTCGCCATGGCGGCACGCTGGACGATACGGTATGCGTCCTCACGGGAAATGCCCGCACGGGCCAGCACCAGCAGCACCTCGCCGGAATGGACCACACCGCCAAGGCCCTCCACATTGGCAATCATCTGGTCCGGATAGACCACCAGATTCTCCATCATGCCGGAGAGACGGGCCAGAGCGAAATCCAGCGTGATCGTGCCATCCGGGCAGATGTTTCGTTCCACGGAGGAATGGCTGATGTCACGCTCGTGCCAGAGAGCCACGTTCTCCAGTGCCGGTGTGACATAGGAGCGGATGAGGCGGGCCAGCCCCGTCAGATTCTCGGACAGGACCGGGTTCCGCTTGTGCGGCATCGCCGAGCTGCCCTTCTGCCCGGCATGGAAGAACTCTTCAGCCTCACGCACTTCGGAACGCTGGAGATGACGCACTTCCGTCGCCAGACGCTCGATCCCGCTGGCAATCACGCCAAGGGCACAGAAATAGGCCGCATGACGGTCACGGGGAATCACCTGCGTGGACACGCTCTCCGCCTTCAGCCCCAGATGGCTGGCCACATATTCCTCCACTTCCGGAGCGATATGGGCATAGGTCCCCACGGCACCGGAAATGGCACAGACGGCGATTTCCTCACGGGCCATTTCAAGCCGACGGCGGTTGCGAGCAAATTCGGCATAGTGACCGGCCAGTTTCTGGCCGAAGCTCATCGGCTCTGCATGAATGCCGTGACTGCGCCCGATGGTGACTGTATGCTTATGCTCATGGGCACGGGTCTTCAGCGCAAGGAGAAGAGTGTCCATGTCCTCCAGGAGAATGTCCGTGGCCTGTGTCAACTGGACGGCAAGGCAGGTATCCAGAACGTCGGAAGAGGTCATGCCCATATGGACAAAACGGCTCTCCGGCCCGACCTTCTCGGCCAGCCATGTCAGGAAGGCAATGACATCATGACGGGTTTCCGCTTCGATCTCGTCGATCCGGGCCACGTCCGCTTCGGAAAATGCCGCCATGGCCGCATCACCCCTGGTACGGATGACCTTCGCCGCCTCTGCCGGAATCTCCCCCCTGCGGGCAAGAGCCTCACAGGCCAGAGCCTCGATCTCGAACCAGATGCGGTAACGGTTGACAGGGGACCAGATGGCCGTCATCCGGGGGCGCGCGTAGCGGGGAACCATGACGTAACTCCTGCAGGAAAAGCAATCCAGCCTTGATTACCCCAAATGGTACCCTTTTGCCCAGAGCTGTTAAGGAGAATGGACCTGCTTTCGCAAGGGCATAAACCAGAAAATCTTTCAGAAACCTTTCAGGTGATGATCATTTCTCCACATTTAGACCCTTTTCCGTCTATATGGTCCAGCGTAACAGTAAATATCAGAGACTGTAATCCATAGTACGGCCATGCCTTTTCTCAACTTCATTCTGCTGATCTTCCTGACCATTCTTCTGAATCTGTCCCTCAGCGGCTATAACGTGATCATCCTCAAGAAGATCGTGGACAGCATAAGACCAACCAGACTGGACGAAGACTTCCACTCTCCTCTGGCCAAGGCGGAACTGCGGAAATACAGACGGCAGGCCCTGATGTTCGGCACGGCTCTGGCGGCTTTCCTGCGGATCGGGCTGACGCTGATTCTCAGCGATCTCCTCATCTTCTCCTACACCAAGATCGTGGCGGGCTTTCTCCTGTTATGGACGAGCTGGTCCCTCTTCCGTGCCCTCACCTCTCCCGACCCTGATGACGAGAGCAGCCATTCCACGAGTCTGGCCGAGGCCATACCGAAAATCATCATTGCGGACCTTGCCCTGGGGCTGGACAACATTCTCGCCATTGCCTGCCTCTCCATCTACCATCACGCCATTCTCATCATCGGGCTGGTCGTCTCCATTCTGGTCATCACCCTTGGCGTCATGCACACCCCGGCCCTGCTGCTGCGCATGCGCTGGCTAGGTTGGTTTGGATTCATCATCATGATAGGCCTCAGCCTTCATCTCTTCTTTCTGGGCTATCATGAAATCGTCTTCCAGCACGCTGCCTGAATTCCTGAAAAGCCCCCGCCGGGCAGGAGCTGCTCTCCTTATGGCTTTCAGTGCTGTCTGTCCGGCCGCAACCGCCTGTGGAGATGCGGACACGTCTCTAGAAGAGGAGCTTGGCCTGACCACACCGGCATCCACCCTGCCATCACCGTCCCGGTTTGATGAATGGAAAGCCCTGACCGCTCCGGATGGAGGCAGCTATCCCGCACAACGCTATGCCGCCTTCCTCCGGCTGCAGCCTGGATGGCCGCTGGAGAAACGGATCAGCAGCCGCTATGAACGTGCCCTTCTGGCCACTCCCGATCCCCAAGCACGCCAGTCACTCTGTCCTCTCTTTCCCATCATACGCAGTGATCTTCTGGCGGCCTGCGCCCCCTTCCTGCCCGCTCCTGCCACGCAGGCCCGACGGCTCTGGCAGGAAACGGACATGGATGCCAGTGAAAGCCGCCTTTTCCTGTCCCGCTTCGCCTCCTTCCTGACCCCAGATGATGAATTGAAACGCTATGGAAGGCTGGAACGTACGGGGCCGCTCGCCGCTGCCCAGCAGCAGCTTCAGAGAACGCCACCTACGCTGAGGCCGCTCCTGGCAGCACGTCTGGCTAACCATTTTGCCACGGCCAGTGCTGATGCAGCCTTCCAGAACAGTGCCTCCACCCGTGACGCCTTCCTGCTCTATTACCGGCTGCGCTATCTCCGGCTTCATGACCGGCTGGATGAGGCCATCCCGCTCTGGCAGCAGCCCCTGCCCGGAAACGCCATTACGGCCCTCTCGCCACCGACCAGCCTGCAATGGCAGGATGAACGGACGGCGTTCGTCCGTGCCCTGCTCCGTACCGGCAGAAGTGACGCAGCTCAGACCGGCCTTGCCCTGCTGGATGCCATCCCGGCAACGGAACAGACGCCGGACAGCCACCTGCTGGCAGGCCATGTCGCCCTCATGCGGCTGCATGACCCTGACAGGGCGGCCTCACATTTCCAGATACTCGCCTCGGCAGCGGACCTGAACCAGCGTGCCACCGGTCTCTACTGGATGGCCCGGACACTGGAAGGCCGTCACCCCGATCAGGCCGCCTCCTTCTACAGGAAAGCTTCCGCTCTCCCCACGACCTTTTACGGGCAGCTGGCTCTGGCGCACCTGAACCACAGCCCCTTTCTCTCCACGAGCCAGCGGGATTCACAGTTTCTGGCGGCCCTGAAGCAGCGGCTGGCGGCCCTTCCGCCCGTGACGGGTGGACAGTCACGCCCCCGGCCCGATCTGATGGATGCCGCCACGCGGCTCCAGAATTCGGGGGATCTGATCAATGCAACCCTCTTCCTGACCTATCTTCAGGGACGTACCCAGAATGACCGGGATGGCCAGATCGCCATTGCCCGACTGGCCCGATCACTTCATCTGCCCAAGGCAGCCATTCTGGTGGCCCGTCAGCTGGCACGGCAGGGCATCGCTTTTTATCCTGACGGCTACCCCGCCTCCAGTGTCATGATTCCCACATCCCTGCCCAATGGCCTCATGCCTGCCCTCATCCGGCAGGAAAGCAGCATGGATGAGTTTGCTGTCAGCCCCCGTCATGCGCTGGGGCTGACCCAGCTTCTGCTCCCCACCGCCATACAGACGGCCCGACGCCACAACCTGCCCTACACGCTGACAGGACCTCTCGACCTGCTGGACCCCAACGTCAATACAACAATCGGCAGCTTCTTCATGGAGGACCTCCATACCCGCTTCGGCCATGTCCTCCCCTATGCATTGGCTGCCTATAATGCAGGCCCGACACGCTCCCGGCAGTGGCAGGAGCAGATGAACAGCCCGGCCTCCCCCGGCCCGGAAGACGAAGACACCCTGTTACGCTGGCTTCTGCTGATCCCTTACAAGGAGACCCGGCTTTACATCGAGCATATTGAAGCAGACATGTCCCTTTATGCCCTTCTACCCAGCCCATGAGACGCTCATCCGATTACCGGGACAGGACATAAAAAAAACGGCCCCTGTTACGGGGCCGTTTTCATAACTGACAGATCGCTCTGAATCAGTTTGCCTGAGCCGGGGCCGGAGCGGCTTCCGGAGCAGCCGGCTGGGCCGGAGCTGACGGCGGGACAGCCGGCTGGGACTTCTGTAGGGAAGAAGCATTCAGGTCGTCAGTAGCCTGCGGAGCCTTGCCGTCTTCCTTCTTCTGGCCGTGCTTCATGTTGCACTTCTTGCCATGATGGTGGTGGCCATGATGATGAGCTGCACCTGTGTGAGCATCAGCAGCAAAAGCCGGAGCAGCAGCGGCTGTCAGGCCGATCAGAGCGAGAGCAGAAAGGGACAGTTTCTTCATAAAATCCTCCTCAATCATCCTTCCATGTGATGACGGAAGGCATATTAGGACGAATATTTCCGCAAGACAATCACGCATATCTAAAAGAAATATTACATAAAAAACAGCTGACTACCCTTATCGCCTTTACCATAATGAAAGGGTTTATTTACACTATCAGCGTTCAGTTTCCCTTTGGCGGACCATAAATTCTGCCTGCACGGGTAATAAAAGCCTTCACCATCAGTTTCACACCTTCATTGAAGACCATGCCGATGGCATTCCGCAGGAGACGGGAGCGGAACTCAAAATCAACGAAGAAATCAACACGACAGCCCTGTCCTTCCGGCGTGAACGTCCAGACATTCTTCAGGTGTTTGAAAGGACCACGTTCGTAGCCCACAATAATCCGATGGGGGCGTTCCAGCCGGACACGGCTGGTATAGCTCTCCCGAAAGGGACCAAATCCGATGGTCAGGTCTGCCAGCAACTCATCTTCCGTTCGGGAGCGGACAACAGACCGCACACACCACGGCAGAAACTCGGGATACTTACCCACATCCGCAACCAGATCGAACAGCTGCTCGGCAGAATAAGGAATAACTCGCTGTTCAGCATGTGTCGGCATCAGCTCTGACCTTTTCCCAGACGACGTTCCCGTGCCTCACGCAGTTCAGCAAAGTCCCTGTCCGCATGGTAGGACGACCGGGTCAGCGGGGAAGAGCTGACCTGAAGAAAACCCTTTGCACGGGCCATCGCCCCATATTCGGCAAACTCATCCGGCGTGACAAAAGACTTCACAGCCGCATGTTTGACAGTTGGTTGCAAATACTGGCCCAACGTCAGAAAATCGACATCCGCAATCCGGAAATCATCCATCACCTGTGCAACCTCCATCTTTTCCTCACCCAGCCCCAGCATCATGCCAGACTTCGTGAAGATGGAGGGATCAAGTTTTTTGGCGTCATCAAGAAGACGGACAGACTGATAATAACGAGCTCCCGGGCGGATACCCGGATAGAGCCGAGGAACTGTCTCAATATTATGATTGAAGACGTCTGGCCGGGCTTCCACCACCACTTCCAGCGCACCCGGCTTCCGCAGGAAGTCCGGTGTCAGGATTTCAATGGTCGTGCCGGGGGAAGACGCCCGGATGGCAGCAATCACATCCGCAAAATGCTGTGCCCCGCCATCAGGGAGGTCATCACGGTCCACTGAGGTGATGACCACATGCTTCAGCCCCAGCTTGGCCACGGCCTCGGCTACATGAGCGGGCTCATCAGGGTCCAGCTTGTTGGGCAGACCCGTCGTAACATTACAGAAGGCACAGGCCCTCGTGCATATCTCGCCCATGATCATCATGGTCGCATGGCGCTGGGACCAGCATTCCCCGATATTCGGGCAGGCTGCTTCCTCACAGACGGTCGCCAGACCATGCTTACGCATCAGCTCTCTTGTTTCATCATAGACAGGATTGCTACCCGGAGCCTTTACCCGGATCCATGAAGGTTTCTTCTGGATCGGGTTATCCGGCCGATGGGCTTTTTCTGGATGCCTTATGGCCGCCATACGTTCCCGCTGATGATTGATAACAATACGCTGAACCATGAATCAGATGTGCAGAGCACCCTCATAAGCTGCGAGAACAGCCTCATGCATCGTCTCGGAGATGGTCGGATGCGGGAAGACTGTTTCCATCAGCTCGGCATCGGTCAGTTCACCCGTACGGGCAATGACATAACCCTGGATCATCTCCGTCACTTCGGAGCCGATCATATGGGCACCCAGCAGCTCGCCTGTCTCGGCATCAAAGACGGTCTTCGTCATGCCTTCAGGCTCACCCATGGCAACAGCCTTGCCGTTGGCAAGGAAGGGGAAACGCCCAACGCGGACCTTATAACCCTCTGCCTTGGCCTTCTCCTCGCTCAGCCCCACAGAAGCCACCTGCGGACGGGCATAGATGCAACCCGGAATATTGCGGATATGGAGAGGCTCCGGAGAACGGCCACTGATCTTCTCGACACAGATCACGCCTTCATGGCTTGCCTTATGGGCCAGCCACGGCGGAGCCGCCACGTCACCAATGGCATAGATGCCCGGCTCACCAGTCCGACAGAACTCATCCGTCTTGATATGAGACCGGTCGACCTGAACCTTCGTCCCCTCAAGGCCGAGGTCCTCCACATTGCCGACGATGCCAACAGCGCAGATCACACGGTCTACCGTCAGATCAACCTTGCCCTTGGCAGTTTCGATTGTGGTGGAGACCTCATTGGCACCCTTCTTCAGCGGGCCGACCTTGGCACCCGTATGGATGGTCATGCCACGCTTCTCGAAGGCCTTGTGAGCCTGTGCGCTGATTTCGGCATCTTCCGTCATGAGGATACGGTCAGCCACTTCAGCCACCGTGACCTCACAGCCCAGATCACGATAGAAGGACGCAAACTCGATGCCGATGGCCCCGGAGCCGATGACCAGAAGACGCCTGGGCAGCGTATCCGGCGTCATGGCCTCACGGGCACCCCAGATGAGCTTGCCATCCGTCTCCAGGCCGGGGAACTGACGCCCCCGTGCCCCGGTTGCCAGAATGACATGCGGTGCCCTGATCTGGCCCGTTTCCTTGCCATCCTTCGTGATGGAGACTTTATGCGCTTCACCGGCACGACCGGCCAGCCTGCCACGACCGTCAAAAGTCTTGACCTTGGCCTTTTTCAGGAGGTGAGCAACACCCTTGCCCATCCTGTCCGCCACGCCACGGGACCGCTTCACGATGGAGGCGAGGTCAAAGGAAGGCTGACTGGCAGACAGGCCATATTCCTGAAGATGACCCAGCGTATGATACACCTCAGCAGAACGCAACAGGGCCTTCGTGGGGATGCAGCCCCAGTTGAGGCAGACGCCGCCCATATGGGTGCTCTCCACCAGAGCCACATTCATACCGAGCTGGCTGGCCCGCAGGGCAGCCACATAGCCCCCCGGACCGCCACCGATCACAATAAGATCAAAAAGGTCAGACATGATCACAGCACCAGAGAGTAAGGGTTCTGAACGAGGTCACGCAGCGTGTTGAGCCACTGCGCACCGAGAGCACCATCCACGGCACGATGATCCACCGAGAGCGTGGCCGTCATGACAGTTGCCACGGCCAGCTCCCCATCCCGCACCACGGGACGTTTCTCGCCCGAAGCAATCGCGAGAATGGCAGCCTGCGGCGGATTGATGATGGCGGCGAAGTCCTTCACGCCAAACATGCCCATGTTGGAGATGGAGAATGTCCCGCCCTGATAATCCTCCGGAGAGAGCTTGCCGTCACGGGCACGGGTCGCAAGACTGCGGGCCTCCTGACTGATCTCCTTGAGGCTCTTGCGGTCAGCCTGACGGATGACCGGTGTCACCAGCCCGTCCGGCACGGAAACGGCCATGGAAATGTCCACATCCTCAAAATGCAGCATTTCGGTCTCGGTGAACTGAACGTTCAGACCCGGCAGCTTCTTCAGGGCCAGAGCCACGGCCTTGATCATCATGTCATTGACAGAAATCTTGCAGCCTTCGGCCTCGAGAGCCTTGTTCAGCCTGCTCCGCAGGGCCAGCAGGGCATCCAGCTCGATGTCAACCGACACATAGAAATGCGGAACCTGCGTCTTGGATTCCGTCAGACGGCGGGCAATGACCTTCCGCATTCCGGAATGCTTCACATGCTCGACATGCCCCGCTGCCGGTGCCGCAGAAGCAGCAGAGGTGGAAGCAGGTTTCTGTTCCTTTGCCTTCTCCACGTCACGGCGCAGGATACGGCCATTGGGACCTGTCCCGGTCAGGCTGGCAATATCAACCCCATGTTCCTTGGCAATGCGACGGGCCAGCGGAGAAATGAAGATGCGCTCTCCCTTGTCCTTCTCAGCCGCAGCGGGCTTTTTATCCGGGTCGAAAGAAGAAATTTCGATCGGGGCCGGTTTCTCGTCCTTTGCCTCAGCCTTCTTCTCAGGCTCTGCCTTTGCCTCGGAGGCCGGGGCATCCGGAACATCTTCACCCTCTTCCACCAGAATGGCGATCGGGGTTTTCACGGCCACATGGCCGGTCCCTTCCGGGATGAGGATTTTCCCAAGAATCCCCTCATCCGCAGCTTCCACTTCCATGGTTGCCTTGTCGGTCTCAATCTCGGCGATCACGTCACCGGACTGGACCATGTCACCCTCTTTCTTAAGCCAGCGGGCGACCGTACCTTCTGTCATGGTCGGAGACAGAGCCGGCATTAAAATATTGATTGCCATTGGTTTCAGTCTCCAAACTGCTTGCGCACAGCTTCAACAATCCATTCCGGCTTGGGCAGAGCCAGCTTCTCCAGATTTGCTGCATAAGGGAGAGGAATATCCAGCCCACAGACACGGGCCGGCGGGGCATCCAGCCAGTCAAATGCCTGTTCGACCGCCACGGTGCAGATTTCGGACCCGATACCCGCAACCGGCCAGCCTTCTTCCACAGAAACGATGCGGTTTGTCTTCTTCACGCTCTTGATGATCGTTTCCGTGTCCAGCGGGCGCAGGGTCCGCAGGTTGATCACCTCGACATCAATGCCCTGCTCGGCCAGAAGCTCGGCAGCTTCCAGAGCCACACCGACCATGATGGAGAAAGCGACCAGCGTCACATCCTTGCCTTCACGCTCGATCTTGGCCTTGCCGATCGGCAGGATGAAATCTTCATCCACCGGGCACGGGAACTTCTTGCCGTAAAGGATTTCGTTCTCCAGAACCACGACTGGGTTCGGATCACGGATGGCTGCACGGAGCAGACCCTTGGCATCTGCTGCGGACCACGGAGCCACGACCTTCAGCCCCGGAATATGGGCATACCAGCTGCCGAAGCACTGGGAATGCTGCGCACCGACACGGGCCGCTGCCCCGTTGGGACCACGGAACACGATCGGACAGGACATCTGACCACCGGACATGTAGCGTGTCTTGGCAGCCGAATTGATGATGTGATCCACGGCCTGAAGGGAGAAGTTCATCGTCATGAATTCAACGATCGGCTTTACACCGGAGAGAGCCGCACCAACGGCCATGCCCGTGAAACCATGCTCCGTAATCGGCATGTCCATGACACGCTTCTCACCGAACTCATCCAGCAGGCCCTGACTGACCTTGTAGGCACCCTGATACTGGGCGACTTCTTCACCGAGCAGGAACACGTCCTCATCACGGCGCATCTCGGCGGCCATCGCATCACGCAGGGCTTCACGCACCGTGATCTCTGCCGTTTCACCCCATTCAGGTTCCACAATCTCAGTGGTGGAGCTGCTGGCAGGAGCCTGTGGCGCAGATGCCGGGGCCGGAACATTCTTTTCCACCCTGGCAGCCGGTTCAGCCTTCGGGCCGAGATCCAGCTTGTCCGCAGCGGAAGCATCTTCACCGTCTTCCAGCAGAACGGCGATCGGCGTATTCACCGCCACATGGTCCGTACCTTCAGTGACCAGAATGCGTCCCAGCACGCCTTCTTCAACGGCTTCCATTTCCATGGTGGCCTTGTCGGTCTCGATCTCGGCAATCACCTCGCCGGGCTTGACCACATCACCTTCTTTCTTGACCCAGCGGGCCAGAGTGCCTTCCTCCATGGTCGGAGAAAGAGCGGGCATGAGAATAGGAGAGGCCATGACTTATTCCCCCACCAGAACGTCGGTCCAGAGCTCGGACGCATCCGGCTCGGGGCTGGTTTCTGCAAATTCGGCAGCATCCTTCACAGTGGCCTTCACATCCTGTTCCACTGTCTTGAAGAAGGATTCATCAATGCCGTGCCTGACCATTTCTGCTTTCAGTGCTTCGATCGGGTCACGTGTGCGGCGCATCTCGTCCACTTCGGAACGCTGACGGTACTTTGCCGGGTCGGACATGGAGTGGCCACGGTAACGGTAGGTTTCCATCTCCAGCAGGAACGGTCCCTTGCCGGATCGGCAATGCTCCATCGCCTCCTTGGCAGCCTGATAGACGGCGGCTACATCCATGCCGTCCACCTTGCGGGACGGGATGCCCCACGGAGCCGCATTCTTCGAGAGGTCCCGGGAAGCGGAAGAACGCTCGATGGAGGTTCCCATGCCGTACCGGTTGTTCTCGATCACATAAAGGCAGGGCAGCTTGTGCAGGGCGGCGAGATTGAAACTCTCGTAAACCTGCCCCTGATTGGACGCTCCCTCACCGAAATAGACGATGGAAACAGCCCCGTCATTCTTGTAGGCACTCGTCAGGGCAAGGCCGGTCCCGATGGCCACCTGTGCACCGACGATACCATGCCCGCCATAGAATTCCTGTTCCTTGGAGAACATGTGCATGGAGCCGCCCTTGCCGTGGGAATACCCACCAGAACGGCCTGTCAGCTCGGCCATGACGCCACGGGCGGTCATGCCCGCCACGAGCATCTGCCCATGATCACGATAGGATGTGATGGAACGGTCACCCTTCTTCATGGCAAGACCGATGCCCGCCACGACCGCTTCCTGACCGATATAGAGATGGCAGAAGCCACCAATCAGCCCCATACCATATAGCTGGCCTGCCTTTTCTTCAAAACGGCGGACCAGGAGCATTTCCCTGTAGGCACGCTCCATTTCTTCCTGCGATAGCGCCGGGCCATTCTGGCGGCTCGGCGCATCCGTCATAGAACCCATGACACTCTCCCGGGGTTAACAACTTTGCGTGAGGCGGACTTGTAACAACACTCCACCCCAAAATCCAGCGATGCCGGACCGGTCAGCCCACTTTTTATACTGGGCTGGTACCCTTTAAAAACCGAGCAGACGCCGTGCAGCAAGGCCGGGGTCTTCTTCCCGCAGGAGAGATTCCCCCACCAGAACGGCACTACAGCCCGCTTCGCCAACTTTCGTCAGATCATCCGTGGTGGCGATGCCACTTTCCGACACGACGAGGCGATCCGGCGGAACCTGAGGGGCCAGGTCCAGCGTCGTCTGAATGTCCGTCTTCAGTGTCTTGAGATTGCGGTTGTTGATCCCGATAAGGAAGCTGTCATAGGCCAGTGCCCGGTTCAGCTCCTCCTCATTATGCACTTCCAGCAGCACGTCCATGTCCAGCCCACGGGCCAGAGCGATCAGCTCGACGGCCTCTTCTTCCTTCAGTGCCGCCATGATGAGCAGGATGCAGTCTGCACCAATCAGACGGCTTTCATGCACCTGCCACGGCTCAAGGATGAAGTCTTTCCGCAGGATCGGCAGGCTGCAGGCTTCCCGCACGGCCTTCAGGTCATCCACGCTCCCGTGAAAGCAGGACCCCTCCGTCAGTACGGAAATGCAGCTTGCTCCTGCATTCTGGTACGACCGGGCAATCTGGGCCGGATCATAGTCAGGCCGCAGAACACCGGCGGAAGGCGACGCCTTCTTCACCTCAGCGATGAGACCGACACGCCTGTCCGCCGTGATATGCTGGAGGGCCTGCCCGAACCCGCGGGTCGGCATGGAGACCTCCTTGGCCCGGGCGGCAATTTCCTTCAGCGGCATGACCTGCATCCGCTGCTCGACATCGAGACGGGTCCGTGCACAGATGCGGGCCAGCACATCACCTGCTGCATCCCCAGCGACGCTGCCGCCTGCCCCCTCTTCCGTCGGAACAGGATGAGACTCTTCCGTGCTGGATACGTCCTGCGTGCTGCTCTCCGCAGACGCATCAGAAACCGGAACCTGTCCGCCGTCCTCGACAGGAGCAAAAGCAGCCATCGACCGCTGTGGCAAAAAAATCATGATCGTCCTGAATCTTTACCTTGGAACATTAAGGAACGGTTCTAGCGTTCATTCCCGAGCACTTACACTCCTTTGAGCACGGATTAAAGCCTCACGGGCCAACCCGTCATCAAGAGACCGTGCCGCCTCGGCGATATTGTGCCGGAGCGCAGGAACGGAAAGCTGACCATTTTCGAGCAGATTGCCCCGACCGGCAACATGCAGACCAACCGCTGCGTTCAGCAGGACTGTATCACGATAACAGCCAGCCTCTCCACTAAAAAGACTCACCATGCGCTGCGCATTACTGGCCGGGTCTCCCCCCTTGAGGGCCGCAATGTCATACCGGGGCAGGCCTGCCATCTCCGGTGTCAGCGCAAAGGAAAAAGACTGGCCATGCTCCCACACATTATTGTGAGTTGACCCGGCAAGTGTCAGTTCGTCAATGCCTCCCTCATCCGTATGGCCATGCACGACCCAGGCCGAAAGAGCACCAAGCTCCCCCAGCACATGCGCCACAGGGCGGCACCATGTTTCAGAAAATACGCCGACAAGCTGCCGCCGGACCCGTGCCGGATTGCAGAGTGGCCCCAGAAGATTGAAAAGCGTCCTGAACCCCAGCTGCTTGCGGACCGGAGCGGCAATCCGCATGGCTGGATGATGGAACGGTGCTGCCAGAAAAGCGAGCTGGTCATCCCGCAGCCGTTCCTCCTGCCGTCCATGATCGGCTTCGGCAGGAATGCCCAGTGCTTCCAGAACGTCCGTTGCCCCGGCACGGGACGAGAGGGCACGCCCTCCATGTTTCGCCACGGGAACACCGAGCCCGGCCAGCACGAAAGCCGTGGCCGTGGAGACATTCAGCGTCCCCAGCCCATCCCCCCCCGTGCCGCAGACATCCACTGTCCCCTCCGGTACCGCATCGAGAGCCTGCATATTGCGCCGGACGGCTCTCACGGCCCCGGACAGCTCCTCCTCCGTTTCTCCCCTCATCTGAAGGGCCGTCAGGAAGGCGGACAGTTCCACATCCGAAACCTCTCCCTCCATGACGAGCATGAAGGCCTGCTCGGCTTCAGAAACATCCAGCTCCTGCCCGGCAGCCACTTTCCTGAGAAGGGACGTAAAAGGCTTTTCCTGCCTGCCCATCAGCCTGCTGCACCTTCTTTCTTCGGCAGGACATTGGCCAGCCGGAGGAAGTTGGCCAGCAGCTCACGCCCGGAATTGGAAGCAACACTCTCCGGATGGAACTGCACACCGTGAATCGGATATTCCCGATGACGGACCCCCATGATGACGCCATCTTCCGTCTTCGCATTGACGACAAGCTCATCGGGAATGCTGGCAGGATCCAGCGTCAGGCTGTGATAGCGCACCATGTCCACCGGGTCTGGCAGACCGGCAAAAACCCCGCTCCCATCATGATGGATGGCGTTGATCTTGCCATGCATCGGCACGGAGGCCCGGACAACATCCGCCCCGAACACCTGCCCGATGGACTGGTGCCCCAGACAGACACCTAGAACGGGCACCTTGCCAGCGGCCTTTTCGATCAGCTCACAGCAGATGCCCGCCTCGTCCGGAGAGCATGGCCCCGGCGACAGCACGATGGCAGAAGGATTCATTTCCAGCGCCCGGTCGGCAGTCAGCACGTCATTGCGCTTGACGGCACACTCCACACCCAGCGCACCAAAATGATGCACCAGATTGAACGTGAAACTGTCATAATTGTCAATCAGCAGAATCATCTGATGGTCTCCTCACTCCGAGAGGTCTTATCTGCCCTCTCAGATGATGCGCCGGACGGGGATTTACACCCCCCTTTCATAGCAATCCTCTGCTGTCCGTTATGAATGGCCTGACCGATGGCCGCCTCCGCCGCCGTGAAAAGCGCACGGGCCTTGGCCCTCGTTTCCTGATACTCTGCTTCAGGATCAGATTCCGCAACCACGCCACAGCCAGCCTGCACATGCATCTGGCCATCTTTCAGCAGGGCCATGCGCAGACCGATGCAGGTATCCATGTCACCATCAGCACCGAAATAACCGACACACCCGGCATAGGGGCCACGCCGGGTCGGTTCCAGCTCATCGATGATTTCCATGGTGCGTATCTTCGGTGCGCCTGTCAGCGTACCGGCCGGGAAAGCTGCGGAGAGCGCATCAAGGGCACCACAGTCCGGCCTCACCTTCCCCGTCACGGTGGAAGAGATATGCATGACATGACTGTAACGTTCCACCACGAAGCGGTCCGGCACCTCCACCGTCCCCAGCTGGGACACACGCCCGACATCATTGCGGCCGAGATCGATCAGCATGAGATGTTCGGCAAGCTCCTTGCCATCGGCCAGAAGTTCTTTCTCCAGTGCCAGATCATGCTCACGGTCCCGCCCACGGGGCCGGGTTCCTGCCAGTGGACGGACCGTCACGATGCCATCCCGCATCCGCACCAGAATTTCCGGCGAGGACCCCACGAGGGTAAATTCCCCCAGCTCCATCAGGAACAGGAACGGTGCCGGATTGATGCGCCGCAGGCTGCGATAGAGAGCCAGTGAAGACAGCGGGAAAGCCGTCGTGAAACGCTGGCTCGGCACGATCTGGAAGGCATCACCGGCGGCAATATAGTCCTGCGCCGTCTTCACCTTCTGAAGAAAATCCTCATGGGTGATGTTGGAAACCGGCTCACCAAGCCTGCTGCCTTCCGGCAGGGTTTCTGCCGGATCGGGCACGGGCTGGCGCAACGCCGCCACGGCCTCTTCCAGCAGGGCTTCACCCTCTTCCACGGCGACACCATCCCGCAACGGGGTGGCCAGAATCAGCTCATCCCGCACCGTATCAAATACGGCAAAGAGCCGGGGGCGGATCATGACACCTTCCGGCAGGTCCAGATCATTCGGTGGCGGGTTAGGTAACTCCTCCATCTGCCGGACCATGTCATAGCCCAGCACGCCGAAAACACCGCCAATCATCGGCGGCATACCCTCCGGCAGTGCCATCCGGCTTTCATCCAGAAGAGCTTTCAGCGACACGAGCGGAGCGGTCTCTTCCTTCCGTCCATCACGGAAGGCCTGACCGTCCTTGCACCGCCATACTGTATCCGGCAGCAGGGCAATGATGGAATAACGCCCCCGGGCCTCACCACCTTCCACGCTCTCGAAAAAGAGGCGGTACGGATCATCAGCCAGACGGGACAGACGGAGAAAAACGGAAAGCGGCGTCAGCAGGTCTGCCGCTTCTACCCTGTGTAAAATCCTGCTCACTGCTGGCCGAGCCTTCCAGAAATCATGCTGAGGACCCTGTCATTCACATCATTGAACAGGGCTGCGTTGAAATGGCGTGGCGGAGCCGCACGGGTATAGGACATGCCCAGCGTCTCCTGAAGATCATTGCGATAGGCTGCCGTCATCTGGGCGGCAAGACGCTGCCGGATGGCCTGCATCAGGGTCGATGATTCCTCATAGGTTCCCGTCACATTGACGAGCCAGTAGGCATCACCCGCCTGAAGCATAGCCGTCTGCCCCGTCTTCTGCTGGAGGGCGGCCTTCAGAATCAGTGCGGGCACGTCATGACGCAGCTGAAGGTTGGAAAAATGCTCATCCTTCTGGAGCATGGCCTCTTCCTTCTGCCCTGCCAGTGCCTGACGCAGACCCGTTTTCTTCGCTTGCTGGAAGAGGGCCGTCACCCGCTGTTCCGTGGCATGTTTCCGGGCATCGGCCAGCCAGGCATCCTTCACGCCCTGCTGGACCGCCTCATAGGGTTCCTGCGTGCCCGGCGTGACGTCATCCACCATCACGGCAAAAGAGCTGCCATCCGGTTCCGTCACGACATGCGGCGGCTCATCCTTCTTCTGGCTGAAAATCTGTTCGATCAGGGCCTGGCGCAGGGCCGCATCCCCTGGCAGCGGGGCTGGCTCGCCACCCGGCAGATTGCCATGAGCGTCCAGGCTGCCCTCCAGAGGGAAGGCCCCGATATCAGCCGGCACCTTGTCCAGTGTCACGGAACCGGCCACGGCTTCTTCAAAGGCTCTCTGACGATCCTTCAGCATGGAAGCCGCACGGGCGTTCGCCAGGTCTTCACGGATGCTGTCTTTCAGGCTCTCAAAACTGGCATGTGTCGCCGGCTTGACGGACAGGACATGCACCACGCTCCATCCCGCTGCCGTATGGACGGGAGCGGACACTTTCCCTTCCTGCGTGGCAAAAGCCGTCTTCCCCAGAGCCGGATCAGGCAGGTCCGTCTGGCGGGCATCATTCAGCGTTGCGGGAATGGCCTTCGGATACTGTTTCTGCAGGGCGGCCCAGGACTGCCCCCCCTGCCATGCCGCCGCAAGCTCCTGCGCCGTGGCTTCATCGCCCACGGCCAGAACTTCGATGGACCGCAGTTCCGGACTGTTATAGCGGGCAGCCTCGGCAGGGTCCTGCATCTTCATCCGGTAGGATGCCTGAAGGTCCGCATCAGAAATCTGGATCGTCTTCGCCACGCTGCCTGCCGTCATGACGACGATGCGGGCATGACGGTATTCCGGCTTGCGGAACTGCCAGAGATGGTTCTGGTAATACCGTTTCAGCTGGTCATCGGTCGGCTGGGTGGAGACCGCACCCAGAGAGAACGGCAGACGTACCATGTCCACCACCTGACCATGACCAATATGATTCACCATCCAGTCCAGTTCCTGCGCCGGAGGCTGCACGGTCTGGCCAAAGGCCAGCATGGTCGCCCGGCCATACAGCATCCGCCGCGTTTCCTGAATCAGGTCCTGATGGCTGAGATTATTCACCCGCAGGAGATCGTCCATCTTGTGAGGGTCAAATTTCCCGCTCGGGTCCCTGAAGTCCGGCATGGCGAAAATCACGCCACGAATCGTTTCATCACCCGGATTGAGGCCATTGCGCTCTCCAGCCAGGGCACCCTCATGAACAAGGATGAGGTTGCGCAGTGCGGCATGTCCAACCTCCTGACGCCCCTGCGGGGTCTTCAGGAAATCAGCCGCACCGCCATTCTGCTGCATGGCATAGCCAACCTGCCGCTGGACGGCTTTCTGGAACTCGACGGGCGTGATCTTGTGCGACCCGATCTGCACCACGGTATCACCACCGAGACCGGCCATGCCGCCGCCCATCCCGAAAAACGTACCTCCCAGAACAACAAAGGAGAGGAAGACCACAAAGGCAATCACCCGGCCGAGCCAGGAGTCAACCAGGAAATGACGCAGGGCAGTAATCATCGAAGGCGCATATCACTTTACTGATGGCAGAATAGCATTAGCAGAGGAAACCCGCTAAGCTGCCCCAGCATAGAGATGCCGACACAGATTGACCAGCACGGCGTGTTCCTTACTTCGCCCAGGCGGAAGAGATGCATCGTGCCGACCGGGGAGAGCAGAATGACCACCGTACCCAAATTCGTCATTGGGAACTGGAAAATGCAGGCTCGCCACGAGCATGGCCTCCAGCTCGCACGGGACATTTCCCGCCGTCTGAAGGATGCGCCGCCACCGCCTCACCTCCACACCATCATCTGTCCGCCTTTCACCCAGCTGGATGGCGTCCATCAGGCCCTGAAGGAAACCGGCCTGCCCCACGAACAGCTGGGCATGGGGGCGCAGGACTGCTACCCGGCCTCATCCGGCCCCTTCACCGGGGACATTTCCGCCCCGATGATCAGGGACCTCGGGGCACGCTATGTCATTCTCGGCCATTCGGAACGCCGCCAGAACCACGGTGAGACCGACGCCATCATCCGCCAGAAGGTCAAGGCGGCCACGGCGGCCGGGATCACACCGATTGTCTGCATCGGCGAACATCTGGCCGAACGGAACGAAGGACGGGCCGCCAGTGTCCTCTCCACCCAGATCGAAGGGTCACTGACCAGGGGCTTCCGTGGAATCCTTGCCTATGAGCCTGTCTGGGCCATCGGCAGCGGCATCACGCCCTCCCGTGACGAGCTTCAGAGAAAGCTGACCCTGATCCGTGCCCTGCTGCCCATGAGGCTCATGACAGATGACATTCGTGTCCCGGTCCTGTATGGCGGGTCTGTCACTTCCGTTCAGGCACCTTCCATCATGTCCATCGAGGCGGTGGACGGGGTGCTGGTCGGCAGTGCCAGCCTTGAAGCACAGAGCTTTCTGGACATCATCGACGCTGCGGCTGAAGCGACGACGCCTCAGCCCTCCCCATAACCTGTTGGACCTGACTGCATGACCACATTACTGCTTATCCTCACTGTTCTGGTTGCCCTGGCCCTCATTGGCGTTATCCTGATCCAGCGTAGCGAAGGCGGTGGTCTCGGCGTTGGCAGCAGTCAGGGGCTTGGCTCCTTCATGTCCGGCCGGGGTACGGCGACCCTGCTGACCCGCAGCACGGCCGTGCTGGCCGCCATCTTCATGGTGCTCTGCCTCTGTCTGGCCGTGCTGAACCGTGGTGCCTCCAGCGGCAATACGGGCCGTGACATTCTGGCCCACCCGCCGGTCAGCCAGCCTGCCAGCTCCACCGCACCGGCCCAGACACCCCAGCATCCCTGATCCGGCCTTCAGGGAAAGCGGACTGCACAATCTGCTTTCCCTCCCCCCCTCTTCGCTATATAAGGGCCTCCCATGATGCGCTTTGTTTTTGTGACGGGTGGGGTTGTATCCTCCCTCGGTAAAGGTATTGCTTCGGCGGCTCTGGCCGCCCTCCTCCAGGCCCGTGGGCACAAGGTCCGCATCAGGAAACTGGACCCTTATCTGAATGTCGATCCGGGCACGATGAGTCCGTATCAGCATGGTGAGGTGTTCATCACTGATGATGGTGCCGAGACCGACCTTGATCTCGGCCATTATGAGCGGTTCACGGGTGTTCATGCCCGCCGCTCCGACAACACCACGACAGGCCGCATCTACTCCAATGTCATCGCCCGGGAACGCCGGGGCGACTATCTTGGGGCAACTGTCCAGGTCATTCCGCACATCACCGATGCCATCAAGGAAGCCGTGGTCACCGATACGGATGGCTATGATTTCGTGCTGGTCGAAATCGGCGGTACGGTCGGCGACATCGAGAGCCTTCCCTTTCTGGAAGCCATCCGCCAGCTCCGTAATGATCTCGGGCATGAGAACACGATGTGTGTCCATCTCACCCTCCTGCCCTATATTCCGTCCGCCGGTGAACTGAAGACGAAACCGACCCAGCACTCCGTCAAGGAGCTTCAGAATGTCGGTCTCCAGCCGCAGATTCTGCTCTGCCGGTCCGACCGCCCCATCCCGCAGACGGAACGGCAGAAGATCGCCAGCTTCTGCAACGTGCGCCCCGAGGCCGTGATTGCAGCCCTGGATGTCGACACCATCTATGCCTGCCCCATCGCCTATCACGAACAGGGCATGGACCGTGAAGTCCTGCGCTATTTCGGCCTGCCTCATGAGACCGCCCCGGACCTCTCCCGCTGGGAAAAGATTGTCCGTGGAGTGCGGGAGCCGAAGGGTGAGGTCCGCATCGGGATCGTCGGCAAATATACGGCCCTGCTGGACAGCTACAAGTCTCTGGCAGAAGCCCTGCTGCATGGCGGGATTTCCCAGGATGTCCGTGTCCACATGAACTGGATTGATGCGGAGGAGCTGGAAACCCCCGCCAACCTCGACGCACTACTGAAGGACATGGACGGCATCCTCGTGCCCGGTGGTTTTGGTGAGCGCGGGTCTGAAGGCAAGATCAATGCCGTACGCTATGCCCGCGAAAACAGCATTCCATTCCTTGGCATCTGCTTCGGCATGCAGATGGCGGTGATTGAATGTGCCCGCTCCCTTGCCGGACTGAAGAAGGCGTCCTCCACGGAGTTCGGCCCCACGGAAGAGCCACTGGTCGGCCTCATGACGGAATGGGCACGTGGCACGGAACTTCTGCGCCGCCGTGAAGGCGGAGACCTTGGCGGGACCATGCGGGTCGGTGCCTATCCGGCCAGGCTGGTCGAAGGGTCCCGTGTGGCGGAAATCTACGGCAGAACGGACATCCGTGAACGCCACCGTCACCGCTGGGAAGTCAATGTCCATTACCGTGAGGTTCTGGAAAAGACGTCCCTGCGCTTCTCCGGCATGTCCCCTGACGGCGTGCTGCCGGAAGTCGTGGAATATCCCGATCACCCGTGGTTCATCGGTGTGCAGTACCATCCGGAACTGCTCTCCAAGCCGTTCGATCCGCACCCGCTCTTCGTGGGCTTCGTAGGAGCAGCAAAAAAGGAACATCTTTCACGGAAACAGAGGGCATGAACGTCCCTCTTAGCAAGTTCATCATTGGTCAGGATCAGCCCTTCCGGCTGATCGCTGGCCCGTGCCAGATTGAATCCCGTGACCATGCCTTCTTCATGGCCGAAGCCCTGCACACACTCTGTCAGGAGCTGGATATCGGGCTGATCTACAAGAGCAGCTTTGACAAGGCCAACCGCAGCTCCGTCCGGGCTGCCCGTGGCATCGGCATGGAAGAAGGGCTGAAAATCCTTTCCGACATCCGCTCCCGCTTCGACATGCCCGTCCTGACGGATGTTCATGCGCCGGAGCAGTGCGCCCCGGCAGCAGAGGCCGTGGATGTTCTCCAGATTCCGGCCTTCCTCTGCCGGCAGACGGACCTGCTCCTGGCTGCCGGGAAGACAGGCAGGGCCATCAATGTCAAGAAAGGGCAGTTCCTGGCCCCGCAGGACATGCAGAACGTGGTGGACAAGCTGAAATCCACTGGCAATGAGCGCATCCTGCTCTGCGAGCGTGGCACCTGCTTTGGCTACAACACGCTCATCAATGACATGCGTGGCCTGCCGATCATGGCACGGACGGGTTTCCCTGTCGTGTTTGACGCCACCCACTCCGTCCAGCAGCCCGGTGGACTGGGAACCGCCACGGGGGGACAGCGGGAGTTTGTAGCCCCTCTGGCCCGTGCCGCCATTGCCACCGGTGTCAGTGCGCTTTTCATCGAGACCCATCAGGAGCCGGACAGGGCCCCCAGCGATGGTCCGACAATGATCCCCCTTTCGGAGATACGTGCCCTGCTGTCCTCTCTCAGGAAGCTGGATCAGCTTGTAAAGGAAGACGTCCTCTGAACAGGGGACTCTTTCCAGAGTTCAGAAATGTCCCTGTGGGGACAGCAGCGCGAGCAGGAACCCCGCCACACACAGCCCTGTGCTGACCGCCCTGACCATGAAATAGCCCGGTGGCAGGTCACCACAGCGGTTGGCGATTCGTTCCAGCGCAAAGACACCAATGAAGCCGAGTGCCTCCAGCCCGAAACCGGTCCTCAGATTTCCAAGCAGCCCGACGCAGAGGGACAGCCAGCCCCACAGGAAGGCAAAAGCTCCCAGAAGGAGTGCCCGCCTGTCCCGCAGCCCTTCTCCCTTCGGCAGAATGATCGTGGGTTTGCTGACAAGAAACCCCCACTGCACGGCCCCATAGAAAGACAGCAGGCACCCCCCATAGGCCAGCAGGATCAGGCTGAGATGGGGCAGTGCGGTCAGAATCCCTACCAGAAACAGCCACACACCCACCAGGAGGGGGAAAACGCCGCCAAGCGCAACAAGCATGGCAGCCGTGACAGGAAATTGTCGCATCTTAATTGACCTCAAGCGCATATTTTGAGACTGAAATAAAGCGAAAGCGGATCCTAGCCTTACCTGATGATAGGCTGTTCAGGGTTCGCCGCATAGAGTCAGGAGAATTCCCTTGAGCGCTATTGTTGATATTATTGCCCGCGAAATTCTGGACAGCCGTGGTAACCCGACTGTTGAGGTCGATGTTGAACTGGCCTCCGGTGTCGTCGGTCGTGCTGCCGTTCCTTCCGGTGCCTCCACCGGTGCCCACGAAGCTGTGGAGCTGCGCGATGGTGACAAAAAACGCTTCCACGGCAAGGGTGTCCTGAAGGCAGTCAACGCCGTGAACACGGAGATTGCCGACAAGCTGCGCGGCATGGAGTCCGAGAACCAGATCGCCATTGACCAGGCCATGATCGACCTCGATGGCACACCGAACAAGGGCCGTCTTGGTGCCAATGCCATCCTCGGCGTGTCCCTCGCCGTGGCCCGTGCCACAGCCGAGGAACTGGACCTGCCGCTCTACCGTTACATCGGTGGCACGTTCGCCCATGTCCTGCCGGTCCCGATGATGAACATCATCAACGGTGGTGAACATGCCGACAACGCCATCGACTTCCAGGAATTCATGATCCAGCCGGTGGGGGCTTCTTCCGTTGCTGAAGCCATCCGCATGGGGTCTGAAATCTTCGCCTGCCTGAAGAAAGAGCTGCACAAGAACGGCCTGAACACCAATGTTGGTGACGAAGGTGGTTTTGCTCCGAACCTGAAGTCCACTGAAGAAGGCCTGAAGTACATCGAGAAGGCCGTTTCCGACGCTGGCTACAAGTTCGGCACGGACATCACGATCGCCCTCGACTGTGCCTCCTCCGAGTTCTACAAGAACGGCCGTTACGAGATGAAGGGCGAAGGCAAGAGCTTCTCCTCCAGCGAAATGGTCTCCTATCTGGAAGAGCTGACCAAAAAGTTCCCGATCGTCTCCATCGAGGATGGTCTGGCCGAGGATGACTGGGAAGGCTGGAAGGAACTGACCGAGCGTCTGGGTGACCGCATCCAGCTGGTCGGTGACGATCTCTTCGTGACCAACCCGGCCCGCCTGAAGGAAGGCATCGAGAAGGGCGTTGCCAACTCCCTGCTCGTGAAGGTGAACCAGATCGGCTCCCTGACAGAGACCCTGCACGCCGTGGAAATGGCACAGCGTGCCCATTACACGACCGTGATGAGCCACCGTTCCGGCGAGACGGAAGACAGCACCATTGCTGACCTCGCCGTTGCCCTGAACACCGGGCAGATCAAGACAGGCTCCCTGTCCCGCTCTGACCGTATGGCCAAGTACAACCAGCTGATCCGCATTGAGCAGCAGCTGGGTGACAGCGCAAAATATGCCGGTCACAGCATCCTGAAGGTCCGCAAGTAACAGCTGACCACGGCAGGTCAGGCGACTGACCTGCCAACCGGAAAAAGCCCTCATCCGCTGGATGGGGGCTTTTTTCATGCCGGTGCCTGTCTTGCCTCAGCAGCAGAAGGCCCTATAAATGATCGTCAGAAGTTTTTCCGATTATCATGACCGCTGAGGAGCCACTGCATGATCGTTCTGCTGCGCCGTGCGCTGGGTGCCGTATTCGCCCCCTTCCTCTTCCTGCTTCTGACGGCCTATTTCCTCTGGAACGCCCTGCATGGCGATCTGGGCATCACCGCCTATCAGCACCAGAAAACGCTTCAGGCTGAAGCACAGACGGCCCTGCAGGATGCCCACAAGGAGCAGGACATATGGCGGCGGCGGGTCATGGCCCTGAATGAGAATGCTCTCGACCCGGACATGCTTGACGAGCGTAGCCGTGTGATGCTCAACAGCAGCCGCAAAGGTGATCTGGTCATTCCCTATGGGGAAAAGAACGCCCTTTACTGAGAAACCCGTCTTCAGCTGGCTCCCCATCCCTCATTCAAAGACACAAAAAAAGCGGCCCGCAAGGCCGCTTTCTTCTTCATCAGATGATCTGATGATTACTTGATCTTTGCCTCGCGGAAGACAACGTGCTTGCGCACGACCGGGTCGTACTTGCGCACTTCCATCTTGCCCGTTGCCGTACGGGCGTTCTTCTTCGTGACGTAGAAATAGCCCGTATCTGCGGAAGAAACGAGACGGATCATGATTACGTTTGTCTTGGCCATATTACCCTCGGACTGCTGCCGCATGATGGGACGCCGCTTCATCATTATCGGAGCAGCACATCCCCTATACCTGGGCGGAACAATGATACCTTGTGCCTTTCAGGTCAAGCCCTTTCAGGCACAGGATACCACCATTGAGACAGATTATAGTCTTTTTCTCGCAGGATAAGTCTTACTTATCCCAGTCAAACTGGTACACTCCATCATCATAATGAGAACGTGCATGATGATGAGAACGTGCATGATGATGAGAACGTGCATGACGCACAGGGACTTCAGAGCCCAAGGCATCCATATAAGTTGAACCTCCTTTCTTAGAATAATGCTCTCTCTTCTTAAGACGATGCCTCTTTTTTGCAGAAACAGCCTTAGTTTTTGGGACCAGTGCCTTATGCTTGGTAGAGAGATCCTCCCTAATCATAGGCTGAGACTTCGCCTGTGAATGCGGAGCCGTAGCTACAATAGGCGAATTCGTAGACATATCATAAGGCCTCCTTAGAACCGTTCCACCAGCTCTAAGATGCGGTGAAGTTGACTTAGAAGGGGAGGCTTCTTGCGCATCATTATGCTGCTGATGACGAGGAACTTCAGTCACGTAGCCGTTATCAGGCTGTGCGTATGTGGCTCCCCCTGTTCCCGTTCCATCACTGCCATGACCATGCCCGAATGTCTTGGCATGTTCGAACAAGGCGGCCTTGCTGTGGCTGACAATCTTAAGGCTGCCATCCGGAGCGATCAGCGTGTCAGTACCATCGCCATTCGGAATGACAACAATGCCACGATTCACCGACTCCATGTAAGGTGGTGCATTATCCTTCACATGAGAGGCAATGGGTTTACCAATCGGCATCACATCCCTGCCGGACCCATAACGCTGGCTGACGTCTTCCCCGACGCTCATGCCCTGCCCATCACCAAGCTGCTGCCGCAGATCCGCATCAAGCTGAGGACGGGCCTTCTGCCATTTTTCAATGAAATGCGCATCAGAGCGGCTGACATCCCGGAGGCTGGGTACCGGCTCCGGCTGGCCGGGCCAGACATCGCCATCTTCCGCCACGACAGGGGTGGCCGTCACCTTCGCCCCACGCACACGCTGGGCCGTCTCGCTACGGGTATCGGGCGTGTTCGGGTTCCCATATGGGTTGAGTGTCCCGCTCAGATGTCTGTCCAGCCCTGTACAGCTGACAGCAAAACCAGTGCAGCCCACCGCAAAGAAGGACATTACAACCCCTGCCTTCTTCAGGCTTCCTTCTCTGATCTTCATGCCATCCCCTTTGCAACCGTCACAACCCGATCATGGAAGAACATAACCAGTCCCCCGTCACCACTATATTGATCTACCCGATATCTCAAATCAGTCTATCCCCGCATCCGTGCCACAGTCGCCCTGAGATACCCTGTCCCTGTCAGAAGCGTAGGAATGACAGACAGCCAGAGCAGCACCGCTCCGGTCACGCCAAAGTACCATGTCACCTTGTCATATAGAGACCCGACCGCCCCCTGGCCCAGAATGAGACAACCGATCGCCACCATCTGCATCCCCGTTTTCCATTTGGCCAGACGGGTGGAAGGGATCGTCTCATTCCGGGACGCCATATATTCCCGCAGCCCGCTGATCAGGATTTCCCGCAGCATGATGAGGATGGCCGCATAAAGCGAACCGAAACGCAGCCCCCCCATGCCGGCAAGAGCCAGCAGCAGCCCCCCCACAAGGAGTTTGTCCGCAATGGGGTCCATCATCCGGCCGAGGTCTGACGTCAGCCCCTGCCGGCGGGCCAGAGCACCATCAAGATAATCCGTCACGCAGGCCCCGACATAAAGCAGAAACGCCATATCCGCCCACAGGCCACCAGCTGCCAGACACCCGATGAGCACCGGAATGACAAGAATACGGAAAAGCGTGAGAAGATTGGGAAGATTGATCACCTTATATCCCTATATGGTAAGGTCACTCCCCAACACGGTGCTCAGTCAGGGTTTTTCGAGGACGTCACTCTGCTCTCTTACCCATTCTGGATGGAAATATCCATAAATGACCTGCGCCATTTCACGATTAATTCCCGGTACACGTTCCAGCTCTTCCAGAGCAGCCTGCCGGACCTGCCGGACAGAGCCGAAACGGGTTAGAAGAGCCTTCTTGCGGGCAGGGCCGACACCGGGAACATCATCCAGCCCGGAATGCGTCAAGGCTCTGGAACGCCCTGCCCTGTGCGTGGTGATGACAAAGCGGTGAACCTCATCCCGCAGCCGCTGCAGATAATAGAGGACGGCATCATTCACCGGCAGCTGGAACGGCTCCTTCCCCTCCACGAAGAACCATTCCCGCCCCGCATTGCGGTCCACACCCTTGGCAATGCCCACTACCGGAATGGATGACAGCCCCCGTCCGGCCAGTATGTCCTTCACGGCACGGACCTGCCCTTTGCCACCATCAATCAGCAGAAGGTCCGGCCAGGTGTCACTGCCTGCATCCTCCATGCTCAGCTGGGCAAAACGGCGGCTCATGACCTCCTTCATCATGCCGAAATCGTCACCCGGAGCCACGGGACCACGGATGGAAAATTTCCTGTAAGCCCGCTTCACGAAGCCTTCCGGCCCGCCAACAACCATCGCCCCATAAGGGGCCTGCCCCATCAGATGCGAGTTATCATAGACCTCGATCCGCCGGGGCGGTGCGGGCAGGTCAAACAGTTCTGCCACTTTCTCCAGCAGCACGGCCTGCCCGGCCGTTTCAGCCAGCCGCCGTTCCAGAGCTTCCCGGGCATTAAGAACGGCATGATCCAGCACGGCTTTCTTTTCGCCCCGCTGCGGCTGGAGCAGCTGCACCTTCTGCCCCCTCTGAAGGCTCAGGGCTTCGGCAAGCAGGGGCTGTTCCGAAGGTTCGCTGCTGGTCAGCACCTGCAGGGGGGGCTGCTTGTCTTCATAGAACTGGAGCAGAAAGGCCGCCAGAACATCAGCGGCTGGCTCATCCGCCCCATGCCGGGGATAGAAGGCCCGGTTGCCGTTATTCCGCCCCCCACGGATAAAAAAGACCTGTATGCAGCTCTGTCCGGCCTGCTGCCAGAGAGCCACCACATCGGCCTCACGGATGCTGATGGGATTGATGGTCCCTGACGCCCGCAGATTGGCAAAGCCCCGGATACGGTCCCGAATCAGGGCCGCCCGCTCGAAGGCCATGTCTTCCGAGGCTTTTTCCATCTCCGCTGTCAGACGCTGCTGCAGCTCCCGGCCTCCACCACTCAGGAATTCCTTCGTCTGTTCCACAAGCCCCTGATATTCGGAAGGGCTGATCCGGTCCACACAGGGGGCGGAACACCGCTTGATCTGATGGAGCAGGCAGGGCCGTGTGCGGGATTCAAACACGCTGTCCGTACAGGTCCGCAGCATGAAGGCTCTCTGGATGACCTGAATGGTCTGGTCCACGGCTCTGGACGAAGCAAAAGGCCCCCAATAGGTCGCCCCTTTGACGGGTTTCCCCCGTTGACGCATCAGGCGGGGATAAGCGTGATCCCCACTCAGCAGAAGCCACGGATAGCTCTTGTCGTCCCGCAGAAGGATGTTGAAGCGGGGCTTCATCCGCTTGATGTAGTTGGCTTCCAGCAGCAGGGCTTCGGCCTCGGTACGGGTGACGACGATCTCCATGCTGACCGTCAGGGACACCATGAGCCTCAGCCGTTCCGGCAGACGGGCCACATGCGTATAGGAGGTGACACGCTTCTTCAGATTCAGGGCCTTGCCGACATACAGCACCTCCCCCTTTGCACTGAGCATCCGATACACGCCGGGACTGTCGGGAATCGTCTTCAGAGCCTTCCGAATCGCAACGACGCCATGGGGTGTATCAGCCATTTCTCTTGGTTTTCCGCCAGTTTCCTGTGATCATGACAACCCTTTTACACTCATCCACCATTCCTGTGGAAAAAGCTGTGAATACTCCAAGGGTAAAAGCACACAGCACAGGGTTTCTCTTCTTTTTTGCTAGATTGCCCATTTTTTAGGCACATGGAGCAACCCATTGAAAAATAAGAAGTTGTGAAAGATTTTTCCCTGCCCCTTCTCTCCCTCCTGCCCCCCGGAGAGCATAATGACTGTCAATCCTGTTTCTGAAAAAATTAGTGGGCAAAAAAAGTTACAAAATCCTTCAGAAGGAGACTTTTATGTTTGACTTTCGAAAATTTCCTTCTCTGCACTCTCCATGAGGCGCAGCATGTTTCCACCACATATGGCCCGAATCTCGGCTCCATCCAGCCCTGCCCGCTCCAGTGCCACAGGCAGATGATGCGTCTCGCTGGCATCCTGCCAGCCCTCTATCCCGCCACCGCCATCAAAGTCGGATGAAATGCCGACATGCTCCACACCAATCCTGCGGGTAACATACAGCACATGCTCCACAAAGTCGGCCAGCGTTCCTCCACCTCCACGACGCAAAAATGGAGCCATTGCCGTTATCTGGATCAGACCCCCACTGGCCTTCAGGGCATCAAGCTGCCCGTCATCCAGATTGCGGGGATGATCACACAGGGCACGCACACAGGAATGGCTGGCAAAGACCGGAACCGTGGAGACCTCCACGGCCTGCATCATGGTCCTGCGTGAAGCGTGGGAAACATCCACCAGCACACCGTGCCGGTTCATCTCCCCTATGACCTCCCGCCCCAGAGCAGACAGACCGCCATGAGCCTCTTCCCGCCCCTGTCGGACAACGGCTGAATCCGCCAGCAGGTTGTGGCCATTATGAGTCAGGGTCATGTAGCGCACGCCATACCGCCTGGCGAGATGACCGATCCGGGACGGGTCATCCGCCAGCGGGTAGCCATTCTCCATGACCGGTACCAGAGCCACCTTCCCGGCTTCCGCCGTCTGCCGCACCTCCTGCGCCGTCCGGCACAGGACAGCCCGACCGGGAACATGAAGCGGCACCATCTCCTGCATGGCCTCCAGCATGGCCCGTGCCCGCCGCCAGGCGGCGTCATGCCCTGCGTTGTCAAGAGATGCCTGGGGCGTATAGGCTGCCAGACAGGCCGCCCCCAGTCCCCCGGCCTCTGCCTTGGGGATGGTGAAACGGCGTTCCGCCTCTCTCATGGCAATGTCCGCCTGATCCCGCTTCCGCCAGTCGGGCAGGCCGTCCGCCGTCTTTTCTTCCCACGGAATATCAATGTGAGTGTCAATCATGAGGACGGGCATGGGCGGGGTGCTTTCTTTATTCATCCTTTCCAGATTGGCGTAAAACCGGTCAATCGCAAGATCATCCCTTGAAATTTCCTGCCCGAGAGGGGATCAGGAGACATGCGCCTTATTACATGGAACATCAATTCACTCCGCCTCCGGCTGCCTCTGCTCCAGCGTCTGATCGAGGAGCAGGCCCCTGATGTCATCTGCCTTCAGGAAACCAAGGTACCGGACCCGCTCTATCCGCAGGATGCTCTGGCTGATCTGGGTTTTCCCCACCAGCTCTACCGTGGCATGAAAAGCTACAATGGAGTCACCATCCTTTCCCGCACACCGCTGGCCCCTGTGCCCGATACGCCAGACTGGTGCGGCAGGACGGACTGCCGCCACGTGGCAGCGGACGTCCAGACACCGTCAGGGCCAGTGACCATCCATAATTTCTATGTGCCTGCCGGTGGCGACATTCCTGATCCTCAGGAGAATGACAAGTTCGCCCACAAGCTCGCCTTCCTTGAGGAAGCGACAGACTGGTTCAAAGCCAATCCCCCCAGGCGGAGCATTCTGGTGGGCGACCTCAACATCGCCCCGCTGGAGCATGACGTCTGGAGCCATCGCCAGCTCCTGAAAATCGTCAGCCATACACCACCGGAAACATCCCGCCTGCTGGACTGGCTGGGAACCGGGTTTGAAGACGCCATGCGGAAGGCCATTCCGGAGCCTGAAAAGCTCTTCACATGGTGGTCATACCGTAACCGGGACTGGAAAAAATCCAACCGGGGCCGCCGCCTGGATCATGTCTGGGCAACACCGGACATCCTTCCCGGCCTGAAGAGCATTGATGTTCTCAGCCCGGTCCGGGACTGGGCCTCACCATCCGACCATGTGCCTGTCCTGATGGATATTGCCCTCTAAAAGACAGAATGACACATTAGAAGAAAGGCTGGCGGGGTCTCTCCGCCAGCCTTCTACATGCTGAAATATCTGAGCGTTTCAGAGGTCGGGATTGAGGCAGTAACCGCCCCCTTCCGTCAGAAGGATGCCCGCCCGCCCGTGATCGGGTTCGATCTTCTGCCGCAGGCGGTAAATATGGGTCTCCAGCGTATGGGTCGTCACCGAAGCATGATAGCCCCAGACTTCATGCAGCAGCACCTCCCGCTCCACCGGTTGGCCACCCGCACGGTAAAGATATTTCAGGATGGCCGTTTCCTTTTCCGTCAGATGGATCCGCTGGCCTTTTTTCTGGTCTGTCAGCTGCTTTCTCGCCGGCTGGAACACATAGGGGCCAATGTCAAAGACGACATCTTCACTATTTTCAAAAAGGCGCAGCTGCGCCCGCAGGCGGGCTTTCAGCTCCCCCATGCGGAAGGGCTTGGCAACATAGTCATTCGCACCGGCATCCAGCCCCCGGATCACGTCATCCTCATCATGGGAGCCTGTCATGATGATGATGGGAATATGAATGCCCTTATGCCTCAGCCTGGCACAGAAATCCCGGCCATCCCCGTCAGGAAGATTTACATCCAGCAGGACAATATCAATCCGTCCGCCAGTGGAGCGGTCCATGACCTCCCCTGCGATCGCAAGAGTGGCAGCCTGTTCAACCCGGTACGCTCCATCCTCTTCCAGCTGCTCAGCCAGCAGAAGACGCAAAGCATCATCATCGTCAACAATCAGTATTGAGTGATGAGCATTCATGTCCCAAAAATCCTGTCCGTAGTGCGCTCAAAATCCCCCTCTCCAGCTACCCACGGGCAGACGGACAGAAGGGATCATCATTCCTATAGGGTACTACCCTAACCCGAATGATCGCCGAACACTATGTCTCTGCACGCAGCTCTGGTTCCTCTTTTGCGTCTGCCGCCGGATCACGCACTTCAGGGGCCTTCATGGATATGACGAGGTCCCCCACAACCGGCATGGTCCGGGCACGGTCTTCCGCCGACTGTATGAAGATGCCCGTACCCCGACGGACAATCAGCAGGTCCAGCCGGTTCTCTTCCCTGTCAAACAGATCAAGCGTCGCTTCCGTCACGGTCGCACTGACAAAACGCCAGCCACGGCTGAACAGCGTATCGAAGAAGGTATAGTTCCAGCCCGGTTCACCCAGTACCTTGCCCCGGGCATCACGGGACAGGCCACGATACAGGTCCAGCCGTGCCACACCGGGGCTGACCTGATAGACCCTTTCCCGCCCCATATGAGGAGCCATGTGCCCGCAGACCATGCCGTTATAGATGGCATCCCCCGTCGTGGCGATCAGGTAATCGGCAGGCCGTTCTTCCAGAGCTTCCTGCCCTGCGGCGGACAGCAGCTCCGCCTTGAGGACAGGCACCCCACGCCGTGCAGCGGGCATGAGTTCCTGGGCGGTCGTATCCACCACCAGCACGGGCACCTTCTCTTCATTCAGGCAGGCGGCCAGATCGATCGACCATGAATTGCCACCCAGAATGACCAGGGCAGGCTCATTCGACAGTGTCAGATGGAGACGCCGGGCCAGCGGGCCAAGGGAGAAGCCATGACAGATCATCGTCACGGCAATCACGCAGAAAACGGCAGGCATGACGAGATCAGCCGAAGCATAGCCCGCCTCCGAGAGCTTGATGCCCGCCGCACCCGCCACGGCTGCCGCAACAATGCCCCGTGGGGCGATCCAGCCCACGAAAATCCGCTCCTGCCAGCTTATGCTTGTGCCCAGCGTGGCCAGAAAAATGCACAGGGGACGGACGACAAACAGCACGACCAGTGTCAGGAGCAGGATGGGAATGGACAGTCTGGCCAGCACGGCACGATGCAGGTCCGCCGTCAGCAGGATGAACAGGACGGACACCATCAGCACGACGAGGGATTCCTTGGTCCGTTTCAGCTCGTTCAGGCCGGGAATATGCAGGTTGGTCAGCATCATGCCGAACACGGTCACGGCAATCAGGCCTGCCCCTTCCATCGCCAGCGTGCAGGCCTCGAAAATGACCAGAGCCAGCGTGACCATGACCGGCACCTTCAGCAGCTCCGGCATCAGGTCCCGCGTGAAGAGATAGCGCAGCAGATAAGCTGGCAAAATGCCCGCTGCCACGGAGATCGCCCCTGCCACCAGCATGTCCGGCAATGTATGAACAAAGAAGAGCTGCTTGTGCAGGTCCACATGCAGGAGCATGATCTGCATGACCACGGCGGCCAGAATGGCCCCCAGCGGATCATTGACGATCGCCTCCCACCGCAGGAACGCCGCCACACGGGGGTGAAGCTTGGCACTCCGCAGCAGGGGAAGAATGACCGTCGGCCCCGTCACCACGATGATGGCACCGAAAAGGAAAGAGGTTCCCCATTCCAGATGGGCGACATAATGGGCGGCCAGTGCCCCCAATATCCAGTTGATGGGCAGGGCCACCATCGTCAGGCGGGCCACACCCTGCCCCGCCTCCCGCAGCTGCCGGATATCCAGCACCATGCCGCCTTCAAAGACGATCAGGGCCACCAGCATGGAGACCAGCGGGCGGAATGCATGGCCCAGTGTTTCTGAAGGGTGCAGCCAGCCCAGCACGGGGCCGAAAAGCAGCCCCATGGCAAACAGCAGCACGATGGCCGGCAGACGCAGACGCCATGCCACCCACTGCGCCAGCATACCCGCCCCGAATGTCAGCACCACCCCGAAGAGAACATCATAGGCCATAGGGGATCTATTTCCTCCAGTCAGACAGAACCTCCTGCCCCACGATGCGGGCGGGAAGGCCACCATCAGATAGTAGCCATTTTCATGCCAGATGCACAAATCTGCGTTACCGTCAGGCTACAGACTGGATAACCACCCCCTCCGCCCAGGGTCAGCCCTGTGCCGCCTTCTCCATCGTGGCCACGAAGAAACCGTCCGTCCCGAAACCATGCGGTGTCAGGGAGAAGAGAGCCTCCTGCCGCAGGGATTCCGGCAGGAGGGCCGAGCGTTTTTCGGCAGGCAGCAGGCTGTAATGGGTCTGCCTCTTCAGGAAGGATTCAATCTGTTTCCGGTTCTCGACACCCAGCAGGGAGCAGGTCGCATAAACCAGCTTTCCGCCCGGACGGACGAGACGGGCCGCAATATCAAGAATGGCAGCCTGCTTGACGCAGAGTTCCCTGATATCCTCTTCTGTCAGGCGCAGACGGGCATCCGGGTTGCGCCGCCATGTCCCCGTACCGGAACAGGGGGCATCGACCAGAACCGTATCAAACTGGCCTTCCCGCCGCTTCGTCCATTTGTCACCCTCACTCAGCAGATGGCGGGTCACGTTATGCACGTCCGCCCGACGGAGGCGTTTCGTGGCTCCATCAAGCCGCACGCGGGAAACATCACAGGCGACGAGCTGCCCTTTATTCTCCATCGTCATGGCAAGGGCCAGCGTCTTTCCGGCAGCCCCGGCGCAGTAATCCAGCAATCTCTGCCCCGGCCTGGCATCAACGGCAGCAGCGATCAGCTGGCTTCCCTCATCCTGAATCTCCACCATTCCTTCCCGGAACAGGGCGGCCGCCGTGACCGGCTGACGTCCTTCCAGACGGATACCCCACGGGGAGAGGGCCGTCGGCTCACCGTGAAAACCCTCCCGCTTGAGACGGTGCAGGGCTTCCTCCCGTGTGGCCTTGAGCAGATTTACCCGCAGGTCCAGTGAAGGTGCCCCCATGAGGGCACGCATTTCTTCTTCCAGACGGTCACCGAAATCCTCTTCCAGATAAGGGTGCAGCCAGTCCGGATATTCCAGACGCACTGGAAGGGACTGTTTTTCACTGCTGATCTCCTGCCCTTCCAGAGCCTCCAGCATGATCATCTCACGCTCGCTCAGGGGGGCAGGCGCATAACGCTCACCACTGAAAAGGGCCTGAATGGAAGAAAAAGGCTGCCCGACAAAATGCAGCATGGCCGCACAGAGCAGCCGTGGGGAAATGTCCTCATCCCGGTAGCGCAGGTCCGCCCGCAGATGCCAGTGCAGCCGCCGCCATGCCCGCAGCACGTCCCACGCGAGAGTGGAAATGGCCCTGCGGTCGCCACCACCAATATAGCGGCGTTCACGGAAAAAATTGTTGGCTACGGCATCAGCCGGACGGTGCGGTGCGTTCTGGATCGCACAAAGCAGATCAATCGCACCAGAAAGACGAGCAGCGGGGGTCATGGCCCCCGCCTACTCTGTTTCCCTCCATCAGGAAAGGAAAAAATGCCCCTCAGAGCCGATAGTTGGGGGCCTCACGGGTGATGGTCACATCATGCACATGGCTTTCCCGCAGACCGGCATTGGTGATCTTGCGGAAGCGGGCACGGGCCTGAAGATCAGCAATGGTGGCAGAACCGGTGTAGCCCATGCCAGCCCGCAGGCCGCCAACCAGCTGATGCACCACGGCAGCCATCGGCCCCTTGTACGGCACCTGCCCTTCAATCCCTTCCGGCACCAGCTTCAGCGTATCCCGCACTTCCCCCTGGAAGTAGCGGTCAGCCGAACCACGGGCCATCGCCCCCATGGACCCCATGCCACGATAGGCCTTGTAGGTCCGCCCCTGATACAGGAAGCTTTCACCGGGGCTTTCCTCACAGCCTGCCAGCATGGAGCCGACCATCACGACATCCGCACCGGCCCCGATGGCCTTGACGATGTCACCGGATGTCCGGATACCCCCATCAGCGATGGCCGGAATGTCCAGCTCATGACAGGCTGCGGCTGTTTCCAGAACGGCAGAAAACTGGGGCACACCCACACCGGCCACGACACGGGTCGTGCAGATGGACCCCGGACCAATGCCGATTTTCACACAGTCCGCACCGGATTCAATCAGTGCCCTTGCCGCTTCCGGCGTAGCCACGTTACCGGCAATCAGCTGCACGTCAGCATATCTGTCACGCAGGCGGGCCACGGTCTCCAACACGCCACGGGAGTGGCCATGCGCCGTATCGACCACCAGCACGTCCACGCCAGCCTCAACGAGAGCAGCCCCACGGTGGAGACCATCTTCCCCGACGCCAATCGCTGCGGCGCAGAGCAGACGGCCTTCCGCATCCTTCACGGCCAGAGGATGGGTCGTGGCCTTATCCATGTCCTTGACAGTGATCAGACCGATGCAGCGTTCAGCATCATCCACGACCAGCAGCTTCTCGATCCGATGATCGTGCAGGAGCTGACGGGCCTGCTCCGCAGAGGCACCATGCCTGACCGTGACCAGACCTTCATGGGTCATCAGGTCCCGCACGCGGGTACGCCTGTCTTCCGTGAAGCGCATATCACGGTTGGTCAGGATGCCGACCAGCCTGCCATCCTTCTCCACGACCGGAAGGCCGGAGATGCCATGACGGGCCATGATCTCATGAACGTCGCTCAGCGTCTGGTCCGGTCCCACCGTGACGGGATTGACCACCATGCCCGCCTCAAAACGCTTCACCCGGCGGACCTGTTCGGCCTGCCCTTCCAGCGTCAGATTTTTGTGGATGACACCCATGCCACCCTGCTGCGCCATGGAAATAGCCATCTCATCTTCCGTCACCGTATCCATGGCGGAAGAAAGCAGCGGGATATTCAGTTCCAGCTTGCGGGTCAGACGTGTTTTCGTGCTGACCTGACCGGGAAGGACGGATGATTCAACCGGCTCGATCAGCACATCATCGAACGCCAGAGCATCACGCACACGGCTGTAAAGTTTGTCGTTAAAAGAATCTGTCATGATGCCCACGCCCCCGATCGTGCGTCCTGTTCGATACAACTAGGTCAGCTTATTCCAATAGTCAGGATATTAAGCTGTTGGCAGGGTCTCATAACGCACTCTGCATATAGAGGCAAAGGAAATCGGCCGGATGATGCCTGACATCACAGTGATGATGAGAAACGGGGCGTGGGCCTGCCATCCGTCCCGGCCGCCAGTTCCTTGCGCCGTGTATCGAACACGGCCGCCAGATGCCGGAGGAAAGGCTTACCCTTTTCCGTCAGGCTTACCCGGTTGCCGTCCCAACGGATCAGCCCATCTTCTTCAAAAGGCCGCAGGGCTTCCAGCTCTCCCGCAAATGCCTCGTCCAGACTCTGCCCTTCTGGAATATGGGGCGTCAGGTCCACACCAGAGAGGCACATGATGGTCTCGATCACCTTCCCCCGCCAGCGGTCCTCTTCCGTCCGGAACACCCCACGGGCGACAGGAAGACCATCACTGTCTTTCAATGCCCGAATATAGGCCGCCGTGGACGGAATGTTCTGATAGAACCCGTCAGGTGTCATGGAAATGGCAGAAGCCCCCATCCCCAGCAGGACGGGCGATGCATCAATCGTGTAACCCTGAAAATTGCGATGCAGCGTCCCTGCCTCATAGGCACGGGCCATCGCATCTTCCGGATGGGCGTAATGATCCAGCCCTATGGGCTTATAGCCTTCCTCGACCAGAACCCGGTCAATCATGTCCGCCTGCTGCAACCGCTCTTCAGAAGAAGGCAGGGAGTCCTGCGGAATGAGCTGCTGGCGTTTCTGCTTCCACGGAACATGGGCGTAACCGAACACGGCCAGACGGTCCGGCCGCATCCCGGCAACACGTCGGGCCGTATCCTGCACGCTCTCGACCGTCTGATAGGGCAGACCATAAATCAGGTCGATATTCACCCCATGAACACCCGCCGCATGGGCCTGCTGGACGCAGGACAAGGTCTGTTCGTAAGACTGTATCCGCCCGCAGGCTTCCTGCACGGTATGGTCAAGGTCCTGGACACCGAAACTGATACGGTTGAAACCAAGCTCTGCCAGCAGGGTCAACATGCCCTCCGGCACATGGCGGGGGTCCATCTCCATGGCAAGTTCAGCATCATCAGCAAGCCGGAACTCTTCCCGGACGGCAGCCATGACCTTCCGCAAAGCTGATTCTGGCAGGGTCGTTGGCGTACCGCCCCCAAAATGGAGATGACGGACCACACGCCCCCGCCCGACCAGCGCAACAACACGACGCATCTCATCCAAAAGCAGATCGCCATAAACCTCCCGCCCCTCTTCCTGCCGCATTACCGCCGTGTTGCAGGCACAGAAACGGCACAGCTCATCACAGAACGGAACGTGGAAATAGAGAGAGACAGACTGTCCCGGTGGCAGTGCCCCGAGCCAGCCCGCTACATCCCGCGGCCCGATGGCCTCGGAAAAACTGACGGCCGTTGGATAGCTGGTATAGCGTGGCAGGTTGCCACCATAACGGGCGATCAGGTCAGGAGAAATTTTTGCAGCCACAGTCTCACCACATTCCAGCTCTGATCGGTCGGGGATGGCCCAAGCTACAGCGATGCGCCCTGTCATGCAACTCAGCCGTCTTCAAGAAGCAACACACGGTATATTTTTCTTAGGAAAAATGGCTGGGAGACCTGGATTCGAACCAGGGCTGACCGGGTCAGAGCCGGTAGTTCTACCGCTAAACTATCTCCCAAGCGGTGGGGCTTTTCCCGCTGCAAACTCACCACGAAAATGGCTGGGAGACCTGGATTCGAACCAGGGCTGACCGGGTCAGAGCCGGTAGTTCTACCGCTAAACTATCTCCCAAGCGGCGTTCGCTGAGGGCGTTCCTAGCCTCATTCCTCGTACGGCGCAAGGGGCTAAAGAAAGTTTTTCTTCATTTTACGGGACGCCGGAGCGCACTGGCCAGAAAAGCCCCGCCGATCAGAAGGATGCCAACAAGCCCCGTCACCCATTCCGGCACGTCCACCAGCACGCTGACCAGCATCAGCAGGGAGAGGATGAAAATGGTGTAGAATGCCCCATGCTCCACATAAACATACTCGGCCAGAGCGTTGGTCTTCAGCATGGAGAGCGTCATGGAGCGGACAAACATCGCCCCTACCCCAAGCCCCAGCGCAATGACAATCGGATCGGTCGTGATCGCAAAAGCCGAGATGACGCCATCAAACGAGAAGCTGGCATCAATGAATTCCAGATACAGGAAGGTCAGCAGCCCGCCACCTGCCGCCATACGGGAGGCTCCCGGTTCGCCGATCAGCCAGACCAGCGTTTCCTTGCCCAGAATATAGGCCGCCACACCACCACAGCCCCAGAAGAGGAACGCCATCGGGTCATGCCCCACCCCCATCAGGCGGCTGACAAGCATGAGGACAGCCAGCGTCAGCCCGACAGGCAGGGCCGACACCCCACCCAGACGGGCCGCCGGACGCTCCAGCCATGAGAGCCAGTGATGGGTCTTGTCGTCATCCAGAAAATAATTCAGCGCAATCAGCAGCAGGAAAGCCCCACCGAAAGCGGAGATCATGTCCTTTGCGCCCAGCATGATGGCGGCGTAACGCTGTGGCTCCATCACAGCCAGACGGGCCGCCTGCCACGGGGACAGTCCCGCCACCAGGGCCACCAGCAGCACGGGAAACAGGAAGCGCATTCCCAGTACGGAAATCGGCATCCCCCAGCTAATGTAACGCTTCTGCCAGCGGGGCGACATGGTCTTCAGGATGCCGTAATCAACAATGGCATTATCCATGGATTCAGCCGTTTCCATCAGGGCGAGGATGGCCACGCCTTCCACGCCCATGAGGGCACCATACAGGCTGGGTGTGTGCCCATATCCCAGAGCGGCACCCACACACAGGGCCAGAGCGGCCAGAACGAAAGCGGCGTAAAACTGTCTCAAGAGCTGTCCTGTTCTTCCAAACCGAGCGTTCATGCTCATTTCCTGCACGCCCCTTACAGGCAAAGCAGACCGGGCGGCAACAGGAAGGCAGCGGAGCTGTCCTGCCCGGGCAAAAGACAGACTTTGCAAAGACCCGGTAAGAGCCTATTCTTCTCCCATGAGTCCGAAACATACGCCCCCTTCCTCCCGCCGCTCCAGGAGCGGTACGACGGCCCCCCGCATTCCCGGCAAGCCTCTTCGCCATTCCCGCACGCCCGGCACACGGGACACGGCAGACGATGCCGCCACCTCGCAGACCCTGCGGACACAGACCGTCAAGCTCCGCAAGGCCCGGGGGCGTACACCGGCGCAGCAACGCTGGCTGAACCGTCAGCTGAATGACCCTTATGTCTCCGCCGCCCGGCAGCAGGGCTGGCGGTCCCGTGCTGCCTTCAAGCTGCTGGAAATGGATGACCGTTTCCACTTCATCAGGCCCGGCAGCCGGGTCGTGGACCTCGGGGCCGCACCGGGTGGCTGGGCGCAGATTGCCGTCAAGCGTGGAGCTGCCAGGGTGATTGGCGTGGACCTTCTGCCCGTGGACCCGGTTCCGGGAGCTGAAATCATTGAAGGCGATTTCATGGAGGTCGACATGCCGGAACGACTCCAGTCCATGCTGGGCGGCAGGGCTGACCTTGTCATGTCCGACATGGCCCCCAACACGACCGGCCATGCTGCCACGGATCATATCCGCATCATGGCCCTTGCGGAAAATGCCCTTGATTTCGCCCTGAAAATTCTTGCCGAAAACGGAGCCTTCATCGCCAAGGTCTTTCAGGGCGGTTCTGAAAAAGACATGCTGGACCTGATGAAACGCAATTTTGCAGTTGTCAGGCATGTCAAGCCACCGGCATCCCGGAAGGAATCAAGCGAGCTTTATGTCATCGCCACAGGATTCCGTGGTGAAACGTAATTTTGCCAGTTATCCAGCCCCGTTCCGGGACCTGTTTGACAGTGCCCTGAACGGCGATCAGGAGGCCTGCTTCGATCTTCTGCCTCTGGGCATACAGAACGGGCTGTTTCCAACCCTTTCTCGCTGCGTCCCGCAGGATTTCCCCCACGACATTCCCAGGCATGTTGTCCAGTTCTGGGACAGTCCCGAACCACCGGATGACATCCAGCAGGCCATGCAGGGCATCCGGCAGGCCAACCCGGACTTCACCTATCATCTGGAATGTGACGCCTCCGCACGGGCCTTCATTCAGAAACATTACGGTGCAGAGATCACGGCCCTTTATGACGCCTGCCCCCACCCGGCCATGCGTTCGGATTTCTGGCGGCTCTGCCATCTACATGTGAAGGGTGGCGTCTATGTCGATGCTGACGTGATAAGCCGTGCCCCCCTGACCGAGATCACCAGAGGAACCGATTTCAGGACATTACTGTCCTATTCCATCGGTCAGCCGTGGTGCCTTGATAATGACGTCCTCATCTGTGAGGCCGGCAACCCGCTTATGCAGCACATCATGAACATCATGTTCCAGCGGGTCCGGCATGTTCTGGCAACGGGCCATTTTGAAAATGTCTGGGTCTCGACCGGCCCCGGTGCCATGGTTGTCGGCACGATGAGCTGGATTGCCCAGGCCCTGCACAGGCACGAAATCCCCTTCAGCGGGATCAACCGGTTCCTGTCCATCGCCGGGATCGTCTTCGTCCCCCATCCCCAGATTGAACAGACACTCGATACCTGCGCACATTTTACCTATCAGGGTACCAGTGCCAACTGGCGGCAGTTCGTCACATGGCCTGACGGAAACAGCGGCTGAGAAATATCCCCTCTACGGTTTCACATCCACCGTCAGTTCCTGCACTGCCTGCATCAGGACTTTCCGTTCATGCGGAGCGGTGACATCTGCCAGCGTGACTTCATCCAGCACATTCATGAAAGCGAAGCGGGCCTTCAGGAGCGTCTGTTTCAGGCGGCATCCTCCCACCAGAATGCAGCCCGAAGCCTCTTCATCCTTGCGCATACAGCCCACGAGGGCGAGATCATCCTCCGTACAGCGGACGACATCTCCCAGATAGATGTCCTCGGCCCTGCGCCCCAGACGCAGTCCGCCCTTGCGGCCACGCAGCGTCTTGATGAATCCATGCCGCCCCAGCCGATGCACCACTTTGACCAGATGATTCTCTGAAATTCCATAGACACGGGCAATCTCCCCAATGGAGACGAGATGCTCCTTCCGTGTTTCCAGATAAATCAGGGACCTGAAAGCGTAATCAGTATAGAGGGTCAGACGCATTCTGAAGGCTCCTGCCTGCATGGAAAACAGGAGACATGATGACAGTGGCTCCCGGCTTCAAAACTAACAGAAAGATGCCTGTTGCCAACCACTTTCCACATCCGTTCCCCTCACCTTGACAGGGGACTGAATACCTCTATCTTAAAAGATGTATTTTATGTGTATCTTTTAAGAGGATCATCATGCCCCTCTCCGCACAGACACGCACCATCGTCACGGCCTGCATCCCGGCACTGGAAGCGCACGGCCTCGCCATCACGCAGGACATGTATCGTCGCCTTCTGAGTAACGAAAACATCCGTGATCTCTTCAACATCTCCCATCAGAAAAATGGGGATCAGCCCAGAGCACTGGCCTTCGCCATTCTTGCCTATGCCCGCCATATTGATGACCCCACCGCCCTGAAGGACATGATCGAGCGCATTGCCGAGAAACATGTCGGGCTGAACATCCTGCCGGAGCATTATCCTCATGTCGGCAAGGCCCTGCTGGAGGCCATTGCCCATGTTCTGGGGGATCAGGCCACACCCGACATCATGGAGGCCTGGAAAGAGGCCTATGGTTTTCTTGCTGACGTGCTGATCAATCGGGAACAGCAGATTTACCATGCCCATGCTGCGGAAAAAGGCGGATGGACAGGGTGGCGGAGCTTCCGCATTGCCCACCGCCATGAGGAAACGGCCGACACGGTTTCCTTCACCCTCAGCCCTGCTGATGGCCAGCCCGTCATGCGGCACCGTCCGGGCCAGTATCTCAGCTTCAGACTGAACATTCCCGGTGCAGGAACGGAACGGCGAAATTACAGCATCTCTTCCGCCCCGGCAGAGGATCATTACCGCATCACCATCAAGCGTCAGGCTGGTGGTGTCGCTTCCTGCTGGTTCCACGACCATGTGCAGGTCGGCAACATGCTGGATGTGTCTGCCCCGGCAGGTGATTTCACCCTGCCTCCCACAGAAGACCGGCCGGTGGTTTTCCTCTCCGCAGGGTCCGGCATCACGCCGGTCATGTCCATGCTCGACACGCTGGCTGCACAGGAGGCCCGGCCTCCCATTCATGTCATTCACGGCACACAGACGCCGCAGACTGAAATCTTTGCCCGTAGAATCCGTGAGCTGGCAAAGGCCGGCACCATCACGGCAGACCTGTTCTACAGCCAGACAGGCCACCTACCACCACGCATGGAAGGCATCACCGCCCATACCGGGCGTCTCACCTCATCAGAGCTGGGAAACCATGCCAGCCACGATGCAGAGTTTTATGTCTGTGGCCCGACAGGCTTCCTGATCACCATGATTCAGGCCCTGCGGGAACGGAACATCCCCAGGGAACGCATCCATTACGAGATGTTCGGCTCGGCCTCCGACCCGTTCCTTGTCACACAGGCCTGATCCCCTACCGGCTCAGGCCGGTTCTGCCGTGCGGACCTTGTCCAGAAGCTTGGTCAGAGAGGCCAGAATCTTCCGGGCCATGCTGATCCGCACGGCATTCGTCATTTCCCGCACCATGGCCAGCTTGTGGTCGGGCCGTATCTTCACACCGGCCTTCTCATTGCGGGCGGCCCAGCGGATCAGACCATCCGGATTGCCGAACCTGTTCTTGCGGAACTGAAGCACCATGCCTTTCGGCCCCGCCTCCAGCCGTTCCACGCCCGTCTCACGACAGAGCTTCTTGATCATCACCACATCCAGAAGATTTTCCACCTCCTGCGGCAGGGGGCCGAAACGGTCCACCAGCTCGACCCGCATGGCATCCACATCCGCCTCATCCTTCAGGGCGGCAATGCGACGGTACAGACCAAGACGGACGGGCAGGTCCTTCACATACTCCTCTGGCACAAGAACGGGCAGGCCGAGGATGATGTTCGGCGTCCAGCCTGTATCTTCCTCCTCACCTTCATTCCGCATCCGCCGCAGGTCCGTCACGGCATCCTGAAGCATCTGCTGGTACAGCTCGATCCCGACTTCCTTGATGTGGCCGGACTGCTCATCCCCGAGAAGATTCCCCGCTCCACGCAGGTCAAGGTCATGGGAGGCCAGCGTGAAGCCCGCCCCTAGGGAATCCAGCGTCTGCATGATCTCCAGCCGCTTGACGGAGGACGCCGACAGGACATGCGTCTGCGGCCATGTCAGATAGGCATAGCCCCTCTGCTTGGCCCGCCCCACACGTCCCCGCAGCTGATAAAGCTGCCCGAGGCCGAACATGTCCGCCCTGTGAATGATGATCGTATTGACCCGGGGCATGTCCAGCCCGCTCTCCACGATGTTGGTGGAAAGCAGAATGTCGTACTTCCCTTCCGAAAATTCCGTCATCACAGTTTCCAGCTCGGTAGGAGTGAGACGGCCATGAGCCTCGGTGATGCGGGCATCGGGCACGATCTCCCGCAGCCTGTCGGCCATATGCCGCATGTCCGTCAGCCGGGGCACCACGCAGAAGACCTGCCCACCCCGGAAACGTTCCCGCTGGATGGCCTCATGAATCATCACCCGGTCAAAAGGCGTGATGAAGGTACGTACGGACAGGCGATCCGTCGGCGGGGTGGCGATCAGGCTCATCTCCCGCACGCCGGAGAGGGAAAGCTGAAGTGTCCGTGGCAGAGGCGTGGCGGAGAGCGTCAGCACATGCACGTCTTCCCGCAGGGCCTTCAGCTTCTCCTTGTGGGACACGCCGAAATGCTGTTCCTCATCAATGATGAGCATTCCCAGCCGCTCGAACGACACGGCTTTGGAAAGCAGCGCATGGGTCCCGATGACGATGTCCACCGTTCCATCGGCCAGACCATCCCGCACCTTCGTGGCTTCCCTGGCCGTGACCATGCGGGAGAGCTGCTCCACCTTCACGGGCAGCCCCTCGAACCGCTTTCTGAAACCGATATAATGCTGCCGGGCCAGAAGGGTCGTGGGGACCACAACCGCCACCTGCATCCCGGACATGGCCGCCACGAAGGCCGCCCGCAGGGCCACCTCCGTCTTGCCGAAACCCACATCCCCGCAGACAAGCCGGTCCATCGGCCTGCCGCTGCTCAAATCCTCCAGAACGTCCGCAATGGCCCGTGACTGGTCTTCCGTTTCCATGAAGGGGAAGCGGGCACAGAATTCGTCCCACATCCCTTCCGCCGGAGCCATGATGGGGGCTTCCTTCATGGCACGGGCCGCCGCCGTGCGAATCAGTTCACCCGCCATTTCCCGCAGACGGGTCTTCATTTTCGCCTTGCGGGCCTGCCACGAGCTGCCCCCCAGACGGTCGAGCAGCACGGTTCCCTGCTCAGAGCCGAAACGGCTCAGCAGGTCAATATTCTCCACGGGCAGAAGGAGCCGCTGCTCCCCATCGTAGAGGATGGAGAGATAGTCATGGGCCACACGCCCTTCCCGCACGGTCTCCAGCCCGACATAGCGGCCAATACCGTACTCCTCATGCACGACAAGATCACCCTCGGAAATCTCGCCGATCTGCGTGATGAAGTCATTGCCCTTGCGTCTGCGCCGAGGCGGGCGGGCCAGACGTTCCCCCAACAGGTCCTGCTCGGACACGAAGGCCAAACGCTCCCCGGTAAAACCCCGCTCCAGCCCCATCACGACAAGCCCGACAGCCCCGCGGCCCATGCCCGCCGCCTGTGCCCAGTCATCGAAATTTTCACAGGGAATGTCATGGTCCCGCAGCAGACTGCTGATCCGTTCCCTGGAACCATTGCTCCAGGCCGTCAGATAGGTCCGCCGCCCCTGCTTTGCCCAGTCCTGCACATGGGTGGAAAACTGCTGGAAGACCCCCTCCCGTCCTGCGCCCCCCATGCTGGCAAAGACCGGCCCTGGCCTGTACCCGGCGTCCACGCCCTCTGCGCCATCAGGCTGGGCAAAAGGTGACAGCAGGACAGTGGGGTGCCCCTTCAGCATCCCATCCCAGCCATGACGGTTCAGATAGAGCCGGTGCGGTGGCAGGGGCCGGTAGGGAAGTTCCCCCTCATGCCCCGCAGCACAGCGGGCCTGATAGTGATCAGCGATCATGTCCAGCCGTGCCGTTAGAATATCCGGCGTGTCACGCTCAAAACTCAGGGCGGCATCCGGCAGATAGTCCAGCAGGGTTTCCATATGGTGACCGTCACCATCATGGAACAACGGCAGATAATGTTCCGCTCCACTGGCCCTGCGCCCTTCCAGAAGCTGACGGTAGAGAACATCCTCCATTGCCCCGACACCGAACACATCCCGCCATCCTGTCTGGAAACGGCTCAGACTGGCCTGATCCAGCGCATATTCCGAAACAGGTGTCAGGCTGAAACCTGTCCGCCTGTCCGTGGAACGCTGGGTAGCGGCATCGAAGCTGCGGATATTGTCCACCTCATCCCCGAACAGGTCCAGCCGGACAGGTTCGCCTGAATCGGCAGGGTACAGATCGAAAATGCTGCCCCGCATGGCGAATTCGCCACGTTCCATCACCGTATCCACACGGCTATAGCCGCTGGCAACGAGCCGCTCTGCCAAATCTGCCACATCCAGCGTGTCGCCCACCTTCACATGGATGGTCTGCCCCGCAAAGGCCGCACGGGGTGGCACACGCTGGAGCATGGCATGGACAGTCGTCAGCACGATCCGGCCTGTCTCCGGCCGTGGTTCCAGCAGGTGGCTCAGTGTGGAGACACGTTCGGCCACGATGGAAGGGTTGGGCGAAATACGGTCATAGGGCAGGCAGTCCCAGGCCGGGAAGCGCAGGACGGACACTTCCGACACCAGCCAGCCCAGCATGTCCGCCAGAGACGCAAGGGCGGCATCATCATGCGTCACATGCACGAGTGTCCCCTTATGTTCGGACAGACGCTGACGGAGCAGAAACGCCACCGCACCATCAGGCACCCCCCAGACTGTCGGACCAAAGGACGCAATGGCGGAACGATCGGCAGGCATCAGCGCAGGCTCTCCACTCATGAAAAGGACATTTTTATTATCAGCCGGTTTTGCTACCCTATACCCCTCCCCACGCCCCCTGTCAGCCCGGAAGCCACCACGCCCCCCGATGCCATGCCCCTAGCCCCTCCCTCTGCACGGATTGCTCCACTTCTGGCTCCCATCAGCAGCCTGCCGGGGACAGGACCACGCCATGCCACAATGCTGGGCAGGATCAGCAATGGAAAACGGATCATCGACCTGCTCTTCACCCTGCCGGAGAAGCTGATCGACCGCCGTCAGCTCATGACCATTGCCGAAGGACGAAAACTGCTGGCAGGCGACATACTGACAAGCCATGCCCGTGTGACCGGCATACGCCGCCCCACCCGTGCCTCCCAGCCGACCGTCCTGACGACAAGGGACAGTACCGGCACCCTGGAAATCACCTTCTTCCAAAAAGGACGTCTTTTTCTGCCACCGGAAGGGACGGAAATTCTCGTTTCAGGCAGAGTGGGTCACTATCACGACCGGCTGATCCTCTCCCGGCCTGACCACATCATGGCCTGGGAAAAGAAAGACAGCTTCCCATGGCTTGAACCCGTATGGCCCCTGACGGCGGGCCTGTTCCCCTCCACCGTCCGGAAGGCCATGCAGGCCGCTCTGGCCCTGATCCCTGCCGACCTCCCGGAATGGCTGGACCCACCCCTCATGCAGCAGAGGGACTGGCCCGATTTCGCCACGGCTCTGCGGCTGATGCACTTCCCCGAAAGCCTGCCTGCGGACAGAGACCTCACCCCCGCCCTTGAGCGTGCCCGTGCCCGGCTGGCGGCGGATGAAGTACTGGCGGACCAGCTCTGTCTGGGGCTGGCCCGCATGCAGGCCAGAACACGGACAGGCCGCCCGCTGAAGGGAGATGGCTCCCTGCGCCATGCCCTGCTGGAACGGTTCGGCCATCAGCCCACAGCAACCCAGAGCCGTGTCATGGCCGAAATCTCAGCGGATATGGAACGCCCCGCCCCCATGATGCGCCTGCTGCAAGGCGATGTCGGTGCCGGGAAAACCCTTGTCGCCATGACGGCCATGCTTCAGGCCGTTGAGGCCGGAACACAGGCCGCCTTCATGGCCCCTACGGAAATCCTTGCCCAGCAGCACGCCAGCACGTTCGAGGCCCTGTGCCCCGTGCCGTTCGTGTTTCTCAGCGGGTCCGTCAAGGGAAAGGCACGCCGGATTGCGCTGGCAAAACTGGCAGATGGCCATGCAAAAATTGCCATCGGCACCCATGCACTTTTTCAGGATGGCGTCACCTTTGCCGATCTTGGACTGGCCGTCATTGATGAACAGCACCGCTTCGGCGTGGAACAGCGCATGAGACTGGCCAGCAAGGGTCCCTCCACGGACCTGCTCGTCATGACCGCCACCCCCATCCCCCGCACTCTCCAGCTTACGGAATGGGGAGAAATGGGCGTCAGCCGGCTGGACAGCAAACCAGCCGGGCGTCAGCCCATCCATACGACCGTGCATAACATGGGGATGCTGGATGATATTTTCGCTGGAATAAAACGGGCACTGGATCAGGGAAAACAGATATTCTGGGTCTGTCCGCTCATTGAAGAAAGCGAGACCCAGAGTGCCGCTGCCGCAGAAGAACGCTGGGCCGAACTGACCAGACGCTTCGGCCCCATCATCGGTCTGGCGCACGGCAGGCAGGACATCGACACACGACAGGACGCCCTGACGGCTTTCCAGAAAGGCCGGACCCGCCTGCTGGTTGCCACGACCGTGATTGAGGTTGGCGTGGACATTCCCAATGCCACCATCATGGTCATCGAGCAGGCCGAACGCTTCGGCCTTGCCCAGCTACATCAGCTCCGTGGGCGTGTCGGCCGGGGAACGCAGAAATCCTTCTGCCTGCTGCTGCATAGTGAAGGAACCAGCTTCACGGCCCAGCGTCGTCTCCACCTCCTGCGGGATACGGAAGATGGCTTCCTGATCGCTGATGAAGATTTCCGCATCCGTGGCGGGGGCGACCTTACGGGGAACCGCCAGTCCGGTCTGCCGGGATTCCGTCTGGCCGACCCGACCCGCCTGTCCCTGCTCCTGACAGCCATGCGGCAGGACAGTCAGCGGGAACTAACCCGTGATCCTGAACTGAAAAACCCGAGGGGAATGGCCCTTCAAGACCTTCTTCATCTGTTCGACCGTGCCAGCCCTGCCCGACTACTTGTTTCCGGCTAGGTTTCCCAGCAATGTTTAATTTTTATGAAATCTTGTTAAGGGGAGAATCCAAACACTCAAAAAAATTCTCTGATTTCTTGGAATAAAGATTATCAAATTTTTATCTTTTTCTTTCTAGCGTAATTGGAAAAACATGCTACTTTCACAAACGGAACATGTAGTCATGCTTCCAGCTGAACGACCCGAGGAGACAGAGTGACTGTTTCCTCCCTGATGACCCCAATACGGGACGAGACCCTTGAGAAATAATAGATCCGACCGCAGCTCCTTTTCCTCCCGCCGCGGCGGCTTTGACCGCGATTTCATGACCCAGCCTTCTTACTTCGACGATCGCGGCAGTTACGATGCTCCGCGCGGTGGCGGCTTCGGTGGTGGTGCTCCCCGCCGTAGTGGCGGCGGCCGTGGCGGTCCGCAGATCACGCCGACTGGCCCTGAAATCACCGGCACCGTCAAATGGTTCAACACCGAGCGTGGCTTCGGCTTCGTCGGTCTGAGCGACGGCAGCGGCGATGTTTTCCTCCACGCCAATACACTGAGCACCCTCGGCCATACTGAGCCGGCTCCGGGCACGACGGTTGTTGTCCGTGTCGGTCAGGGTCCCAAAGGCCGCCAGGTTGCTGAAGTGGTTTCTGTTGATGCCAGCACGGCTACGGCAGAAGCTCCCCGCCGTCCTGCCGCTCCCATGCGTCAGGAGCGTTTCCACCCGGCTCCTGACCTGTCCCAGGCCGAGGAAATGCGTGGAATCGTCAAGTGGTACAACACCACCAAGGGTTTCGGCTTCATCACGCCGGAGAATGGCGGCAAGGACGTGTTCGTCCACGCCTCCGCTCTGGAACGTTCCGGCCTGCATGGTCTGGCTGATGGCCAGACAATCGGCATGAAGGTCGTGCAGGGTCACAAAGGCCCCGAGGCTGTGGAAATCACGGCTGGCTGATGGCGTAGCCCATACGACACCTGACGAGAAAAACCCTCACCGTCCCCTGGATGGTGAGGGTTTTCTTTATCGCACACCCCGCTCTGCCGGACCGGCAGGGAGAAAAGAAAGCGGTCAGTACTCTCCCCGCCCCTTGTTGCGCAGCAGACGGGCCTTGTCCCGCTGCCAGTCACGATCCGCAATGGCGTGCCGCTTGTCTTCTTTCTTCCGGCCTTTGCCGAGGCCCAGCGTCACCTTGGCAACACCACGGGCATTGAAGTGAATGTCCAGCGGCACCAGAGACGCCCCCGCCTTTGTAATTTCCCCGATATACTTCGCCAGCTGTTTACGGTGCAGCAGCAGCTTGCGGGGTGCCCGTGTATCAAAACGGGACAGCACGCCCCCCTGATATTCAGGAATATATGAGTTCAGAAGCCACAGCTCTCCATCCCGCTCAATGGCGTAAGCCTCACTCAGGGTCGCACGCCCCATGCGCAGGCTCTTGACCTCCGGCCCCTTGAGGACGAGTCCCGCCTCCACCGTCTCCAGAATGGTGTAATTGAAGCGGGCCTTCCGATTCTGTGCGGCAATGCCGTGAGAAATCAGCCCACCTTTTGTCTTTTTCTTGCTGGCAGCCATGTCTCTACGTCTTAACCCAGAAGACCGAGCGAATGCAGGGCCGCATCCACACGCTTCTTCGTTGCCTCGGTGATCTCCACCATCGGGAGACGGAGTGTGGATTCGCACAGACCAAGACGGGACAGGGCATATTTCGCCGGGGCCGGACTGGTCTCGGCAAAAAGGGCATCATGCAGCGGTGTCAGCCTGTCCTGAAGGGCAATGGCCTCTTTCACCTTCCCTTCCTGCCAGAGACGGTGCAGCTGTGAGCAGAGGTCCGGCACGACATTGGAGGTCACGCTGATGCAGCCATGCCCACCCGCTGCCAGAAAGGACAGGATCGTCCCGTCCTCACCAGAAAGCTGATTGAATTCGGCTCCAGCCTCACGCCGCACGGCCAGCGGACGGCTCAGATTGGCCGTGGCATCCTTCGTACCGACAATGTTCGGGTGCTTTGCCAGACGCCCCAGCGTCTCTGGCGTCAAGTCCACGACGGACCGGCCCGGAATGCAGTACAGCCAGAGCGGCAGCGGCGTGGCATCTGCCACCGTCATGAAGTGGCGGTACAGGCCTTCCTGTGTCGGCTTGTTGTAATAGGGCACGACCACCAGCAGGGCATCTGCCCCCACCTTATGGGCATGACGGGCCATGCCGACAGCTTCATGCGTGCTGTTGGAGCCGGCTCCGGCCATCACCAGCGCACGACCGGCAGCCACCTCCACACAATGCTCGATGACACGCCCATGTTCTTCATGGGAAAGGGTCGGGCTTTCCCCCGTCGTCCCGGAAGGAATGAGGCCTGTCGTCCCCCCCTGAATCTGACGCTCGATCAGGCGAGCAGCGGCCTGTTCATCCAGCGCACCATCCTTCTTCATGGGGGTGATCAGGGCGGTCAGCGAACCGTGGTACCGTTCATTAATCGTCTTTGCCATTGCTTTACTCTCCGCCCTCATCCCTGCACATCACTCTCATAGGCTGACTTACCAGCCGACATGCCGCCATTATAGTGAGACCTCCCCTCTGGAGAAAGGTCACATATCGTCCCGGAACGCACTCCGGGGGTAAGTCCCCAGAACGTGATGCTCCTGACTGGCCTCAGCCAGTGCCAGAAGGGCCTCATGCACCTTCCGCTCATCCGGCGCACCTTCAATGTCCATCAGGAAGCGGGAGGCCTCGAAGGAGCCGCCCAGCATATAACTCTCAATCCGTGTCATGTTGACCCCATGCTGCGCAAAGCAGGTCAGCACGTCACACAGCGCACCCGGAACATGACGGACATGAACGATCAGGGTCGTCATCATGGGCTGTCCGGCTTCACACTCCACCACGGCGTCTGGCGGGGCAACACGGTAGAACCGGGTCGTATTATGGGCAGCATCCTCCACATTGCGACGAAGAATCTCAAGCCCGTTCAGCTCACCGGCGAGGGAGGAGGCAATGGCGGCATCTTCCTTCCGCCCCCAGCCCGCCACCAGCTCGGCGGCCCCCGCCGTGTCGAACTCCGTCACCGGCTCCAGGCCATACTGGTCCAGCAGACCCCGCACCTGCGCCATGGCAACCGGATGAGTATGGACACGCTTCACGTCCTCAAACCGTGCCCCCTTCACACCCAGCAGACAGTGTTCCACCCGCTGGAAATGCTCCCCCACGATCTTCAGTCCCGCTTCCGGCAGAAGAGCGTGAATCTCCGCCACACGACCGGCAAGGGAATTCTCACAGGGCAGCAGGGCCTCATCCGCCTGCCCGTCCCGCACGGCCTCGATCGTTTCCGCAAAACTGCGGCAGGGCAATGTCTCCCAGCCCGGCCGTGTCGCCCGGCAGGCCAGATCGGAATAGGCCCCCGGCCGCCCCTGGAACGCAATCACCGGCATGATGCCTGCCCCCCGACTCTGGCCCTGATCCGTGCAAGGTCTTCCGGCGTGTCCACACCCAGCGGGGCCGTCCCAATCCGGGCACAGCCGATCGTCATGCCCGCCTCCAGCGCACGGAGCTGCTCCAGCTTCTCCCGCTCCTCCAGTCCGGATGGCGGTAACGTGACGAACCGGGCCAGTGCCTCACGCCGCCACGCATAGACACCCACATGGTGCCAGTACACGCCCTCACCCCACGGAATCACGGACCGGGAAAAATAGAGTGCCCGCGCCACGTCACCATCATTCTGGAAGGTGCAGGCCACTTTCACGACCGAATCGGCATCACGCTCTTCAACGCTCTTTACCGGAGCCACCAGTGTCCCGATATCGAACCGTCCCTCTTCCAGCGGGCGCAGGGCCTGCCGGAGAGTATCCGGCTCCACGAGAGGCAGATCGCCCTGAAGATTGATCACGCAGTCATATCGCCCCTGCGGGTCATAGGCCTCGATCGCCGCCTGCACCCTGTCCGACCCACTGGGCAGGGCAGGGTCAGTCAGAAGAGCCTCCACACCCACCATGCCCGCCACGGCAGCCCGGATTTCCTCATCACCGGCAGCCACGAGGACAGGCCCCAGCCCAGCGGCCACGGCCCGGCGGGCAACATGAACGATCATGGCGTCACCATCAATCTCGGCCAAAGCCTTGCGTGGAAGCCGTGTGGAGGCAATTCTGGAGGGAATGACAATAATCGGTCGCATAATCTCCTGATTGCCGTGCAGGCCCGCCTGCGTCAATCAGCCCATCAGGAAAAAGGCGTAATCCTCATGAGTCGGTCTGATCTTTCCTCCTATCTGGCCCTTGCCCAGCACTGCGCCGATGCCGCCCGGCAGGTCATCCTACCCTGTTTCCGCCAGTCTCTGCCCATCATCTCCAAGGAGGATGACAGCCCCGTCACACGAGCGGACCGGGAGGCTGAGGCCACCATGCGGGCCATTCTGGAAGAGCATGTCCCCCATCATGCCATTCTGGGCGAAGAGGCCGGAACCTCCGGGGCACTGGGGAAAGACTGGCTCTGGGTACTGGACCCCATAGATGGCACACGCTCCTTCGTAACCGGGCGGCCAAGCTTCACGACACTAGTGTCACTTTTCCATGAAGGACGCCCCGTACTGGGTCTGATCGACCAGCCCGTCACCCGTGAACGCTGGCTGGGGCTGGAAGGAGAACCCAGCCGCTACATCGCCCCCCATCTGCCCGGAACCATCGGCACCCGGCAGAATGTTCCCCTCAGGGAAGCTGAACTCTCCTGCACGGCACCGGAAATCTTCCGCCCCACACAGTTCCGGCAGTTCCAGACACTCCAGACAAAAGTCCGCCGGACCTCGTGGGGTGGTGATGCCTATGCCTACGGGCTGCTGGCCCTCGGCCAGATCGACCTCATTGCCGAAGATACGCTCAAGCCGTGGGACTGGGGGCCGCTGGCCCCCATCATCGAAGGTGCCGGTGGCAGCCTGACGAACTGGTCGGGCGCCCCCCTGACACTGGAAAGTGAAGGAACCGTTCTGGCCTGTGCCAGTACAGCCCTGCGTGATGAGGCCATACAGGCCCTTTCCTCTTAACGATCTGTCCATTACAGATAGATAACGATTCTTCATGAGGTCACATCTGCTGACCCGGTTACCACGATGAGGTTACCTGAACATGCCCCTCTCCCTCGCCAAGAACAGAATCAATATTCTCCTGCTGGAAGGCATCCATGACAGTGCCGTCAATTATCTGGAGCAGCAGGGCTATGCCTCTGTCACCCGGCTGAAAGGCGCGCTGGAAGGTGATGCTCTCAAGGAAGCCCTTCAGGGTGTCCACATGGTCGGCATCCGCAGCCGGACACAGCTGACAGCTGATGTCATCAATTCCGCCAACCGCCTCATGGCCATTGGCTGCTTCTGCATCGGGACCAATCAGGTGGACCTCAAGGCCGCCCGGATGGCTGGCATTCCGGTCTTCAATGCGCCCTTCAGCAACACCCGTTCCGTTGCCGAGCTGGTCATGGGCGAGATCGTGATGCTGCTCCGCCGCATCCCGTCCCGCTCCGATGCCTGCCACAAGGGTGGCTGGGAGAAATCCGCCAATAATGCATGGGAAGTCCGTGGCAAGACGGTCGGCATTGTCGGCTATGGCTCCATCGGGTCCCAGCTTTCCGTCCTGGCCGAATCCTTCGGGCTGCGGGTTCTCTATTACGACATCGCCCCCCGCCTGCCACATGGTAACGCCATTGCCGTCAGCTCTCTGGAAGAGCTGCTGGGCCAGTCCAACATCGTGACGCTGCATGTTCCCGAAACACCGGAAACACAGAACATGATCGGCGAGGCCGAAATCCGGGCCATGAAGCCGAACTCCATTCTGCTCAATAATGCCCGTGGCACCGTCGTGGACCTCGAGGCTCTCGCCCGTGCACTGAAGGACGGCCACCTGATGGGTGCCGCCATCGACGTCTTCCCCGTGGAGCCGAAGAGCAGCCAGGAACGTTTCACCACGCCGCTTCAGGGGCTGGAGAACGTGCTGCTGACCCCGCATATCGGCGGCTCCACGATGGAGGCGCAGGAGCGCATCGGCGTGGAAGTCGCCCAGAAGCTGGTGGATTACTCCGATGTCGGGTCCACCATCGGGGCCGTCAACTTCCCGCAGGTCCAGCTGGGCGAACGCCCCGGCGGGATGCGCTTCATGCACGTCCACTCCAACCAGCCGGGCATCCTTGGCCAGATCAACGACATTTTCGCCAAGGCCGCCTGCAACCTGACGGCCCAGTTCCTCCAGACGGATGGCGAGCTTGGCTATGTCGTGACGGAAGCCGAGGCACAGGAAGGCCAGAATGTTCCCGAGCTTGAGAAAAGCCTGCTGGAGCAGCTGCGCAGCCTGAAGGGAACCTTGCGTGCCCGCTCCATCCGTCCCCTGCCTGCTGAAGACTGAGCCTCTGCGTTCCCCGGTCTGCGTCTGACAGCCGCCCGGCAGTTTCGCTGTCGGGCGGTTTCATGTCCGGCCCATAAGGATTCCTGACATCATGGCCGCTCTCCCGCCATCTCTCGCCCGCATCCAGAGTTTCACCTTCTCCGGGATCGACGCCCTGCCTGTCATGGTGGAGGTGCAGATTTCCAGCGGCCTGCCCTCTTTCATCATTGTCGGAATGCCCGCCCGGGCCATTGCCGAATCACGGGAGCGTGTCCGGGCGGCCCTGTCCGCCATGGGGCTGGCCCTGCCGCCCAAGCGGATTCTCGTCAATCTCACACCGGCTGACCTGCCCAAGGAAGGGGCACATTTCGACCTCCCCATCGCCCTCGGCGTTCTGGTCGCCATGAGTGTCATCCCTGCCGAGGCCGTGGCCCATCTGGCCGCTCTGGGAGAAATCGCCCTTGATGGTACGGTCAACCCTGTAAACGGAATTCTCTGCGCCGCCCTGACGGCCTCCGCACAGGGACAGGGACTGATCTGCCCGGCCTCGCAGGGAGCAGAGGCACGCTGGGGCCACCCGGCTCTGGACATTGTTGCCGCACCATCCCTCAAGGCCCTGATCGGTCATCTCCGCAAGGAACAGCCCCTGCCAGATGAGCCGCCTCCCACGCCGCAGCCCCCCGATTACGGCTCCGACCTGCGGGACGTGAAAGGCATGATGCAGGCCCGCCGTGTGCTGGAAATCGCCGCGGCGGGACGTCATTCCCTGCTCATGTCCGGGCCGCCGGGGTCTGGCAAATCCATGCTGGCCAGCCGCCTGCCCGGTATCCTGCCCGACCTCACTGCTGCCGAAATACTGGAGACCAGCCGCATCCACAGCATTGGCGGCCTGCTGCCCGCCGGGCGTCTCGTCAATCGGCCACCTTATCGGGCACCGCACCATAATACGACCCTTCCCGCCCTAGTCGGTGGTGGACCGAAAGCCATGCCCGGCGAAGTCAGCCTTGCCCATAATGGCGTGCTGTTTCTGGATGAATTCCCCGAATTTCCCCGCAACTGCCTCGAAGGATTACGCCAGCCCGTTGAATCGGGCGAGGTCACGATCTCCCGTGCGGCACGCCATACGCATTATCCGGCCCGCTTCCAACTTATTGCCGCCATGAATCCCTGCCGCTGCGGCTATGTCCATGATGCTGAACGGGCCTGCAACCGGGCACCCCGCTGTGCACAGGATTACACCGCCCGCATCTCCGGCCCGATGCTGGACCGTATGGATCTATGCGTGCATATCCATTCCCTGTCTCCTCTGGCCATCAACCGTGCCCCGACGGGGGAAAGCAGTGCAGACGTCCGGGCCAGAGTGCAGGCAGCCTATGACCGGCAGATGGAACGGCAGGGAGCCTGCAATGCCGTGATGCCCCCCGAAGGCTTCCGGTTCGGAGCCGATGCCCTGACCCTTGCCGAACAGGCTGCTTTACGGATGAAACTCTCTCACCGGGGCATCACACGCATGTTCCGTGTCGCCCGCACGATTGCCGATCTGGACGGCACGGAAACAGTACAGAAACACCATGCGGCAGAAGCCCTCTCCTACCGCACGCCCCTCTGACCTCAGCGTTTCAGTCCGTCCAGCCCACGGGCCAGGTCAGCCTTCAGGTCCGCAACATTCTCCAGCCCGACCTGAATCCGGAAGGCTGCTCCTTTGGGCAGTCCCTCCTCATGATGCCGTGTCAGGCCGCCAGATGTCGGCAGGACAAGGCTTTCATACCCGCCCCAGCTGGCCCCGATGCTGAACAGGTTCAGCCCGTTCAGCAGGACAATCATCGCTTCCTGCGTGATCCCCTCAGCCAGTTCCACACCGAAAAGACCGCTGGCATCGGTGAAGTCACGCTTCCATATTTCATGGCCCGGACAGCCTGGCAAAGCCGGGTGCCGCACTCGGGCTACCTCCGGGCGGCTCTCCAGCCAGAAGGCAAGCTCATAAGCAGAGCGGGCCTGCTGGGAGAGACGGACCGCCATTGTCTTCAGCCCCCGCAGGGTCAGCCAGCAGTCATCCGGGGCACCGCAGGCCCCCAGTTCGATCGCCGCACGACGCAGGGCTTGCCAGTGTTCCGGCCTCTGCACCGTGATCGACCCCAGAATGACATCCGCATGGCCGCTGGGATATTTTGTCAGGGCCTGAATGGACACATCAACCCCGGACGTGAAAGGCTGAAAAGCCCCGATCCCCCATGTATTGTCCAGCAGCAGCCGTGCTCCGGCCCCATGCGCCATCCGGGCAATCAGGGGAATATCCTGAACCTCGAACGTATGGCTTCCAGGACTTTCGGCAAAGATAACCGTCGTGTTGGGCCGGATATGCGCCCGCAAGGTGGCTTCATCAGCACGGGGCGGATAGAAGCCTGTTTCCACCCCGAAGCGGGCCAGCGTACCAAGGGCAAAACGCCGTGTCGGACCATAGACCGAATCAGGCAGGAGCAGATGATCCCCAGCCTTCAGGAAGGCCAGCAGGGCCACGCTGCACGCCGCCAGCCCGGAATTGACGACCTGTGTATGGCTTCCCCCCTCCAGTGCAGTAATCACCTGCTCCAGCCTGTGCTGGACCGGATTGCCCATAGCCCCATAAACAAGCTGGTGGTCATAGGCATAGCCGCCTTGGGCCTCCATCTCCTCCACGGTCGGAAAAATGACGGTGGAACCACGCTCGACCGGCATGTTGACAAAACTGCCCTTCTGATCCGGAGTCTGCCGCCCTGCATGGGTCAGGAACGTGGCGAATTTCTGCCAGCCCTCACCAATGACAGGCCCTGTCTCCGTGGTCTTCTTTCTGTGCCTCATGCCTGTCCCTCCTGCTCCATCATCCAGACCGGCCCAGCCTATCGGACGGGCCTTCGTCTGCCTAGCGGCGGCATGACCCGCAACGGGCAGGACCAGCTCCACATCATGTCCGGCCCCGATGACTGGGCAATTTCTGCCACAATTTCCCTATGATGTCCTTTCTTTACAGGGCAGTATAGACTGAATGCAGTTTCTCCAGACCTGTCCGGCAGGTCCTTTTCATTGATCTTCAGGCCGTTACACCCCATGCAGGACCCGACATCACCCCTTGCAGCCCCTCATGCCCTCCGGCTTGTCAGCTGGAACCTCTTTCATGAAGATGGGGCCACGCTTGAGGATATCCGCCTCCTCATCCGTGTCACCAGACCCGACATTCTGCTGATGCAGGAATGCCGCCTGTTCACTACCCGTCTGCCGGATCTCATGGGGGGGCATTTCAGCCGTCTGGCCTCGGAAAGGCGTGTTCACGGCACGGCCTGCTGGAGCCGCCATCCCTTCCTCACCCCACCCCGTCTGCACATGCTCCCGCCCGGTCTGGCCGCATGGCGGTCCGCCCAGCTGCTGGAATTTGATACCGGTTTCGGGCCATTCACCATCGCCAATGTTCACCTATCTCATGGCCCCATTCTCAACCGCCGTCAGCTGCGCCTCATCCGGCAGGAACTGTCAGAACGGGCCATCATCATCGGGGACTTCAATCAGGTCGGCCCTGCCATGCTGCGTGGTTTTGAAGATGTCGGACCACGGGAGCAGACCCACCGTATGCTCGACAAAGTCCCCCTGAGGCTGGACCGCTGCCTCGTCCGGGGGTTCTCCCTGCTGGACAAGCGGGTCTATCCCCGCTTCGGATCGGATCACCGCCCCATTGCCGTCACGCTGCAACCGGCCCCCGTAACGGAACCTTCCGGCCTGATTTCAAAGATACGGAAGCAGAAGACGGCAGGCCGCATTCCGTAACCGGACCATGAGCGGCCATGATTCTATCTCCGGCAGTTCCAGCTGGTGATGGCAGTGCCCCAAAATGAATTCTTCCAGATGACCGGCCGTATCGGCGTCATGCAGGGTCATGTTGCATTCAAAATTGAGCCGCAGGGATCGCCTGTCCAGATTGGCACTGCCCACGAAACTCCATGCCCGGTCAACCGTCATGAGCTTGGAATGGTTGAAAGGCGGATCACCCAGCCAGACCCGGCAGCCGGACCGCACCAGCAGCCTCAGGCAGGCATCACGGGCATAATCCGTTATCGGATGGTTGCTCCGCCGGGGCACGACAATATCAACCCGCACCCCACGCAGGGCGGCCAGCCCCAGCTCCGTCGCAAAGCGGTCATCCGGGATGAAATAGGGCGTCATGAAACAGACATGGCTCCGGGCCAGAATGACCGCCTGAAGGATCGTATATTCGATCTTCTCGATGTCCGTATCCGGCCCGGACGTCACGACACGGGCGGGGATGGTGCCTGCCGACACGGGAACGGGGAAATATCTCTCCCCTTCCAGCGTTTCTCCCGTGGTGAAGGACCAGTCCCGGGCAAAGACCTCTGAAAGCTGCTGCACCACAGGCCCTTCCAGACAGAAATGCGTGTCTGCCACCGGGATGCGCCGCCCCTCTGGCTGACTGAATACATTCTCATCCCCGATATTCAGCCCCCCCATGAAGCCGACATGGCCATCAACCACCAGTATCTTGCGATGATCCCGCAGATTGATGAACGGCATCCGCCACGGCCAGAGTGAATGCATGAAACGGGCACAGCGTATGTTCTGCCGCCGCAGATGCTGGATGATGGGGCTGTAGAGATAGCCACTCCCGACGCCATCCACCAGCACACACACCTCAACCCCACGCTGGTGGGCCGCCACCAGTGCGTCCACGAATGTCCGTCCTATCCGGTCATATCGGAAAATGTAAGAACAGAGCAGGATAGAATGCCGTGCCTGCGCAATGCTGTCCAGCATGCAGGGATAGGCATTGTCGCCATCATGCAGACACTCCACCCTGTTCCCCTTGAGCAGGGGCAGACCTGTCAGCTCATCCAGCATCCCGACCAGGGGATACATGAAGCTGTCCGACGCATCATGGGTCCACGTTGCCAGAAAGGCCGTCTCTTCCGGGTCAACGTCCTCACGCAGTTTCTGCGCCCGGCGACGGACCCGGTTGATCCCGAAACAGAGATAGAGCAGCGATCCCATATAGGGCATGAACCAGCAGAACCCGATCCAGCCCGTTGCCGCAGCCGTATCCCGTTTGGTGAGCAAGATATGGGCCGTTGCCAGCAGAGAAAGACTGACAGACAGCAGCCCCAGCAGAAACGTGACCGAAAACAGCTCCGCCATGTCCTTCTCCTCCTTCCATCATGCATCAGCCAGCCTGTTTCCTCCTGTCTGACGACAGGCAGAGAAACAGGCTGGCTCATGACCATGTTGCTGTTATTTCCGCAGCATCCATTGCGGAGCCACCTTGCCGACGGAGCCGCGCCGCCCTTCCAGCTGGGCCAGATCATCCGGAGAGCGGGTTCTCTGCCCTTCCTTCCAGACAAGACCTTCCGCCAGAGTGAACAGACAGACATGCTGCATGGCCGCATCATCCGCCAGTTTCTGGAGGCTGACACCGCTCCCCCTGGCCATCTCGGCCACCTGATCCAGCGGGAAGATGAGGGCACGTTTGGCCGTTGTCAGACAGAGAACATGCGTCCCTTCTCCGGCAGGATAGACGAACTGTATCCGCCCTCCATCTCGCAGATTAAAGACCTGACGGCCCGTCCGTTTCTCGGCAGAAAGATTACGGGCGGTCACCTGCATCCCTTTTCCATCACTGCTGGTCAGGAAATAACGGGTGTCATCATCCCCAAAGGCAAAGAAGGCCACCACATGATCGTCCTGTGCCAGATCAGCCAGTGTCCGTACGGGCTGGCCAAAGCCCCGCCCACGGGGCAGGTCTGCCACCTTCAGCGTGAAGGCCCGTCCACCTGCGGCCATCAGGCAGAGGCGGTCCGTACTCTGGCACTCGACATGCCAGGCCAGCCCATCCCCTTCCTTGAAGCGATGGTTCTCCACATCATGCCCATGCCCCTTGACGGCACGGACCCAGCCTTCCTGCGAGAGCAGGACCGTGACAGGCTCACGCTCCACGGCCAGAGCGGCAGAGGTGTCAATGCTGACCGGGGCCTCACCCATGATTGTGCGCCGCTGGCCGTAAGGACCACCTTCAAACAAGGCCTGCATCTTCTGGAGGTCTTTCCCGATCCGGGTCCAGCGGCGTTTCTCGGACCCCAGAAGGGCTTCAAGTGACGCCTGCTCCCTGCCCAGACCATCCCACTCCTTGCGGATTTCCATTTCTTCCAGACGCCGCAGGGACCGCAGACGCATGTTCAGTACATAATCCGCCTGAAGTTCACTCAGGGAAAATGCTTTCATCAGGGCAGGCTTCGGCTCATCCTCCTCCCGGATGATGCGGATGACCTCATCCAGATTCAGATAGACTTTCAGGAAGCCTTCCAGAATCTCCAGCCGTTTCAGGACGGTATCCAGACGGTGCTGCGTGCGACGGACCAGCACATCATGAACATGCTCCAGCCATGCCTTCAGCACCTCCCGGAGAGACAGTACGCCGGGAATTTTCCCCTGACTGAGAACATTCATGTTCAGGCTGAACCGGCTCTCCAGCATCGTGTGCTTGAAGAGTGTCTCCATCAGCACGTCTGGTTCACAGTTGCGGGTTTTAGGCTCCAGAACCAGCCGGATATCGGTCGTGCTCTCATCCCGCACGTCGGCCAGAAGAGGAAGCTTCTTCTCTTCCATCTTCCTGGCGATATCCTCGATCAGCTTGCCCTTCTGCACCTGATAGGGAATTTCCGACACGATGATGGTCCAGAGGCCATTCCGGCCCTTCTCGACAGCCCAGCGTGCCCGGATGCGGAAGCTGCCCCGCCCCGTCTCATAAGCCTGGACGAGCGTCTGCCGGTCCTCCACCAGCAGGCCGCCTGTCGGGAAATCAGGCCCCGGCACGACATCCAGAAGCTCTTCCGTAGTGCAGTCCGGCTTCTCGATCAGCAGACGGGCAGCCTGATAGAGTTCAGTAGCATTATGGGGCGGGATGCTGGTGGCCATGCCCACGGCAATCCCGGCCGCCCCATTGGCCAGAAGATTGGGGAACAGCCCCGGCAAGACGACCGGTTCCTGATCCTCATTATCGTAGGTCGGGCGGAAATCGACCGCATCATCGCCAATGCCTTCCAGCATGATGCGGGCCGTTTCGGTCATGCGGCTCTCAGTGTACCGCATGGCAGCCGCACCATCGCCATCAATCGACCCGAAATTCCCCTGACCCTCCACCAGCGGATAGCGCACGGCAAAATCCTGTGCCAGACGCACCAGCGCATCATAGACGGACGCATCCCCGTGCGGGTGGAATTTACCGATGACATCACCCACCACACGGGCACATTTCTTGAAGCCGGAACCCGGGTCCAGCTTAAGCTGCTGCATGGCGTAGAGCAGGCGGCGATGCACCGGTTTGAGGCCATCCCGTACATCCGGCAGAGACCGTGACGTAATGGTAGACATGGCATAGGCCAGATAACGCTCACTTAACGCTTCGGCCAGCCGTGTATCTTCGATATGCCCGGCGAGATCGCCCGTCATAAGGTCTCCTGCTTCCTGTTTGGCCTGTTGGGTGAACAGGTTAGACACGCTCTTCTTCATCCTGTCCAGAGGTCCCGCCTTCCGCACGCCTGTAAAGGGCCGTCATCAGGCGGTCCCGTGCCGCAGGCAGAGGCCTGTGATGCGCTGCAAAAACGGCCCGTTGCAGAAAATACCCGCTCAGCCGTGCCGCACTGAGCCACGCCGCCGGGTCCCCCTCATCGTCATCATCGAGCAGGCATGACGGCAGAGGCAGAAGACGGTCCTTCCATTCCCCCGCCCCTTCCTCACTCACAGCCCGTCCTGTACGGGGTGACACATAGGCCAGCCCGTCCCGCACATTCGTGACGGCACAGTGATCCAGTGTCAGGCCATAGCCCAGCTCCCGCAGCAGGATCAGCTCCCACCGGAAATAGAGAGCCACAGGCGGCTCCGCAGCGGAAATGCTCAAAGCGCCCATGAAATGGGTCAGGGCGGCAAAAAGTAATTCATGCGGCTCACGTTCAGCCAGTGCCTCACTACAGAGGCTGCATGCACTGCTGAGCAGGGACAAGGCCAGAGGATGATCTAGTAGGAAAGAGGCCGTGGGCCGGACCAGTTCTGCCGTCATGTAGCCAAGCTGGTCCGGCAGGCGGGCCTTCCACTGCGCCATGACGAGATTCCCTTCCTGCCACAGGGCAGCCTGTCGGCGGGAACGGCCTCCCTTTACGAGCGCATGATGGACACCATGCCGCCGTGTCAGCACACGGACCAGCAGACTGCTCTCCCCGTGAGGGGACCGCCTCAGGATGATGGCCGGGTCTTCCCACTCCATGACACGCCTCTCAGAACAGAAAAAGGGCCTCCGTCATGATGACGGAGACCCTCCACCTGGCAACAAACCGCTGACGGCTTATTTCTTCTGGCCAGAAGCCGCAGCCACTTCGGCAGCGAAATCCGTCTCAGCCTTCTCGATACCTTCACCCAGCTTGTAGCGGGCAAAACCGACCAGCTTAGCACCAGCCTTCTTGACGACTTCCTTCACGCGGCTCTCACCGTCATGCACCCAGACCTGCTCCAGCAGAACCACTTCTTCGTAGAACTTGCGGATGCGGCCTTCCACCATCTTGTCGATGATGGCTTCCGGCTTGCCGGAAGCACGGGCCTGGTCTTCCAGAACCTTGCGCTCATGAGCAACGGCAGCAGCGTCAACGCTGTCCACATCCAGAGCGGTCGGGCTGGTGGCTGCAACGTGCATGCCGATCTGACGACCCAGCGTCAGCAGGGCTTCGCTTTCGGACGGAGCTTCGATGGCGGCCAGAACGCCGATACGGCCGACGCCCGGACGCAGGGCACCATGCACATAGCTGGCCACGACACCTGACGGCACGCTCAGCACGTCAACACGACGCAGGCTCATGTTCTCACCGATGGTGGCAACCAGATGGGTCAGCTCATCAGCAACGGTACGGCCGGACGGCATCTTGGCAGCCTTAACGGCCTCCAGATCACCACCAACCTTCAGGGCCACCTTGGCGATGTCTTCCACAGCCTGCTGGAATGCCTCGTTACGGGCCACGAAGTCCGTCTCGGCATTGACCTCGACCAGAGCAGCCTTTTTGCCATCAACAGCAACGGCCACCAGACCTTCAGCAGCCACACGGCCGGACTTCTTGGCAGCCTGGGACAGACCCTTCTTGCGCAGCCAGTCAATGGCGGCCTGCATGTCGCCCTTGGCTTCCGTCAGGGCCTTCTTGCAGTCCATCATGCCTGCGCTTGTTGCATCGCGCAGCTCGCGCACCATTGCAGCAGTAATCTCTGCCATATCTCTATCATCCCTGATAAAACACCCATGCAGCCGGGAGACATGTCCACGGCTGCATGAGCTTCACGTCATATATTCACCGTCCAGCCCCGCTCACGGAGAGGCGGGGCGGACTGTCTGGCATGGCCACGGGGCCACGGCTGGAAAAGCTTATTCAGCCTTCTCGGCCACGACGGTCTCTTCAACCGGCAGCTCGGCAGACGCACCGATGTCCTGACCGGAAGCGGCCAGCTCGGCAGAGATACCATCCAGAACGGCACCGGAAACCAGCTCGCAATAGGTGGCGATGGCACGGATGGCATCGTCATTGCCCGGAATCGGGAAGGTGACGCCCTTGGGGTCGGAGTTGCTGTCCAGCACGGCGATCACGGGGATGCCCAGCTTGTTGGCTTCCTCAACAGCCAGCTTTTCCTTGTTGGTGTCGATCACGAACAGCAGGTCCGGCAGGCCGCCCATGTCCTTGATCCCGCCGAGGGAGCGTTCCAGCTTCTCACGGTCACGGGTGATGTCGAGGACTTCCTTCTTGGTCAGACCGGCCGTGTCGCCAGCCAGCATCTCGTCAATGCCACGCAGACGCTTGATGGAACCCGTGATGGTCTTCCAGTTCGTCAGCATGCCACCGAGCCAGCGATGATTGACGTAGTACTGGCCGCAACGCTGCGCGGCTTCAGCAACCAGATCAGCAGCGGAACGCTTCGTGCCGACGAACAGCACGCGGCCACCGGAAGCCACGGTGTCACGCACCTGCTTCAGGGCACGATCCAGCAGCGGAACGGTCTGCTGAAGGTCAATGATGTGAACCTGGTTGCGGACACCGAACAGGTACGGTGCCATTGCCGGGTTCCAGCGACGTGTGTGATGACCGAAATGAACACCAGCTTCCAGCAGCTGACGCATCGTGAACTGTGGCATTGCCATAGTCTGAAACTTTCTTTCTCTGGTTTATCCTCCGCATGGCAACGCCCCTTCATGATGCGGGACACCAGGTAATCCGGGCCATGCGTGCGAAATAGACTCCCCGGCCCCGGATGGAGCCGAAAAATACCGCCCCTCTCTAGAAGAAGCGGACGGGAAAGGCAAGCTTTTCCCCGATCTCATCCCCGGGCGATCGGGAGGCCCTGCAGGAAGTGGGCCATCGCCCCATGCGCACGGGTCGCATCACGCCCCAGCCCCATCAGGGCACCAATCTGGAATGGATGACGCAGGATGGACCCCAGCAGGGCCGGAACATGCACCTGCCCGTCCTTCAGTCCCTCGTTGGCTGCCGGAGGAAGGTCCCGGCCTGCATCATCACAGATGACCCGCAGCACGGCAAATGGCAGACCAGAACGGGCCACAAGGCCGCTTTCCATATCCACGGCGTGACAGCCTGTCCGGGAAAAAAGAGCGGCCTTCTCCGCAGCCGTCCCCACCATGACCGGGCTATGCAGGATGCCGCCCCGCACTGCCGCCTGTGCCGCACCGAAGCGGGCACTCAGGGCAGGGTCTGTCCTGCAGTGTTCACCATCCAGATGCACATATTCAGCCACCTGCACGCTCCCCGGCGGCAGGGCCATGTCCAGCGCACCGGAACAGCCAAAAGACAGAAGTTCGGTCACGCCCGCATCCAGCAGGGCCGACAGGGCACGCTGCGCCCCGGCCTCACAGGCATGGCTGAGAGCAACCTTCGCATCCGGGAAGCACCGCTTCGCCAGCCGTGCCTCCTGCTTCAGCCCTGCCAGAATGCCCAGCATCAGAAGCCGAACTCCACCTGCCCGGAATTGCCGGTCACCAGATTGCGATAGCGTGACAGGGCCATGAGCGGGAAGAACTGCTTGTAGCCGTGATACCGCAGGTAGAAGACCTTGGGGAAACCGACGGCGTTATAGGGAGCCTCATGCCACTCACCGTGCTCATCCTGCTCCTGCATCAGATAGGCCATGCCACGACGCACGGCTTCACTGTCCTGACGGCCGACGGCCATCAGCCCCAGAGTGGCCCAGGCTGTCTGGGTTGGCAGGCTGGTCTTGTAGACACCCTGCGGGGCACCTTCATAGCTGGCACAGTCCTCGCCCCAGCCACCATCATCGTTCTGCACGCTTTCCAGCCATGCCACGGCCCGCTTCACCATCGGATCATCATGGCTCACGCCAGCGATGTTCAGGGCACACAGCACGGACCATGTGCCATAGATGTAATTCGTACCCCAGCGGCCGAACCAGCTGCCCGACGGCTCCTGCTCGGCCCGGATATAGTCCAGCCCCCTGCGGATCACCTCCCGATCTTCGGGATGCCCCAGCTGGGACAGGAAGGAAATGCAGCGTGCTGAAACATCCACGGTGGGCGGGTCCAGCAGCGCACCATGATCCGAGAACGGGATGTGATTCAGCACCTCAAGATTATTGTCGATGTCAAAGGCACCCCAGCCCCCATTGCTGCTCTGCATCCCGATGATCCACTCACGGGCACGCTCGATGGCCGTGTGGTTTTCTTCAGGGTCGATCCGATGCAGCAGCATGCCGACAACGGCCGTATCATCAACATCCGGGTAATAGTCATTTTCATACTGGAAGGCCCAGCCCCCCGGACGCAGGTCAGGCGTATTGATCGCCCAGTCCCCTTTGACATCCAGAATCTGACGCCCCCGCAGCCAGGAAGCGGCTTTCTTCAGGGCCGTCATGGTCTCGGTGGGCATCACCCCCCTGGCTCCGGTCGAGGCCTCCAGCATGGCAAGACCGGACAGGCCCGTATCCCAGACAGGCGACACACAGGGCTGGCAGTAGGCCTCATCATCCTTGATCACCAGAAGCCCCTGCACGGCCTCCCAGGCCTGCACGACCCGTGGGTCATCATCCGGCACGCCAAGAACACGATACATCATGATGACATTGGCCATTGAGGGATAGATCGCTCCCAGCCCGCCGCCACTCAGACGCTTCTCGATGAAGTCGATCGTGACACGGATGGCCCTCTCATGGACGGACCGGGGAATATGTGGAACGAGTGGCCGGATGGCCCTGTCCAGATAGGTGAAGACCCGCCCCCAGACGGAGCGGTACGGCCCGCATATCCATTTCCTGATTCGGGCCGGTGGTGTCCGGAACAGTTCCTGCACCCGCACGCCACGGGGATTGACGGCCAGCGGCTTATGGGCCGCCAGAATGAGCAGCGGCGCAATGACGGCCCGGGACCAGTAGGACATGTTCCAGACGGAGAAGAACGCCTTGCGGGGCAGGAGCATAAGCTCCACCGGCATCACCGGTACGGCCTCCCAGGGCACTTCCCCGAACAGGGCCAGCTGGATGCGGGTAAAGACGTTGCTCTTCTCGGCACCGCCATGCTGGAGGATGGCCGCACGGGCCTTGCGCATGTGCGGGGCTTCCGGGTCATCCCCGATCATCTTGAGGGCAAAATAGGCCTTCACGCTGGCGGAAAGATCAAACCGGCCATCCGTATAGAGTGCCCATCCACCATGTGCGGCCTGCGTCCTGCGCAGATAGACGGCGATCTTCCGCTCCAGCTCCGTATCGACACAGTCAAGGAAATGACGGAGCAGGACATATTCCGACGGAATGGTTGCATCGGCTTCCAGCTCGAAGACCCAATGACCGTCACTTTTCTGACGCCTGCCCAGGGCGGCATGAGACGCCCTGACAGCCTGCTCTACCACAGTGACATCAACCTTATGACGGGACAATGTCTCGTTCACTGAACTCTCCTCCAACATCCTCGCACGCCCGGGCCTGCCACCCGTCCAGCATGTGCGGAGATCATAAACCAATTTTCAGGCTCACTCCGCCCCGGCAAAGGCCGTGCGAAAACCAAGTGCCCCCACAGCTGCCAGACCAGACTGTATGGCACCTTCGATCGTGGAAGGCAGCCCAGTATCCGTCCAGTCTCCGGCAAGGGCAAGGTTGGCGTAAGCGGTTTTTGCCCCTGGCCGCTTTTTATCCTGTTCCGGTGTTGCTGCAAAGGTGGCCCGTTTTTCACGGATCAGCCGGGCAACGGGAACATCCTCCGGCAGAGGTTCCTCAATGAGCGGATCAAGCGCACGGCGCAGCTCGCCCCATATGTGCTCCAGCATCGCCTCGTTCCGCCAGTCCGCATAGCGGTTCGCCGCACTGACGGTGACGGACAGCACCTCATCATGCAGGAAGACCCACTCGGCCACGCCCCCCACAAGCCCGATGAAACCCGCCTGCTTCAGCGCACCCCGTGGTTTCAGGAGTTGCTGGAGACGGTAATGGGCATTGGCAATGCTCTCGAACTCATCCGGCCCGTCCAGTTCCGGCAGCAGCCCCGTCGCCACGGGCGATGGCACGGCCATGATCACGGAATCTTCCGCTCCCAGCGTCACGGGACCATTGGAGGTTTCCAGTGCCACGATGCGCCCCGCTTCTTCTTTCAGGGCTGAGACCCGTGTGCCTGTCAGCACCTCAGCGTGGAAGGCATCCAGATAACGCATGGCGGGTGTCACGAAACTTTCGGAGAGACCATTGGCGGCCATCCACGGGCAGCAGGCAGAGCCTCCCTTTGCCAGTGTCCGACGGACAATGTTCCCCAGAAGGCGGGCACTGCCGGTCTCAATGTCCGTATTGAGGCCGGACACGGCGAGCGGCTCCAGCAGACGGTGGGCAAACTGCCCCGGTAGAAGGCAGTCCGCCACACGGGTCTGGCCCTCCGCCTTCATGAGACGGAACAGGGCCATGACTTCGCCCAGCTTCATCCCCGGAACACGGCTGCCCCGCCGCAGCAGCCAGAACGGGATGCGCCCCGGTGACAGACGCAGCGTCCAGGCCAGGCCGGCTTCCAGATCATACCAGGGGAAAACCGGCTGCCCCGGCCCTTTCAGCGTATCCCGTGCTCCCAGAAGGTCAAGATACCGGAAGGTACAGGGATTGGCCGACAGCAGGAGGTGATTCCCGTTATCAATGACCGTATCCAGTGCCCTGTCATGAAAAGAACGTGCCCGCCCGCCACAGGCCGGACCTGCCTCATACAGGGTCACCCGTGCCTGGGGGGCCAGCTCGACAGCGGCGGAAAGCCCTGCCAGCCCGCCCCCGATGACATGCACATGGCTCACAGGGGCACCCCGACGCCAGCCAGCAGCATGGCCAGCGTCTTGCGGACGGCACAGACACGGAGAGGTGCTTCAGGATTGCGCCAGCCACGCCGCTCCAGGGCTGCCAGCGTCACCCGATAGGAGGCTGCCATGATGCGGGCCGGACGGACCGTCGCGGCCGGGCATTTCTGCATCAGACGTGCGGCGCGCCGGAAATGGTCCTTCGCCCGCCCTGCAAGAACACGGCACAGCCCCTCCAGCCCGACAGCATAAAGAGCCTCGGACGGATCAGCCGGGACACTGTACCGTCGCAGAAGCTCGGCTGGCAGATAGAGCCGCCCACGGGAGGAATCTTCCGCAATGTCACGCAGGATGTTCGTCAGCTGGAGCGCACGGCCCAGATGATGGGCGATTTCCTCGCCATATTCTTCCGGCGTGCCGAAGATGCGCACGGAAAGCCGCCCCACGGCTGATGCCACATGGTCGCAGTACAGGTCCAGCGTGGCTTCATCCGGGGCCACAATCGGGTCACCACAGTCCATCACCATGCCATCAATGATGGCGATGAAATCCTCCTGCTTCAGACCAAACTGCTCGATGGCTGCCAGAAGGACACGTTCCAGGGCCGTTTCCGCACGCCCTTCATACAGGGCAGCGATCCGCCCCTTCCACTCTTCCAGTGCGGCGGCCGGGTCCTCGACGGGAATGTCACCGTCCGCAATGTCATCCACGACACGGCAGAAGGCATAGATGGCAAACATGCCATCCCGCCGGATGGGGGGAAGAATCTTCATCCCCTTCCCGAACGATGTGCCGGAACGGGTGACGATCTCCTCCACATGCCGCAGATCCGACGGGGCACATGGCAGCCCCTGTGGCATTTTGTGACGAGCAGAGACCATAACCTTCCTCATATCCATTCAAGGGCCGCAGCCATGACAATATTGCAGGCCGTTCAGAGCCTGCCCTTTTCTAACGACAAAGTCCGCAGGGGCAAAGGCCCTGCACATGCAGGGCTGCCTCAGCGCACGTACCGCATGGCCCAGCCAAGGGCACGGAGACCATCCAGTTTCGTCAGGGCCACACGTTCCGCAATCAGGTCCTGCCGGTGCAGCCGTTCCGTCAGACGGCGGCACAGGGCCACGATCACCGCCGCTTCCAGCCTCATGCGACGGTCCTTCACCAGAGAAGGAAGACGGGCCGCCTCTTCATTCAGGGCATCGACATGGGCCAGCATGTGATCAAGGACACGCCGCACACCCGGCTTGCTGCGGGCCAGGATGAGGTCTTTCAGCGTGACACCCTCAGCGGCCAGCCACGGGAGCGGCACATAGCAGCGGTTCAGCGTCTTCAGGTCGCTGCTGACATCCTGCATGTGATTAACGATCTGCAACGCCGTGCAGAGCGCATCCGAGGGACCGAAGGTCTCTTCCCCCTCACCATGCAGCATCAGCAGGAACCGCCCGACAGGATTCGCCGAATACCGGCAGTAATGCAGCAGCTCCGACCAGTGCCCGTAGCGTGTCTTCTCGGCATCTATGATGAAGGCCGTGATCAGGTCTCCGGCCAGCTCCAGCGGCAGGCCCCTTTCCTGAAGGACCGTGCGGAGGATGACGCCACTCCAGGCATCAGCCCGACCGGCCGGGGGCTTCCGCTGCCCGTACAGCACCTCACGCAGGGCTGTCAGACGGGCAACCTTCTGCTCCGCCGAAAGGCGGGCATTGTCCACCATGTCATCCGCAATGCGGGCAAAACGGTAATAGGCATGGACGGCAGGACGATGCGCCGGAGAAATCAGGAATGACCCGACAGGAAAATTCTCGTCCTTCATGCCCTTGTCGGAGGAGACATCCTGTTTCCCCCAGAGTGCGACATCATCCTGAATGCTGCTCCCGTCAGACTGTGCCCTCATGATTCGGCTCCTTCATAAGAACGCCCCCGCCAGCTGACGCCCTTGCCCCGATAATAATTCACTGCGGAACCGATAGTCGCCAGCATGTAGAAAAGGGCCACCAAAGGCAGCGACAGGACACGCCACCATGACAGGCTGAACCAGCGGAGGGTCGGCACGAACGTAATGCAGCTAAGAGCATATGCACAGCCACCCAACACACGGTTCTTGCCCCGCCCGAACATGAGAAAACGGATAGGCAGAAGCCAGATCAGCACCATCCCCGCCATCGCCCGGAACAGCCGCCAGGGTGAAAAGCCAAGCTGCACATAAGCATTACGGGCCACCATATGCCATATCTCGCCGAGCGTCTGATAGGTACGGATGGACCATGCCTGCTCGCTGCATCCCAGATAGAGCCGCCCCCCGGCCCGCTTGACATAAGCCCCTAGCGTGCAGTCATCAATCAGCGCACCCCTGAGGGACTGTATCCCGCCAATTTTCTCCAGCATCTGACGGCGAATCAGCACCGTCCCCCCAGCGGCCCCCGCCACGGGTGAGCGAGGATCGGCAACCCGGCGGAAGGGATAGAGCATGGCGAAAAAATATACAAAAGCCGGAACGAAGGCTTTCTCCCAGAAGCTGACGCAGTTCAACTTGACCATCTCGGACACCATGTCGAGTGATTCGCCCTGTGCCCGACTAACCAGGGACGACACATGGTCTTCCTGATGGACAATATCCGCATCCGTCAGAAGGACATAGCCATCAGGAGGCAGGAGCTTCAGGGCTTCTTCCTGCCCCTGCTTCACGGCCCAGAGCTTCCCGCTCCATCCTGCCGGACGGGGCCGCCCAGAAAGAACGGTCAGACGGCCCTGCGGGTCAGGCAGACGGCGGGCAATATCCCCCGTTCCGTCAGTGCTTTCATCATCCACGAAAATGACATGATACCGGCCCTGATAATCCTGCTCCAGCAGAGAGACCAGACAGGCACGGACAGAAGCGGCCTCATCACGCGCGGGCACGATTACGACCACATCAGGAAGGCCATTTTCCCAGCATCTGGCCTTCTTGCCCTCCACCAGCCATGGCCCACCAACCCAGAACTGGTCATGAAAAAACATCAACCCCAGCCAGGCCAACAGAGAAAACAATACCGCTACAAACATCATCACCGTGTCAGCCCGTTACCGTCCTTTTCTGACGGAAGTCACCTCCGCCCATGCTCACGAAACCACGCTATGGCATCAGCCAGAGCATGGCGTGCCTCCCGGGGCCGATAGTCCAGCTCCCGTTCCGCCTTCTCTGAAGAAAAAAACATTAATTTTTTGGACATGTCCAGCATCTCCCGTGTCACACGGGGCTGGATGCCGAAGCAGCGTGCCAGCATTTCGGAGACGGATGCCACCGGATACAGCCATGACTGTTTCAGCTGGATGCGGGGCGGCCTGCGATGGGCGATCTCGGCCACCATGCGGAACAGCTCGCCCAGCATGAGGTTTTCCCCACCCAGAATATATTTCTCGCCAATGGTGCCATTCTCGAAGGCCAGCACATGGCCTTCCGCCACATCATCCACATGGACAATATTCAGGCCTGTCTCCACATAGGCGGGCATACGCCCCATGGCACAGTCCAGAATCATCTGGCCGGTCGGCGTGGGCTTGATGTCCCGTGGCCCCACGGGTGTCGACGGATTGACGATGACGGCGGGCAGCCCTTCTTCCCGCACAAGGCACAGGACTTCCTGCTCTGCGCGGTATTTCGAGCGTTTATAGACCCCCACGATCTGATCCTCCGTCACGGGGGATGCTTCCGTGGCGGGAATGCCATCATGTGCCATGCCCAGTGCCGCCACGGACGAACAGTACACGACCCGCTTCACGCCTGCCCTCATGGCGGCCTGCATCAGGTTCCGTGTCCCCTCCACATTCGCCTTCATCATGACGTCAGGGTCCGGCACCCAGAGCCGGTAATCTGCGGCAACATGGAAGAGATAGGTCACGCCCTTCAGGGCTGTCTCCATGCTCTTCGGGTCGGCAAGGTCACCGACGGCAAACTCGACAGGCAGACCCAACACGTTGCTGCGGTCCGATGTCTGACGGACCAGAAGGCGCAGACGGTGCCCCCTCTCCAGCAGGATGCGTGCGACGGCCGATCCCACAAAGCCGGTCGCACCGGTAATCAGGGTTATGTCTTCTGCCATGTTCCGCCCCTTTCCTGCCTTGCTGCATGAACCTGACGGGTATAGTCACCCTTGCCGCACAGGGTAAAGCCCCAGGCATTGGACGTCTGCCACAGAGTAGCCTAGAAGGGCAAAAACCGGAACTGACAATGGCGGCACTCTTGAAAAAACTACTCCCCTTCATCCTTTCGCTGACAGGTGTCGTCCTCTTCTGTTTTCTGACCCTCCGCACTGGCATACATCCGATTCTGACCTCCCTCGCCAAAATCGGCATTGAGGGATTCACCCTGCTGATCATCAGCCAGCTCGCCGTCAATGTCCTGCTGGGTGTCGCCTGGGAAAGCAGCATCGCCGACATTGGCTTCCTCCGTCTGACTTTCTCCCGTTTCGTGCGGGATGCCGCCGCAGCCTGCCTGCCTTTTTCCCAGCTTGGCGGAATGCTGATCGGCATACGGGCCACCACGGCCGGGGACGCCCGCCATACCACCAGCGGGCAGCCCATCAGCTGGACGGAAGGCATTGCCGCCAACATCATCGACATCACGACGGAAGTGCTGGGGCAGCTTGCCTTCATCATCATTGCGCTGCTCTGCCTCATCGGGCAGGCCGATGCTGGACGGTTCATCTGGCCCCTGGCCGCGGGCATTGTCCTGCTGAGCATCGGCATGGCCGGTTTCATCTGGACACAGCAGCGCAGCGGCAACGTCCTTCAGGCCCTGGCCCGCTTTCTGTCCAAACACATTTCTGCCGACTGGCATGATGCGCTGGCCAACAACAGCGAAAACTTTCAGCACTATATCGAAAGCCTCTGGGACCAGCCCGTACGCATTGGCCTGGGGGCAGGACTGCATCTTCTCTGCTGGTTCGGCAGCGCGTTGCTGACATGGCTGTCCCTCATCCTGCTGGGGGCGCACTGTTCCTTCTTCAACGCTCTGGCCATTGAAGGAGCCGTGTGTGGCATCATGTCCGCCGGATTTCTGGTCCCCGGTGCGCTGGGTGTGCAGGAAGCAGGCTATGTCGCTCTGGGGGAGCTCTTTGGCATCAGTGCTGACATTTCCATCAGCATCTCCCTGCTGAGGCGGGGACGGGACATTGTCATCGGCATTCCTGTCCTGCTGCTCTGGCAGCTTTACGAGTTCCGCCAGCTGCGCCGCTCCTGATCCCTCTCCTTCCACCTGCTGAGATGACGACACTCATGGCTGATGCTCCTCTCTTCGACACACTGACCATCATCGGCCCCGGACTGATCGGCTCTTCCATTCTCCGTCGTGCCCGACAGACCGGCACGCTGGCCCGTCATCTCATTGCGGCAGACTGCTCACCGGATGTGCTGAAACGGGTGAAGGAGCTGGACATTGCCGATGAGGTCACGGACTCCCTGACGGAGGCTGCGGCAAAGTCTGACGCCGTCATCCTCTGCATTCCGACGGGTGCCATCAGGCCGGTGGCGGAAATGATCCTGCCCCATATGAAGCCGGGCAGCCTCCTGAGTGATGTTGCCTCCGTCCGCAGCACGCTGGGGCCGGACATCCGTGCCCTGCTGCCAGAGGGCGTCAGCTACGTCCCGGCGCACCCCATGGCAGGAACGGAATATTCCGGCCCGGACGCTGGCTTCGCCACGTTATTTGAAGACCGCTGGACCCTGCTCGTGCCCCCAGAAGGCATCTCCCCTGACGCCATAAGCATGATGGAAAATTTCTGGCAGCGTTGCGGGTCCCGCACCCGACAGATGACAGACCATTACCATGATCAGGTCTGCGCCATCGTCAGCCACCTGCCCCACCTTCTGGCTTTTACCATCTGCGATACGGCGGACCGTCTTTCGACGGACCTCCGCAGTGACGTGCTGGAATATGCCGCCTCCGGCTTCCGGGACTTCACACGCATTGCCGCTTCCGACCCGATCATGTGGCGTGACATTTTCCTGACAAACAAGGACACCCTGCTCGCCACTTTCAGACGGTTCGAGAAAGAGGCCCACCTCATGGTGGAGGCCATCCAGAACGAAGATGCCGAAGCCATTACGGAACGCATCAAGAGAGGACGGCGCATCCGGCAGACCCTGATAGAAAACCGACAGGCCTGATCAGAACACGCATGAAAAAAGCCCGGCAGGTGATCAGTCTGCCGGGCTTTTTCTGTTCCCATTCCTCTGATGGCTGCTGCCATCAGAGGAACCGGAGTGGCATCAGCAAGGATCAGGCCTTGACGATACGGATGTTCTTGGAGCTGTCGAGCAGGACGACATGCTCGCCATCCTTGGCGAACTCACCGGCGACCTTCACGTCATCCTTGCTGGAAACGACCTTCGGGAACACACCCCAGACCACACACAGACGGCGGGAAATGGTCTCGTTCGTCAGGGCCACGATCGGCTCATGCGGACGCTCACGGGAGACCAGCACGGCACTGCGGCCATTCTCCGTATGCACGGCCAGAGCGGATGCACGGACGTTGCGGGCCACGTCAAAGGTGGACTTGGCCTGTGCCCCCTGGATCGTGTGCTCGGAAACCGGACGCATACGGTCCATACGGGCACGCCATTCCGGGTCCTGCTCCACGCGGGACGTCACACGCACCATGGTGGCCACGGCTTCCGGCCCGAAGGAACCGGCAGCACTCTCGGCGGAGAGCATGACGGCATCAGCACCGTCATAGACGGCATTGGCAACGTCGGAGACTTCAGCACGGGTCGCAACCGGGCTGCTGATCATGCTTTCCATCATCTGTGTTGCCACGATGACCGGACGACCCTGACGGCGGGCCTCATTGATGGCACGCTTCTGGATGACGGGCACATCCTCGGCCGGCAGCTCGACACCCAGGTCACCACGGGCCACCATCAGCGCATCGGAGAGACGGATGATCTCATCGAGGCACTCGACAGCCTGCGGCTTCTCCAGCTTGGTGACGATCCATGCACGGCCCTTGACGATGTCACGGGCTTCCTGAATGTCAGCCGGACGCTGCACGAAGGACAGGGCGATCAGGTCCACACCGATGGAGAGGGCGAACTGGAGGTCCTTGTGGTCCTTCTCCGTCAGGGCCGGGATCGGCAGGGCAACGTCAGGAACGTTCACACCCTTGCGCTCGGAGAGCTTGCCACCCACGAGCACTTCCGTCTCCAGGGAGTCCTTGTGCTTCTTCGTGACACGCAGGGCGAGCTTGCCATCATCCAGCAGCAGGCGGTGACCGACATCAACGGCACCGATGATCTCCGGATGCGGCAGGTTGACACGGTGGGCATCACCCGGGGCCTTGTCCAGGTCCAGCGTGAATGTCTGACCAACCTTCAGCTGAACAGGACCATCCTTGAAGACACCAACACGCAGCTTCGGCCCCTGGAAGTCAGCCAGAACGGCCAGCGGACGACCCAGCTTTGCCTCGGCCTCACGCACGGCCTTGTGACGGGCGGCGTGCTCGTCATGGGCACCGTGGGAGAAGTTCAGGCGGAAGACATTCACGCCAATCCTGGCGAGATTGAGAATCTGCTCGGCGGTTTCTGATGCCGGCCCGAGGGTCGCAACAATCCGAGTGCGGCGATGATGGATGTTGGCTGTCATAACATTCCTCGACTTTTCATTTGTTCAGTCAGGCTGAATGATTTCACCGGGTTGAACCCCCCATAACAGGCGGCGTTCGATCCACCCGTCATAGCCCCTGACTGTGACATGACACCATGATGAACCCTGGGGGCAGGCCTTGAGCGTTCCGACCGTTCCCGGCTCCAGCAGGGCAACGGTCGTCTGGTCCGGCCTGTCCGAACTCATCAGAGGGACGTCATGATTCTGGCCCCGTGCCACCTCTCCCACCGGCATATATGCCACGATGCGGGAATCAGCATGACCCGTGGTCGAAACTTTAGACGCATCCCCATCATAGGACACGGAACCGGGTATGATAAAGGAACGGCTGCCATGCAGTGTCACCTGATGAACCCAGCCCTTCTGGCCCTCCGGGTCTTCCACGAGACGCCAGACGCCGAATTCCCGCTCAATTTTCACCGGATACCCACGGCGGTGATAGACCCAGTCGATCGGATACCGTTCGCCGGGACCACGCCGCATATAGACACGGTCCGCCCTCATGGAGGCATAGCGTGGCAGCGGGAGCCTCGTCTCCGTACCGACATCCTCGGGAGTGGGCTGCTGTGCCGGCTGGGCCGCCTTTGCGGCCCCCGCTGCTGTTGCAGCCGCAGCAGCCCGATGCTGCGCCGCCCTGTGATGGGCCGGGGCCTCATGGGCATGTGCCCTGCCCGCCGCATGAGAATGCTCATGCGCCTTTCCGTGATGATGGGCATGATGGGGTTTATGAGAATCACCCTGTTCCGTCTCGGCCTCACAGGCGGGCGTGGCTGCAAGAAGGGCCACCGCCATGACTGGCAACACCCCCTGCACGAACCGCATATGGGAAAAAGGAACAGGTACTCTCATCCCCTTATCCCTGCCAAGGGATAGCCATTTGAGCAAGCCGTATTCCCCCTCTTATGTCCAAAAAACACTCTCTCGGGCAGCAACCCTGCCCTGCCAGAAAAGCGTGGCATGGTCACGCCATGCCTCTGTCCGCCCATGCGGACCGGAACACACTTATACCATAAATCAGGACCAACAATGAGGCATAAGGAGTTCCGGCCATGCCTCAAACCGACAGACGCCGCCTCGTGATCCTGTTTCTGGGGCAGCTGCTTTTCACGGCTTCATTCTCAGTCGATCTGACCCTGACGGGTATTGTCGGCTATCAGCTGATGCCCAACAGAACGCTAGCCACACTCCCTTATTCCCTTATCACGTTCGTGGCCTGCCTGACGACTTTCGGGGCCTCGATCCTCATGGGCCGGATGGGGCGGAAGGCGGGTTTCATGCTGGGAGCCGCAGCTGGAACGCTGGGCGGCCTGATCTCCTTTCAGGCCCTGACAGACAGGAGCTTTCTGCTTTTCTGCTCTGGAACGGCGGCCGTGGGCATGTTTCAGGCTTTTGCCCAGTATTACCGCCTTGCAGCTGCTGACAATGCCCCGGAGGCTGTACGGGCCAGAAACATCGCTACCGTCCTCTCCGGCGGAGTCATTGCCAGCATTCTGGGGCCATGCCTCGCCTATATGGGGGATGGCCTCATCCCAACAACACCCCATGCCGGGGCCTATCTTATTGTTGCCATTCTGGCCCTGCTTTCCGCCATCCTCATGCTTGGCCTGAAAGACAGGCCACGACAGCCCCTTCCCCATGAAGGCAGAAACATTAGCCTGCACTTCCTCCGCCGGATCCACTCGAGAGGAACGGCGGTCCTATCTGCTTGCCGTGACCATCAATGCTGTTTCCTATAGCATCATGATGGTCCTGATGAGCATTACCCCCATTCACATTTTCCAGCAGGGGCATGATGTGGCTCTCGTTTCAGGGATGATGACGGCTCATCTCTTCGCCATGTTCGCCAGCTCTCCCTTCTCAGGGTGGCTCTGCAATCGTGTGGGCATCTCTGCCACCATCATGGCAGGCCTGGTCCTCATGCTGAGCGTGACCGGCCTCAACGTCCTGAGCAGCAGTGCTTACGTGTCATGCCTGTCTCTCTTCATGCTAGGACTGGCCTGGAACATCCTCTTCGTCTCGGGGGCCACGCTGCTTGTGAAAGCCGTCCCGTACCCGGACTACAGCCCCAGTGCACAGGGCCTCGGCGAATTCGTGACCGCATCCTGCACGGCCATCAGCTGTTTCATCGGCGGGGCCGCGCTGAACGATATCGGGTGGAAGTGGATCAATTATGGTGCTGTAGGGATGATGATTCTGTTTGTAGCGACGCGGCTCTGGAGAAACCTAGAATATTTCCCGGGACATTTTGATTAATTTTCTTGAAACATATTTCACATAGAGAACAGACTTTGAACCTACAGGTAGGAGGTCAGAAATTGCGTTTTTTAGCCAACGGACCATCCATCCCCGATGAACTTCTGATGGCCAGAGATGAAGGCCATGTAGTCTTCTTCTGCGGGGCTGGTGTTTCCAGAGCGTTTGCAGGTCTCCCCGACTTTTTCGGTCTGGCCGATAAAATTATTGATAAACTGAGAGTTGAACCGGATAGCCCTGCCTGTAAACTGATCCAAGACGCACGTACGAGTGTCCCTGGGGCCATATCAATCGACCGGATTTTCGGACTTCTGGAAAGAGAATTTGCCTCTTCTGACATCGAAGAAGCGGTTACATCAGCTCTGAAACCACCTGAAAATTGTGTTTTGACAGCCCACAAGATCCTGCTTGATCTGGCTTCGACACCACAAGGGACGAAACTGGTCACAACAAATTTCGACAGATTATTTGATGATTGCGGGCGCAATCTGCAAAGCTGGCAGCCACCAAGGCTCCCTGACCCTCTGCGATCCAATGAATTCAATGGAATCGTGTACTTACATGGTCGGGCCAAGCCGGATTACGGCGGAGCTGAAGGAGATGGCTTTGTCCTATCGAGTTCAACCTTTGGTCATGCCTATGTGTCAAATGGCTGGGCGACAGCATTCATTCGCTCAATTCTAGAACAGTATCTCGTTGTCTTTGTTGGCTATACAGCCGATGACGCACCTGTTCAGTACCTTCTTGAAGCACTGAACACAGCAAACAGAAAAAAGGCCTTCGCATTTCATGCTGGCAATCAAAAAGAAGCTGCGGCACGCTGGCGGCATAAAGGCGTAAACGCCATCCCATATGATGCCCCAGACAACGACCATACCGCTTTATGGGATTCTCTTAAGGCCTGGGCCAAGCGGGCACGTGATCCAGAAGCGTGGTATGAAGAAATCATTGCCACTTCCCAAAAAGGACCAGCGAAGCTTCAGCCCCATGAACGGGGACAGATCGCACATATCGTTTCAACCCACAAAGGCGCAGAGAAATTCCGCCTTCATGAACCACCGCCGCCGGCAGAATGGCTTTGTGTCTTCGACAGATACCGTCGTTTCGCAGCACCAGGCAACACAGATTGGCTCAACCCCGCAAAATCCTATGTCAATCCATTTGAACGGTACGGTCTTGATTCTGACCCACTACCACCGTCCGAACACTCTCCTAAACAACAGCCCCCCTCTGGGGCATGGGATGCCTTGGAACCAAACACCCTTGATGTATCAACTTCAAGCAAGGACAACTTAACAGCATTCCATACACAAAATCCCTACTACACCCCTCGCCTTGTTTCACGGTTAGAGCAATTAGGATTGTGGCTTGCTAGAGTCTGTGACCAGCCCGCCGCTATCTGGTGGGCCGTTCGCCAGACATTTCTGCATCAGAACATTCAGTACTATATACTACAAAGGTTCAATACACCTGATAGTCAGATACACGACAACACTCGCATAGCATGGCGTTTACTGTTTGAAAACTGGGAACAACCCAAGAACTTTTACCATGACTGGTTCACTCTACAATCCACCATCCGGAAAGAAGGCTGGAGCAGCTCGCTCATCCGAAAATTCGGTGCCCTGCTTCAGCCTTACCTTTCTATTGAACCTTCTCCGCTAGACTCTCCCATCCCTCCCAATGCAGACACTCCACAGGGCCATGATCGCCTCATAATTAGAAAAGGAGTCACCCATCCTCAACCATACAAGCCAATCACAATCCCTGATGAATGGTGCCTGCCTGCTGTCAGGATTCTACGACAGAATCTTGAACTGGCCCTCGCACTTGAGCATGAAGCCGGTGGGTATACCTATACAAAATTAGCACACTATTCCGAGACAATGTAACGCAGTACCATCTTAATCCACCGAGAAATCTGTCAGCTACGATATATCAATTTGCAAAATATTTTACGCAATTAAGCCAGATCAACAAAAGAGCTGCCAGACATGAGTTTTTATCATGGCCGATAGATGATGACACCATCTTTACACGGCTACGCATATGGGCTTTAAGTAAAGTGGAAATCATTTCGAGTAACAATTTTACAAAATTCATAACATCATTAAGCGACGACATCTTCTGGAATAATTACAGCCAACGTGATCTATTAACTACCATAGAAAAACGATGGCAGACTCTCTCCCTTCCATCGCGCAATAAAATTGAAATGAAAATACTGAAAGGTCCCAGACAGGAGTCATGGGAAACACGCAAGGCCTTCGCAAAAAGACGAGCTTGGCGAATTCTGGAACGTCTCCTATGGCTACAGAAATCAGGTTGCGTACTGTCTCCTTCCACCTGCGAACAGATACAACGACTTCGCCTCATCGTGCCGGACTGGCATGATGGTCGTGCCAAAGACGCAATCGTCCCGCAAGGAAGTCGTTCTGGAACAGTAACAGTAAATACTGATTATAATGTACTCATGTACATTCCCCTTTCAGACGTATTGCAGCGAGCCGAACAGGCAAGAAATCAGTCAGACGATTTTTTGATCAAATACGAACCTTTTATCGGCCTCATTGAACACTATCCAGTCCGTGCCTTTACCGCATTAACCAGAGCAGCAAAGAAAGGAGATTTCCCACTATGGGCATGGCAACAGTTTCTAACCTCAAAAATATGGAATTCAACAAATCACACACAAAAACAAGGCCGCCTTTTCCATACTATAGCCAAGAGACTCACCAGTTATGATGATAAAAAATTCGCCGATTTACTCAATTTCTCCAGCAATTTTCTTTATTACTTTAGCAAAATACTGACAAAGAAATACATTTCTACCTTTGAAAACCTAGTTAACAAGTCAATAAAAAATCTTTATATTAATCCCAATATAGAGCATTCATCCAATGCTCATACCTGCGATGCTTCCGACTGGGTTATAACGACAATGTTTTCACCCAGCGGCCTCATAGCACACTCCCTTTTCAACGACCCTCGCAAAGAAAATCTTCTTCCAAACGAAGGTCTGCCGCCAGAATGGCTAAAAAACATAAGTTCGTTATTATTCCGTCATAGTAGCTTTCAAAAAACCATACTTACAGTTCTATTCTTACATATTGACTGGTTTTTCTCTATCGATCCAAAATGGACTATAGAAAACTTATTGCCATTATTTAAAGATAGCAACGAAAATACCTGCTGCGCTGCCTGGTCCGGCTTTTTACATGATGCAGACACACCACATCAGGAACTTTTTCTACAAATCAAAGAAGACTTGCTACAATTTACCAACCCCCCCCTCATCCATGCCGCTCCTATACTAGAACTGTTGCGACCATACTCCTGGCAGGATGGGGGACCAAAAATAACTCTGAAAATAAAAGCCTCCTTTCTGATGCAGAAATGAAAACTTTACTCTTAAACGTTGATGAGCATGTCCGTGTTTTTATCCTGAAGCAGGCCCAACAATGGGCTGATGAGAGATATAAAATTTCACGCAAAGAATGGAAAAAATTACTCCCAAAGCTACTCGAACTTTGGCCTCGCCAGCTTCGTACCAGGTCACCTGCCGTATCGGCAGCACTCTGCGAAGTGGCTTTGTTCAGTGGCGATCAAATTCCCACGTTATTCGAAATAATTCCACGTCATTTATGCAAAGTCAATCAGCACTGTTTTATCGACACAACATCCTGGAAATTCAAAAGTGGTACAATACGAAAGTATTCTCACGAAATAGCAGATATCTTATACAGGATACTACCAGAAAATCCGTATGATTGGCCTTATGGCATGAGCGATATTATAAAAATCCTTGAAGAAGAAAACAAAAATATCAACAAAAATGAAAAATTTACCACCTTAAAAAGATACTTGAGCACCTTAGATAGGATCTAGTCTACCTCACCCACATACTAATTTTCAATTAGGACTCATAATGAAACTAAAAATAACAACGCCACTATCAAACGCATAGCGGCGTTGTCTAACCGAAAACGCTCCTTAAAACCTCACTCCCACTCGATCGTGCCTGGCGGCTTGGAAGTAATGTCATAAGTAACACGGTTGATGCCACGCACCTCGTTCACGATGCGGCCAGCGACACGGTTGAGGAACTCGAAGGTGAAGGGATAGACCTCGGCGGTCATGCCATCCGTGCTGGTGACGGCACGCAGGGCACAGGCCTGATCGTAGGTACGGTCGTCACCCATCACGCCCACCGTACGGACGGGCAGGAGAACCGCAAAAGCCTGCCAGATTTCGTCATACAGGCCAGCCTTGCGGATTTCCTCCAGATAGATGCTGTCCACCTTCCGCAGGAGGTCCAGCTTCTCCCGGGTGATGTCACCGGGAATACGGATGGCCAGCCCCGGCCCCGGGAATGGATGCCGCCCGACAATATGCTCCGGCACGCCAATCTCACGGCCCAGCGCACGAACCTCATCCTTGAAGAGTTCACGCAGCGGCTCGACAAGCTCCATGTTCATCCGTTCCGGCAGACCGCCCACATTATGATGGGACTTGATGGTCACGGACGGCCCGCCATTGAAGCTGACACTCTCGATCACATCCGGGTACAGCGTCCCCTGAGCAAGGAACTGCGCCCCGCCCAGCCTGGCGGCTTCCTGCTCGAAAACTTCAATGAAGAGACGGCCAATGGTCTTGCGCTTCACTTCCGGGTCCGTCACCCCGGCCAGCTCGCCAAGGAACAGGTCGGACGCATCACGATGGACCAGACGGATATTGAAGCGATCACGGAAGGTTTTCACCACCTCATCCGCTTCACCGGCACGCAGGATGCCCGGATCAACGAAGATGCAGGTCAGCTGATCACCAATGGCGTCATGAATCAGCTTGGCTGCCACGGAGCTGTCCACCCCGCCGGAGAGACCGCAGATCACCTTGCCGTCACCCACCTGCTTGCGGATACGGGCAATTTCAAGATCACGGAAACCGGCCATCGTCCATGTGCCGAAACAGCCCGCCACGTCATGCGTGAAATTGCGGATCAGCTCCGCACCATGCGGCGTATGCACCACCTCCGGGTGGAACTGCACGCCATAGATGCGGCGTTCCTCATTGGCGATGATGGCAAACGGTGCCCCCTCGGAATAGGCCACGGCCCTGAAGCCCGGCGGCAGGGCCGCCACACGGTCACCGTGGCTCATCCAGACCTGCTCACGCCCGCCCTGTGCCCAGAGACCATGGAACAGCGCACATTCCTCGGCAACATCAATATAGGCACGGCCAAACTCGCGATGATCGTGCGTTTCCACACGGCCACCCAGCGTATGACACAGAACCTGCTGGCCATAGCAGATGCCCAGAATGGGACGGTTCAGCTCCAGCAGACCCTCCGGCAGGGTCGGTGCATTGTCGTCATGCACGCTGGCCGGACTGCCGGAAAGAATGATCCCCCGTGGGTTGAAATCACGGATTTTCTCCAGCGAGGACGTGAACGGCCAGATTTCGCAATAGACCCCGCTTTCCCGCACACGGCGGGCAATCAGCTGGGTCACCTGGCTGCCGAAATCCAGAATCAGGATGCGGTCTTCATGAAGGGTTTCATCAAGCTGCTGAAAAGTGTCTGCGTTTTTCTGCGTCAAGTTCCGGCCCTCGCCTGCTGGATATGGCACAATGCTTAATTCGTGCTAGTCTCTATAGGACGATAGACCGCCAACGTCATCCTTATTCTCCACCGGTTTTTACCTTCCGGAAAAGATTTCTGCGGTGGCCGGCACACCGGAACCATACTTTCAGGAACAGCACATGCGTCCCGCTTTTCTCACCTGTCTTGTCAGTCTCTGCACACTGGGGGCCTGCTCCTCCCTCCCCGACCCGGCGGCTGACCCCTATGGCCTGTGGATGGGGAAGCTTGTCACCGAGCAGGGCATCTGCCCGACCAGCGACATGTCCTCCCTCCGCATCCGTGGGCATGAGATCGTCTTCAATCCCGGCATGACCTCCTCCACCCTGCGTGGCACTTACGAAAAAGGCCAGCAGCACTATCTGGCCGAGCTGACCGACAAGGGAATGAACGGCACGCCCTACCGGCAGTCTTTTGATGGCTACCCGGTCGGAACGGCCATTGGCGGCACCTATATGTCGCCCCGCTGCCGTGCCCATGTCTCGCTCACCCGCCGCTGAACCGGCCGGACAGGGCATCCCGCTGGAAAATATTTAAAAAACTTCCAAGCGGGGTTGCACTACCAGAAAAGACCAGATAGAACTTTTACCAACATAGCGCACCCGTAGCTCAATTGGATAGAGCACCAGACTACGAATCTGGGGGTTAGAGGTTCGAGTCCTCTCGGGTGCACCATGCCATTACAGGCCCGGCATTCGGGCTATTGCACCCGTAGCTCAATTGGATAGAGCACCAGACTACGAATCTGGGGGTTAGAGGTTCGAGTCCTCTCGGGTGCACCATCATTCTCCCTGAGAACATGTTGCGAATGATGAACGGGCAGGCGTGAAATCTCCGCCGGTCGTTCCTCTTTCCTGCCGGTTGCACCTTTCCATTTTCGCTGCTGATCTGTAATCATGCGGGCATGACTTCGACACGTCCCGATCCGACACTTCAGAGCCTCCTGAACAGCCATCCCAACCTGTCCTACGAGGGCAGCAAAGGGCTGGTCATGGAAGGCACTCCCTTGGCAGACCTTGCCAGACAGCATGGCACCCCCTGCTGGGTCATCAGTGCAGACACGCTGCGCCGTCGTGCCCGTGCCCTGAAGGACGCTTTCGAGGCGAAGAACCTGCCCGTTCACTGCCATTTTGCCGTCAAGGCGCAGGACCATCAGGCCTGCCTGACCGTTCTGGCACAGTGCGGTTTCGGAGCCGATGTCGTCAGCGGTGGTGAGTTGCGCCGTGCCCTTGCCGCAGGCATCCGGGCGCAGGACATCGTTTTTTCCGGCATCGGCAAGACGGATGAAGAGCTGGAACTGGCCATCCATCACCAGATTGGCCAGATCAATGTTGAGAGCGTGGAAGAGCTGCACCGCCTCGACGCTCTGGCACGAAAGCTGGAACGACGTGCCCGCATTGCCTTCCGGGTCAATCCGGACATTGACGCCCAGACGCACAGCAAGATCACGACAGGGCGGGCCGAAGACAAGTTCGGTATTGCCCACGACACCGTCCCTGCCCTCTACCGCAAAACCCAGACAGACATGACCGGCGTGGAGCTGATCGGTCTTGCCGTCCATCTGGGGAGCCAGATGGTGACGGAAGCCCCCTTCCGCAGGGGCTATGAGCGCATCGCCTCTCTGGTCAGAACCCTGCGGGCAGACGGTCTGCATGTCAGCGACATTGACTGCGGCGGCGGTCTTGGCATTGCCTATCGTGATGAAAAAGCTCCTCCCCCTTCCATGCTGGCGGAGGTCATTGCCGAAACGCTGGGTGATCTGAACGTGCAGCTCCATGTAGAACCGGGCCGCTGGCTGGCCGCTCCTTCTGGCGTGCTTCTGGCCCGTGTCATCGACGTGAAAGAGGCTGCCCGCCGTTTTGTTATCATTGATGCAGGCATGAATGAGCTGGTCCGCCCCGCCATGTATGATTCCTGGCACGGCATCCTCCCCCTTCACACTCCAGAAGACACCACAGCCGGGGATGTCGTGGATGTGGTCGGCCCCATCTGTGAGAGCAGCGACATCTTCGCGCGCCAGCGTCGCCTTCCTTCCCTGAAGAAGGGCGATCTGGTCGCTCTTCTGGATGCCGGGGCCTATGGTACCGTCATGAGTTCCACCTACAATTCACGGCCTCTTGCCGCACAGATCATGATTGATGGCGACCGGCAGGCTGTCATCCGCAGACGCCAGACGCTTGATGAACTTCTCGCACAGGAAGCCGTCCCCGACTGGCTGGCCCATCCCTGACATCGTGAAGGCTGCCCTTCTCCCTCCCCGCTTTGCCCGTCTCAAACGGCAGGCCTACCGTCGGCTGCGTGTCGAACAGTACTGGTACCATGCCCGCTGGCCCGCCCTGCTGGCCGGACTGTGGGGCTGTGCGGCTCTGCTCCATCTTCCCCAGTCACTGCCGGACTGGCTGCACGGCCTGCTGGAGCTGGCCTGCTTCGGCACTGTCATCGGATGGGCAGTCCGGTGTCTCCACCATCTCCCACGCCCTACCCTGAAGCAGGTTGACCAGCGGATTGAACGGGATTCCGGCCTCGGGTTCCCTCCACTCGCCGCCCTAACAGACAGTCCCGCCCTGCCGGGGAACCTTCCTGAAGACCAGAAGCTCAGGGAAGGCCAGCTCTGGGCCATCCACCGGCAGCGGCTTCTGGCGTCTCTGGAGACGCTCCATCTCCGCCCGCCCCGTTTCTTCCCACACTGGGCAGGCTGGCTGACGGCCTCTCTGGTCGTGGCGGGTCTCTTCGTGCTTGGCTGTTTCTCCGGAACACAGGCGGGCCTCCAGCTGAAAGCGGGCTTCATCCCCGGCATGGATGATGACGCCACACCCATCCCCGCCATGCAGGTATGGATCGACCGACCCTCCTACGCCCCCGGTCCTCCCCTCTTCCTGTCAGCCCACGGCACGGCCCCCCTTTCACTGCCGGAAGGTGCCCAGCTTCATGTTGTCGTGGAAGCCCCTGCCGGTCGGCCCTCCCTGCACGGTGCCGCTCATGTTAGGCACATGCACCTGCATAATGGTGGCTGGCAGATTGAAAGCATCCTCCAGAAAAGTGCTACCGTCACCCTGTCCATCCGGGGCCGCAGGCTGGGACGCTGGTCCATGCAGATCAGTCCCGATACGCCCCCCGATGTCCGCTGGACAGGCAGGGCAGGAGCCAAAGACCAGGACTGGTATACCAGCTTCCCCTGGTCCGTGGCCCAGCCTCATGGTGTTGCAGAGCTGGAAGTCCAGCTCCAGCCCATCATTCCGCCTTCCCGTCAGGCTGACCCGAAATACCGGCTGGTACGTCCTCTCCCACTGGAAAAACATCCGTCCAGGGCCAAGGGGGAGACACGGCTTGACCTTTCTGACAGCCCCTTTGCCGGACTGGACGTCGTAGGCGCACTCTGCGCAAAGAGCGGGTCAGGAAAACAGAGCTGCTCCCAGCCGCAGACCTTCCGTCTGGGGCACCGCCCGTTCCATGACCCGCTGAGCCGGGCACTGCTTGAACTGCGGCTCCATCTTGCCACGGGGCAGGCCAACCAGACACAGGCGGCTCATATGCTCGGTCTTCTGACAGCTCTGCCCCTGCCCACGGACCTGTCCTTTCCACTGGTTCTCCTGCAACATCAGGCCGCCGGGAACCTGTCCGTCAGTGCCCTTAATGATCAGCTCTGGTTCATGGCCCTGTATGCGGAAGACCGCTCCCAGTCTGGCAGGGACATTGCCGCCTCCATGCTGCATGTCCGTGCCCTGCAGAATGCCATAAGGCTGCATCTCCTTGCCCTGGGAGAGCACCCTGCGCCACCGCCATCAGGCGAACAGCAGACACTGCATGATGAGCTGGAAAAACTGAAAGCTGCCCTGGATGGCCATATGGCTTTCATCTTCCAGAAAGCCAGCCGGAATGGCCTGATCATGCCCATGCCGGGAGGCCGGGGAATGCCCTGGGTCCATCTGGCCGGACGGGTCCAGTCCGATGCCCTGGCAGGGAAAACACCCCAGGCTCTGGAACATCTCCGTGACATGGTGGAACCTGCCGAACAGCTCCGGCAGGCCACCCTGCCCGACATGCAGGCTCTGGCAGCCTCCATGCAGGCACAGGCAGAAGCCCGCACGCAGCGTCTCGCCCTGCGGGACCTCATCCGGCAGGAAACGGACCTGCTGAACCATGCCCAGAAACGCCTTTCTGCCGAGCAGCCTCCCCCGGAAACGGATGCCCAGCACAAGGACATCTCCCAGATGTCCACGGCCGAACTTCTCAGCCAGCTGGGCATGGCGACTGCACCCGCTGGTGCCTCAGCACTGAACCAGGACGCTGTCCTGCGCCATGCCGATGCCCGCCAGCAGGACCATGCCACACAATATGCCCTGCGCCTGCTGGCCAGAACACTCAACCACCGTGGGGAAACCCTGACGAAAAAGAAAATGTCCAATCTGCTGAAAGCAGAAAAAGACATGGGGCTGGTGCTGAAAAGTCTGGCCACCCGTCAGGATGAGGACAGCGTGAAAAACATTCAGACCGTCCTGAACGACCTTTCACAGTCCCGGCATGACATGAACCAGAACCAGTCCGAGGCCAGCAAAGGCAGCAAGGGACGCCTCGGCTTCATTCCACCGCCATCCTCCGCCAGCTCTCCAGATGAGCAGAATGGTGCCACCACGGCCTCACCTGACGACGACCCGAACAGTGGTCAGGATGATGACAGCCACGATGAGGACGAGAAACAGCCTGACAATCAGGACCCTCTGGGCCGGAAGATGGATGACAGCCCCGACTCTGATGCCCACATCCCGGATCATGAGCGCAACCGTGCCCATGACATCGAACGTGAGCTGCAACGGCGGGCCTCTGACCGTACCCGCCCCCAGAGTGAGCTGGACTATCTGAACCGCCTGCTGGCACCTCTCCGTCAGCCACACTGACGGAGGCAGGAGCATTCCTCAGAGACTGCAGCGATGGTCCTGCAATTCTTCAGTAAATGCCCAGTTCATCCCGTGGGCACGGCTGCGCAGTAACAGGAACTGTCCTTTCAGGGGGGTGATGACCAGTCCATAATATCCCCGCTCCTGACTGTCCGCCCCTTCAGGAAAAAAGGGAACACTCAGCAGGGGAGACGGTGTCAGGGATGGGATCAGCCACCAGTGATACTCATGCCCACGCAGCATGACATCTCCCTGCTCTCCCTTCAGACCAGTCACGATCTGCCGGATGTCTGCCCGCAGGCAGTCAATATGGACATGAAGCTGCTCCTGACTGCGGATCGTGCGGGAATTGATGGCCAGAGACAGCCGGTCATCCGGGATGGAATGGCCATAGGCCCTGCTTACAAGGTTCCGGTGGGTCCATGCCGCCTGCACATAGTCGGGTGTATCCGCCTTCAACAGGGCCTCTTCCTCAATGCCATGCAGTCGCCGGGTCGGCAGGAGAAGATACTGACCCTTTCCAGCCCTGACCTTGTACAGGACATATCCCTTCTCCGGGTCATAGACCGTGCAGGGCTTGTGGTCAGGCGTCACGCCGCACTGCTGGACGACCCGCCAGAGCGCATTACTACCATGATGAAGACTGGCAAGGGCGGGCGGCAGCATGACCGCCAGTATGAACACGCATCCCATGAACCCAAAAAGGACAGGGCGTGTGAGAAACCAGACACCATGATGGTGCTGGTTCCTTTTCGGCGTCACGGCCGTTATCGCAGCAGAGGTTTCAGCCCCAGAGCTTCGGCCAGACGATCCAGCTGACGGGAGATGGCACTGCCACCAGAACGCAGACGGCTCCCATGCAGGCTGAGCACCAGCTTATCATCCTTCACGGCAAGATGCGTGCCTTCCAACAGGACATCCGTACCAGCACACAGCGTATAGACCAGCCGCAGGGCCAGCCCCAGCTGGATGGCGGCCTCGTACCGCTCCTTGCTCAGCAGGCGGCGTGAAGGCTCCAGCACCGGATCATCCCGGTTCACCTCATACCGCACGGCCAGCACGAGGGCGAGAAACGCTCGTGATTCATGGGAAAAGCCTACACCATGACAGTACAGGACACGCCGGTAGGTCTGCTCGGCCCGATATTGTGGATGATCATAGGAACCGATGTCAGAAATGATACAGGCCAACCTGAACTGGGCTGCCAGAAACGCATCTTCCACCCAGTCCAGCCCCGTCAGGAAAACCGGAGCCACCCATGTGATCAGGGGTTCAGCCAGAGACGCATTGCGACCCAGCCGCCCTGCCATCTCCCGGGCCAGAGCCTCCATGGGGTTCTCTTCCGCAACCGAGGCCGCAACCTCACGCATGTACCAGCCTTCCCGCAGCCCTTCCGCGCTGAAGACGACCTCCTGCGCTTTCGTCTGTGCCAGCAGGGCCAGCAGCACCTGGGCAGCAAAAGGTGCATCAACCATCCTCTTGCGAGGCACGTTGCCGATCTTTTCCATCTGCTTGCGGCTGGCCCCGATGATCCATTCGGCCATTTCTTCCGCCTCATCCCGGCCAAGACGGAAGAGATGCACCATGTTCAGGGGATAGCCCATGCGAGCGATGTGCAGCCGGGCCAGTGCCCGGAACGCCCCGCCCACCAGATAGAGCGGCTTCCCGGCCACCGTCTCCAGCCATGTCACATCCGCCAGGGTCTTTCTGGCAATCTTGCCAGCGTCCCCCAAATCTTCCTGTGACCGTTCCCTCAGCCGGATCACCCCAAGCGGGGTCGTGCCAGCCTCAAAATAGGAGCCATCCTTCACACGGATCAGCTCAAGCGATCCCCCGCCAATATCCGCCACGACGCCGTCAGCATCAGGCAGGGCACAGAGAACACCGGCAGCGGAATAATCGGCTTCTTCCTCGCCATTCAGCACACGGAAGCGGGCCTCCGGCATACGGGCCACCGCTTCCCTGACAAAATCCGCCCCGTTATGAGCATCCCGTACGGCAGCGGTGGCAAGCACGTCGAAAGGGTCCACCTTCATGGCCTGACCGATCGCCTGATAGCGGGCAAGGACCTCCAGCGCGCGGCTGATGCCTTCCTCGCTCAGCATGCCCGTGGCCTCCAGCCCCGCACCGAGGCGCAGCGTGGCTTTCTCATTGAAGATGGGGACCGGATTACGGGCCACACCTTCATACACCACCATCCGCACGGAATTGGAACCAAGGTCCACGATCGCAGCCCGGCAAGACCGTCGCTCTTCCCACTGCGCTGCCGTATGTACCATTCTTACGCCTCCTTCACAGGCCCTTCCCCTTCATGGGAGTCCGGCCGAGGATTCGCCGGAACGTCTGCGGGGTCCGGCTGGGGATTCACCGGAGCTTCTGCCTCTTTATCTGAAGAAAACGCCTTTTCCATAAAATAATTATGTGCGGAAAGAGGGCTGGGGCCGGGGTCGACACGTTTCCAGCCACCATCCGGCAGCATTTCCCAGCTCTGCAGGGTATCGCTGACATTCACCACCATGATCTCGCCGAGGATGCGGTCATAGGCCTCCTCATCAAGGATGGGCACCATGGCCTCGATGCGCCGGTCCATGTTCCGCTTCATCCAGTCAGCCGATGCGATGAACAGTCTGGCATGGCCGGATGGCAAGGCATGGCCGTTACCAAAGGCGAAGACACGGGCATGTTCCAGATACCGCCCCACGATGGACCGGACCTCAATCCCCTCGGAAAGCCCCGGAACACCCGGCCGCAGGCTGCATATGCCACGCACCACGATGGTGATTTTCACCCCTGCCTGTGACGCTTCATAGAGCAGGTCGATCAGCTTCCTGTCCACGAGGCTGTTCATTTTCAGCCATATCTGGCCGGGGCGTCCGGCACGGACATGCTCCATCTCATCCCGCACCAGTTTTTCCAGTGTCGGCCGGATGGTGACTGGCGAGAAGGCCACGGCCTCAAGCTCCGGTACGGCCGCACCGGTAATGCAGTTGAAGAGCCGGGCACAGTCCTCAACCAGAACAGGGTTGCAGGTGAAGTAGGAAATGTCGGTGTAAATCTTGGCCGTATTGGGATGATAGTTGCCCGTGCCGTAATGGGCGTAGGACTGGAGATGATCCCCTTCCCGCCTGACAACAAGGATCATCTTGGCGTGGGTCTTGTAGGCGGCAAGCCCATACACCACCTGCACGCCTCTGGTTTCCAGGGCACGGGCAAGACGGATGTTGGCCTCTTCATCAAAACGGGCGCGCAGCTCGACCTCGACCGTGACGGACTTGCCCGCCTCGACCGCCTCAATCAGGGCATCCACGATCGGGCTGTCATGAGATGTCCGATAGATGGACTGCTTGATGGACAGCACATCAGGGTCCCGTGCCGCCTGCTGAAGAAAATGGACAACTGTGTCGAAGCTCTCATAGGGATGATGGACGACGAGGTCTTTCTCCCGAATCGTGGCGAAATAATCCCCGTTATGCTGCATGACACGCTGCGGAATGCTGGCATGATAGGGCCTGAAGAGCAGCTCGGGCCTGTCCGAGATGATGAGCTGCTTGACATCCCCCACACCAACCATCGTTTTCAGATGGACGACCTCATCCCTGGCAACACCCAGCTTGCGGAGCAGGTGCTTCGGCAGGTGCCCGTCCACCTCCAGATGGATGCAGACCCCACGCCGCCGCTCCTTCACGGCCTTCTCGAAGGTGTTCAACAGGTCCTCGGCATCTTCCTCAAGCGCAACATCCAGATCACGGACGAGGCGCAGCATGCTCAGGCGTGTTGCATGCATCCCCGGATAGAGCCGCTTCGCAAAATGGGAGATGACATCTTCCAGCATGACGAACCGGATTTCACCATGACGGTCCGGCAGACGGATAAAGCGGGGAAGCTGCTGCGGCAGCAGCACCATGCCATCCATAACATGCTGCCGCGTCTTCGGCTCCCTGAGATGAAGGACCAGAGCCTGCCCGCCACTGAAGATGAACGGCAGCGGATGCGTCGGGTTCAGTGTCAGGGGTGTGAGGACAGGAAAAAGCTGTTTCTCGAAATAGGTGGCCAGCCATTCCTGGTCATGATGATGCAGCTTCCCGACATCCTTCAGGAGAATGTCATTCTTTTCCAGCTCATCCTGCATGGACAGCCAGATGCGCTGCTGCTCCTGCTGGAGATGCCATGCCTGACGCCGCACCGCCTCAAGCTGCTGGGCCGGGGTAAGGCCCTCAGGGCTTTTCTTCCCGCTGCCACTCTTCAGCTGATCCACCAGACCGGCCACACGGACGGCATAGAACTCATCCATATTGCCCGCACTGATGGAGAGAAAACGCAGCCGCTCCAGCAGCGGCGTTTCCGCATTCTCGGCTTCATCCAAGACACGCTGGTTGAAATCCAGCCAGCCAAGCTCCCGGTTTATGAAGCGGGCGTCATGCGTCTGCTTCACCCCGCTTGCCATTGTCGTCTCAGTGAACGTCACGTCGTCTACTATGGGCATGTACTCTCCCTCCCCCGCTGGTCAACAGTCGATGCCTGCTCATTATCATCCTGATAATGCCCACCCTTTCGTTGACATGGCAATTCGTAACGCAGTATTTCAGCCCTGCAGCAAAAGAATGAGAGTCCGGCTGGACAGGATTTTCAGGGACGGCAGCCGGACCTGTTCACTACCTGAATCGACATGGATGGTCTCTCATTCTTCTTCACTGAGCAGTGTACCCAATACCTCCACGGCCAGAGCACGATTTATGGATGTTCCCCGCTTCATGGCCGCTTCATCCAGTTTTTCCACCGCCTGGACGAGAGCAGCCCCCGTCCTAGGAAGACGCCGCCAGAGCCAGTCCGTGACAGACTGCGGCACGACAAGCTGTCGTTCTGCCAGAAGGGACAGCAGAAGGGTCACTCTCAGCCCGTCTTCCGGTTCCTCCAGACCGACCGTAACCGTCGCCCTAAGACGACTCGCTAGGTCTGGTATCTGGAAAGGCCGACGGGCCGGAGGACACTGGGCGGCCATCAGCACGCGCCGCCCGGCCGCATGGGCACGATTGAGCAGATGCAGCAGGGCCACCTCATGCACCAGACCTTCCAGATGGTCGATGACAAAAGGGACTTTCCCCGGTTCCAGCTTCTGTCCTTCCACGAGGATGGCACCATCACCATCACAGGCAAGGGCGGAAGCCTCAAACTGTACGGCCCGGTTCTGCATGGCCCAGACATGCAGCAGATGACTCTTGCCTGTCCCCGACGGCCCCCAGACCCAGAGACGCCCCTCCGGCCAGCGGGGGCGGGCCAGCCAGGCCCGTGCCGATGCATTGGACGACCCGGCGATGAAACGTTCAGCCGAAAAGGGACGATCCTGTTGCAGGTCCAGTGCCAGCTGTGCCCGTATGCCTGTCATCGCTGCTCCATCCATCCCTTCATGCCGTCCCACCCCATACAGGACGGAGATGCCTCATTCCCCCATCATGCCGGAATGATTTGACAGCCCCGCTCATTCCGTCTTCGTGCAGGATGCTCTATAAGAGGGGCAGCATCAACCAGCAGGGACATCATACCCCCATGACCAAGACATCCTCCTCCCCCAGTGCCAGTTACGCCGCAGCCGGTGTGGACATCGAAGCCGGAGATGCCTTGGTTGACGCCATCAAGCCTGCCGCCAAGGCAACGGCCCGCCCCGGTGTCATGGGCGGTCTGGGCGGCTTTGGTGCCCTGTTCGACCCCAGGGCAGCGGGTCTGAAGGACCCCGTCCTTGTCAGCTGCACGGACGGCGTGGGAACAAAACTCCTGCTTGCCATCGAGAGTGGCCTGCATGACGAGATCGGCATTGATCTTGTCGCCATGTGCGTCAATGACCTGATCGTCCAGGGGGCCCAGCCCCTCTTCTTCCTTGATTACATGGCGACGGGCAGCCTCTCCGTTTCCGTCGCACAGCGCATCATCAAGGGCATCGCCAATGCCTGCAAGGAAAGCGGCTGCGCCCTCGTAGGTGGTGAAACGGCCGAAATGCCAGGTCTCTACGGCAAGGGCCATTACGACCTTGCGGGCTTCAGCGTCGGGGCCGTGGAACGTGATGCCATGCTGCCCGCCACCATTCATGAAGGCGACAGCCTCATCGCCCTGCCCTCTTCCGGCGTGCATTCCAACGGCTTCTCCCTCGTCCGCCATATCGTGGATGCTGCCGGTCTGAGCTGGAAAGACCCCGCTCCGTTCTCACCGAAACAGACACTGGCTGAAGCCTTCCTGACGCCCACACGCCTCTATGTCAGCACCGTTCTCGCCCTGCATGAAAAGAAGCTGATCAATGGCTGTGCCCACATCACCGGCGGCGGCCTGCCGGGGAACCTCCCCCGTGTCCTGCCGGAAGGTCTCGGCGTGGAAGTGGACGGCCAGAGCTGGCCTATCCCCGGCATCTTCTCATGGCTGGCTGAACAGGGGCCTGTCAGTGAGGAAGAAATGCTGAAGGTCTTCAACTGTGGCATCGGCATGGTGCTGGTCACCAGCGAGCCGGAAAAAGTCATGGCAGAACTGGAACAGCGTGATGAAGAAGCCATGCTGATCGGCCGTGTCGTCCGCAGCAGCACGCCGTTCCGCCTCACCTCTCCGCTGAATCTGGGCTGATCCGAGTCATGGTGAAGAAAACCCCCATCGCCGTTTTCATCAGTGGCCGTGGCAGCAACATGGTCGCCCTGATGGAGGCCTGTGCCCGCCCGGACTTCCCTGCCGAAATCGTCCTCGTCCTGAGCAACCGGGCCGACGCTGCCGGGCTGGACACAGCCCGCAAGGCCGGGATCAGGACTCTCTGCATCCCGCATAAAGAGTATGGCAGGGACCGTGAAGCTCACGAACGGGCACTGGATGAAGCCGTGCGGGAGTCCGGGGCAGAGCTGATCTGCCTTGCCGGATACATGCGGGTCCTGACTCCCTGGCTGGTCCGGCAGTGGCAGGGGAAAATGATCAACATTCATCCCAGCCTGCTTCCTGCCTTCCCCGGCCTGCATACGCATGAGGCTGCCCTGAAGGCTGGCGCAAAGGAGCATGGCTGCACCATCCATCTCGTCACGGATGGCGTGGATGAAGGTCCCATTCTTGCGCAGGCCCGTGTTTCCGTCCTGCCCGACGATGATGCAGACACTCTGGCTGCCCGTGTTCTGGAACAGGAACACCAGCTCTATCCGGAGACGCTGCAACGGTTCATTGAAGAACGGCTCTGACCGGGCACTAAAAAAGGGAACCAGTTGCGGCTCCCTTTTTTCATGGGGCATGATCCCCACCTGTTTCCGTTCAGGAATGGATCAGGGCAGGATTTCTGTCTCGGCAAAGAAGAAAGAAATCTCACGCTTTGCGTTCTCAAGGCTGTCAGAGCCATGAACGGAGTTTTCGCCAATGCTCTGAGCATAGAGCTTGCGCACTGTTCCTTCAGCAGCTTCGGCCGGGTTGGTGGCACCCATCACGTCACGATGATGAGCGACGGCGTTCTCGCCTTCCAGAACCTGCACGACCACCGGAGCGGAGCACATGAAGGACACCAGTTCACCGAAGAACGGACGGTCCTTATGGACTTCGTAGAAAGCACCAGCCTGCTTTTCTGTCAGCTGGATGCGCTTCTGAGCCACGATACGCAGGCCGGCATTCTCGAATACAGTATTCACCTTGCCGGTCAGGTTGCGGCGTGTGGCATCAGGCTTGATGATGGACAGTGTACGTTCCAGAGCCATAAGACCCTCCTCGGTAATAGACGTCTATAATCTGCCTCCCCTAGAGGAAAAAACCTGCTTCTGGTAGTATTGTGGGTATCTTTTTTCGCATTTTCATGTCCTGAGGGCCTGCGTGAGCTTACTTACCATTAATGACCTTACCTTGCGCATCGCAGGCCGTACCCTGCTGGATCAGGCGTCCCTCACCATCGAACCGGGACGACGCATCGGGCTGATCGGCCATAACGGAGCGGGGAAATCCACCCTTCTGGCCGCCATTGCAGGCGACATTGCGCCTGATGGCGGCAGCATCACCTTTTCCGGCCGGGCCACGATGGGACGTGTGAAGCAGGAAACCCCATCAGGTGACCTCTCCCTGCTGGAAACGGTGCTGAACAGCCATGAGGAACGCACCCGCCTTCTGGCCGAGGCCGACAGCACGACAGACCCGACCCGTCTGTCAGACATTCATGAACGCCTGCTGGCCATTGATGCCCATAGTGCCCCGGCCCGGGCCAGCACCATTCTTGCCGGTCTGAGGTTCGATCAGGAGGCCCAGCAACGCCCGGTCAATGACTTCTCCGGTGGCTGGCGGATGCGTGTGGCCCTGGCCAGTGCGCTCTTTCTGGCCCCCGACCTCCTGCTGCTGGATGAGCCGACCAACCATCTGGACATTGAAGCCACGCTCTGGCTGGAAAACTGGCTGGCCCGCTTCCCCGGTGCGGCCCTGATCGTCAGCCATGACCGTGCCCTGCTGGATAACAGCGTGCAGGCCATTGCCCATCTGGACCAGAAAAAGCTCTCCCTCACCCCCGGCGGCTACGAACGCTTCGTGCAGATACGCACGGAACAGCGGCTCCAGCAGAACCGGCAGGCCGAGAAGCTGGCCGACCAGAGGGCGAAAATGGAAGCCTTCGTGGCCCGCTTCCGGGCCAAGGCCACGAAAGCAAAGCAGGCCCAGTCCCGCCTGAAAGCTCTGGCTCGTCTCCCCCAGATTGATGCGGTGGTGGAAGACACACCCACCCGCTTCTCCTTTCCCGATCCCGGTGCCCTGCCACCCCCCATACTGAAACTGGATGACGTGTCTGTCGGGTACGGCGACAGAGCCATCCTGCGCCGCCTCTCCCTCCGACTGGACAGTGATGACCGGATCGCCCTGCTGGGGCGCAACGGGCATGGCAAATCCACCTTTGCCAAACTTATGGCGGGGCAGCTTTCTCCCATGTCAGGGCAAGTACAAGCCTCATCCCGTCTGCGGGTCGGCTATTTCGCCCAGCATCAGACGGATGAGCTGATTCTGGATGAAACACCCGTCCAGCACATGGCCCGCACACTGAAGGATGCCACCCCGCCACAGGTCCGTGCCCAGCTCGCCCGTTTCGGCCTGGATGCTGAACGGGCAGAAACACCCGTCCGCAGTCTCTCCGGTGGTGAAAAAGCCCGCCTTCTTCTTGCGCTGGCTACCCGTCATGCCCCGCATCTCCTCCTGCTGGACGAGCCGACCAACCATCTGGACCTTGACGCCCGTGATGCGCTCATCCGTGCTCTCGGAGAGTTTGAAGGAGCCGTCATTCTCATCAGCCATGACAGCCATCTGGTGGAATCCGTCGCCGATCAGCTCTGGATTGCCGAGAATGGCACGATCACGCCCTTTGAGGGCGACATGGATGATTACCGCACATGGCTGGATGAACGGGCCAGACAGGCCACGCAGGACAGCCAGCGTCAGTCAGCCCGCTCCCGGAACGGAACGGCCGGTGCCGGACAGCCGGACAAAAGCCAGCAGCGTGCCCAGCGCAAGGAACAGACTCGCCAGCTGGCTCCGCTCCGCCGCAAAATCCGTGATCTGGAAACCCGGCTGGAACGGCTGGCCAAGGCCAGGACACAGCTGGAAGCCAAACTGGCCGACCCGGACCTCTACCAGTCCAGCCGTGCCGAAGACATCGCCACACTGAACAGCGACCTTGCCCTTGTCAGCCAGAAACAGGAAGAAACCGAAATGGACTGGCTGGAAGCACAGGATGAGCTTGAAAACTCCGTAAATTGACCGCAGAAAAAAGAGCGCACATTATTCCTTCCCGTTTCCGTTACCGCCTCTGACAGGACCCGCCCAGCCGATGTCTTTCTTCTTCAGCCGTCCACCCGTTCCTATAGCCCAGCAGACTCCAGCCAGTGCGCTGGACCGCATTTACGGGATCATGCGCCTGACGCTCTGCCTGTCCCTCATCATGCTGGCCGTCTGGCTGCTTGGCGAAGTCCTGGCCGTCCTCTTTGCCGCCGCGCTGATGGCTATTGTCCTGCATGGGCTGGCCCGCATCCTGCGCCGTCACATGCAGTTCATTCCTTACCCGGTGGCGGTCAGCCTCGTGGCCCTTGCCGTCATCGGTCTCATCACCGCTCTGGTCTGGAGCAACGGGCCGGCCATCGGGGAACAGTTCATCAGCCTGAAGAATGCTCTGGTCGTCCAGTCCGGTGACATACGCTACCACCTCTCCCAGACGACCATCGGGCAGATGGTGCTGGATCATCTGCCCGTTTCACTGGGCGGAAATGACAAAACCACGCCGCTCAGCAGCTTCGGGTTCGGGCTTGCCGGGTCCGTCACCGGCCTGCTGGGCAGCGCATTCGGGCTGGTGGGAACACTCTTTGTCGTGCTGATCTCGGCCTTCTATTTTGCCGTATCGCCTTCCCTCTACATCAACGGGTTTCTCCGGCTCGTCCCGCCCCACCAGCGGGAAACCGCCCGTAACCTCCTCTATAGTGCAGGCAACACCCTCTGGGCATGGACGGCAGGACAGGCACTGGACATGCTGGCTGTCGGCCTTTTCTCCGGCATCGGCCTGTATCTGATCGGCATTCCGCTGGCCCTTGCTCTGGGCGTGGTGGCAGGACTGTGCAACTTCATCCCCTATATCGGAGCCATTCTGGGGGCCGTACCGGCCCTGCTGATCAGCCTTTCCCTCGGCACGCGAGAAGCCCTCTTCGTGGCCATTCTCTACAGCGTCATCCAGTTCTGTGAGGGGAACATCCTTGCCCCCCTCATCCAGCGTCGGGCCGTTCACATGCCGCCTGCTCTGGCCATTCTTTCGCAGAGCGTTTTCGGGTCCATTCTTGGCGTTCCGGGGCTTGTTCTCGCCTCACCCATCACGGCCGCACTTCTGGCCATGTTCGACAAGGCCACGCCACCGCTTGCCGATGCCACCAAGACACAGCTTGAAACCAGCGAGCTGACACATCAGGAAATTGCCAGGAGCAGACAGGAAAAAATGGCCGCAAAAAAAGAGGAGGAAGAGCCGGACTCTTCCTCCTCAAAGAAAAAATGACACCTCTGCTGATAGCAGAAACCTAGTCTGGCAGATGGAGCGTACCACGTTCAAAAGAACGCATCCGGTACGCCCCACCTGCCTTGGTCTGGATGCCCACCACATCGGCACCGTGCCGGAAATGCCAGGTTGAAAGAATGACGGACTGCCCGTCAGCACTGGAAAGCTGGTAGACCGCCTCGGCAGGAACATCCTTGGGGGGGACCTCACCCGCAATGCCCCAGCCTGTCTGATGCTGGTGCAGCCACTGATTCATGGCAACAATCTCGTCCGCCATGAGATTGCGCTCATCTCCGGCCTCATGCAGGGTGCCACGGGTGATGTCCGGCAGGCTCCAGGGGCGCAGGATGGGCCAGGCCACTGTCCATATCAGAACGACCGGGACGATCACGGCGACCGCAAAAATCAGAAGAAACTTGTTATTGCGGCTCATCCTGCTCCTCCGCCCATTGACCAGTCACTGCCAGCACCCGCCCGACAGCCTCATCTGAAAGATCGGCATGAATCGGCAGGGCCAGCACCCGCTCTCCTACAGTCTCCGCCACCGGCAGGGCAACACCATCATGCTGCGCCTGATAGGCAGGCTGCTGGTGCAGCGGCTTGGGATAATAGATGGCCGTGGCAATATCAGCCCCGGAAAGGCGATCCCGCAGACTGTCCCGCAGGGCACGGGATGGCAGGGTCACACAATACACGGCCCAGGCACTCCGGCTGTCCGGCACCCGTACAGGAGGACGGACCAGAGCGGGCAGCCCGGCATCATAAGCCTGCGCCACGGCCTCACGCCGTTTCAGCTCATCCTCAAAAACATCCATCTTGCTGAGAAGAACAGCCGCCTGAAGACTGTCCAGCCGGGCATTGAGGCCAATACGCTGCACCTCATACCGCTGCCGGCCCTCTCCGTGGCTTCTCAGGGAGCGGTAGAGAGCCGCCTTCTCATCATCATCCGTCAGGATGGCCCCACCATCGCCATATCCCCCCAGCGGTTTGGACGGAAAAAAAGACAGCGTGGTGGCTCCGGCCTCATGCCCGAGCTTCCGGCCCCTGTAGGAGGCTCCGAAAGACTGGGCGCAGTCTGCAAACAGAAGCAGCCCTTCCCGGGCCGCAAAGTCATTCAGCTCATCCCACGGGGCTGGCTGCCCGAACAGGTCCACGCCAATGATGGCTTTCGGCTCCAGACGCCCCGCCCGCCGAACATCAGCCAGCCTCTGCTCCAGAGACGACAGGCTGATCTGAAAGGTCTGCGGGTCCACATCCACGAAAACCGACACCGCCCCCAGCAGAAGAACGACTTCTGCCGTGGCGGTGTAGGTGAAGGCTGGCAGGAACACGGCCATGCCGGGACCAATCGCCTCAGCCATCAGAACGGCCAGAAGGGCATCCGTCCCGGAAGACACGCCAATGGCATGACGTGCCCCCCCATATCGAGCCAGCCGTTCTTCCAGCTCCGTAACCTCCGGCCCCATCACGAAGCGGCAGTGAGCCAGCACCCTGTCCAGCCGCTCACGCAGGGCCAGGCCAAGACGCCTCTGCTGGGCTGGCAGGTCAAGGAAAGGAACAGGCTCCGGCAAAATGTCAGCCAGCCCGACGTGTCTGGAACGAAGCGACGGAAGACAGAACCGGCGCACGGACGACGATATCGTCACCGCTGGCCTCTTCCATCACGCCACGCAGGCCCCGCAGATAGGCGGACCCTTTCAGCGTACGCTGGACGAGAATGGAGCGGCGGTCCAGCGGGTCCACCTTGCGGCGGGCAAGGTCCAGCTCACTCAGACGATCCAGCGCACGGGTGATGGCGGGCTTGGACACGTTGAGCGACTGGGCGAGACCCCGCACCGTATGTGCTCCATCCTCCAGATAACAGCTCAGAAACACGGCCAGCTGACGGGCTGAAAGGTCCGGCCCTTCGCCACGCACTGTAAAAACGATCGTATCACGCAGCAGCTGAAGCATGCGGTTATCAGCATTCCGACTCATAATATAGGGCCTCATCGCTCCCAGTTTCAGACTACACCCCCACTGCGCGCACCCGCTAACAGGATGCCGGATCACATCATCATGGAGATGTTTCGTTTCCTGCTGATGTGACGTTTTTATATCGAAATGACAAGAACTCTCAGTGCAGGGCAGCCATTCGCAAAACGTTTTTCCATCATGTTTCGTAACGAAAACAGATTTCTATGGTGCCCCACACCGATTGTTACTTTTTAGAAACTTTCCGAGAACGCACGGAACAGTGCCCTCAAGGCCAGAACCTCTCCCCCTGCGGGGCGTCCGGGACGGGCCACGTCGTTCCATGCGTAGGTATCCACATGCGCCCATGTCTGACCTGAGGGCACGAAACGCTGAAGGAACAGGGCCGCCGTGATGGCCCCCGCCATGGGCCGGGATGAAAGATTGTTACAGTCGGCAATCGAACTGTTCATCCACTCATCATAATCTCCCCAGAGAGGAAGCTGCCAGAGAGGGTCATGCATGTCCTTTCCGGATGCCAGAAGATGCTCTGCCAGGTCATCATCGTTACTGAACAGGGCAGGCAGGTCAGGCCCCAGAGCCACACGGGCCGCACCGGTCAATGTTGCGGCATCCAACAGCACGTCAGGCTGGCTCTCGGCCGCTTCCGTCAGAAGGTCTGCCAGAACGAGGCGTCCTTCCGCATCCGTGTTGCCCACCTCGACACGCAGCCCCTTGCGGGTCATCAGCACGTCTCCCGGCCGCATGGCATGGCCGGAAATGCTATTTTCCACACAGCCGAGACGGATCTCCAACGCAATGTCGGCTTCAGCATCCATCAGGGCGCAGGCCAGGGCCAGCATGAGGGTGGCACCCCCCATGTCCTTCTTCATCTTCGCCATGGAGGCACCCGGCTTCAGGTCATAACCGCCCGTATCGAAGCAGACACCCTTCCCGACAAGAGAGAGACGTGGTGCCTCCTTCGTCCGGCCTTCCTTACGACCGATCACGACCACAGAGGGTCGGTCAGACCCGGCCCCGACCGCCGCCAGACAGGGATAGGCTTTCTCCAGGGCTTCGCCTTCCACCAGCTCCACGGAGGCCTTCCGCTCTTCCAGCATGGTGCGGGCGGCTTCAGCCAGTTCCGCTGGCCCCATAAGATTGGCAGGCGTATTGATGAGGTCCCTCCCCAGCCACGCCGCACGGGCCAGAATCCGGGCCTCCCGCCCCGATGAAGCCGGAATGCAGAGTTTCGGTGCTGCCTTCGGCTCCTTCCCGGCTTCGCCCTTCAGCGAGTAGTCATAAGCTCCGAGGCAGAAGCCCAGAATCAGCTCTTCCAGCACGGCGTCGTCCAGCCCTTCCAGCTGTGGTGCCCAGTGCCCTGCCTTCAAATGGACAGGCAGGGCACCATAAGGCATGGGGCCTTTCCCCGTTTCCACGCAGAAGATGGCACCTGACACGCCCTCCTGTCCCGGCAGCAGGGTGAACTGCCCTGCACGGCCCTCGAAGCCCTGCTTCCGCAGGAAGGCTTCATGCTGGCCCAGCAGACGGGACAGGGCGGCCCCGTCACCGGCTTTCACCAGATGAAGCGGCAGAGCCGGACCTCCCTCATCGGGCGTGCAGAGGGGTAAAAACGGAGCGTCAGACATATGAATACCGTCCCATCATCCAGAGCGTGACTCTGGCCTTGCTGAAAAACTCTCTGGAATGTCTTGCTTTTCTCCCTTCCAGGCAAGATCATTCCGGCCATGACGGGACCATATCCATCCTTTACCACGGCCGCCTCCCAGCCGCCGGGACCGATCCATGCCGTGCTCGGCCCCACCAACACCGGCAAGACCCATTATGCCCTGACCCGCATGATGGCGCATCAGAGCGGCATCATCGGCTTTCCTCTCCGCCTTCTGGCACGGGAAAATTATGAGCGTCTCGTCAAACTGAAAGGCGAACGCCATGTCGCCCTGCTGACCGGTGAGGAAAAGATCATTCCACCGGGTGCCCGCTGGTTCTCCTGCACGGTGGAAGCCATGCCGCTGGACCGGAAGGTGGATTTTGTCGGCATTGACGAAATCCAGCTGGCATCCGACCCGGACCGTGGGCACATCTTCACCGACCGCCTCCTCCATGCCCGTGGCAAGGGGGAAACGCTCTTTCTGGGAGCCGAAACCATCCGTGGGCTGCTCCGGCAGCTCATCCCCGGCATCACGATCGAGACCCGTGCCCGCCTCTCCCAGCTGACGAATATCGGGCCGGTCAACCTCACCCGTCTGCCGCCCCGGTCCGCCATCGTGGCCTTTTCCGCCACGGAGGTTTACGCCATTGCCGAGGCCATCCGCCAGAAACGGGGCGGCTGTGCCATCATCATGGGGCGTCTCAGCCCCCGCACCCGCAATGCTCAGGTGGCCCTCTACCAGAACCGGGATGTGGACTATCTCGTGGCAACCGATGCCATCGGCATGGGGCTGAACATGGATGTGGACCATGTCGCCCTTGCCGCCCTGCACAAATTTGACGGCCAGAATTCCCGTGCCCTCACCCCGCAGGAAGTCGCCCAGATCACCGGGCGGGCAGGCCGTGGCATGAGAGACGGCACCTTCGGCACCACAGCGTCCTGCCCGCCCATGAGCCAGGAACTCATCAAGGCCGTGGAAGACCATCATTTCGAGTCCATCAAAGCCATCTACTGGCGGCAGACCAACCTTGATTACAGCTCCCCCGAAACGCTCCTTCACAGCCTGATGAGCAAACCGCCCCGGCCCGGCCTGATCACCGGACGGACAGCCTCTGATCTGGACGTGCTGACCGGCCTCATGCAGATGGAAGACATCCGGGAGGTTGCCCGGGGACACAAGGCCACGGAACTGCTCTGGGATGTCTGCCAGATTCCGGACTTCCGCAAGCTGGGCGACGGCAGCCACACACGCCTCTGCGCCCGCCTCTTCCTTGACCTGCTGAAGCATCGCCGTATTCCTCCGGCATGGATGGAGGGGCAGCTGCGGGGACTGGACCGGCTGGATGGCGACATGGACACGCTGATGCACCGGCTCTCCGGTGTGCGGGTCTGCGCCTATGTGGCGGCCCGGACAGGCTGGATGCATCAGAGCCGCCAGTGGCAGGATCGCTGCCGTGCGGTGGAAGACCGTCTCTCCGATACGCTGCATGAACGGCTGAAGGAACGCTTCGTCAACAGACGGGCCACGGTCCTGCTCCGCCGCCCTGAACCCGGCTCATCCTCCGATGCCCTATATGCCGTGACACCCCAGAACCGCATCATTGTGGAAGGCCACGAGATCGGCCGGATCGTCGGCTTCGGGATGCAGATTGATACACCCACTGACAACCGGGAAGGCGAGCTGCTGCTGAAAGCTGGCAAACGGGCCTTGCGGCAGGCCATGCCTGCCCGGATACGCCATTTCCTGAAACAGGGGGACAACCAGCTTGTTCTGGGCAATGACAGGCAGATTCAGTGGGAAGGAGCGGCCATTGCCACACTCGCCCGTGGCGATGACCTGTTCCATCCCTTCATCCAGCTCCTGCCGGGTGAATTTCAGGACAGCCACCAGAGCCGCCAGGTGCAGACCCATCTCCAGGCCCTGATTGCAGAACGGATCAGCACCGCCCTGCTTCCTTTCTTCCGACTGAAGGAACAGCTGCGGGACAGCCCCACCCTGCGCGGCCTCTATTACCGTCTGCGGGAAGATGGTGGCACCACCCCGACCCTGCCTGAAGACCGGACCCTTTCCCCGGCGGACAGGAAACGCCTCCATCGCAGTGGCGTGCGCATCGGATGGCGTCAGATTTACTGCCCGCAGCTGTTCCGTGCAGCCAGCCTGCCCATGATGGTGCTGCTTCACAACATCTGGCACGACCGGAAGCAGAACACGCCGGATGCTGCCCGCATCTGCCTGCCTGCCGAAGACTACCCGACACCCCCGCCTGGATGGGAACGGGCCGGACCTGTCCATGTCCGGCTGGACAGGCTGGATGCCCTGCTCTCCCGTCTCCGCCCGCATGGCAGACAGCCTGGCCGCTCCTTTGTCGCCCCCGACTCACTGGCCTCATCCCTTGGACTGAAGGGGATGCTCCTGCCTGACCTGCTGAAAAGCCTGGGCATCCCCCATCATGCCGCCCGGCCGCTGACAGCCGATCAATATGGCCCCGCCTCTCCGCTTATCATTCTGGGACGGGCGGGCCGTAAACCCCTACAGCCACGCTCCCGCCAGAACAGGACTGCAGACCGCCACAGGAACACCCACCAGAAGCCCAGGCCGCCCCGCAGGGAGCAGAAGACTGCCCGCAGGCTGGCTGATTCACCCTTTGCCGCCCTCCAGAACTGGTCGTCTGGCAGATGATGGATGAACAGCGGCTTGACCTCTGGCTCTATTACACGCGGCTGGCAAAGACCCGCGGCCTCTGTGCCGCCTTCATCCGCAAGGGACGGGTCAGAATCAATGGACAGAGGACACACAAGACTCATGCCCGCCTCCGTCCGGGTGACATCGTCAGTTTTGCCTCCCCTCACCGTCAGGGGGAGGTCTGCGTATGGCGTGTCATGCAGCTGGGAGAACGCCGTGGCCCTGCCAGGGAGGCCGCTCTCCTCTATGAACGGATCGAGGAAAAGACGGCCATTTTCTGACAATAGACTTGCAATATACCCTTTGCTTTCGGCATATCAGTGCTGGAATCATTGATATGGGCCGTTTGGCTGGCCTGCAACACCAAACCGGAGACGGCAATAATGGCCTATGTGGTCACAGAAAACTGCGTTCGTTGCAAGTTCATGGACTGTGTGGAAGTCTGCCCCGTTGACTGCTTCTACGCTGGTGAAAACTTCCTCGTCATCAACCCGGATGAATGCATTGACTGCGGCGTGTGCGAGCCCGAATGTCCGGCAGAAGCCATCTTCCCTGACAGCGATGCCCGTGCTGCTGACTGGATGGAAATTAACGCCAAATATTCCACCATCTGGCCAAACATGAGCCAGAAAGGCACCCCGCCTGCCGACAGTGAAGAATGGAACGGCAAGGAAGGCAAGCGTGAGATGCTCTCCGAAGAGCCTCACAAGGACTGACAGACCGTCTTTCCTTCTTTCAGGAATACGGAAAAAGCCCCCGGAGGAGATCATCCTCTGGGGGCTTTTTCATGTCATGAAGTCTCCTGCCCCAGTCGACGGGCTGGCATGACAGACAAAAAGAAAGCCGGCGGAGAGACCCCCGCCGGCTTCTTCATGTCACTGACATGCTGGACGGACTTTTCAGCCAGCCATCATGTTTGCCTGGGCATCCCACAGGACGAACAGGTAACCGATGATCACAATGGCGACCATCAGAGCCGTGACGACGAAAGCCGCCAGGTTGTGACGCTGTGACGTGCTCTTCATCCCCATGTGGAGAAAGAAGATCAGATGGACAACCATCTGGACGGCTGCCAGCACGCCAAGAACGGCAATCGTCTGCCAGAAGGAGAAGGCCTTGCTAAGGACGGCGGCAAAAGATGCCACCGTCAGGATCACGGCCAGAACGAACCCTACGATGTAGGAGCCGTACGTGCCATGATTCTCACCTTCGTGCGATGTCGTATGATTCTCGCTCATTAGACAACACTCCCCAGGTAGACGAAGGAAAAGACGCAGATCCAGACGATATCGAGGAAATGCCAGAACAGGCTCAGGCATGTCAGTTTCGTCTGCATCCGGGTGCTCAGCCCCTGCTTGCCCATGATCTGGAAGAACAGAACGAGCATCCAGATCAGACCAATCGTGACGTGCAGCCCGTGCGTCCCCACCAGCGTGAAGAAAGAAGACAGGAAGGCGGACTTGTCCGGACCTGCGCCACGGGCAACGAGTTCGTGGAACTCATTGATCTCGAGGCCAACGAAGGAAATGCCAAGCAGGAAGGTCAGCAGCAGCCAACCCAGCACGGCACCCTTGTTCTTCTTGTGGGCATTGATGGAAGCAAAGCCGTAGGTGATGGAGGAGAAGAGCAGGATGGCTGTTTCGATCTCAACATTCTTGATGTCGAACAGCTGCTTGCCCGTCGGCCCACCAGCAAAGTGATGGCAGAGTGTAGCAAAGACGGCAAACAGCGTGCCGAAAATGATACAGTCCGTCATCAGGTAGATCCAGAAACCAAAGATCGTGGTTTCCTGCTGATGATGCTCGTGCTCATCGTGATGAGCAGAGGGCGCGTGAGTTGCGTCGTAAGACATGGTGTTCATCGCCTCCCTTTACTCTGCTGCTCTGGCAGCGGCAAGCCGCTTGGCAAAGGCTTCTTCGTCAGCACGGATCTCTTCCACCGTCACGTAGAAATCAACATCGAGGTTCGCACTGCGATGGATCACAGTGAAGAACGCAACGACAAGACCCACGATCACGGCCCACCAGATGTGCCAGACCAGCGCAAAGCCAATGACCAGCCCACAGGCACCCAGCACGGGGCCGACAGCCGAATATTTCGGCATGTGGATCGGTTCCAGATCAGCAACCGGTGCCGGACGACCCAGCTCCTTCTCGATATGGAATGTATCCAGACCACGGATGACGGGCAGACGTGCGAAGTTGTAGTGCGGAACCGGAGACGGAATTGACCACTCCAGCGTACGGCCGGAACCCCAGCTGTCACCCGTGAGATCATGGGCATCCGGCTTCCTGTTCACGGCGTCAAACGCAGCAAACACGAACTGGATGACCTGACAGGCCACACCGGCAGCCAGAACGAACACACCTACGCAGGCCACCAGCAGCCAGGGGTGCCAGTTCGGGTTGTCATAGTGGTTCATACGACGGGTCATGCCCTCCAGACCAACAGCATAGAGCGGAATGAAGGAGAGGTAGAAGCCGACGAACCAGAAGCGGAACGCCCACTTGCCCCAGACATCACGCATCTTGAAGCCGAAAGCCTTCGGAAACCAGTAGCTCAGACCGGCCACATAACCGAAGAACACGCCACCGATGATCACGTTATGGAAGTGAGCCACCAGGAACAGGGAGTTATGGATAACCCAGTCCGCTGCCGGCATGGCCATCATCACACCGGTCATACCACCGATGGAGAAGGTGATCATGAAGCCGACGATCCAGTGCATCGGACCTTCGAAACGGACACGCCCCTTATACATGGTGAAGAGCCAGTTGAAGATCTTCACACCTGTCGGCACGGCAATGAACATCGTCATGATGCCGAAGAAGGTGTTCACATCTGCACCGGAACCCATCGTGAAGAAGTGGTGAACCCACACGATGCTGCCCAGGAAGGTGATGATACCCGTTGCAATGACCATCGTGGCATAGCCGAAGAGCGGCTTGCCGGAGAAGGTCGCAGCAATTTCGGAGAACACGCCGAAGGCAGGCAGGATGAGGATGTAAACTTCCGGGTGACCCCAGGACCAGATCAGGTTCAGGTAGAGCATGACGCTACCGCCACCATCATTGGTGAAGAAGTGCATCCCGACATAACGGTCCAGAGCCAGCAGAGCCATGGAAACCGTCAGGACCGGGAAGGTCGTCAGGATCATGATGCAGGCAAAGAAGGCCGTCCATGTGAAGACGGGAATATGCATCCACTTCATGCCGGGGGCACGGAGCTTGATGATCGTCGTCAGGAAGTTCATGCCGGTCAGCAGCGTACCGATACCGGAAATCTGCACGGACCAGATGTAGTAATCCACACCGACGCCGGGATTGAACTGCAGTTCGGAGATCGGCGGATAACCGAGCCAGCCGACATTGGAGAACTCACCAATAAAGAGGGAGATATTGATGAGAATGGCACTGACGAGCGTCATGTAGAAGCTGATCGAGTTGATCAGCGGGAACGCAACGTCACGCGCACCAATCTGCAGGGGCACCACGAAGTTGAACAGGGCCTGCATCATCACCATGGCCATGAAGAAAATCATGATCGTACCATGGGCCGAGAAGACCTGGTCATAATGGTGCGGTGGCAGATAACCGGGGTTACCCGCATAGGCAAGGGCAAGCTGTGTACGCATCATCAGCGCATCGGCAAAGCCACGCACGAGCATGACCAGGCCAAGAACGACATACATGATGGCGAGCTTCTTGTGATCGACAGTGGTCAACCACTCGCGCCACAGATAACCCCATTTTTTGAAATAGGTGACCGCCGCAAGAACGGCAATCCCGATTACGGCCACACCGATGAACGTACCGACCAGGATCGGCACATCATACGGTATGGCAGAAAGGGTAAGTTTTCCGAGCATCTTTAGATCAGTCCTCACATGCCGGTATTGGAAGGTGCTGCCGCATGAGATTCGGAATGCATGTCCATGGCTTTTTCATCCATGTCTTTCCCATGATGATCATGGGTCATGCCGACATTGTATTTCGCAACAACGTTCTCAAACAGCCCAGCCTGTACGCTGGAGAAATACACGACCGGAGCCGGTTTTGGTGCCGCGTCATGCGGGGCAGCCGGCGGAACGTGGTACTTCTGATAGGTCTGTGCGTCCAAAGCTTCCTTGACGACAAGCGGGTTTCCGCCGCTGCGCACGTTCTGCACCCAGGCGTCAAACTGCTCCTGCGGCATGGCGATGGTACGGAAGCGCATATCGGAGAAGCCAGGCCCCGTATACTGGGCGGCCTCACCCTGGAAGTTGCCTGGACGGCTTGCCATCAGGTGAAGCTGTGTCTCCATCCCGGCCATGCTGTAGATCTGGGACCCGAGCTGCGGAATGAAGAAGGATGTCATCACACTGTCAGACGTGATCCGGAAATCCAGAGGCGTCTTCGTGGGAACATCCAGCTCGTTGATGGTTGCAATTCCAAGGTCCGGATAAATAAACAGCCATTTCCAGTCCAGAGAAATCACTTCCACATGAAGCGGTTTTGCATTGGGCGCACCGACTTTTACCTGCATCTCCTTGGAGATCGGCTTATACGGGTCGTAATAATGCGTGCTCCAGTAATTGAAGCCACTCAGAACAAGAATGATGAGAATGGGTACACCCCAGATGAACACTTCAATCTTGTTAGAATGTGACCAGTTCCGTAGATATTCCGCCTTCGCATTGGAAGCCCGATATTTCCAGGCAAATACGAGTGTCGCAATAATCACCGGAAGCACAACACACATCATGACGGCCCATTCGAGCACCATCATGTCGCGATTACCTTCCCCGATCGGACCGGCCGGCTGAAGAAGATCAACCGTACAGCCCGACAGCATCAATGCAGGCAACGCCGGGAAAAATCGCCAGAGTCTTTTCATGGATCCTGCCTCTATCTGTTGTTCTGCCATAGAAAGGCGAGAACACTTTCTGACACAGTCAGGATAGCGCAATCGCCACCGAACGTTGTCATCTTATATGTGCCTTTCCCGTTCGTATCCTGACAACAGGGAGAAACTCCCCCCGTACTCAAAATGAAATATAGAGCCTCAAGGCTCCAGTGCCGTCCACTTTAATCTTCCCGAACAGCGGAGATTACAAGGGGGCAAGCTTGATAAAAAAAAGGAACCCCTTCGGTCTTTTTTGGAAAAAGACCGGTTATCTGCCATTCCCAAGAGAACACCAGAACACCATTAAAAACAAGAACTGTAACGCTTAATTTCTTTTTTCCCTTTCAATCGCAAAAAATCGCAACAAAAAAGGGAGCCTTACGGCCCCCCTTCACAAATACGCAATGATCCGACTCATCCATCATCAGTCACGACCATCAGACCTGGTTCCCGTAAACTGGAGCAGGAACTGAAACAGATTCACGAAGTTCAGATACATCGTCAGGGCATCATAAACACCCATTTTCCGCAGCTCCGCAGCCGGAAGGGCAGCTGCATACTGCTGATAGGAAAATTTGATACGCTGGGTATCATAAGCCGTCAGCCCCGTGAAAAGCAGAACTCCAATGAAAGAGATCAGCACGGTCAGGCCATGAGCCGGCAGAAACATGTTGACCAGAGACGCAATCACCAGCCCGATCAGTCCCATTGACAGGAAAGACCCGAATCCCATCAGGGAACGGTTCGTCACATATCCCCAGAGAGACATGAACCCATAAAGGGAAGCGGCAATGAAAAACGTCCGGACAACCGAAGCTCCCGTATAGAACAGCAGCAGGGATGCCATGCTGACACCCATGGCCACACTGAAGAGCAGGAACAGCAGCTGGGCCGTCGAGCGGGACAGACGGTTCACACCAAAGGACAGCACCAGCACGAAAGCCAGAGGCACAAAAACGCTAATCATCCCCAGCCCGGTCGGAGCGATCACGAAAGCATCCCCACGCTGCACGACATGAAAGAACAGCGCACGGAGGGACGTGTGAACGACGGCGTAAGCCGTAGCCCCCGTCAGCACCAGAGCCAGAGCCATCCAGTTATAGACACGCAGCATGTAGGCACGCAGGCCTGCATCAAATGCCGCCGCTGAACGGCCCTGTGTTGCTTCAAAGTCGGAATGGAAAGCCATAACACCTATGTTCCGGAAACATCATGCAGGAGCAGGTACATCCCGCCTGCCCCTATCGTCCGGACAGAATGTGGGGTAGTTTCCACCCAAGTCAAGACAGTATCCATGAAACCCCTGTCTTTCTTTTCATTAATCTCCCTTCTGCCGGGAGGCCCTCATGAAACTCTCCCTTGCCCTCACACTTTCCCCCACCATTCAGGCTGAACTTGGCCTGTTGCGGGGCAGCCTGACCGACGTCCACTGGACACCGGCCGAACAGTGCATGATCCCCCTCCACGCCCTGGGCCAGATGACCAGCCGTCATGACATGGAGGAGCTGGACCTGACCCTCTCCCATTTTCACTGGGCACCGTTCACGCTGTCCCTGCATCAGGTCAGCCATCAGATGGGCGAGATGGAGGACCGTCTGACCGTCGGGGTCACCCCACAGCAGCCCCTCACGGCCCTGCAGAAACGCCTGATCTCTGCCCTCCGGCGGACAGGATTTCCTCCCTCCCGCCGTCCTCCCGTACCGGAACTGACAATCGCCCGCCTCGCACCAGCCTCACCAACCGATCTCATCCCCTGGATACAGCGTCACAACCTGTTTCACAGTTCCGGAATGATGGTCGATCACATCAGTCTGGTGGAGCATCTGCCTGCTGGCGGGGAGATGCACTGTCATGTTCTCGAAACCTACCCGACTGGCCCCGATCTTCTGTCTCCACTTCCCGAAGAAGAAAGCACAGAATTTTAAAGTCCCAGAAACACCTTTAGGGCCTGATAGTCTTCCGGGAGACAGACGAGAAACCATCCGTCTTCATGATCCAGAGAGAAAAGACCCAGACCAAATGATGCATAGATGTCCGCCTGCCGTGCACCATACTGGAGAACGGCAAGGCGGCATCCTTCCTGCACGGCATAGTCCCGCAGCCGCCATACGGTCCCTGCCCGCCGCCCTCTGCTCCCTACGGCTCCTCCCAGACAGAGCAGGACAGGTTCCGACAGGAGGAACGGCTCCAGCCGCACCACGGCACAGGCGGCCTTCCCTGTCGCATCCGGCAGCATGCCGTCAGGAACGAACAGGCTTTTGCAGAGCAGCTCCAGAGCCAGAGAGGATTCCTCAAGGCAGCCATACTGGACACGGGCTTCCATGTTCCATGGCCTGATGTGGATGCGTGTCCTCCGCAGGGCCAGCCAGCATCCAAGCACACAGCAGAGTGCCGCCCCTCCCAGAAACCACCGCCCGACTGCCGTATGGGCATCATAGATCAGGGACCGCCACCAGACATGCCCCAGATGGCGTTGCCTCACGATCCAGCTGACACCTGCCAGCCCGCACAGCCAGAGCGAGAACGGAGCCAGAATGAAAGGTGAAAACGGCTCCACCCGCCAATAAGCCTGCCGGTAATAATTCTTGCGGAACGGCAGGAGCACCAGCAGCACGGCCAGCACCACGACAAACGCCACCCAATGCGCCTGCCGTACGGCCAGTATGACCAACGTAGCGAACAGTGCCCCTACGGACAGCCGCCACGCCAGTACGACCCTCTGAATCAGCCCGAAGGAAAGACCGACCAGCATCACGCCAATCAAAGTCAGCAGCAGTGCGGCCCCCTGAAGAATGACACCCTGCCAGAAAGAATGGAACCGGGGTAGCGACGCCAGAAGCGCATAGACGACAATGACCATACCCAGCATGGCCTGGCTGCCCGTTGCCGCAATCGTGGAAAAATCAGCCTCCGAAGAGCGGATACTCTGGCTGTACTGTACCGTCCTGCCAAAACGGGCCAGCAGCTCATGTCCGGCGAACATCACCCCTGCCAGCAGCAGGGGAATGATGTAGTAGAACAGCCGGAAAACCAGAATCCCCGCCATGATATGCGGTACCGGGAACCACGGCGAAAGAGCCAGCAACATGGTGCTGTCAAACACACCCAGACCACCCGGAACATTGGCCAGAAGCCCCGCCGTATAGGCCCCGACATAGATGGCCAGAAAACCACCGAATGTCAGGCTACTGTCCTTCGGCAACGTATCCAGCACACACCAGGCGATCAGGGCCGTGACGGACATGTCCGCCATGCTGGAGATGATCTGCCCCAGCCCGATCCGCCAGCTGGGGAATGTCAGCGTCCACTTGTACAGGCGTATCTCCCGCTTCCAGCAGGGGAACAACACATAGGCCAGCAGCAGGACAAAACAGCCGCCTCCGCCCAGTGTCGTCATCCAGTGCGGCGTCTGACGGACATACGGGATGATGGCAGGCTGGGTCATCAGGATGAACCCCACCAGCCCCACCATGCCCAGCCAGTAGGTCACGGAACAGAAGGCCACGATGGAAGCGATCTTCACCCCCGGCACGCCCCAGTTGCGGTACAGCCTGTACCGCACGGCAGTTCCGGAAATGGCGGCACAGCCCAGATTATGGGACAGGACATAGGAGCAGAACGCCACAAAGGCCGAACGCCCCCATGAGACACCAGCCTGCACATGGCGGCAGGCCAGTCCGTCATAAAAAGAAAGAATGGCATAGGACAGCACGGTCGCCCCTGCCCCCTTCCACAGGGCGGAGGCTGGAATGGCGTGAAGCCCGCCCATGACCTGCTGCAGGGACAGATGCTGTATCTCCCGCCAGATCACCCAGACGGCAAAGACAAGCAGCACCAGCCCGACCAGTGCAGGAAGGCGTGTCAGCAGCTGACGCAGCCGCACTTTCATCGGGGACAGTGGAGAGGCATCCCCACCGGACGGAACACCGGAGTGATCCGCCATACCTTAGCCCCTGCTCTCCTCTGCCACGGCCGTGTCGGCCGCCTCAACGGGACGGGCCAGAGCCTCATCAATGAGGGCAACGGTTTCTTTCAGCCCGAACAGGGCCGCAAAAATGCCGAAGCGGGGGCCTTCCTTCTGGCCGAGCAGCACCTCATACAGGCACCCGAACCATGACCGCAGTTCCGGCTTGGCAAAGTAACGCTTGCCAACCTCGAAGACGACATTCTGCACGTCATCCGGGCTGGCATTTTCGGACACGGTTCTCAGCGTGGCAGCAAGGTCTTCCAATCCCCTGCGTTCCATCTCCGTCGGGGCACGGAACACCTTGGTCGGGCGGACACGCTCATTGAAGTAATCCAGAGCGTGCTGAACCAGCCGGGCCACGTAAGGATGTGTTTCCGGCGAGAGGCTGGAATCATAACGCCGCAGGAACTTCCAGAGTGTTTCCACCTCACGGGCATTCGCCACGCTGGCCAGATTCAGAAGGGCCGTGAAGGAAACCGGGCTAGTATCCTGCGGGCGCAGTTTCCCCTCATGAATGAACCATACCGGGTTGGAGAGGAATTCTTCCGCACTCTGCTGCTCACCCTTCTGCACGAGGGCAAGATACTCGTCCGTCGCTCTGGGGATCATGTCCGTATAGAGCCGCTTGGCCCGGGTCGGCTGCTGGAACATGTAATGCGCCAGACTCTCCGCAGGGCCGTAACGCAGCCATTCCTCCACGGAAAGACCATTCCCCTTGGACTTGCTGATCTTCTGGCCATTGGCATCAAGGAACAGCTCATAGGTCAGGTTCAGCGGTGGTTCATTGCCGAGGATGCGGCATATTCTGGAAGACAGCTTCACGCTGTCGATGAGGTCCTTGCCAGACATCTCATAATCGACACCCAGAGCATACCAGCGCATGGCCCAGTCAGCCTTCCACTGCATCTTGGCCTGACCGCCATAGACGGAGGTCTCGAAGCTCCTGCCTTCTTCGTCCTTCCAGACGACCGTCCCGGCATCCGGGTTCACGCTGATGATGGGCACCTGCATGACACGGCCCGTCTCGGGATGGATGGGCAGCACGGGGGAATAGGTCGCACGGCGTTCCTTGCCCAGCGTGGGGGCAATCACCTCGATGATGCGGTCATGTTCTTCCAGAACACGCTTCAGGGCCGCATCGAAAATGCCGGACGTATAATAATCGGTGGCAGACGCAAATTCGTAATCAAAACCGAAGGCATCCAGAAACTGCCGCAGGCGGGCGTTGTTGTGAGCCGCAAAGCTCTCATGCGTGCCGAACGGATCAGGAATACGGGAGAGCGGCAGGCCAAGATGCTCCGTCAGCATCTCCTGCTGCGGCACATTCCCCGGCACCTTGCGCAGGGCATCCATGTCATCAGAAAAGGCCAGAAGACGTGTCTTTCGGCCTGTCAGCTCCTCAAATGCCTGCCGGACCCATGTCGTCCGGGCGACCTCACCAAACGTGCCGATATGCGGCAGGCCGGAAGGGCCATAGCCTGTCTCCATCAGAACCGGTTTGCTGGGGTCCCTGTCTGCCACGCGGGCCGCCAGTTTACGGGCTTCCTCAAACGGCCAGAGCTTGGGGAAGGACGAATCATTCTGAGAAGAAGGCGTTTTTTTCTGCATAAGACCACGTTAATTATGAACCCTCTTTCATCCGGTCAAGTATTCAGCAACCGGAGACACCGCTTTCTCCTCGCAGGGACGGGACTTCCCGTGTATGAGGAGGGAGATGTCCAGCCTGTTCCGTTCCATCTTTGATGCCCCGGCCCTGATCGCACGGCACGGCCTGTCTTCTCTCGTCACCCCCGACGGTGAAGTGCTGGACATTCCCCTTTCCGAGGTACGGAACACGCTCCGCCAGCTTCCGCCACCACTGCTCATTCATGGACCGGCCACGCTCCGCCTCCTGGATCTCCCCCCGGAGCCGCCTCCCGCCCCCTGGCTGGACCTTCTGGAACTCTTCCTGCTCGTCCATCCGGCCCGCAATGTCACCCCGACCGCCCGTGGTCTTGCCCTTGAGCTGAACCTCATCAGCCCGGATGACACCACCCCCCTCCATGCCGACAGCCTCTATGAAATCGCCCAGCATCTTCTGGACGAACTGGCGAAACAGTCTCCCCAGAAAATCGCCACGCTCCATCTTCTTCTGCCCACATTACGGCAGGCCGGATGGAGCTGGCATGACATTGTCAGGGACGCCCTTCCCCCCTTGGAAAATACCGGGCAGCCCAGCCGGGCCAGAGAAGTAGACGCCCTGAAGATATGGAAACGCCTGCCCCTGTGGGAAGACCGTGCCCCCCGCCCCGCAGCAGGCAGTCATCCTGTCAGCCAGCAGGAAGCCCGGAGGCGTCTCTCCGCCCTGCTGGGCAGGGATGCGGAACCCCGTCCCGGTCAGGCCGATTTTGCCTCTGCCGCCAGCTATGCCTTCACGCCCCGTGATGTCGCCAATGCACCCAACATCATGCTGGCCGAGGCAGGCACGGGCACCGGCAAGACGATGGGCTACATCGCCCCGGCCAGCCTCTGGGCCGAAAAGAATGACGGAGCCGTCTGGGTCAGCACCTATACACGCCATCTGCAACTGCAGATCGAACAGGAACTGACCCGCCTTTACCCCGACCCGACAAAACGGCACGAACTGGCCGTCATCCGCAAGGGGCGGGAGAATTATCTCTGCCTGCTGAATCTGGAAGATGTTACCACCACCCTGCTCAACCGCCCGCCACAGGGACAGCATGGCCTCATCCCGCTGGTCTTTCTGGCCCTCTGGGCCGAGGCTACGGGAGATGGCGACCTGATGGGGGGTGATCTTCCCGGCTGGTTCGGAGACCTTTTCCAGCCGGGGCTGCTGAACATGATTGCCGACCGGCGGGGTGAATGCATCCATTCCGCCTGCCCTCATTACCAGAGCTGCTTCATCGAACATGGCATACGCCGCGCCCAGCACGCCCAGTTCGTCATTGCCAACCATGCACTCGTCCTGTCACAGGCGGCGTGGAATGCCATGCTGCCGCAGGAACTTGCCCCCGGCAATCTGGCTGATGAACATGGCGTCCCCACCCGCTATGTCTTTGATGAAGGGCATCACATCCCGGATGCGGCCGACAGTGCCTTCTCCCTGGTCTTTTCCGGTCTGGAAGCCGCCGATCTGCGCCGCTGGATACTGGGAGCGGAAGGAGGACGCTCCCGTGCCCGCGGGCTGATGCGTCGCATGGAAGACCTGATGGACCGCCTTCCATCCCTCAAGGACATGCTTCAGGAGCTTGTCTACGCCACACAGAAGGGGCTGCCACGCCCCGGCTGGAGCGGTCGCCTGCATGAGGCCCGGCAGGCCCGCCTGTCTCCTCAGCCCGTGGAAACAGCCCGGCCGGAAGAAGACACGCCCCATTCCCGTCCTGATGACGATGATGAAGACATCGTCTCACCCGACATCGTGGAAGAAACACCGCCCTCCCAGCCTGCTGAAGACTTCCTTCAGATGCTGGACATGCATCTTGATGCCCGCATGACAGAAATACAGATGCAGACACGGGGTGAGCAGGGCCATTACGCCCGGCAGGAATGTGATCTGCACCCCATCCCCGCCCCCCTGCGGGACCGGGCCGAAGCCCTCCTCACGGCCCTTCAGGACATCATGACCCCGCTGGACCGGATCATCAGGCACCTTCAGGACGCTCTGGAAAATCAGGAAGAGGACCCGGACACCAGTTTCCAGCAGCGGCTGGAAGGCACCATCCGCAGCCTCTACCGCCGTGCCCTGTCCCGCCTTCAGGGCTGGATCAGCATGGTGCGGGCCATCATGGAGCAGCCCGTCACGCAACGGGGCCTGCCCACCTATGTGGACTTCATCCAGCGTGAACCCCTGCCCGCCACACGGATTCTTCAGGCAGGGCATGACATTGCCCTGAACCGCCACTGGCTGGACCCGACCATTCCCTTCGCCAGCACGTTACAGAGCACCACACACGGGCTGCTCATCACCTCGGCCACATTGCGGGACCGCAGCCCGGAAGAAGACGGGGAAACCGGATGGGACAAGGCGGAACGGCGTCTGGGTACGGCACATTTTCTCAATCCCCCCATGCGGGCCGCCCTGATGAGTCCTTTTGATTATGCTCACCAGACACGGGCTTACATCATCACGGATGTTTCCAGAGACCCTGCAACGCAGGCACAGGCCTTTCAGGCCCTGTTCGAGATTGCCAATGGGGGTGCCCTGGGGCTGTTCACGGCCATCCGCCGCCTGAAAGAAGTTCATCGCCGCATTCACGAGAAACTGGGGATGAAACACATTCCCCTTTATGCCCAGCATGTTGACGCCATGAACAACGCCACTCTGGTGGACGTTTTCCGTACCGAAACCAACAGCTGCCTGCTGGGAACGGACGCCATGCGGGATGGTGTGGATGTACCCGGTGATGCCCTCCGCATGGTGGTGGTGGAGCGCACCCCCTGGCCCCGGCCCGACATCCTCCACCGGGAACGCCGCCGCCATCTCTCTGGTGGCAGACCGGGGGATTATGACGACCTCATCACCCGGATGCGCCTGCAACAGGCCTTCGGACGGCTCATCCGCCGTGCTGATGACCGGGGCGTGTTCATCATTCTGGACAGCCGTATGCCCTCCCGCCTGCTCTCGGCCTTCCCGAACGGCGTGCCGATCCAGCGATTACCGCTGAATGAGGCTCTGGAAGACATTGACACCTTCCTGAACCGATAATCCATTAAAAAAAGCCCCGCTCCCGAAAGAGCGAGGCTTTTCTTCTGACCTGTCGTAACAGGAGGCCATCCCGGCCAGAGCAACCGAGATGGGGAAGAATGAGCGATCAGAAGCCGCCCATACCTCCCATGCCACCCATTCCGCCCATGCCACCCATACCGGCACCAGCAGCATCGTCGGACTTCTTCTCCGGACGCTCGGCAACCATGGCTTCGGTGGTGATCAGCAGGCCAGCAACAGAGGCTGCATCCTGAAGAGCCGTACGGACGACCTTTGTCGGGTCGATAATACCGGCAGCCACGAGGTCCTTGTACTCACCCTTCTGGGCGTCAAAGCCTTCGTTGTAGTTGCTCAGTTCCAGCACCTTGCCAGCAATCACGGCACCATCTTCACCAGCATTGTGGGCGATCTGACGCAGCGGAGCCTGAAGGGCCTTGCGGACGATCTGGGCACCAGCACGCTGGTCATCATTCTCGAAGGTCAGGTCATCGAACAGCAGGCTTGCACGGGCCAGAGCCGTACCACCACCCGGGACGATACCTTCCTCAACAGCGGCGCGAGTTGCGTGCAGGGCGTCATCAACGCGATCCTTACGCTCCTTCACCTCAACCTCAGTGCTGCCACCGACGCGGATCACGGCAACGCCACCGGCCAGCTTGGCCAGACGTTCCTGGAGCTTCTCACGGTCGTAGTCAGATGTCGTGGCTTCAATCTGGGAGCGGATCTGGGCGCAACGGCCCTTGATGCCCTCAGCGGCACCGGCACCTTCAACGATGGTGGTGTTCTCTTTATCGATATGCACCTTCTTGGCCGTGCCAAGCATGTCGAGCGTGACGGATTCCAGCTTGATGCCGATATCTTCGGACACAACCTGACCGCCGGTCACGATGGCGATGTCTTCCAGCATGGCCTTGCGACGGTCACCGAAGCCCGGAGCCTTCACGGCAGCGATCTTCAGGCCACCACGCAGCTTGTTGACGACCAGTGTGGCCAGAGCCTCACCATCGACTTCCTCGGCGATAATCAGCAGCGGACGACCGGACTGCACGACGCTTTCCAGCAGCGGCAGCATCGGCTGGAGAGAAGAAATCTTCTTCTCGTGGATCAGGATGTAGGGGTTTTCCAGATCAGCCGTCATCTTCTCCGTGTTCGTCACGAAGTACGGGGAGATGTAACCACGGTCAAACTGCATGCCTTCCACGACATCCAGCTCGGTGTGCAGGCCCTTGGCCTCTTCCACCGTGATGACGCCCTCATGGCCGACCTTCTCCATGGCTTCGGAGATCATCTTGCCAACTTCGGACTCACCGTTGGCAGAGATCGTACCGACTTGAGAAATCTCGTCCTGGGAAGAAATCTTCTTCGTGCGGGTCTTCAGCTCTTCCACGACACGCAGAACAGCCTTGTCGATGCCACGCTTCAGATCCATCGGGTTCATGCCAGCGGCAACAGCCTTGGCACCCTCACGGATGATGGCCTGAGCCAGAACGGTAGCAGTCGTGGTGCCATCACCAGCCACATCGTTGGTCTTGGAGGACACTTCACGCACCATCTGTGCGCCCATGTTCTCGAACTTGTCGGCCAGCTCGATTTCCTTGGCGACGGAAACGCCGTCCTTGGTGATGCGGGGAGCACCGTAGCTCTTGTCCAGAACGACATTGCGGCCCTTCGGACCGAGTGTCACCTTCACGGCATTGGCAAGAATATCAACACCACGGAGCATGCGCTCACGGGCATCAGCACCAAATTTTACGTCTTTAGCAGCCATTATACCTAATTCCTTTAAAGATGGTCAGAGAGTTCCGGAACGTGGCTTCAGCCAACGATCCCCAGAATGTCGCTCTCTTTCATGATCAGCAGGTCTTCACCGCCAATCTTCACCTCGGTACCGGACCATTTGCCGAACAGGACACGGTCGCCAGCCTTGACATCCAGCGGCACGACCTGACCCTGCTCATTGCGGGCACCGGAACCAACAGCCAGAACTTCGCCTTCCATCGGCTTTTCCTTGGCTGTCTCAGGAATGATGATGCCACCGGCGGTTTTTTCTTCACCGTCCAGACGGCGGACCACTACACGGTCGTGAAGGGGACGAAACTTCGTCATGGATCACTCCATTTTAGGCTGGCCCTTCTTCAAAGCAGCGCAGCCGGGTTATTGCGCTCATTCTAGCAGCGCACCAGTAAACTCCCCGATCTAACGGGGCGAGTGAGAGATAGTGATGGCCCCATGCAGCGTCAAGAAGGACCCCCCTGAAGGCAGCAGGATTTTTTGATCGTTATTGCTTTTCAGTTACCATGCAACAACAGACAATTCTTATCATGTATACTCCTCCCGTTTCCGCCCTTGCCCGCCCCTCATGAAAGGTGAATCCTGTCCCTGTCAGCCCCATGACGGGGCATCAGACAGAGGTGAAGGATTTCGGCATGGAACTGCATCTGCAAGGGCGTTCAGCCATCGTCATGGGCGGGAGTCAGGGGCTTGGGCTGGGCATTGCCCGTGCTCTGGCACGGGAAGGTGTCCAGCCCTGCCTGCTGGCCCGTACTGAAGACACACTGCGACAGGCCGCTAGGGCACTGGCCTCGGATACCGGCATCACACCGCTCTGGCACGTCGTGGATTTCTCGAACCCTGACAGTGTCCAGTCCTGCCTGACCACATTACGAGACAGCCTGCCGGAAACCGACATCATCATCGGCAATGGTGGTGGACCGCCTCTGGGGCCAGCCACGATCTGCGATCCGGCCCTCTGGCAGAAAGAAGCCACCACGATGCTCCTCCCCACCATGCAGCTCGTCAGCCAGTATCTGCCCGGCATGAGACAACGGCAGTTTGGCCGGGTCATCATGGTATCATCCACCAGCGTGGCAGAACCCATTCCCAACCTTGTTCTCTCCAGTGCATTGCGTTCGGCACTGGCGAGCTGGGGCAAGACCCTCGCCAGAGAGGTCGCCCGTGATGGCGTGACCGTCAACACGCTCCTGCCCGGCCGGTTTGAAACGGACCGCATCGCCTCCCTGAACAGGATACGGACCGAAAAGGCCGGAATCCCTCTGGAGGAATTCCGCAGGCAAAAAGAAGACAACGTCCCGGTCGGCCGCTACGGCCAGCCAGAAGAGCTGGGCCATATGACCGCTTTTCTGGCCAGCCCCCTCGCCGCCTACATCACAGACACCTGCATCCCGGTTGATGGAGGCCTGCTTCACGGCTTCTAAAATAGACCGGCTTACAGAAAAGGCCTCCCCGCCGGATGGCAGGGAGGCCTTTATCAGGGAACCGTCAGGCTCTCTCTTCAGCTGCTGAACAGCACACGCCCTGCCACGGCATCCAGACGGGCCAGAACGGAGAAGTCCCGGGCTTCCGGCGGGGTGATGATGGCATTGTCCAGCGCGCGCTCGGCGGCACCCGGCCCCGTGCAGAGAGGGCGTGTCCTGCCAAGAGCTGGAATGGCCCGGCGGACAAGCTCCCGTGCATGTTTGGAATTGCTCTTCATGGTACGGACCACGGCTTCCACCGTGACATGCTCATGCTCTTCATGCCAGCAGTCATAATCCGTCACCATCGCGACCGTGGCGTAGTTCATCTCGGCTTCACGAGCCAGACGGGCTTCCGGCATGTTCGTCATGCCGATGACGGACGCACCCCATGAGCGATACAGCTCACTTTCCGCACGAGTAGAGAACTGCGGCCCTTCGATCACGACATAGCTGCCGCCCCGTGCCACGGTGATGCCCAGCTTCTCGGCCTCATCCGCCAGTGTGCTGGCCATGCGGGCAGAAACCGGCTCGCCCATGCTGACATGAGCCACGCAGCCTTCCTCAAAGAAGGTCCGGGGACGGCCCTGTGTCAGGTCAATGAACTGATCCACCAGAACGAAATGGCCCGGTGCCAGTTCTTCCTTCAGGGACCCCACGGCAGAGAGAGAAATGATGTCCGTCACACCGGCACGCTTGAGCGCATCAATGTTCGCACGGTAATTCAGGCGGGAAGGCGGAATGGGGTGCCCACGGCCATGACGGGGCAGGAACACGCACTTCACACCATCCAGCGTGCCGAACAGCAACTCGTCAGATGGAGACCCCCAGGGGGATTCACAACGCCGCCATTCACGGTTTTCCAGCCCGTCAATCTCGTAAAGACCGGAACCCCCGATAACACCAATGACAGGCTCAATCATCTTGTCTGCAACCATAAATCCTCACTTCATCCTGCCCTGGCCCGGTCGCCGCCCGCAGGCCACACAATCCCGCATAACCCTTCTGGCAGTCTTTCATCAGATAGCGGAGAGTGTTTCAGAAGACCAACCCAAAAATCAAGAGGCTGGCCTGTCCGCCCTTTTTACAACATCAGGAAAAGTCAGTAAGCCAGACGGACGCTTTTCGCCTATGAACGATCGTGTTTCATGTCAGAGTGACACCGTATCCGTTTCCGCCTTCACAGATCAGGAGATGCCCATGCCGTCCTCAACACCGTTCGCCCTGCCTGACCTCCCCCATGCCGGTCTGACAGACGAGGCCCGGAACTGGTTCGAAAGCCTGCGGGACAGGATATGCGCTGCCTATGCGGCTCTGGAAGACGAAGCTGCCAGCGAGAATGGTCCTGTCCTGAAAGGCCATGAACAGCCGGGGCGGTTCCAGCGGACATCATGGGACCGGCCTGAAGGCGGCGGTGGCGTCATGTCCATCCTGAAAGGGCGTGTCTTCGAGAAAGTGGGCGTGAACGTTTCCACGGTCTGGGGTGAATTCTCACCAGAGTTCCGCAAGACCATTCCCGGCGCGGAAGAAGACCCCCGCTTCTTCGCCACGGGCATCTCGCTGGTGGCCCATCCCTGCAACCCGCATGTCAGTGCGGCGCACTTCAACACCCGCATGATCATCACCTCCAAGGGCTGGTTTGGCGGTGGTGGCGACATCACTCCCATGTTCCCGAACAGTGCGGAAGCCCGTGAAGACGCCGCCGAGTTCCACCGGGCCTTTCAGGAAGCCTGTGACAGGCACGACCCGAATTACTACCCCCGCTTCAAGAAATGGTGTGACGAGTATTTCTTCCTGAAGCACCGCAATGAACCCCGTGGGCTGGGCGGCATCTTCTATGACTGGCTGGACAGCCAGAACCTCGCCAATGACTTCGCCTTCACCCGTGATGTGGGGGAAGCCTTCCTGAACAGCTATGCAGGCATCGTCCGCAAGCGGATGTTCACCCCATGGACGGATGAAGACCGGCTGGCCCAGCTCCAGCGGCGGGGACGCTATGTGGAGTTCAATCTCCTCTATGACCGGGGCACCCTGTTCGGCCTGAAAACGGGCGGCAACACGGAGGCCATCCTGATGTCCATGCCACCGGAAGTCATCTGGCCGTAACCTCACAAAAAAGGCGGGGCATGATGACCCCGCCTTTTTTATTCCTGGGATGGGAAAATGACCGCCTCACTCATTTTCCTCGATGATGCCATCCACCAGCACATGAGGCAGACCACGGGGGCAGACCTCAAGGCGGGTCTGGACACCATAGACCTTCCCCAAGACCTCGGGTGTCGTCACGGCCATGACGCCCCCCTGCGCCACAAGCTGACCATCCCGCATATAGACGACATCATGCGCCCGCTGCAGGGCAATGTTCAGGTCATGCACGACCAGCAGCGTCACGATGTTGCGCTTGCGTGTCTCACGGCGGACAACATCCATGACGGCAAACTGATAGCGTAAATCCAGCGCACTCAGCGGCTCATCCAGCAGCAGCATGGCCGGACGGCGCACCAGTGCCTGCGCCAGCCCCACCATCTGCCTCTGCCCACCGGAAAGCTCATCCATGTAGCGAAGGGCCAGCTTGCCGATCCCCAGCTCTTCCAGAACATCCGTGCTTTCCCGCAGGGCCATTTCGGCGGACACAGCTTCTCCGGCACGGCGGGCCACCATCACGGCCTCGATCACCTGAAGATGCACGGCAGGGGGAAGGCTCTGGGGCAGATAGGCTGCCAGCCTGGCCCGCTCTCCTACACCCAGCTTTGCAAGGTCCTGCCCTGCAAGGCAGATGCGCCCCTCCGCACGGGTCAGCCCGGCCACCCCACGCATGAAAGTCGACTTGCCCGACCCGTTCGGCCCCAGAAGGGCCGTCACACGCCCCGCCCGCATGGGCGCAAGCGTCATGTCATGCAGAACCTTCCGCCGCCCGTAATGAACACTGAGACCATTGACCTCAAGCTGATTCGTCTGACACTCCTCCATGTCAGGCCCCCTTTCTCAGAACGACGGCAAGGAAGAAAGGAATACCGACCAGCGAGGTGACAATCCCCACCGGAATCACGACGCCCGGCAGGATGTTCTTGGCCGCAATGGAGGCCAGAGACATGATGAGGCCTCCACACAAGGCCGAACCGGGAAGATAGAAACGGTGATCCTCACCCAGCAGGCGGCGGGCAATATGCGGGGCCACCAGCCCCACGAAACCGATCGTTCCGACAAAGGACACGGCCAGAGCTGACAGAATGCTGATCCGCAGCAGGGACATCATCCGTAACCGTCTGGTATCAACGCCATAGCTGGCCGCCCTGTCCTCACCCAGCCGCAGGGCCGTCAGCGCCGGAGCCGCCCGGAAACAGAAAGGCAGGACCAGAAGACAGCCAATGCTCATCACGGTAATCTTGCCCCAGTCTGCCCGTGTCAGGCTGCCCATCGTCCAGAAAACGAGGTCCTGAAGTGCATCTTCATCCGCAATGAACTGCATCAGGGCCACGAATGCATGGAAGGTGAAGACCAGCGCAATGCCGAACAGCACCACCATTGCCGTGGAATGACCCCGTGCCCGTGCCACCAGCTCCAGCAGTCCGGCAGAGCCGACGGCAAAGATGAAGGCCTCCAGCGGCACCATCCAGTTTTCCGGTACATAGGGAAGATGCCAGTGCAGCACGATGGCCAGTGACGCCCCGAAAGCCGCCGCCGCCGACACGCCAAGCGTATAGGGGCTGGCCAGAGGATTATCCAGAACCGTCTGCATCTCCCCGCCGGAAATCCCCAGTGCCACCCCCACCAGAGCCGCCATCAGCGCATAAGGCAGACGGATATGCCATACAATAACCGCATTTGTTCCCGATGAAGGGTTGAGAAGTGCATTCATCAGGGCCTTTGGCCCGAGTCCTGCCGGACCAAGAGAAAAGTCCAGCAGGAGGGAAAGAATGATCAGCCCCGCCAGTAAAAACAGAAGACCAACCCTGTGGCGGGTCAGCTTCAGGTAGGATGTCTGTATGCCTGTCAGCCGGGCGGCCAGACGGGCCATCTCGGTCGATGGGCCGTCCGCCTCTGTACCTGTCTCTTTAATGGGCATTCGCCTTGATCCAATATGTCCCGCTGTTAGGCATCACTGTAAAACGGCTCTGGACCAGACTGCGGTCTGCATCCGGGTCCAGCTCCCTGAAGCGTTCGGGATAGAACCATTTCGCCATGACCTCAATGGCCAGTATGTTGAACGGACTGTCATAGAAGGTATGCCAGATGCCATAGGCACGGCCATTGCGGACAGCACCCAGCCCTGCAAGTTCCGGTGCTTTCAGCAGGGCATCAAGGGAGGCCTGCGCCAGGTCCGGCGTCACCTGGGACCCCATCTTCAGCCCCGGCCCGCTGTTGCCCGGCCCCCGTGTGCCATCCAGGATCAGCACGTCCGGATTCCTGGCAATGACCATCTCGGCAGACACGTCACCAATATACCCCGGCAGAAGGTCAGCAGCGATGTTGCGGCCACCGGCAGCCTCAATGAAGGCCCCCATATTGCCACGCCCTGCCGTGTGGCAGCAGCTCTGCCGGGCACCGGCCAGCATGTTGATGAACACGCTGGGACGCTGCGCCTCCGGTATGGTGTCCACGACCGACCGGATGACGTTCAGGCGGCTGTTATAGAAATTCACATAGGCCTGAGCTTCTGCTTCATGCCCGAGGGCCTGACCGAGAATAAGCATGCTGGGCACGGTCGTCTTCACCGGGTCCTGCCGGAAATCCACGAACAGGACGGGAATATGCGCCGCCTTCAGGCGGGCCGTCACGCCACCGGACTGACCCGGCCCATGACCGGTCGTGCTGAAAATGGCAAGGTCGGGATGGAGGTCCAGCACCTTCTCCGGGCTGATCGTGTCGGCCGTCGTCCGGCCGATCACGGCAACCCTGTCAGCCTCCGGAAAGGTCTTGAGCATCTGTTCATAATTCTGTCTGTCCGCTTCCCGGAACTCCCCCTGCCAGCCAACAATGTGGTCGAACAGGTGTCTGCCTTCCAGCGGCTCCAGTGCGTAGATCAGTCGCCCTTCGCCCAGAATGATCCGCTGGGGATGATCGGGAACGGACACGACCGCCCCCGTAATATCCCGGACATCCTTTGCCTGCGCCTGATGAACCGGCAGAACGCCGACAGCCAAGGCTGTCAGCATGACACTGGCGGAACCCAGCAGGGTCTTCAGTGAAACCATGTTCCTACGCCTTCTTTATGGAAAATCATCCCACAGCGGGACCATCCCCTGCCTCGTGATCTCCCTGTCTCAATTGATAATCATTCTCGATATTAACGTTATAGAAAACCTTCTCCCCTTCTCCAAGGGCAGAATGGCCTTCCACCATCTCTTTAACGCTTTTTCCGTAAAAGAAGCCGTAACGCTCCCTGATTCCCCTGATGGCTGTGCACGACACCCAGTATCATCGGGGCAATGTCGGCACGATGCAGCCAGTGGGGCAGTTCCCGCCGGATGCTGCCACCCCGTGCGCCACTTCCCAGCCCCGTGACGACCTCCACACACCGCCAGCCCATGACACGACTACGCTGCATGAAACGGTGAAATTCCTCGAACGCCTCCTGCACGATGTAGCCATGCAGATCGAGCCGGGCATCCACGCGCATCTGGCCACGGGACAGACGACGCCACTGCGTGTCATCAAGCCCGGGGGCACGGACTCCCACATGCGGGGCCGGGCGTACACGGGGCTGCTGCACGGGGGACATCTCCACCAGCCGGACCGTCACCATGCCCGTTGCCCTGCCACCCGCAGGACGTCCGGCAGGACTGGACGCCTCTTTTCCGAAAGATGGAGTTACCGGTACGGACGCAACATTCCGGCCCGTCCGCAGGGGGGCCACATCATGCACGAAGGCACGCCACAACGCCGCCTCATCTTCACCCAGAACCCGTCTTGCCACCTTATCACGCCCCGTCTCTCATCACAGCCCGGCAGCATCACTGCCCTGCGCTATCATGGCACGCAGCCGCTTGCGTGCAAACCGGACATATGTCGTATCTGCCTCAATCCCTATGGAACGCACCTTCAGGGACTCTGCGGCAATGAGGCTGGTCCCGGTGCCCATGAAAGGGTCCAGCACCATCATCCCGGACTTCAGACCATGAAGGCGGATGCAACGCTCCGGCAGGGCAACAGGGAACGTCCCCGGATGGCTGTACCGTGCAGACCGGCTCCGCACCGTCTCATAGGGGATGAACCATGTGTCGCCCCGGCAGCGGCGGTCCTCCCGATGCTGGCGACGATGGATGTTGCTCTTGTCAGTAAACGGCACGCCCGCACCGAGCCTGTCCAGCTCCACATCACCCTGTTTGGTCAGATGAAAGATATGCTCATGGTTACGGTTGACGTAACGGGGAGAATTCACCGGCTTGAAATGCCCATGCGTCACCTCGCCTACTGATACCGACTTGATCCATGAAATATGGTTCTGGAGCGTGAAGGTCTTCCGCAGCCGGACCATCAGCTCGAAAGGGAGCCACGGCTGGGCGGATGACCCGGCAATGTTCAGGAAGAAAGACCCGTCATCCCGCATGACACGGGATATCTTGGAGCAGACCAACTCCATCCAGTCGAGATAGCTTTCTTCAGAGAGGCTGTCCCTGTAACTGCGATAGGCCAGACCAAGATTATAGGGCGGGGATGTCACGACCACATCCACACTGCCCGCAGGCATGCGCCGCATGACACTCAGGCAGTCACCTCGGATGAGCGTGTGTATCCCCAGCGTCTCACGACGCGCCCTTATCATTTAGCCGTCTGCCCTGCCTCTGCTGGAATGGCCCCGATGACGGTCCCCGGAGGCTGGAATCCGGTTGCCCTGGATGCCGGAAGAGGAACAAGAACCATCATCCGCCCATAATTCTTCATGTCACCGGCAATCTTTGCCGCCTTGTCGCCCCAGCCAAGGAAGAGGTCCCCACGGCCTGCACCCCGTATGTCGCTCCCCGTATCCTGTGCGAAGACCATCCGCGACCATGTCACGAAGCGGCCATCCTTGTCCTGACCACTGATGTCGACCCAGACAGGCATGCCGTACCCGACGAACCGCTTATCCACGGCAAGTGACCGCTGTGGTGTCAGTGGTAGCCCGAACGCACCGGTCGGCCCCTCGCTGGCCGTACGCTGGGTACGACGGAAAAAGACATAGCTGGGGTTCGCCTCCAGCACCGACTGGGCCTGCTCAGGATGGCTGGCCAGCCAGTCACGGATGCTCTGCGCATCCACATCCTCGGATTTCATCAGCTTGCGCTGGACCAGCACACGGCCGATCGGCACATAGGGCTGCCCGTTGCGGCCATCATAGCCAAGGAATATCTGCTGCCCGTCCGGAAGACGCAGACGGCCGGACCCCTGTGTCTGGAGAAACAGCAGGTCAACCGAGCTTTTCAGCCAGGCCAGCTCAAGCCCTTTTCCCTTCAGGGAGCCACCGTCGATCGTGGCCCGATCATCATAGGGGCGGAAAACGGCATTGACCCAGTGGCCATATTCCAGTTCCCCCTGTGCATTACGGCCCCGCAGCAGGTCCTTGGGGCGGCCATAAACAGGAATCTGGTAGTCCCCGCCCTGTGTCAGGGATGCAGGAACTTCAGGGTCATAATAGCCTGTATAAAATGCCTGCTTGTCGATCAGGTAAGGCTGGAACCAGTTCTCAAAGAACTGCCGTGCCTCTTTCGCATTGCTGCCCTGCACCGTCGAAACGGCGGTGCAGACATTCTTCCAGTCCTCCATCTGTCGGCCATAGGGCAGCGTGCTGGCCCCACCGAGAGAGGTCCCTTCCGGCAGATGGGCAATACGCTGGCATTCCAGCTTCATCATACTGAAAAGCCCGGTATGATCCTCATGATCCCAGCCGGAGAAATAGTCGAAACCGACCGGAGTCATTTCCATCCTGCCCGTCGGCACACCGGGCATGCACCCGGCCAGAGCCAGCATTAGAGGGGCCACCAGCAGGCCAGCGGAAGAAAAACAGCGTTTTATCATAACAGAACACACCAGCCCCCAGCATGAACCCTGCCGGACCTTGCAACATAGCCAACCTCCCCTGCGGGAGACCCATCGTCTAGCGAGGTAGCCTCAGTCCGCCTCTGTTGCAACCACCTTCCACTGGCCATTTACCCCCTGTTCAAAAGTCCAGCGGTCCCGGAACTCCGTCAGGGCCTCCGTTCCCTCAACAAGCGTGCCCGAAGCGTCCCGGCAGTAGCTGACCTGCCATGAAACAATCCGGACCCCGAGACGGCAGGCACCATGCTCCGTCTCATCAGCCGCCATGGCTGAAACATAATCCAGACGCTCAATACGCCGCAGCTCCAGATGGACCTGCTCCTGGCGGTTCTGACGCTCATCTAGAACCTTCCTGAACGTCTCCAGCACCGCAGGACTCACGGTCTTCTCCAGGGCTGCGATATCCGCACAGGCAAATGCCTTGATGGTACGGGCGAAACTGTCCTCGACATTCTTGAGGAAATACTCCGCCGAAAAGTCACTGATGCTCACGCCGACTCGGATCAGGGACTGCCCGAGCGGCGTGCCGGCCTCTGGCAGTCCATATTCCGTCGCTTTCTGGTCCGGTCCGACACGGGTGGGCAGAGGCGGCGGTCTGGGCGCATCAGCTGTTCCGCCTTCCTGCTGCTGACCGACAGCCCGTGCAGCCGGCATCTGCTCCTGCCGGATGGCCTGGGCACCGATGCGGCGTCCCAGAACGAAAAACACGGCACTGCCCACAACAACGGCCAGCACAGCCCAAAAAACGATATCCCAAGGGAAATCCGCCATCTCACGTCCTAATCATTACAGTCGGGAACAAGGCCTGCGGCGGCCGCTCCATCAATGCCCTAAAGGTAGGATGCTCCTGTGGCAATCTCAAGAGTTTCTGCGTCCTCCCGAGGCTGGGCCACCATAAAGATCATCCATCTTGCTTGGCCCCCTCCTGAAGACATGCTACCGCCTTGCAAGACCTGCCCATGCAGGAGACCGGGTTCAGAACTGACCTGCCCCGGCATCCTGCCGGCACCCCCACTCACGCATCACGCAAGGATGATCCTGATGTCTGACAAGACAAACCCTGAAACACCGCAGGACAACACCCCTCCTTCCCTGCCGCTGGCCATCAATCTGCAATATGCCAAGGACCTGTCCTTCGAGGTGCCCCGTGGGGCCACGACCTTCACGGCCCTTCAGTCTGCACCGATGGTGGGCGTGAATGTGGACGTGCAGGCCAGCCGCATCGAGAAGGACCAGTCCATCTACGAGGTCACGCTGCTCATCCGTGCCGAGGCAACCGAGGCCCCGACCGGCAGCAGTGAAGAACCGGGGCCGGTCGTCTTCATTGCCGAACTGGCCTATGCGGCCATCATCACGCTGGACAACCCGCCGCAGGAACTCATTGAACCCATCCTGCTGGTGGAAGTTCCCCGCCTGATCTTCCCCTTCGCCCGGGCCATCATCAGCGATGTCACACGGGATGGCGGCTTCCCGCCGGTGGCCATTCAGCCGATCGACTTTGCGGCCATGTGGCAGGCCAAGCAGGAGCAGAACTTCCCCGAGCCGGAAGGTGAGGCCTGATCCGGACATCGCCTCCAGGCAGTCCGGTCATGGAAAAGGCGGACCCCATGAGATCCGCCTTTTTTCATTCAGATATCATGCCTGGCAGCGCAGACGGCTCCCCGACTTCCACTACTCCCCATGTATGGAACCCCTCAACACGCTCTGCAATTGCCTGCGACAGGCAGACGGCCCGACAGCGCATCAGGGCCTCACGCTGGTCCAATGGACACAGCTCCATGAACAAGGAAACCGTTTCACTGGAATAGAACAGGACAGCCTCCACCTGTTCCTCTGCCAGAGCCACCAACGCCGCATCAGACAGACAGGACATGGGCTGCACCTGATAGGCTTCAACCCACTGCGCTCCCAGAGACTCTGCCAGATCAGCTCCATAACGCTGCCCGTGCCGTCCCCGCCCGCAGGCCAGCATGAGATCAGGACCGCTCAGTCCTTTCTGACGGCAGAGGGTTTCCAGCCCTTCCTGTGTCCCTGACGCCGCTTCAACATGCCGGAATCCCATCGCCTCTGCCCGCTCGGCCGTGCGACTGCCGACTGTCAGCAGCAGCCTGTCACGGTCCTGATGGGCCAGAAAAGGCAGGGCCTGACTGCTTGTCACCAGCATGACCCGACAGGGCCGGTCAGCAATCGGTGGCCTGTGCGCCATCCGCATCACGGGGCAGGCCACAGCCCGCCAGCCCCGAGACTGCACGGCCTGGACCGTCTCGCTCAGGCCCGGCTCAGGACGGGTAACCAGTACGGCCCGGCGCATGGCTTTCAGGGCTGGACGATCTTGGCAAAAATGGCGGACGGTGTATCCCGCCGCAGTTCGCAGGCCAGCTCATAGCCCATCCGGGCGGCATCTTCCGGCAGGCCTTCCGTTTCCCGGCGCAGCAGGAAGGTGCCATCTTCACTGGCCACCAGGCCGGAAAGATAGAGCCGCCCTTCCTTCAGCTGGGCATAACCACCAATCGGCGTCCGGCAGGAGCCGTCCAGTTCCGCCAGAAGGGCACGTTCAGCCGTAGCCACAGCACGGGCTTCCGGGTCCTCGATGGCAGACAGGAGTTCCCGCAGCTCATGGTCGCTCTCACGCACGGTCACGCCGACAATCCCCTGCCCGGAGGCTGGCAGCATCACGTCGGGAGACAGGGGCACGTCAATGCGGTCTTCCATACCGAGGCGTTTCAGACCGGCATAGGCCAGCAGGGTTGCATCACACTGGCCCGCACCCAGCTTGTCCAGACGGGTCTGAACATTCCCCCGCAGAAGGGTGAAGCGAAGGTCCGGCCGGACATGAAGCATCTGTGCCTGACGGCGGACAGACGCACACCCCACCAGTGCCCCTTCCGGCAGGCAGTCAAACGGTCTTTCAGGATCAACCGTCACGCCACGCTTCCGCAGCATCAGCACGTCACGGGCATCTTCACGCTTCATCGTGCAGGCCAGCACCAGCCCCGGAGGCAGGTGTGTCTCCAGATCCTTGAGACTGTGGACGGCAAAATCAATGCCCCCCACGGCCAGAAGCTCGTGAATCTCCTTGGAGAACAGCCCCTTCCCGCCAATCTCCGCCAGACGGTCCTTGAGGTTCAAGTCTCCGGAGGTCTGCATCTGCTCCTCCTTGAAAGCCCCCATGTCCCGCAGGACAGGACAGAAACGGGTCAGCCGGGTCAGGAAGTGCCGGGTCTGCACCAGTGCCAGCGGGGACGCCCGTGTCCCCACCCGCAGGGGCAGCTTGCGGCGGTCTGGTGGGGCCTGAACGTGAGTGCGGCGGGCCGCTTCGGCAGCGATCTTCTGAAGGGCTGCGGAGGAGAATTGTGATGCATTCATGATGGTCCCTCCATAACCGATTCTGGAAGGGGTGTCATGCTCCTGAAGAATACGTCATAATAATCCCACCATGTCTGACTTTGCCCGCTTCACCCCTCTTCTTGCCATCGAGACCTCATGCGATGACACGGCCTGCGCCATTCTGGACGCTCACGGCACTCTCCTTGGAGAGAGCGTCCTCTCGCAGGAAGACCACGCCGCACTGGGCGGTGTCGTGCCAGAACTGGCCGCCCGTGCCCACCTGAAGGCCCTGCCGGACCTGGTGGAACTGACCCTCCAGCGGGCAGGGCTGGAGCTGAAGGACATTGCCCTTTTTGCCGCCACGACCGGCCCCGGCCTGATCGGCGGGCTGATCGTGGGCAGCTCCTACGCCAAGGGGCTGGCCATGGCCTGCGGGAAGCCTTTCATGGGCATCAACCATATTGAAGGCCACATTCTCACCCCCCGGCTGCCCGCCGCCCTGCGGCCTGACGAAACGGCACCGGCCTTCCCCTATCTGGCCCTGCTGGTCTCCGGCGGGCACTGCCAGTGCATCGCCGTGGAAGATACGGGCCAGTACCGCCGCCTTGGTGGCACGATTGACGATTCCGCCGGAGAAGCCTTTGACAAGGTGGCCAAGATGCTGGGGCTGGGCTGGCCCGGCGGCCCTGCGCTGGAAAAACTGGCACGGGACGGCAATCCACGGGCCTATGAGCTGCCCCGCCCGCTGAAGGGCCGCCCCAGCTGCGACTTCTCTTTCTCCGGTCTCAAGACGGCCGTGTCCCGCCATGTCGAGCCTTATGGACGGGACGCCCTGCCCCGGCAGGTTGCAGCCGACCTCGCCGCCTCCTTCCAGCAGGCCGTGACGGACGTGATGACTGACCGCATCCTTCATGCCCTGGACATGGTTCCACACGTCACCTCACTCGTGGTGGCAGGAGGCGTGGCCGCCAATACAGTGCTGCGCCAGCGTCTCCAGGAGATTGCCAGCCAGCGTGGCATTGCCTTTCTGGCCCCGCCCCTGCAGCTCTGCACTGACAACGCCGCCATGATCGGCTGGGCGGCTCTGGAACGGCTGAAACAGGGAGAAATCCCGGATGACATCAGCCTTGCCCCCCGTCCCCGCTGGCCCCTGAGTGAACGCCAGCCCCACCAACCGCATACCCCGCACGATACGCCCTCTTCCGGGTCTTCTTCTCTGATGGAACCATCTGCATGACCATCCAGCCACATATTGCCGTCATCGGGGCCGGAGCCTGGGGGATTGCTCTGGCCTGCATCCTCGCCCAGACCGCCCGTGTCACCCTCTGGACACGGACACCCGTCCCGGCAGGCACACGCTCCCTGCCCCATCTGCCGCAGATCACCCTGCCGGACTCCATCACGGTCACCAGCGCGCTTCCCACGGACGCCGACATCGTGCTGCTCGTCGTCCCCACGCAGGGACTGCGGGACGTCACGCTGGCCCTGCATGAACGGCTGAAGGCTGACGTGCCAGTCGTCACGTGCTGCAAGGGGATGGAACGGGGGACCTTCCTGCTGCCCCTTCAGGTCGTGGCGCAGACCATGCCCGGCCGTCCGGCCGCCGTCCTTTCCGGCCCCAACTTTGCCATCGAGGTGGCACAGGGGATGCCTGCCGCTGCCACACTGGCCGCACAGGACCTCGCCTTCGTCACGAAACTGACGGAACGTCTCACCACCCCCACCCTGCGCCTCTATGCCAGCACGGACCCGCTGGGCGTGCAGCTTGCCGGTGCCGCCAAGAACGTCATTGCCATCGGGGCGGGCATCAGTGTCGGAGCGGAAATGGGCGAAAATGCCAGAGCTGCCATCATCACCCGTGCTCTGGCTGAAACGGCCCGTCTCGTGGATGCAATGGGCGGGCAGGGGCGCACCATGTACGGTCTGGCGGGCATGGGCGACCTGATCCTGACAGCCACAGGGGCCGGGTCCCGCAATTACAGCCTCGGCGTGGCCATGGGCCGGGGTGAAAACATCGAGGACATTCTCGCCCGGCGTGACACGGTTGCCGAAGGGGTCCTGACCGCACCCACGCTACAGGAACTTGGCCAGCGTTTTGGCATCGAAACGCCCATCATCAATGTCATCACCCGCCTGCTCTCCGGTGAACTGACCCCCCATCAGGCCCGTGACGAGCTGCTCGACCGCCCCACCCGTTTCGAATAGGCCGCACCATGACCAGTTTCTACGATTTCAGACTCCCTGCCCTTGAAGGTGGCGAGATTGACTGTTCCCAGTGGCAGGGCCGCCCCGTCCTGATCGTCAATACGGCCTCCGAATGTGGTTTCACGAAGCAATATGAAGGGCTTCAGAAACTCTGGCTTGAGACGGGACATGCCACGCCGGATGGTCTCATCATCCTCGGTGTGCCTAGCAATGACTTCGGGAAACAGGAACCGGGAACATCTGAACAGATAAAGGAATTCTGTCAGGTCCGTTACGGAGTGAGCTTCCCCCTGGCAGCCCGCTCCATCGTCCGGGGAACGGAGACCATTCCCCTCTTCAGATGGCTGGCAAAAGAAGGCGGTTTTCTCTCCCTGCCACGCTGGAACTTCTACAAATATCTCATTGACCGCCAGGGAAAGCTGCACCGCTGGTTCACCCCGCTGACTGATCCCCACGCCCCCCGCCTGCTGGAAGAAATCCGGCGGGTGAGCCAGCGGCACGGCTGAAAATGCTCCGTCACCTTCTCACTGTTGGCGGCTGGACCATGCTGTCCCGCCTGCTGGGGCTTGTGCGGGACCAGCTTCTGGCCATGTTTCTGGGGGCAGGGCCGGTGCAGGATGCGTACCAGATCGCCTTCCGCCTGCCCAACATGTTCCGCCGCCTCTTCGGGGAAGGTGCCCTGAACGCTGCCTTCGTTCCCCTGTTCACCTCCCGTTACGAAAAGAAAGGCCCTGAAAAGGCCCTGCTGCTTGCCGGACAGGCCTTCTCCCTGCTGCTGCTCTGGCTGAGCCTGCTGACCGTACTGGCTGAAATCTTCATGCCGTGGGTGATCGACCTCATCGCCCCCGGCTTCCGGTCTCATGGCACGGAACGGTTCACCATCGCCGTGCAGCTCACCCGCATCACCATGCCCTATACGGTGCTGATCTGCGGGGCCGCCCTGATTGCCGGCATCCTCAATGCCCGCAACCATTTTGCCGCTGCTTCGGCGGCCTACATCTCCTTCAATATTGTCGGGATTGCCGCCATCCTTGCCGGTGCCCTCTGGGGCCGCCAGCATGTGGCCTCGACCAGCTCATGGGGCATCACCCTCTCCGGTGTCGTCCAGCTTGCCGGTCTGCTCTGGGCCGCCGGAAAGGCAGGGCTGATGGTTCCGCTGGTCCGCCCCACCCTCTCGGCGGACATCAGGCTGCTGCTCCGCCGTATGCTGCCGGGGCTGGTTGGCTCCGGTGTCACGCAGATCAACCTGACCATTGACACCATCATCGCCACCCTGCTGCCGACCGGCTCCATCTCGTGGCTCTATTTTGCCGACCGGGTCAACCAGCTTCCCCTCGGCGTGCTGGGGGCCGCCCTCGGCACAACCCTGCTGCCTCTCTTTACCCGCCATCTCTCGACCAATGACCGCCCCGCCTTACAGACCAGCCTGAATCAGGCCATGAATTATGCCCTGCTGCTCAGCCTGCCCGCCATGATCGGACTGTTCAGTCTGGCACCTGAGATCATGGCCACCCTGTTCGGTTACGGGCATTTCACGCCCCGTGACGTTTACAATTCTGCGGCAGCTCTCCGCATGTATGCGCTGGGCCTGCCCGCCTTCATCATCATCAAGCTGCTGGCCCCGGCCTTTTTTGCCGAAGGCGATACCACGACACCCGTCCGCATCGGGTTTGTCACGATGGGCCTCAATCTGGCCCTCAATCTGCTGCTCTATCGCACGCTGGCCCATCTGGCCCCGCCACTGGCCAGTGCGCTGGCCGCCATCGTCAACATGCTGGCACTGGGGTGGCTACTCTGGCGGCGGAACTCCTTCCGCCCGACCCTGCCCAGCCTGTTCCGGGCAGCCCGCATCCTGTGCGCTGCCCTCGTCATGGGAGCCTGGGCATGGAGCGGTGCCCATTTTCTGACAGCCGGCCTGCCGGAATGGCACGCCCTGCCCCGGCTCCTCGTGCTGCTCATCCTGATCGGCAGCAGCGCAGCCCTTTATGGCGGGCTGCTCATTGCCCTGCAGGTCCTGGGTCTGGACGAACTCCGCACCCGCCTGCTCCGGCGACTGAAGCGTTAGAGGTGCGCTTCCAGAAGCCGGACGAGGGCTTCCAGCTTTTCCTGATCGTCTGCTGAAAAACGGTCCTTCACGGGGCTGTCGATATCCAGCACGCCGTGAACCTCGCCATTCTTCATGATGGGCAGGACGATCTCTGATTTCGAAGCCCCGTCACAGGCAATGTGACCGGGGAAGGCATGAACATCCGCCACACGCTGCACGGCCCGTTCCGCCACGGCAGCCCCGCAGACACCTTTGCCCACGGCAATTCTCGTGCAGGCCACCCGCCCCTGGAATGGACCAAGAACTAGCTCGCCCTCTTTCATCAGGTAAAAGCCGACCCAGTTGACCTGCGCCATCGCCTCGAACAGCAGGGCGGCAATATTGGCCAGAGTGGCGATCTCGTCCCGTTCCGCTTCCAGCAGACCCTGTGCCATCGACAGAACGTCATCAAAGATGATGTGATTTTCTGGTGCAGTACTCATGGGGTCACCATGCCGCTACGGGGCAGGTCATGGCAAGGGAACAAAGCAAAATGATCCCCAACGTCGTATGACAATACCATTCCTATCTCAAGGATGGGCTATCACCTTACAGGCCGTCACAGATGAAAAAACCCATGGCAAACCCAACGCAGCACATAGTATAGTAAAACAAAATATTTTATTAAAGTTTGATGATGAAAATGCAGAACAAAAGCATGGCAATCGGTCTTTTATTGAAGAAATGGATGATGGATTAAGATTAAACATATATGATGAGCAGTCATTTTTTATAACTTCATTATAGAGAAAAATATAACGTCGTTCTTGATAATGATAGAAAAGGCTCATCCATAAAAAAACACCTATCAGACATACATTAATCAAATCCTCAAAAATTGGATTAAATGGATGAGCAGCCTCCAATGTCAAAAGAGCTGACAAAGAAATGACCGTCCAGTTTCTTACAGTTGTGTTGTGATTTGCCAAACGAGTGATGACACCCTGTATGAGATTAAGGTAAGGTGCCCTGTCTTTTGCGTCGATCATTGATGAGTCCTTTCATGTACGCTCGCTACTGTATAACAAACAATGTAATAAATGAGATTAGAAAACATCCCAGTATAGGAGGAGGACACCTAGAAAAAAAGGGAGAAGACATAAAAGGGGAATGCTTCAATGAGGATGAACATTTATCATATATAAAAAGTATTCTCCCTCCTCCTGGAGGATCACTAGATATGGAAAGGTTAAACAATACATGGTCTCCCATTCCAGAAAAGATTCCTCATGTTTTCATCTCCCATTCGCACAGAGATGAAAAAGAAGTTTTGGCACTAGTAGGTTTCTTGAAAATTCATCTTGGAATTAATTGCTTTGTAGACTCTTGACAATGGGGATATTATACGAGACTTTTGAAAATAATAGATAATAAATACTGCAAAAATGAAAAAGAGAATACATATTGTTATAATACAAGAAACATCACAACATCATTAATGTCAGTCTCTCTAGTTACATCTCTCCAAAAAATTATGGATAAAATAGAATGTACATTTTTTATTGGCTCCCAAAACAGTGTCATAGAAAATATTGGAAGAGAATACGTCGATAAATCAAAGTTGCATACGACATCCGTCTGGATATACGCAGAGCACATGGCAATGAGCACACTAAGAATCAAGAAACCACGAGAAGAGACAATAAGCCTTCATGCAAGCAACGAGTCTTACCAACGGAATATAACTGCCGATTCTCTGCCAAAAACTTATTTTCCTATCAACATGAAAAATATTCCAAATATCTATTTTAACACCCTTAACGAAATAAGAATGCAAACCTCTTCACCAGAAATCGCTCTAGATAAATTATATTCAGCAATACCTGAAGGGATTCCTCAGTAATTTTGCAAATCCATCACGTTTATGGATAAACAATCTAGGGGTGAAGGTGGAATGATAATACATAAACCTTCCATCCGAAAAACACGAACACAAAGGAGCGTTACCTCACAATAATAGGGACGCTTAGCCTTCTCCCCTCCCGTGACAGCAAACTGAAAAAACCGCTCACCATCTCCTGATGAGAAAACCGTCGCATTTCCGTTTAAATCCCTGTTAATTCTGGAGAGGTATCCTGTCACAATCTAGCGGTGAGGTCTTTTTCCCTGCATGGTCGATCAGAAGCCATCCGTCCCTCCCATTCCCCCGCAGGTAACGGGGAAGGTCACGCCGACCATGGAGCAGTGGTTCAGCCTGAAGAATCAGGAGCCTGACGCCCTGCTCTTCTTCCGCATGGGGGACTTTTACGAGCTTTTCTTCGGCGATGCCCATGCAGCCGCACTCGCACTCGACATCACCCTGACCCATCGGGGCACGCATGATGAAGAACCCATCCCCATGTGTGGCGTCCCTGTCGGTACGGCCCAGATCTACCTCTCCCGGCTCATCCGCCGGGGCTTCCGGGTTGCGGTAGCCGAACAGACGGAAATCCCCCGCAAGGGCCAGAAAGGCCCGCTCCGCCGGGAGATCGTCCGTGTCATCACCCCCGGCACCCTGACGGAAGATGAACTGCTGGAGGCCGGACGGGCCAACACGCTCCTTGCCATCGTGGCCCCGGACAAGCGTCACAGGAACCGCCTCGGCGCAGCCTGGATCGACATTTCCACCGGCACGCTGGAGCTGCTCCGCCTGGGGGCGGACACTCTGGCCGAACTTCTGGCCCGTCTTGCCCCTTCGGAAATCCTGTCCGACCCGACACTGATCCCTGCCGAACATGCAGGCATCATCACCCCGTCCACGGCCCGTCCCGGCCGGGAGGCCGCAGAACGTACCGTCACAGCCGCCTATGATGTCGCCCAGATGGATGCGCTGGGGGATTTCAGTAACGAACAGATCATCGCCTGTGCCGTGCTGCTGGATTATGTCCGCCGCAGTCAGGCAGGCAGACTGCCCCGGCTGGCCCCGCCCATCGATCACGGACTGGACAGTATCATGGGGCTGGACCCCGCCACCCGCAGCAGCCTCGACATTCTCCAGTCCCGTGATGGTGGCAGCAGACACACGCTCTTCGCCAGCGTCAACCAGACGGCCACGGCCGCCGGAACCCGCCTGCTGGCTCACTGGGTCAGCACACCCGGCACGGACCTCGCCCTCATCACCGGGCGGCAGGAAGGCTGGAGCTGGCTGCACCAGCATCCCCAGCCCACGGCCACCCTGCGGGATATCCTGAAACAGGCCCCTGATTCCGCCCGTGCCCTGGGCCGCATCTCCAGCGGCCGCCCCCTACCACGGGACCTGGCCGCCATCCGTGATACGCTCCGGGCTGCCAACCAGATCACGGAGACGCTCGGCACTCTGGCCGGTACTGACATGCCGGAGCGTATCCGCCATATCGGAGCCAGCCTATACGGGCGGGCTGATACCCTGCTGGAACGGCTGGAAGCCGCCCTGAACGCCGATCTGCCCGTCAAGATCGAGGATGGTGGGGTCATCGCTCCCGGTTTTGATGCCGAGCTGGACCGCCAGCGTGACCTGCGGGACAACAGCCGCCGCCTGATCGCCCAGCTGCAGGTCCGTCTGGCGGAGGAGTATGAGATTTCCAACCTCCGCATCCGCCATCATAACCAGCTTGGCTATGTCATCGAGGTTCCTGCGGCGGCAGGCCGCACGCTGCGTCAGCATGAAGGGCTGAGCCTGCGGCAGGGCACGGCCAGTCTCGCCCGTTTCTCCAACGAGGAACTGACCTCCCTCAATCAGGCCATTCTGGAAGCGTCGGAAAAGGCCGACCAGCTGGAACGCCACCTCTTTGCCGACCTGGCCCAGCACTGCCTGAACACCCCGGCCCTTGATGATATCGGTCTTGCCCTGGCCGAGCTGGATGCCCTGATCTCCTGCGCCCGCATCATGGACCGTGGCACATGGTGCCGCCCCACCATGACGGACGGGCAGGATTTTGCCCTCCATGCCTGCCGTCATCCCGTCGTGGAAGCCGCCCTGCATGAGCAGGCGGCCCATGACACGCCCTTCATCGCCAATGACTGCGCCCTGCCGCCGGAAAAACATGCCATCCTGCTGACAGGCCCCAACATGGCCGGGAAGTCCACCTTCCTGCGGCAGAATGCTCTGGCCGTCATTCTGGCGCAGGCGGGACTGCCCGTTCCCGCACAAAAGGCCACGATCGGCATTGTGGACCGTCTCTTCTCCCGTGTGGGGGCAGCGGATGATCTAGCCCGGGGCCGCTCCACCTTCATGGTGGAAATGACCGAAACGGCGGCCATTCTCAATCAGGCAGGACCTCGCTCCCTCGTGGTGGTGGATGAGATCGGGCGGGGAACATCAACCCTTGATGGCCTTTCCATTGCATGGGCCACGCTGGAAGCCCTGCACTTCCAGCTGCGCTGCCGGACCATTTTCGCCACGCATTTCCATGAGCTTGGAGCACTGCTGGAGACCCTGCCCCGTCTGGCAGCCTGCACCATGGCCGTGAAAGAATGGGAGGGCCATGTCGTCTTCCAGCATGAAGTCCGGCCCGGACTGGCCCAGAAGAGCTGGGGCCTGCATGTAGCCAGACTGGCAGGCATCCCGGCTTCCGTCCTCCAGCGGGCACGGAGCCTTCTGACCCGCCTTGAAAAGGAACGGGGCCAGACCGGCCAGCCTGCCAGCCTGCCCCTGTTCGAGCAGGCGGAAACCGGGCCATCATCTTTTTCCCCTGATGTTCCGCCGCCTTCCGTATCAGAGGCTCCCCTCCCGGCCAGGCTGGAAACCCTGGACGCCCTGCGGCACGAGCTGGACGGGCTGGACCCCGACTCCCTCTCCCCGCGGGAGGCCCACACGGCCCTTTATCACCTGAAAAATATGATCAAAGGCCTTTCCGAGGTGGACGTTCCGGATGAAAAATGATTTTCTGAACACCACGACGCTTCCGTCAGAACCAGCTGCCAATAAAAGAGCCGTCATGTCTGCTCCCATCGCCCCCACTGCGTCCCACTCCAGCGCAGCCTCCGCCTGCCAGCCCACCATGCCCCGCCAGGAAGCTCTGGAGATGCTGAGAACGGAGCTTGGTGTGGAAAGGGGGCGCATCCACCAGCAGTTTGAACAGCGCAGGACCAATGGCGTGGAAACCGCTCGCAACCTTGCCCTGCTGATGGATCACATCATCGGAGAACTCGCCCGTCATGCCGGTCTGCCACACCATGACGGACAGACGGCTGGCGGCGAGGCCTTCTGTCTCTGCGCCACGGGGGGCTATGGCGCAGGGCTGCTGGCCCCTTTCAGCGACGTGGACCTGCTCTTCCTGACGGAAGCTCCCCCTTCTGACGGTCTCATCAGGGCCATCGAATACGTCCTCTACACGCTCTGGGACCTCGGGCTGCAGGTCGGTCATGCGACCCGTACCATAGACAGTGCCATGGAGATGGCCAGGACGGACCAGACCTCCTGCACGACGCTGCTGGATATCCGCCCCCTCTATGGCCGGAACGATCTCGTCCTGACCCTACAGGGCAGGCTGGAAGCCCATCTGAAAGGCCCCGAACTGGAACGGTTCGTCCTCCAGGCCATCACCCAGCGGGAGGACCGGCACCGCCGCTTCGGGGAAACCCCCTATCTCGTGGAACCCCACATCAAGGAAGGGAAAGGGGGCCTGCGTGATCTTCAGGTGCTGAACTGGATTGGCTATGCCGTGCTGGGCAACGGACTTTCAGTGAAATCCAACCTCCAGCGTGCCCAGGGGCTGGCCCCCGCCTGCACCCTGCTCGGCCTTCTGACAAAACGGGAAATATCCCGCACGCATGGCCTCTGGAACTTCCTGTGGACGGTCCGGCTCAATCTTCACTACATCACGGGGCGGAACGAGGAGCGGCTGACCTTCGATGTCCAGCCCATCATCGGTGCCCGGATGCGCTATGGCAATCACGGGCACCAGCGGGGGGTGGAACGCTTCATGCGCCACCACTTCCTCATGGCCCGGGCCGTGATGAGACTGACCCATGTCATCCAGCCCGCCATCCTGCTCCATCTGCGCAACCAGCTCCAGCACCGTCCCCCCCGGGTCGAGACCGGGCCAGAGGGCTTCCAGCGCATTGACGGCTGTCTGAGCCTGCCCAACCCGCTGGACCTTGTCCGGACTCCCGTCACCGTCCTCCGTTTTCTGGACTGCGCCCGCCAGCACCAGCTGGCCCTGCATCCGGCCGCCATACAGCAGATCATCCGTTTTGAACGACACAGTGCCTCACTGCGCCACAATGAAGAAGCCTCCGCACTGTTCATCAGGCTGCTCTGTGACCCGGCAGCTGAAGCACCGGTAGCTCCCATGACGGCCGGCCACCCCGCCATCAGGGGTACCGACCACGACGATGATGACGAGCAGAGCCGCATCTTCTGGCTGCCGCTGCTCAATGAGACGGGCATCCTCTCCCATCTCCTGCCCGGCTGGTCCCGCATTCTGGGCCGGACACAGTTTGACGGCTACCATATCCATACCGTGGAAGCCCATACGATCGAATCCGTCCGCATCCTGCGGATGATCGAGCAGGGCCGCATGGCCGATGAGCTGCCGCTGGCCTACAGGCTGGCCCGCACCATGACGCAACGGCCCCTGCTCTATCTGGCTACGCTGCTGCATGACATTGGCAAGGGCCGTGGCGGCAACCATTCCGAAATCGGGGCTGACATTGCCACGACCATCTGCCAGCAGCTCGGCTTCTCCGCCAGTGACACGGACACGGTGTCCTGGCTGGTCCTCCATCATCTCCTGCTGTCCCGCACCGCCTTCAGCCGAGACATTGATGACCCGCAGACCATCCTTGACCTGGCCGACACCATCCAGTCCCCCAAGCGGCTGCGGCTCCTCCTCCTTCTCACCATTGCCGACATAAGGGCCGTTGGCCCACGAGCCTGGAACGCCTGGAAGGCCACCCTGCTCGGCCGCCTCTACACCCGTATTGCAGACGTGCTGGAGGGCGGACTTCAGGCCCAGGAGGATGACGAACGGGTGGAGCATATCAGGAGCCTCGTCCAGCAGGAGCTGAAGGAAGAAGGCATGTCCGCCCCTGCCATAACCGGCTTCATGAAACTGGGACGCCCCGGATACTGGCTGGGATTTGATACGCAGAGCCATCTCCGCCATGCCCGGCTCGTCAGCGAGCATCAGGCCAGCGGGCGTGATGACGCCATCATCGTGGACATCGAGCCGCTCCCGACACGGGGCATCACGGAACTGACCGTCTTCTGCAAGGACCAGCCGGGCCTCTTCTCCCGCATCACGGGGGCACTGGCCCTCTGTGGGGCCACCATCGCCGATGCCCGCATCCATACGCTCAATAATGGCATGGTCCTGGACACGTTCTGGTTTCAGGACCCGCATGGTGAGGCGTTCATGGAACCGGGGCATGTGGAGCGGCTGCGTGACACCATCATGCAGGTCATGGAAGGCCGGATCAATCTTGATGAGACGCTGAGTGCCGCCAGCTTCCCGCTTCCCCGGCGGCTGGAGGCCCTCCCCATTCCTTCCCGTGTCCTGATCGACAATGACGCGTCAGAAAATCACAGCATCGTGGAAGTCAACGGGCGGGACCGGCCTGCCCTGCTGCACAACATCACAGCAACACTCAGCCGCCTGAAGCTGCATATCTCGTCCGCCCATGTCATGACCTACGGGCTGCGGGCCGTGGATGTCTTCTATGTGACGGACGCCACGGGACACAAGCTGGCAACAGCGGAACAGGAAGAAGCCCTCCAGACCGCCCTGCTTGAAACACTCCGCCACACGGAAGCTGAAATAGCCTGAAAAAGGGCCTCTCCATTATCCCGGAGAGGCCCTGCCCTTCTCATCCCGTCACGTTATGTGTCACATCACATGTCTGTCGAGAATGAGGCCTTGAAGGTCCTCGGCAGCCCCTGTGTCAGATAGCCATTCACGCTGCTGAAGGCCGTGTAGGATGACGCCCAGTAATGGCTGTTCGTCAGGTTCTCTACACCAAAACGGAACGTCATCGGGCGTTTCGGTGTCATCATGAAGGTGTAACGCGCACCCAGATCATAGGTCGTCCAGTTCGGGATTTTCAGGGAGTTCTGGACATTGACCCACTGATGGCCCGTATGGGTGACACGCCCCGTCAGGGTCAGGCCCTTCACGAAGGGAACATCATATTCCAGATTCCCGTTGATGGTATATCCCGGAATGCCAACAGCCCTGCTGCCAACATAATCTCCCTTGACCTGCTTCGCCTGGATCAGGGCGGTACCACCATTGAAGCGCAGCCCCCTGATGATCTCGCCATTGACATTCAGCTCGATCCCCTGATTGCGCTGCCGCCCGCTGGCCCTGAAAATCTGTTCATTCCCGTCATCCTGCACGAGACCTGTCGGCCGTTCCAGACGGTAGAAGGCCAGAGAGGCACTGAAGCGGCCAATGTCATATTTCCCGCCAACCTCATACTGGACTGTCCGGGTTGGTGACAGGAACTGCTGGGCATTGACCAGATTGGGATAAAGGGAACTCTTCGCCGGGGCCTGAAGCCCCTGATTCAGCCCTTCCACCCGGTTGAAATAGAGAGATGCATGACGGTTCACATGCACGACCAGCCCGACAACAGGCGTGATCGCATCCCGGCTGTAATGGGTCGGCGTATACTGATAGCTGTTCTGGAGAATATGCTGATAACGGAAGCCGCCCGTCACGGCGATGCGGTCATGCCAGAAGGACACCGTGTCCGAAAAGAACAGGCTGTAAAGCTGCGTCTTCGCACTGGGTGTTGCAGAAATACGCTGGACTGAATCCGGCTTTGCCTGAATGCCGGGGCTGTAGATGTTCGTACTGCCCAGATAACCACCCGCATACCCCGTGGATGCCTCCGACCATAAGGCCGATCCACCGGCATTGACCTCATGTTTCAGGAAACCTGTCCTGAAATGGGCACGCACGCCACCCCGGGTACTTTCATTGGTCTGCTGGTACGGAATATAGGCTCCATATCCGAAACCGTTCCCCGTCAGCCCGTCCGAGACATAAACCGTATCATAATTCCCTTCCTCATGGCCTGTCAGACCACCGAAGGTGCCGTACAGCATGACATGGCTGTTCAGGTCATGCTCGACATTCAGCAGGCCGAAGACATAATGCATGTCCTCATAGCTCCAGCCCTGGCTCCAGTTGCGGCCCGGCCTCGTAGGCCGGGGAATGGATGTCAGGCCGGAATTCAGCACGACGGACCCGCGCCCCTGCTGGACATTCTGATTCTGGTAGTTGATGTCGAAATTAATGCGGGTGTTGTCATTGTGCCAGTCCGTGTCCAGCCCCAGCGCAACGGAATGACGCCGCTCGCCGGAAATGGATGTCTGTCCGTCCATGCCCGCTGCATTGAAGCGGATGCCGAACTGGTCATCCCTGCCGAAACGACGCCCGATATCCAGATCACCACCTCCCTGGCCTTTGCTGGTGTAATCGCCCGTCAGGCGTGTGACCGGTTCACTCCCGGCATGTTTGAACTGGAGGTTGATGTTCCCGCCAATGGAGGTTCCCCCCGGTGCCGCCCCATTGATGAAGGCACTGGCCCCGTTGAGCACCTGCACTGAATCATAGAGCTGGGGAGAAATCAGCTGCCGGGGGCTGATCCCGTACAGCCCGTTGATGGCCACGTCATCCCCATAGACTGGCAGGCCCCGGATGATGAAGGTCTCCGAGAAGTTGCCAAAGCCATAAGTCGTCCGTACGGAAGGATCATTCTGGAGGACCTGCCCCAGTGTCTGGGACTGCTGGTTCAGGATCATGCTGGAGGTGTAACTGCGCAGATTGAAGGGCAGGTCCAGCCCCTTCCTGTTGCCCAGAACACCGGCCTGCCCGCCCAGCTTCACTTCCATCCGCTCCCGACGCCGTGCCCTGACGAGTATGGTTTCCTGCGGGTGTGCTTCCGCTTTCTGGTGAACAGTGTCCGCAGCTTTCTGCCGGGTACCAGCCTTCCCGCCCGACCGATCAGACTGTTCCATCCGGCCTTTTACAGAGTGGTCTCCTCCCTCATCCCCGGCAGCCCAGACAGGATGCCCGGCCAGCGTGCTGCCCGCCAGCAGGCACCAGAGACCGGCGGTTCTGCAAGAAAAACGAAAAGAGATAGCCATACATGCCCATCCTGGATTGTGAGACTGAATGAGCGATGGCTTATATGGTAATGAAAATTATTCTCAACAAAAAATCACACCAAAACCACTTTTCCGTCATTTTTTTTTTACGTCTTTGTCATTTTCAGCCCCCTGACCATTTACAGCACCAGCGAAGCCCGGTAATAAATGAGAATAATTCTCATTCTTGTCGTGTTGCGTCCATATGTCCCCCAGGCTCCGCACCGCACTGCGCTTTTTCCATCGCTGGATCGGCTTCCCGGCAGGACTCTTCCTTTTCATTCTCTGTTTCACCGGGTCCCTGGCCTGTTTCTCACCGGAGATTCAGGGATGGATGCAGCCCCGCACGACTCTTCAGGCTCCCCTGCCCCCCATCACACAGGCTGGCCTTCTGGAGGCCGGGCTGGCCCTGAAGACACAGCTCGATGGAGGCACCTTCGCCTTCCTGAAACTCCCTTCCCCACGGGACCCTGTCTTCCGTCTCTGGCACTATGATGGCCGCCTTTTCCTCGGCCCTGCACTGGCTCCCGACACCGGACTTCCCCTGAAGGGCCATGACGTTACCGGTGGCACGTTCTTCGTGACCCTCCATAGCAACCTCCACCTCCCCAGCCCGTGGGGGCAGATCATCATCACGCTTGCCGGGGTCGGGCTTCTCATCACGCTCCTGACAGGCCTCTGGCTTCAGCTCCGCCGCTTCCTGCCGGACCTTCTGCTTTTCCGCCCCCATGCGGCACGCCAGAGACGCTGGCTGGACCTGCACCTGCTGGGCGGCACATTATACCTGCCCGTCCTGTTCATCATCGGGCTTTCCGGTGTGGTCCTGCAATCCCAGAAACTCCTCCACATGATAAACCCGCCACACCGTTCCCCCGGCCATGCCAGCCGTCACCAGACGCACACGGCCGCACCACCTGCCATCTCCCCCGTCATCCTCACCAGCCTGACTGACAATGGCCTCCGACAGTGGGGCACGATAGCCGATGGTTTCCTCATGCAAACGAGCAGGGAACTCGGCCTGTATGCACCTGACAATCTGCATTTCTGCCTCCAGCGTCATGCCCTGACACCCTCCCATCCCGACATGCTGCCCCAGCCCCTCTGCCCGACCGTCCACAGTTTTTTCATCGGGCTTCACAACCTGCGCTGGGCCGGACTGATAACACGCTGGCTGTACTGCCTCAGCGGTCTTCTGGGCTGTGCCATCATTGGCTCCGGCATGGTGCTGTTCCTCCAGTCTGAACGGAACGGACTTGCCCATGCCGGTACGATCTCTTTCTCCCGGCAGGGCCTCCAGCGCAGCTATGAAGCACTCTCCACCGCCACCCTTCTGGGGCTGCCACTAGCCACGCTGGCCCTCTTCTGGGGAACACGCCTGCCCACACCAGACGCTCTCTCACCCGTCATCTGGGAGGAACGCCTCTTTTACGATATCTGGGGCCTGTCCCTGCTTCATGGATTCATCACCCGGCGGGCGGCCCGCCAGCAAATCGGCCTTCTGGCCCTGCTGGGTTTCGGCACGACCGGGCTGGACCTCGCCACACGCTCCTTCCACACAGGGCGGCCCCTCCTTTTCATGGCCGTGGATGCACTGGCAGCCTGCATCGGGCTGGTCAGCCTCGTCTGTCTTCTCCGTCAGCCAAAGGTGACAGCATGATGACCCTCGCCCTGCTGGCCATCCTGTGGACACTGGTCTGGCTGCTCCATCTCAATGGCCTGCCTGCCTACAGGCGACAGAATCCATGCCATCTGCCACCCGCCAGCAGGTTCCAGAATCATCTTCTCCGGCTCCTGCCCGTCCTCGCCCTGGTTTCCGCCTGCCTGATGGACGGGCTGGACGGCCTGTTCCTCTGGGCCTTTACAGCTCCCGTCACGGGCATTCTGCTGGGGATAATCCTGCCATTGTGTGTTCCAGCCGGACGGCCACGGGCATCAGGGGGGCTGGCAGGCTCCCTTTCTTCCCTGAATGGACAGAGCTTGCAAAAACACTCGGAGGCCCCAAAATATCTGCCATGAAACCATGTCTGTCCTCATGTCTGGCCTCGGCCTTTATCCTCTCTGCCGCTCTTCTGGGACTCAGCCCGCCAGCCCAGGCGGACCGTCCGTGGAAAGATGCCGAAAAACCTGCCCAGATCGTCAGTGACCATGAGCTGCACCAGCCCCTGGCACCGGCACTGACATCCCTCCCTGACGGGTCTCCCTTCACTCTGGGCGCGACAGGCAAACTGTACCGGCTGGACCCGGTTGATGGCCGTCTCAGCCCTTTGATGGATGAACTGCCTCCCATCACGGCCTTCACGGCCACGGCGCAGGGACTCTGGGCCGTCACGCAGGCCCCAAAACCAGAACTGCTCAACATTGCACCGGATACAGGGGTCATCCTCGATCATACCAGCATTGGTGACGCCCTTGCGGTCGGCAGCCACATTTCGGCCCTTCAGGTGACAGACGGCAAGGCCTTCCTGATTGATGATGGCGTCCCGGCTTTCGTGGTCATCGACCTCAAGAGCAGGCAGGTCCAGCGTCTTCTGGAAAGCGTGCCCTCCCTGATGGCGCACTCGGCCCTCATGCGCCACGGCAGTCCCGTCACCACGGCAGCGGGACAGCCGGAAACGGGCGGCAATGTCCGCTTCCTGCTGCTGGACCGTGGCAGGAACTGGCTGTTCTACCAGACTCCGACAGGGCCGCTCTACCGAATCGGTACCAGCATCCTGACCGATCCAAGCCTCGGCCCTGCCGAACGCATCGAAGCCATGACGAACTGGCGGCGTACACCGAGCCTCGGCGGGCTGGCCATCGACAGGAATGACACGCTCTACATGGTCGACATCGACCACGGAGACCTGCTTTCTTTCGGGGCAGACCGGCTGCCGTGGCGGCTCATGCATGATGACAGGCTTTATGATGCCCAGGCCATCACGCTGCTGAAAGGCCGTGAAGGGCCACAGCGTCGTCTGGCCGTCCTGACTGCTCCCGCATCGGCAGGCAAGGGCGAACACCAGCGTCTGCTGGAAATTACCCTGCCCTGATGACATTTCAGTGTTATAGTGGAGCCATGCGTTATCGATCTACCCGCGGCACACTGGATGCCGCTGCCCCCGACTTCTCCGACATCCTGCTCAGCGGTCTGGCTGATGATGGCGGGCTTTACATGCCCGGCCACTGGCCCCACATCCCCCGTGAGACGCTGACAAGCTGGCGCAGCCTCTCCTATGCCGATCTGGCAGCGGAGGTCATCGGCCTGTTCACCGAGGGCAGCATAGACCGTGACACGCTCCGCAGCATGACACAGGATGTGTACGGGCAGTTCGATCACGCCGCCGTCGCACCACTGGTTGAAGTGGAAGAAGGCCTTTTCTCTCTGGAACTGTTCCACGGCCCGACACTGGCCTTCAAGGACATGGCCATGCAGATGCTTGGCCGCCTCTTTGAACATGTACTGAAACAGCGCAACCATCACGTCACCATCGTCGGGGCAACATCGGGCGATACAGGGTCCGCCGCCATTGAAGCCTTCCGAGGGCGGGAGCATGTCTCCATCGTCATCCTGCATCCCCATAACCGGACATCCGAAGTCCAGCGGCGGCAGATGACCACCGTTCTGGAAGACAACGTTCTCAACATCGCCATGGAAGGCGACTTTGATGACTGTCAGGACATGGTCAAGGCCATGTTCGCTGATGAAGCGTTCCGTACGGACTGCTCCCTGTCCGCCGTCAACTCCATCAACTGGGCACGCATCGCTGCACAGATTCCCTATTACGTGCGCTCCGCCCTTGCCGTTGGCGGCCCGGACCGCCCGGTCTCCTTCGCCGTACCGACCGGAAACTTCGGCAATATCCTGGCCGCCTGGGTGGCCAGCCAGATGGGCCTGCCGGTCGACCATCTCTGTGTCGGTTCCAACAGGAATGACATCCTGACCCGCTTCCTGCTCAGCAATGACATGACCAAGCGGCAGGTCGAGCCGAGCCTGTCCCCTTCCATGGACATTCAGGTTTCCTCCAATTTCGAGCGGCTGCTGTTCGAGATGCTGGGGCGTGATCCCAACCGCTGCCGGGCCATCATGGGAGAATTCCGCCAGACAGGCTGCATGGCCGTGCCTCATGACGCATGGGAGCAGATCCGTGAGACCTTCCACGGCGTCGCCCTGAGCGATGAACAGACCGCCGCCACGATGAAGGACCTGTACGCCGAAAGTCACTATCTGGCGGACCCCCACTCGGCCATCGGCCTCGCCGCAGGCAGGCGTTTCCGTGAATCCGGCGTGCCGATGATCGCAGCCGCCACGGCCCATCCGGCCAAGTTCCCCGATGCCGTGAAGAAAGCCACGGGCATCCACCCTGAACTCCCCCCCCATCTGGCTGACCTCTTCTCCCGCAAGGAGCGGTATGAGGTCCTTCCCAACGATATCGAGACGGTCAAGGCCGCCGTGCGGGCACATCGGAGCCGCTGAAAGCCACAGGCTGAAACCGGTCTCCCATGCAGGAAGGGGGGTGACCTGACCGGGTCATCCCCTTTTCTTCTGGCCCCGTAACAGATGGGGACTGGAAAAAACCTCCCCGCACACCATATTCCAGACATCTTCCGCTTCTTCACCAGACATGGATACGCAGACCTGCATGAGCGAACAGATCAGACGCACGACCCTTGAAAACGGCCTCAACATCGTGACGGAACGGATGGACCGTGCCGAAACCGTCTCCTTCGGGGCCTATGTTGCAGCTGGCACCCGCCATGAAAATGAAGCCACCAACGGAGCCGCCCATTTCCTCGAGCATATGGCCTTCAAGGGGACGGAACGCCGTTCTGCCATCCGCATTGCCGAAGAGATTGAAAATGTGGGCGGCTACATCAACGCCTATACGGCACGGGAAAACACGGCCTATTACGTCAAGCTGCTGAAAAGCGATCTGCCCCTCGGTGTGGACCTGATCGGCGACATCCTCACCCACAGCACCTTCCTGCCGGAAGAGGTGGAGCGGGAACGTGGCGTCATCCTTCAGGAAATCGGTCAGGCCAATGACACGCCCGATGACATCGTGTTCGACCATTTTCAGGAATGTGCCTATCCCGACCAGCCCATGGGGCGGCCCATTCTCGGCACGGAGAGCGGCATCGCCAGCATGAGCCGGGACACGCTGATGGCCTACATGCACGAGCATTACAGCACGCAGAACATGGTCATCGCCGCCGCTGGCAATCTCCATCATGATGAAGTGGTCGATCTTGTCCGCACCCATCTTGCGGACCTGCCCACACACACGCCCCCGCAGGCCGTACCGGGCCGCTATGTCGGCGGGCTGAAACAGACGGAACGCAAGCTGGATCAGGTCCACATCCTCATGGGCTTCCCGGCTCCCGGCTATCGGGAAAAGGCCTATTACAGTGCCATGATCCTCTCCACCCTGCTAGGTGGCGGCATGTCCTCACGCCTGTTTCAGGAAATCCGGGAACGGCGCGGGCTGGTCTATAGCGTCTACACCTTTGCCAGTCCGTTTGCGGACAGTGGCATGTTCGGTCTCTATGCCGGAACCGGACCGGAAAAGACGGATGAGCTGATCCCCGCCGCCCTGAATGAACTCCGCAACCTTCAGAACGGCATCAGCAGAGAAGAACTGGACCGTGCCCGTACGCAGCTCAAGGCATCCCTCCTCATGTCACTGGAAAGCACGGGCAGCCGCTGTGCCCAGATTGCCCGCCAGATTCAGGTGCATGACCGCATCATCTCCACGGAAGACATGATCCGCAGGATTGATGCCGTGAGCGAGGAAGACGTGCTGGCCGTGGCCCGGACCATTTTCAGCGGTGCGCCGACACTGACGACAATGGGACCGGCCCGCAACATTCCCGGACCTGACGCCATTCACGCTGCACTGAAATCCGCATGACTGATCTCCTCTCCCATCTTGATGCCGCCCTGAACTTTGCCCGTCAGCATGGAGCTGACCAGGCCGATGCGGTGGTGATCCGTGGTCAGAGCCGCTCGGCCATGATCCGGCAGGGCAAGGCCGAGGGCATCCGCCATGCAGAAAGTCTCTCTCTTGGGCTGCGTGTCTTCCATAAGGGACGTGTGGCCACGGTTTCCGGTAATGAACTCAGCCCGGAGGCTCTCGACCAGCTCGCAGAACGGGCCTGTGCCATGGCCAGGGTCGTGCCTCCCTCACCGGACGACGGTCTGGCAGCCCAGCCTCTCATTCCGGTTCCTGCCAGCACGGTAGCAAAACTTGATCTTCTCGATCCTGCCACGCCACCCGACATGAATGCCCTGCTGGACAGGGCACGGGACATGGAAGAGGCCGCCCTCTCGCATGATGGCATCACCAACAGCAGCGGGGCCTCTGCCAGCACGAGCCTTCAGGATGTCGCCCTTGCCACCAGTGCGGGTTTTGCCGGACAGTACCAGCGCAGCGGCCACGGCTATGGCATCAGTGTTCTGGCCGGAACGGGCACGCAGATGGAGCGTGACTATGCCTTCCATAACGCCGTGCATCAAGCCGACCTGGAAAATCCAGCCCGGCTGGGTCATGAAGCTGCCCGCCGTGCCCTGGCCCGCCTGAATCCCACTCGCCCTAGGACGGGCCTTTATCCTGTCCTGTTCGATCCCCGTGTGGCTGGCTCCCTGCTGGCCCACCTCGCCGGGGCCATCAACGGAGCGGCCATCGTGCAGGAAGCCTCCTTCCTCAAGGAGAAACTGAATCGGACCGTTTTTGGCAGAGGCATCACCATCACTGATGACCCGACCCTGCCCCGGCTTTCCGGCTCCCGCCCCTTTGATGGCGAAGGTACGGCCTGCCTGCCGCTGAACCTCGTGGAGGACGGGCAGCTCCGCCACTGGCTGCTGGACAGCCGCTGCGCCCGCAGACTGAACCTGCCCGCCAGCAATGGCCGGGCCAGCCGCAGCGGTGGCGGCACCGTACGGCCCGGCACGTCCAACCTCTTCCTTCATGCAGGCCCCCATTCCCCTGAAGAGCTGAGGCATGATATCAAGGAGGGCGTGCTCGTCACTGAGCTGATGGGCAACGCCATCAACATGCTGACGGGGGATTACAGCCGGGGCGGGTCAGGTTTCATGATCCGCAACGGCGAGATTGCCGAGCCTGTTTCAGGGATCACCATAGCAGGCAACCTGTCTGACATGTTTGCGCGGCTCATCCCCGCCAATGATCTCAACCTGATGGCGGGTTACTATGCCCCGACCATCCGTATTGACCAGATGAGTCTTGCTGGAGACTGACCAGATTATGCGTATTCGCCTTCTTCCTCTTGCGACGGCAGCCTTCTGCCTGCCGCTCTTCGCCCTTGCCCCGGCAGCTGATGCCAGAGCCGGCATGGGGTCTTCCATGGGCAGCCGTGGCTCCCGTACATGGAGCGCACCGCCACAGACAAGCGTTGCCCCCAGCTGGACCCGGCCGATGGACCGCAGCATGACGCCCCGCACGCCGTCCTATTCCGCTCCATCCGCAGGGAGCAGTTTTGGCCGTCAGGCCGCTCCGGCCTTTGGCAGCAGCGCACGTCCTCCCTTCGCCATGCGCCATCCCTTCCTGACCGGGCTGGCTGGCGGCTTCCTCGGGGCTGGACTGTTCGGAATGCTGAGCGGACACGGCTTCTTCAGCGGGTTCAGCGGTGCCGGTGGGGGTGGTGGCTCCTTCTTCGGCTTCATCATCCAGGTGCTGGTCATTGCCTTCATCATCAACCTGATCATCAAATTCTGGCGGAAGCGTTCTGCCAGCAGCAGCACATCCAGCAGCACCGATGGGTCCAGCCCGTTCACAGCCGCTGGCGGCGCATCTCCCTTCTCCGGCCAGTCACAGCAGGCCCCTTCACAGGAGGTTTCCCTGACATCTGATGATTACAGTGCCTTCCAGCAGCTCCTGGTGAACGTGCAGGCTGCATGGAGTGCACAGGACATGATGTCCCTCCAGCGCATGGCAACGCCGGAAATGGTCAGCTACTTCAACAACCAGCTTTCCGAGCTGACAAGCCGTGGTGCCCGGAACATCGTGTCTGATGTCCAGTTCCTGCGGGGTGATCTCTCCGAAGCATGGCGGGAAGGCAGCATCACTTACGCTACGGTTGCGCTGCAATATTCCGCCATTGATGTCACGACCGACAGCATGGGTCATGTTCTGGACGGCAGCAAGACCGAACGCCAGACCATTACGGAACTCTGGACCTTCCTCCGTGCCGATGGCCGGGGCAACTGGATCCTCTCCGCCATCCAGCAGGCTGGATAAATCCAGCCTTCATGGGAGGAGGAATTCACCTCCTCCCTGCACACAGAAAACCCCGCTTCATACCCTCGAATGCAGGTCCATGAAGCGGGATTTTTCATGTTTCATCAGGCTGTCCTTACAGCCGGTACAGGGCCACCACGAACAGGGCCAGCGTAAAAAAGGATAGGCCAAGAACGATGCCAAAGAGACGCCCCTGACGGCGGGAAGGAATGTTGTGATCGCTCATGCCAGAAGAACCCTGTCAATCAGAAGGCCACAGAAGAGGAAAAACAGATAGGCCAATGAATAGCGGAACGCATGACGGGCCGGTTTGTCTTTCGTCAGGCTGTTGCCTTTGTCATCCTGTTTATCGAACAGAACCCGCAGTCCGTAATAGATGAAGCCAAGGTCCAGCAGGCTGGCGCAGACCGTGTAGAACCAGCCACACTGCCCCACCACGCTCGGCACGAGGGACACAGCCCCCAGAATGAACGTGTAAATGACGATCTGCCAGCGTGTATGGCGTGCGCCCTTCACGACCGGCAGCATGGGGATGCCCGCACTCTCATAATCCTTGCAGGCATAGAGCGAGAGTGACCAGAAATGCGGGGGCGTCCACAGGAAGACGATGGCGAACATCACCACCGGCAGCACATCCAGTGACCCCATCGTGGCGGCCCAACCGATCATGGGCGGGAAGGCCCCGGCGGCTCCGCCAATCACGATATTCTGCGACGTGCTGCGCTTCAGCCACATGGTGTAGATCACGCCATAAAAGAAAATGGAAAAGGCCAGAATACCCGCCGCCAGCAGGTTGGTCGCCAGCCAGAGCAGCACGACAGACGCCACGGACAGCACGACCGCATAAACCAGTACGCTGATCGGCTCCACACGCCCCCCCGGTACGGGACGAACTTGGGTGCGCTTCATGATCGCATCAATGTCACGATCATACCACATGTTGATGGCACCCGCCGCACCTGCTCCGATGCAGATACAGGCAATGATGACCAGCCCGACCGGAACGGACGGCCATTTTGGAGCCACGGCCATGCCAGCAAGCCCGGTAAAGACCACAAGCGAAATCACCCGTGGCTTGAGCAGGGCTATCCAGTCCTGCAGGGCGGCATCACCATCCTGCCCTTCGACACGCAGCGTACCAAGGAACCGTGCCAGTGGAGACGCTGAAAGACCGGATGATGCCTGCATGAAAAAACGCCTTACTGTTTACGAAGAAATCCCGTAACCCCTTGGGTCCGTTCAACCAGCATACCATACCACACCAGTCCGGCAGGCAGGGCGAACATGAACAGGCTCGTGCCCATCAGCAGGGCAGCAGGCACAGCCAGCTGCGACAGGACGGAACAGAGTGCCCCGACAAAAGTGACCGCAGCATGAGTCATGCCGAAAATGGCAAAGAACCGTCCCTGAGGGACTAGCCTGCTTCCACACCAGCCATAAAAGGCTGCACTCAGGGCCAGCAGGCTCCCAAACATCACCAGCTGGTGCCCCGCAGCCCCCAGCATGAAAGCCCCCGGCTGTACGACACCCTGCGGTGCCCAGAGTGGCTCCGTCAGCATGGCCAGCCAGCCAGCCAGCAGCAGCACCAGACCGCCAGAGGCCCAGCCCGCAGCAGGACCGGCAGGCAGGGCCGTACGCCAGAGGTCTCTGGCAAAAGCCACCAGCAGGGCCAGACAAGGCAGCACCAGCCCCATGATCAGACCTGCCTTATAGGCAGCAGATGAAAGTTCACCGAACAGATGATCCGCCCAGAACAGGACAGGCACCAGCCCCATGATCCCGAAAGCATAAGGTGCACACCGGGTCACCCAGCCCTGCCCCTTCTGCCCCGGCAGAAGAGCGGCCATGATGATGCCGAGTGACGGTACACTCAGCAGGGTCATTTCCACACTGCCACGCAGGACCGTCAGCAGGGCCTCCGGCCCCCCACCAGCCATACCGCTCCGCAGCAGGAAGGCCAGAAGAACCGGTGCAATGATGAGTACGGAAAGAGCATTGGCCAGAAAGGCCCAGATCAGCGGCGGAAAATCACGAAACGGGATGGAGCGCATCTCCAGCACCGTGGCCAGCACATTGAAGGCCAGAGCCAGCACGCCCACACTCCAGAGAGCCAGACCGACAGACGGCATGACGGGCAGAAGAAACACGCCAACTGCCAGTACACCAAAACCGATACGAGCTGCAGAAGGCAGGGCCATGCCCCCACCCTTCAGCAGTCCGGGCAGGAACCACTGGGCCATACCGCCCAGAAAGGCAGGGCAGACGACATAGAACGTCATCAGCACGGCATGGGAGACGATGACACCCGCCGAAGGATGCACATGCAAGAAGGGCAGCCCCATGACGCCGCCCAGCATACCGGCAAACAGGGCAAGCAGAAAAAACGCCCCGCCACTACCGCCACGATGTGACGAAGATACTGTCTGAAATAATGGCCCTGAAGTCACGCTATTCCGCCAGCCTGTTACAATAATGAAACCTGTGCTCCATCAGGGGAGCCAATGATCTTTCTTACTTAGTCCCCTCATGCGGCAATGTCACGAGGGTGAACAGCCCGGCGGGCGGGACGGGGGCAATCGTGGCACGGGCCATATCTTCCGGCGGCAGGAGGGATTCAATGGCGAAGTCAGGATGCCAGCCGAGCGACCGGGATGCCCGGGCCATGACCTGCTCCACCTTCTGGCGGATACCGCCGGACGCAAGGAAATGATTGACGAAAAGGATGTGCCCCCCCGGCTTCACGACCCTTTTCAGCTCCGCCAGCAGCAGGTCCGGATGAGGCACGACAGAAGCCACGAACATGCCCACCGCAATGTCGAAACTATTGTCAGCAAAGCTGGTATTCTCAGCGTCCATCACCATAAGTTCATCTATGTTACGCAAACCATCACGCTTCACACGTTCCCGCGCAAGGGCCAGCATGTCTTCTGAAAGATCGATTCCGGTAATGCGCTTGTCTGCCCCATAGGACGGCAGAGCCAGCCCCGTACCAACCCCGACCTCCAGAACACGCGTCCCCGGCAGGGCGTTGACAGCTGCCACGGCCCGCCGCCGCCCGAAAGCGGATACACCACCAAAAACCTTGTCATACATGCGTGCCCACCGGCGATAGGCCTCACGCACGCTGTCAGCATCGAGAGAAGAACGGGGTTTAAGGGAAGACACCATGAAAATGCAGCCTCAACTGTATGCCCCCAACAAAGCGGGGAGCATTATCGCCACTGAATACCGATCAGTCCGCCCTTTCTTGCCTTCCAATACCCTTGGCTGACAAGGTATCCCGACGATATTATGCGAAAAAATTTGGTTTACCTGTCATATACAGAACCGGAACTCATATCAGGATTATGTGATGAAACATCTTGATCTCATACTGACACTGCTCTGCCTGTCCTTCTGGGGTGCGCTGTATGCCGTCTACTACAAGGACAACATCATCCACTGGCTCGTGAACCGTTTTACCCGGGACAAATTCCCCAAAAAGATGACAATAGAGAATGGTTATTTCCCGGATGGCCAGCCCATTCCTTTCCGGGAAAATCTGTATCCATCAGCCCGAAAGAAAGATGACGAGGCAGCAGAAACGGACACCCCACCGGCTGGAAAAGACACTCCTCCCTCACAGGAAAAACCGTCCCATGAAGAGGGAAAATCGGGCACGGATCACAGCCACTAGATCACAACAGGCATAGGGGAATACACCCCCATGCCTGCCCCTTTTCCCGTCAGGAAAGACGGGCCTCGATGCAGTCCCAGATCATCCCGGCACTGTTGATGCCGTCAAAGCGGTCCAGCTCCTGAAGACCCGTCGGGGATGTGACGTTGATTTCCGTCAGCCAGTTCCCGATCACGTCAATCCCCGTGAAGACGAGGCCATGCTCCTTCAGATAGGGGCCGATGGCCTTGCAGATTTCCCTGTCCCGTTCCGTCAGCTCCACGCGCTCGGCACGCCCGCCCACATGCATGTTGGACCGGGCATCACCCTGCGCCGGAACACGATTAATCGCCCCGATCGGCTCACCATCCACAAGGATGATGCGCTTGTCCCCCAGCCGCACGGCAGGCTCATAGCGCTGGACCATCAGCGGCTCACGGGACTGGGAGAAGTGCATTTCCAGCAGGGAGGAGAAATTCTCGTCATCTTCCTTCACCCGGAAGATGCCAGCTCCCCCATTGCCATAGAGTGGCTTCAGGATGATGTCCTTATGCTTCTGCCGGAAAGCGGCAATCGCCTCCCTGTCCCACGTCACCAGAGTGGGCGGCATGAGCTGGGGGAAATGCGTGACCAGCAGTTTCTCCGGCGCATTCCGCACGGATACAGGGTCATTCACCACAAGAGCCTGCCCCTCACCCGTGCCGTGAATATGCTCCAGCATGTGCGTGGCCGTGATGTAGCCCATGTCGAAAGGCGGGTCCTGCCGCATCAGCACGACATCAAATGACCCGAGGTCCAGCACCTCCTCCGGGCCAAAAGCGGCATGATCGCCCTTCTTCCGCTGCACGCTCACCTTGCGGCCCCGTGCCTGAAGACGGCCTGCCGTGCCTTTGCCTTCCAGCAGGGACAGGGTGGTGGGGTGATAGACATACAGCTCATGCCCACGCCGCTGGGCTTCCAGCATCAGGGCAAAGGTGGAATCACCATCAATATTGATGTGTTCCAGCGGGTCCATCTGCACTGCAACACGACGCCGGGAGGGAGATGACTGAACCATGAAAATAACTCCGCAAAAGCAGTTCAGGACCGCTGGGCTTTCTTAACATATCACCATATCAGGCCGGGTCTGGATAGGCGATGGACAGCACTTCCACAAGAACGGGACCGGATGGTGTCTGCATGGTGACCTCATCATGCACGGCAGCTTTCATGAGGGCACGAGCCACCGGAGCCTGAAGACTGACCTCCCCATGCTCCAGCCGGGACTCATCCACGCCAAGGACCGTCACGGTATAATGACGGTCTTCCTCATCCGCATAACGGACGGTAGCCCCGAAGAAGACACGGCTCCGGTTCGTCTGGGCCGCCGGGTCCACGATCACGGCCTGATCCAGCCGTTTCGTCAGGAAACGGATGCGCCGGTCGATCTCCCGCAGGCGGCGTTTGCCGTACTGATAATCCGCATTCTCCGAGCGGTCGCCATTACTCGCCGCCCATGAAACGATCTCCACGACCTGCGGACGCTCCTTCTGGGTCAGCTCCTTCAGCTCCGCCCGCATCCGGGCCGCACCCTGCGGCGAAAGATAACGGTGAAGGGCGATCTTCTCTGCCGCCATCAGGCTCAGCCTTCCGCCGGACGGCGTGATGCCTCGGCATGGAAGCGGATCATCCCGCCAGAACTCTGCCCCGGTGCCAGCACATGCAGACCACGCCCGGCGATCTCCGGCCTGTTGATGGCGTCCGTCATGCTCGTGACCGGCTCGATGGCCACATAGCCCTCATCCGGCTGAGAGAAGACAACCAGATGCGAGAAAATGCGGTCGGCCTCCACGGTCAGATTCGGCAGGCCACCGGGCTGCTCCAGCACGGCCTGTCCCTCAAAACCCGTGAAGCCATTATCCAGTGTCCGCCCTTCAAGGGCCCGCCCTCCAGAGAAATCCCATTCCCCTTCGCAGGCTTTCTTCTCGACCGGCAGGCCGTGATCATCCGTCAGCCAGACCGAGTCCGTCCTGAACTTCAGGCGGGACCCCGCTTCTGAATGGAAGAAAGGATGGAACCCCAGACCGACCGGCTGATCGACCTTATCACTGTTCCGGATCACGATGGAGACATGCAGCCCATCCGCCCGCAGCTCGTAGGACATGACCGCCCTGTAGGCATAGGGCCACTCTCCCCGGCCCGCCTCATCAGAAGGCGTGTGATCGAATGTCAGGATGGCGTGGCTGTCCGTTCTGTGCGCCACCTGCCATTCATGTTCCCAGCCATTGCCATGAATGGGATGCGGGCAGCCTTCCATATTGGGGGCAAGCCTGTATTCCTCTCCCCCAAAAGCGAAATGCCCTTCGGCAATCCGGTTGACGTAAGGCAGGAGCGGATAAGCCCCCACGGCAACACCCTTCTGGTTCCGCAGGGCAGGATTGGCGACCGGACGGAGCATGTCATGGCCCTCTACCCGCCACTGGCCAAGAGCGGCTCCCGTCTCTGGCAGGATGGTCAGGCTCTGCCCGTCTCTCTTGAGTTCCAGCATGATCAGTCCTTTTTCTTCCGTCTGGTCGTCTTGCGTGTCCTGGTCTGCGGAGCCGCCGGGGCCGGAGCAATGAGGCCAATATCACTGGCCTCCCGCCGGTGAATCTCATCCCGCAGAGCGGCTGCCTGTTCGAAATCCAGTTCAGCAGCCGCTTCACGCATTTTTTTGCGCAGTTCGTCAATGGTGAGCTGCGGGTCCGCCTCCGGCGGAGCGTCCTTGCCCGCCAGCTCTTCCTGAAAGAGCGTGTCGCTGATGCGGCTGCGGACCGTCTGCGGCGTGATGCCGTGAGCCTCGTTCCAGGCCATCTGCTTTTCCCGGCGGCGGGCCGTTTCCTCAATGGCGTAACGCAGGCTGTCCGTCTCCTTGTCCGCATAAAGCAAGACACGGCCATTCACGTTACGGGCGGCACGTCCGATCGTCTGCACCAGAGAGGTCCGGGAACGCAGGAAGCCTTCCTTGTCCGCATCGAGAATCGCCACAAGGGCACATTCGGGAATATCCAGCCCTTCCCGCAGCAGGTTGATGCCCACGAGGACATCAAACGCCCCCAGACGCAGGTCCCGGATGATCTCCATACGCTCCAGCGTATCAATGTCGGAGTGGAGATACCGCACCTTCACGCCATGCTCGGAGAGATATTCCGTCAGGTCTTCGGCCATGCGCTTGGTCAGGGTCGTGACGAGAACACGGCCATTCTCCGCAATGGTCGCCTTGGCCTCATGCAGCAGGTCATCCACCTGCCCTTCCACGGGGCGAATGATAGTGACGGGGTCCGTCAGGCCGGTCGGACGGATGATCTGCTCGGCAAAGACGCCCTCTGTCTGTTCCATCTCCCACGGCCCCGGCGTGGCGGACACGAAGATGCTCTGCGGCCGGAAGGCATCCCACTCCGAAAAGGACAGGGGCCGGTTATCCAGACAGGAAGGCAGGCGGAACCCGAAATCCGCCAGCGTTTCCTTGCGGGCACGGTCTCCCCGCTCCATCCCGCCGATCTGCGGCACGCCGACATGACTTTCATCCACGATCAGCAGGGCATCTTCCGGCAGGTATTCAAACAGGGTTGGCGGCGGATCGCCGGGACGGCGACCGGAAAGATAGCGGGAGTAATTTTCAATCCCCTTGCAGACACCCGTCGTCTCCAGCATTTCCAGATCAAAATTGGTCCGCTGAAGGATACGCTCTTCCTCCAGCGGTTTCCCTTTGTCCCGGAAATACTGGATGCGCTCCTGCAATTCATCCTTGATGCTGACCATCGCCTGATTCAGCGTGGGCCGGGGCGTCACGTAATGGGAGCTGGCATAGAGGCTGACTTCTTCCAGATCAGCCGTCTTTTCCCCCGTCAGCGGGTCGAACTCGGTGATGCTTTCCACCTCATCCCCGAAGAGCATGACACGCCATGCCCTGTCCTCGTTCTGGATGGGGAAAATATCCACCTGCTCCCCCCTCACACGGAACGATCCACGCTCGAAGGCCAGATCATTCCGCTGATATTGCAGCTCCACCAGATGGCGGATCAGATCATCCCGATCGATGATCTCCCCCGGCACGAGGCGAATCTTCATGCGGGCATAGGATTCCGGCGAGCCGATACCGTAAATACAGGAGACCGAGGCCACGATGATGACATCGTTGCGCTCCAGCAGGGCCTGCGTGGCGGCATGGCGCATCCGGTCGATGCGCTCATTGCGCTGGCTGTCCTTCTCGATGAAGGTATCCGAACGGGGAACGTAGGCTTCCGGCTGGTAATAGTCATAGTATGAAACGAAATATTCCACCGCATTGTCGGGGAAGAACTGCTTCATCTCACTATAGAGCTGGGCCGCCAGTGTCTTGTTGGGGGCCATGATGAGAGCGGGCCGCTGTGCCGCCTCAATCACCTTGGCCATGGTGAAAGTCTTGCCAGACCCCGTCACGCCCATCAGCACCTGATCCCGCTCTCCGGCTTCCAGCCCTGCCAGCAGGGTCGCAATCGCCTGCGGCTGGTCGCCTGAGGGTTCGTAATCCGACTGGACGACAAACCGGTTGATCTTCGGTTTGGCGGGCTGTTTTTCAGGGAAAAAATCCGTCTGACGGGGAGCAACCGGTTTTTTCTTTTTGCGGGACGACGAAGAGACTGCCATGCGCCCTAAATGGGGCCATTCGCCTGCTGCCACAAGATGCCTGCATGGGAATAAATAATGGCTCCCCCTTCTCTCACACCCGCCCCATAAAAAGGCTGGCAGTTTTTTTGAGGTCGTTTACCATTGCGCTGCCTCCTGATTGCCTGAGGCCCCACTTCCACAAGAAGGTCAGAACCTTATGGATATTGAACAGATCGAGCAGAGCTACACGCAGTTCCGCAACACGGCACAGGAAGCCTTCCAGCTGATTGACCGGCTGATCGGCCAGATGCAGGACGCCTCACAGAATGGCGACACCCAGGCGGGTGAATGGGCAGACAGCCTCCAGAAAGTGGCTTCCATCTTCCAGAGCGGTCAGGGCCATGCGGGTGATCTCGTTGGCCAGCTGGCCGGACTTGTCAGCCAGCTCGGCGAAAAGAACGGTGGCGAAGGCTCCAGCGAACAGAACAGCGGCTTCGCCAGCTTTGGTAAGGCTCTCCAGCAGGATGTCATTCAGGAGATCGGTGGCAGCCTGCTGAAGAAGTTCTTCCGCTGAACGCTTCCACACAGCCTGACGAACAGGCCGGACGGGCATTTCTCCCGTCCGGCCTTTCTTTTATCTGGCAGGCTGCACCTGAGCCTTCCGCAGGGCCTCCTTCTGACGGGCTGCCAGAACCTCCACACTGAAATCCTGCGTCAGCTCCATGAAGAGCCGGTGCCAGTTCACCCGTGCGCCCAGCCGCAGGAAGGCACTCCCCAGCCCGATGGCCGAACGGTCCAGCATGACGAATTCCCGTGGCAGGGTGATACCGCCCGTGCGTTTCAGCCCTTCATAGACATGCTCCAGCACCTTGCGGGCTTCCTGCGGATTGTTGCTCTCTTCCACATTGCAGATTTCATCCGTCATGAGCGGACGATAGAAGAACCGTGCCCAGTCATTGAGGACGGCAGCCCGCTCCCGTGAAATATCCCTGAAACCCCAGTCATGATAGGCCTCATAAGCCCGCTCTTCATCGCCATCCCGCAGGGCGGCAAAGAGGGACAGGACACCCCCGACAAAACGGGGCGAGAAAATACGCACCGCACCAAAATCAAGCAGATTCAGCCCGCCATCCGGCCGCACGGTGAAATTGCCCATATGAGGATCACCGTGAATGACCCCGTAATGATAGACGGGCTTGTACCATGCCCTGAACAGCGCAACGGCTATGGCATTACGCTCTTCCTGGGAGAGCTGCTCTTCCAGAACGGACTTCATGGAGCAGCCACCCACCCAGTCCATCGTCAGCAGGCGTCCCGTGACCAGGCCCGTCACCGGGGCAGGCACGGTGACTTCCGGTACGTCCGCCAGCATGAGTCTGTAAAGCCGCAGATGACTGGCCTCCCGTGTGTAATCCAGCTCTTCCCGCATCCGTTCGGCAAGTTCGGTGTAGACTTCATCCTGCCTTATGGCATTGCCCACGAGGCTGAATACGCCCAGCCCCCGCTTCAGCTGTCTGAGGTCCTGCTCCATGGCTCCGGCCATGCCGGGATATTGAAGCTTGCAGGCCACCTCCCGCCCATCAGCCAGAGCGGCACAATGCACCTGCCCCAGTGACGCCGCCGCCACGGCCTCGTGACTGAATGAGCGGAAGCGGGATTCCCATTCCGGCCCCAGCTCGGCCCTCATGCGCCGCTGGACGAAACTCCACCCCATGGGCGGCGCATTGGCCTGAAGATGGGCCAGCTCCTCGGCATAATCTTCCGGCAGGGCACCCGGAATGGTTGAGAGGAGCTGGGCCGCCTTCATCATCGGGCCTTTCAGATTGCCCAGAACGGCCCGCAGCTCCTCCGCATGACTGCCCGTGTTGCTGCGCAGCCCCAGCTTATGGCCCGCCACGCGTGCCGCCACACCCCCAACCATGCTGGAGGCCCGGAACATGCGCTGCATGTTATCGACAAAACCCGTCCTGTCGATGTCACGTTCACGTGCCATAGTCTCAACCCTTACCTGTTGCCCTGTCAGGCAGTGTGCCAGCCCCCTATAATACGGGGCTGGCTTTCATCTTCATGCTGCCGGTTCAGCCTCAAGCTGGTCAATCAGCCCGGAAATGACATCCAGACCACGGTTCCAGAAGGACGGATCGCCGGCATTCAGCCCGAACGGTGCCAGCAGCTCCTGATGGCGCAGCGTGCCACCAGCGGCAAGCATCTCCTTGTATTTTCCTGCAAAACCTGCCGGACTGTCCTGATACACGCCATACAGCGCATTCACCAGACAGTCGCCGAAGGCATAGGCATACACGTAGAAGGGTGAATGGATGAAATGCGGAATGTACGACCAGTACAGGTCATAATCCTGTGTGAAATTGAAGGCCGGACCAAGGCTGCGTGTCTGCACATCCCTCCAGATTTCACCGAGACGCTCGGCGGAAATTTCGCCCCTGCGCCGTTCATCATGCACCTGCACCTCAAACTGGTAGAAGGCGATCTGCCGCACGACCGTGTTCAGCATGTCCTCCACCTTGGAGGCCAGCAGATGATGACGGCGTTCCGCATCACTCTCCGCATCCAGCAGGGACTGGAAAGTCAGCATCTCACCAAAGACGGAAGCGGTTTCGGCCAGTGTCAGCGGCGTGTCGGAACGGAGATAGCCCTGCTTCTTCCCGGCCAGCATCTGATGGATGCCATGCCCCATCTCATGGGCCAGCGTCATGACGTCACGGGGACGGCCATGATAGTTCATCAGCAGATAAGGATGCACGGAGGGCACGACCGGATGGGCAAAGGCTCCGGAGGATTTCCCCGGCACGGCTGCCGCATCAATCCACGGATTATTGAGGAACGTGCTGGCGTGACGGCCCATTTCCTCATCAAAACCCTGATAGGCCCGCTGGACGATAGCCTTGCCCTCATCCCAGCTCAGCCGCCGGTCCTGCACGTCCGGCAGCGGAGCGTTGCGGTCCCAGTGTTCCAGCTTTTCCAGCCCCAGCCAGCGGGCCTTCATGCCGTAATAACGATGGGACAGACGGGAGAAGGATGACTGCACGGCATCCACCAGCGCATCCACCACCTCGTCTTCCACCATGTTGGCCCGGTTGCGGCTGCTGACGGGACGGGGATAGCCCCTCATGGTGTCGATCGTGGCCTTGTCCTTGGCCAGCGTGTTGGTGATGCCCACCAGAAGCTTATTATTGGCCGCCAGAGTGGCACTGATGGCCCGTGCCGCCTCTTCCCGCTTCGCCCGATCACTGTCCGTCATGTAATTGAAGACATCGCCCAGCGGCTGCTCTTTCCCCTCAAAGGACACCATCAGCCCGGCCATGGTCTCATCGAACAGACGGACCCACGCATTCCGCCCGGAGACCGCCATGTCCATCAGCACACGCTCGACCTCATCGGAGAGCTGATAGGGGCGGAACACCCGCAGGTCACGCAGATAAGGCTTCCATGACGCCAGCTCTTCACTCTCGCGGAAGCCTGTCTCAAGGGCGACATCATCCAGCCGGTTCAGCTCCAGCGGGAAGAACAGGAGAAAAGCGGAAATGGCTGTCAGACGCTCCCGCACGCTCTGGGCAAAACGGCCGCAGACAGGGTCAGTCGTATGGGCAGCAAAAAGAAGCTGGGAGTAAGAGCCGATTTTCCCCAGCCCTTCCTCAATCACCTCATAGCCCTTGAGGGCATGGGCCAGATCAGCCGGAGAAGCCTTGCCCAGCGTGCCCTTCCAGCGATCCTCGAATGTCCGGGCCTCCTTCTCCAGCCGGATGAAATCCGACTCAATGGCCGGATCCTCCGGAGACGCATAGAGGCCGGAAAGGTCCCAACGGGGGGCTGCCACAGGCGCAGCAGCCTCCCCTTCAGGGGCGGAAACCTGCCTGCCTTCCGGCAGACGGGCAAAGGAACGTGTCATGCGAAAAGATGTCATCATCTTTTCAGACTAGCCAAGCCGGAAGGCTGTGAAAACTCTCTTTTCTTTCACAGCCTCATCATCTGGCCCCGTGTCAGGCCGACAGGCTTCTGAGATCAGCTTCCTCATAGCCGATGATGCGAGCATAGTCCTTGGGCACGACGTGCCAGAACTTCGGCAGGACTTCATCCCAGTGATGCAGAAAGCCCGCCGCATAGGCACTGCCTGTCTCACGTTCATGCCGTTCCACCAGACCACGCAGCTCGTCCTTCCAGCGTTGTGCCGTCACGGGCTGGCACATGACCGTGTCGTGATTCACCCGTTTCGGGAAATCACCGTCCTGATCCAGCACATAGGCCGTACCGCCCGTAAAGCCGGCACCGAAATTGTCCCCGGCCTTGCCCAAAACAACCACCGTACCGCCGGTCATGTATTCACAGCCATTGGAGCCACAGCCCTCGACCACCGCCACGGCACCGGAATTCCGGACGGCAAAACGTTCGCCCGCCTGTCCGGCAGCAAACAAGGCACCCGCCGTGGCCCCATACAGCACCGTATTGCCAATGATGGAGTTCTTCTCCGTCGCGCAGGGTGTGGTCCGGCTGGGGCGCAGCACCAGCGTGGCCCCGGAAAGGCCCTTGCCCACATAGTCATTGGCATCACCTTCCACCTCGATGCGCAGACCCTGCACGGCGAAAGCCCCGAGGGACTGACCGGCAGAACCACGAAGGGAAAGTGTCAGATGCCCTTCCGGCAGGCTGGCCATGCCAAAGCGGCGGGTAATGAGGGAGGACAGTCTCGTCCCCACCGCACGGTGCGTGTTGCGGACAATGTAATGCAAATGCAGCTTCTCCCGCCGCTCGAACAGCGGCTGGGCATCAGCGATGATCTGCGCATCCAGCGTGTCCGGTACCTCATTACGCCCTTCCAGCGTGCAGTGACGGGCAAAACCGCCCGCATCAGCCTGCACCAGCAGTGCATTGAGGTCCAGATCATCCAGATAATCCGAGCCACGATAGACCTGATGCAGCAGATCCGTCCGCCCGATGATCTCCTCAAGGGAACGATACCCCAGACGGGCCAGAATGTTGCGGACATCCTCGGCGATCAGCGTGAAGAGGTTGATGACCTTCTCCGGCGTGCCCTCGAACTTCTTCCGCAGCTCCTCATCCTGCACGCAGACCCCGACAGGGCAGGTATTGGTATGGCACTGCCGCACCATGATGCAGCCCATCGCCACGAGAGCCGCCGTCCCAATGCCAAACTCCTCGGCTCCCAGCATGGCGGCGATCACCACATCCCGCCCGGTCTTGATGCCACCATCAACACGCAGCTTCAGCCGATGACGCAGACGGTTGAGCATCAGCACCTGATGGGTCTCACTCAGCCCCATTTCCCACGGCAGACCCGCATAATAGATGGAGGACTGGGCACTGGCCCCCGTTCCGCCGGAATGGCCGGAGATCAGGATGGCATCCGCCTTCGCCTTGGCCACACCGGCGGCAATGGTCCCGATACCTGTACGGGCCACAAGCTTCACCGTCACGGTCGCTTCCGGATTAATCTGCTTGAGATCATAGATCAGCTGAGCCAGGTCCTCGATGGAATAGATGTCATGATGCGGTGGTGGCGAGATCAGCGTGACGCCGGGCGTGGCATGACGCAGACGGGCAATCAGCTCCGTGACCTTGAAACCAGGAAGCTGCCCCCCTTCACCCGGCTTCGCCCCCTGTGCGACCTTGATCTCCAGCTCCCGGCAGTTGTTGAGGTATTCCGCCGTGACACCGAAGCGGCCGGACGCCACCTGCTTGATGGCCGAGGACGCATTGTCCCCGTTGGGCCGTGGCGTGGCACGGGCCGGGTCCTCACCCCCCTCACCGGAATCGGACTTGGCCCCGATGCGGTTCATGGCGATGGCCAGCGTCTCATGCGCTTCCGGACTCAAGGCACCGAGGGAAATGCCCGGAGCGACCAGCCTGCGGCGGATCTGGGTGATGCCTTCCACGTCATCCACATCGATGGAGCGTGCGCTGGAGCGGAAATCCAGCAGCTCACGCAGGGCGACCGGCTCCTGCGCTTCCAGAGCATCAGCGTAGCGGCGGAACAGCTTGTAGCTGTTGGCCTGCACCGCCGTCTGGAGCATATGCACCGCACTGGCCGAGAAGGAATGTGCCTCCCCGCCCGGACGGATCTTGTACCGCCCCCCGATCGGCAGCGGAGACACGTTCGCCGGCTGCCATGCCTGCTTATGTGCCTTGATGACATTCCGGGCGATACCGGGCAGGCCGATACCGGAAATACGGGAGGCCATGCCGGGGAAGAACTCCGCCACGAGCGCGCGGGAGAGGCCGATCGCCTCGAAATTATAGCCCCCGCGATAGGCCGACACGACAGAGATTCCTGCCTTGGACATGATCTTGAGCAGCCCCTTATCCACGGCCTTGCGGTACTGCTGCATGGCCTGCCGCAGGGTCATCCTGCCGAACAGCCCCCGGCGGAGACGGTCGGCAATGCTCTGCTGGGCCAGCCACGGATTGACCGTGGATGCTCCCACGCCCACCATCACGGCCAGACTGTGCACGTCCAGCACATCCGAGGCCCGGACATTCACGGAGGTGAAAGTCCGCAGGCTGTGATTGATGAGATGGACATGCACGGCCGCCACGGCCAGAACCATCGGCACGGCCACACGCTCTGCCGTGCTGTGTTCATCCGTCAGGAACAGATGGGCACAGCCACCCCGCACGGCATCTTCGGCCTTCTGGCATATCTGCGTCAGGGCCGCCCGCATCCCTTCCTCGCCATCAGCCAGCGGGAAGGTGCAGTCAATGGTCTCTCCCTGCCCGCCACACATCTCCTGAAGGCGGCCAAACTCACCACTGGTCAGGATGGGGCTGGCAAGCTGGAGAAGCTGGCACTGGCTGGCCTCCTCGGCCAGGATGTTGCCGAGATTGCCCAGCCTCGTCACCAGACTCATAGCCCGTGTCTCACGCAGACTGTCGATCGGCGGGTTGGTGACCTGACTGAAGCCCTGCCGGAAATAATGGGACAGCCCCCGATAATGGCGGGACAGCACCTGAAGCGGCGTGTCATCCCCCATTGATGCCAGAGCTTCACTGCCATTCTGCACCATCGGCTGGAGCGTGGCTTCCATGTCCTCATAGGTCAGGTTGACGGCCAGCTGACGGCGGCGCAGGGTTTCCGCATCAATCCCGTCCGGCTCATGCACCTGGGCCATCATCGGCTCGACATCGTCGATGCCGTCCCTGATCCAGCCTTCATAATCCTGCCGGTTGATCAGCATGTCCAGCACGTCATCCGGCGTGTAGAAGCGGCCTTCGGCAAGGTCCAGCGCAAGGGTCTGCCCCGGCCCGAGCCGCCCCCGCAGGGCGATGGCTTCATCCGGCACACGCACCATGCCCGTCTCGGAACCGACAATCAGCAGCCCGTCCTTCGTGATGCTGTAGCGCAGAGGGCGCAGACCGGCCCTGTCCAGCCCGGCAATGACCCAGCGGCCATCCGTCCCGCAGAGAGCCGCCGGACCATCCCACGGCTCGATGACAGCATTGCAGTAACGGTAGAACGCCTTGGCCCGGTCAGACAGGGACGAATTCGCCCCTGCCGCTGCCGGAATGAGCAGGGCCTTGGCAAAAGGCGCATTCCGTCCGGCAAAGGTCAGAAGCTCGAAAACATTGTCCAGTGCCGCCGTGTCGGACCCGGCCACCTGCACGACGGGCTTGAGGGACTCCATATGCGCATCCAGAGCCGGGCTGCTCAGCCGTGTCTCATGCGCCCGCATCCAGTTCACATTGCCGGAAAGCGTGTTGATCTCCCCGTTATGGGCAATCTTGCGGAAAGGCTGGGCAAGCTTCCATTTCGGGAAGGTGTTGGTGGAATAACGCTGGTGATAGATGGCGAAACGGGACACGAACCGTTCATCCAGCAGGTCCGGGTAAAAATCCGTCAGGTTCTCTGCCAGAAACATGCCCTTATAGATGAGGGACCGGCAGGACAGGGAACAGATATACAGCTCCACCTGTGCCCGTGTGGCTTCCTGCTCGATACGCCGCCGGATGACGTAAAGGTCACGCTCCAGCGTTTCCTCATCACGCCCCAGCGTGTTGCGGATCATGATCTGCTCGATCTCGGGACGGGTCTCATTGGCCTTCTCACCAATGCAGGCCGTATCAATCGGCACCTGACGCCAGCCATAGATACCATAGCCAAAACGCAGGATTTCCGTCTCGATGATCTGGCGGCAGCGTTCCTGCGCGGCAAGGTCCGTGCGGGGCAGGAAGACCATCCCGACAGAAATGCGCCCCTCGATCCTCAGATCGCCCGCATTATGGATGGCATCCTCGAAGAAATTCTGCGGAATTTCCACATGGATGCCCGCCCCGTCACCCGTCTTGCCATCGGCATCGACAGCCCCACGGTGCCAGATGTTGCCCAGAGCTTCGATGCCCGCCTGCACCACGGCACGGCTGGGCCGGCCATCCATCGCCGCCACAAGCCCCACACCGCAGGCATCATGCTCCTGCGCCGGGTCATATAGCCCTTCCAGCCGCTCGACATTGGCCTGATAAGCTTTCACGAAATCCCGTGCCGTTTCCGGAGCGGATGTCACGTCTGTGGTTTTTTCATTCAGGGTGGACATCAGGCGCACTCCTCGACAGATGTTGCAGACCGGGCAGCCCCGGCAGACAGATAATTCATGATGGCATCGGCAGCGTCACGCCCGTCACGGATCGCCCAGACAACCAGGCTTGCCCCCCGGACAATGTCCCCACCGGCGAACACGCCCAGCAGGCTGGTTTCATGCCCCTTCCCGGAGACATCCAGCGTGCCCCAGCGTGTTACGGCGAGGTCCGGCTGCTTCCAGAGTTCCGGCAGATTTTCCGGCTCGAAGCCCAGCGCACAGATGACCAGATCGGCCTTCAGATCACGGGTGGTGTCTGTCGGCTCCACGGCACGGCGGCCTTCCCCGTCCGCAGCACCGAGACGCATCTCCCGCAGGCGGACGGCCTTCACCTTGTCATCCCCGAGGAATGCTTCCGGCGTGACCATCCAGTCGAACCGGGCACCTTCTTCCTCGGCATTGAGAACTTCCTGACGGGAGCCGGGCATGTTGTCACGGTCACGACGATAGGCGCAGACCACATCCTCTGCGCCCTGCCGGATGGCCGTACGCACGCAGTCCATGGCCGTGTCACCACCGCCCAGCACCACGACACGCCTGCCCTTCGCTGTCAGACCCGCATCCTCGTGCCCTGTCTGGGATGCCTTGAGGTAAGGCAGGGCTTCCACCACATTGGCCAGCCCGGCACCGGGGCCTTTCACCTGTCTGGCCTGATAGACGCCCGTGGCCAGAAAAACGGCGTCATGTTCCCGGCGCAGTTCCTCCAGAGACAGGGCACCCTCACCATACCCGACAGACTGCCCCAGATGGAAAATGATCCCCTGCTCCTCCAGCAGCTTCCAGCGTCGTTCCACAACACTCTTATCCAGCTTGAAGCCCGGAATGCCATACATCAGCAGCCCGCCGGGTTTCTCCTGCCGTTCATAGACATGCACCTCATGCCCCGCAGCCCGCAGCCGTTCGGCACAGGCCAGACCTGCCGGGCCAGACCCGACAATGCCCACGCTCTGCCCCGTTTCCTCGGCAGGAAGGCGGGGCACGACCCAGCCTTCAGAAAAGGCGGTCTCGGTAATGTAGCGTTCCACGGCACCGATGGTGACGCTCTGGAAGCCCGGGCGAATAACGCAGTTTCCTTCACAGAGACGGTCCTGCGGGCAGATGCGGCCACAGATTTCAGGAAAGCTGTTGGTGCTGGAAGACAATTCATAAGCTTCCTTCAGCCGGCCTTCCGTTGTAAGGCGCAGCCATTCGGGAATGACATTCCCCAATGGGCAATGGACCGTGCAGTAGGGAATGCCACACTGGGAGCAGCGTGATGCCTGCTCCCCGGCCCGTTCCGGACTGAACCCGGCGTAAATCTCTCCAAAATCTTCCCGTCTCTCGCCCGCCGCGCGTTTGTCCGGAAGTTTCTGGAAGCAGTTTACAAACCGCAGCATCTGTTCAGCCATTACGAAATACATCCCTGAATTGCCCATGCCACACGGAGGCCCCGCCCTGCATCAGGAGCGAGACCGTAACCCCGTGGCCGGGTCGTCTTGACAGTCTTCCTGACAGATACCAGCTTGCCCACAAAAAAATAGACAGTGTTACTGACCAAATATTCCACGTGCCATTTCATTAATGCAACTGATTATCAGTAATAGTTAACAGATTAAGTCCGAAACGGACTTTTTGTGCTGATGCCAGCTGCTTCAGCTTAATTTTTCAGGAAAATGCATTTTCCCTGTTGACGGCATCACGCCCACACCGTAGAAGCGTCTTCACAGAGCCGAGGCGGCGTCTCCATCGAGACCAGCTTCCTCAGAAAGCTCTTGCCCAGATGGCGGAATTGGTAGACGCGCAGGCTTCAGGTGCCTGTGTCCGCAAGGACGTGGAAGTTCGAGTCTTCTTCTGGGCACCAAGGCTTTCCTCCCTTCACTGAAGGGATGAAGTGTCCCCCTCAGAAAATCCGGTGAAATTATGAGCACTCCGCGCAACGCCATTCATCTTCATGAGGGCGACCTCCCGGACAATCTTGAGCTGGGTTCTTCCATTGCCATTGATACTGAAACGATGGGCCTCAACCCGCACCGGGACCGGCTCTGCCTCGTGCAGATTTCTGCCGGGGATGGGCAGGCGCACCTTGTGCAATTCATTCCGGAACATCTGGGCGGGCGTGGCTACGGGCACTGCCCCAACCTCAAGGCACTCCTCCAGGACAGTTCCGTCACCAAGCTGATGCATTTCGCCCGGTTTGATGTGGCCGTCCTCCAGCACTATCTGGGCATCACGCTCAGTTCCGTCATCTGCACGAAGATTGCCGCCCGTCTTGTCTATACCTTCACGGACAAGCATGGCCTTGCCTATCTCAGCCGAGAGCTGCTGGGAATCGACATGTCCAAGCAGCAGCAGAGTTCCGACTGGGGCAGCCCGACCCTGTCGGAAGAACAGCTCCAGTATGCGGCTTCCGATGTACTTCATCTCCATAAGCTCTGGGAAAAACTGGAAGCCATGCTCATCCGTGAGGGACGGCGTGAACTCGCCCAAAGCTGCTATGATTTCCTCCCTGCCCGTGCAAAGCTGGACCTTCTGGGCTATGATGTGTCGGACATTTTCGCTCATCGTGCCTGAATAAAGCCCTTCCATGACCTCATCTCCCCTTTTGACCGCCTGCCGTACCCTCCAGACAGAACGGCGGGGGCTGGAACAGCTTGAGGACGCCCTGCGTGGCCCCATGCAGAAAGGGTTCGAGGCCGCACTGGAGGCCATCCTGACCATGAAGGGCCGTCTCATCCTGACCGGGATGGGCAAGTCCGGTCATATCGGGCGCAAGATCAATGCGACACTGGCCTCCACCGGCACGCCTTCCCTCTTCCTTCATCCCGCCGATGCCGCTCACGGAGACCTCGGCATGGTGGAGGCCGACGATGTGGTCCTCTATCTCTCCAATTCCGGTGAGACGAACGAGCTGGCCCCGGTCCTTCTGCACGCCGCCCGTCTGAACCTCACACAGATCGCCTTTACGACAAAGGCAGCATCCACGCTCGCCCAGTCCGTCCAGATCCCGCTCATCATTCCCGCAGCACCGGAGGCCTGCCCGATGGGGCTGGCTCCGACCACCTCCTGCCTGCTCCAGCTTGCCCTGGGGGACGCCCTGGCCATTGCCCTGCTGGAGCAGCGGGGCTTCAATGCCCATGATTTCGGCCTGCTGCATCCTGCGGGCACTCTGGGAGCGCAGCTGCGCCCCATCAGCAACTTCATGCATACAGGACAGGACATGCCACTGGGGCGTGAGGACATGTCCCTCCGGGCCGTCATTCTGGAAATCACCCGCAAAAGTTTCGGCTGCATCGGCATTCTGGATGATGAAGGCCGCCTCGCCGGCCTCATCAGCGACGGCGACCTTCGTCCGGCCCTGGACAGGGACCTCGACAACACCACGGCTTCGGAAATCATGAACCCCACTCCGCTAACCGGCACGGCGGAGATGCGGGCACAGGACATCCGGCAGCTCATGAATGACCGCCCCGTTCCCGTGACCAGCCTGTTCATCATTGATGAGAAGCGGCGGCCGGTCGGGATTCTCCACCTTCATGACCTTCTGCGGGCGGGCCTTTCATGAAGGCACCATCACCCAAACGGGACGATTTCGACACCGACCGTCTGGAAAAGACCCGCCAGCTGGACGCCCTGCGACAGGAAGCCATGAACAGGCGGCGGACGCCCCCTTCCGCCGCAGCCATGGCCAGACGGCGTCTGTTCATGAAGAGGGCGAAATGGGCACTCCCCGGTTTTGCCGCCTTCCTTCTGCTCTCCGTGGCAACATGGCCAGAAATCAACCATCTGATCCATCAGAACAGTGCCATTCTGGCCATCATGCGCCGTACGCATACGGATAGCGGCATGATGGAACATGCCGCCTATCGGGACATTGATTCCCACAACAGGCCCTACACCATCACGGCCCGCATCGCCCAGCAGACCGAGCATGACCGCATCGACATGATCGAGCCGGAAGCGGACATCATGCTCCACAACCATCAATGGGTCCACGCCAGGGCCGACAGCGGCATGTACCTCCAGCATGAACAAACCCTGACGCTGAATGGCCATGTCGTGATCTATCGCAGTGATGGTGTCCTGCTGAACAGCCCATCCGCCGACATCGACCTCCCCCAGCAGGTCATCGCCACGCATGACTGGGTTCACGCTGAAGGCCCGTTCGGCACGCAGGATGCGGAAGGTGCCTTCATGGACCAGCAGACCGATACGCTTCAGTTCCTTGGGGCTGGACGGACGAATCATTTTGATGATTTATCGCCATCTCCCCCTTCTCCCACGGACCTGAAAAGCCCATAAAGGAAGCATGATGCGTCTCCCTGTTTCTTTCCGCCCTCATGCTGTCCTCGCCGCTGGCAGCCTTCTGCTCGCCAGCACCCTGATGCCCTCTTCAGACGCCGTTTCCGCCGACACGGCAACGGAAGACCAGTCTCATGGGCAGGTCGTCCATCTCTTCTGGAAGAAGGAAGAAATTTACGACCATAACCGCCAGACCGTGACCCTGACGGGAGGTGCCCGTGCCCAGCGGGGCGACATGACGGTCGATGCCGATACGCTGGTCGGCTATCTGCGCCCCAGGCAGAAACCTGCCGGTGCGACCGACACGACTGACAGCAGCAGCCAGAATGGCGGCGATGACGACATGGAGCTTTACCGGGTCGAGGCGTTCGGGCACGTTCACATCTACAATCTGGAAGATCAGGGCTGGGGCGATCACGGGCTGTATGACGTCGACAAGGGCGTCCTGCTGATGACCGGCAAGGCCATGAAGTTCACCACGCCCCGCCAGCTGATGACCGCCCGTGATCTGGTGGAATATTACCCGCATACACGGGTTTCCATCGGCTGGGGTGACGCCACCGTCAATACCAATGACGGAAAACGCATCACGGCTGACATCATGCAGGCTGTTGAACTCTCCGATGCCCAGAAGGCCGCCAACAGAGCCAGACAGACAGCGGGTGCGCAGAAGTCAAAAAGCGGCAATCTGGACCGTTCCTACGGCTGGGGCCATGTGGTCATCCGGACCGAGCGTCAGACCGCCACCGGGGACCGGGGCGTCTATCTGGCCGGACCGGAGCTGGCACGTCTGATCGGCCATGTACATGTCACGCAGGGGCAGAACCAGAATAACGGGTCTCAGGCCATCGTGAACCTGAAGACGGGCGTCTCCCACATGATGTCCGGTTCCAGCAACCCGGTACAGGGGCTTATCGTTCCCAACGAGACAGGGAAATAATCATGGCAGACGACCGTCAGGCCATGCCGGGGCTGGCAGCCCGTGGCATCGGAAAAAGCTACAAGAAACGCACCGTCGTTCATGATGTATCCCTCCACGTGCAGCGTGGAGAAGCCGTTGGCCTCCTCGGGCCAAATGGTGCCGGGAAAACGACCAGCTTCTACATGATTGTCGGTCTCGTCCAGACAGACATGGGAAGCATCACGCTGGATGGTGCCGACATCACTCCCCTGCCCATGTACCGTCGGGCACGGCTGGGTGTCGGCTATCTGCCGCAGGAGGCCAGCATCTTCCGTGGCCTGAATGTCGAACAGAACATCCTTGTGGCACTGGAGGCCGTCGAGAAAGATCGGGACAAACGTCAGCACATGCTGGATGGCCTGCTGGCTGAATTCGGCATCACCCGCCTGCGTCATTCTCCTGCCCTGGCCCTGTCAGGGGGTGAGCGTCGCCGCCTCGAAATCGCCCGTGCGCTGGCAAGCCAGCCGAACTACATCCTGCTGGATGAACCGCTGGCCGGTATCGACCCGATTGCCGTCAGCGAAATCCGTGCCCTCGTGTCCCATCTGAAGGACCGTGGCATCGGCGTGCTGATTACGGACCACAATGTCCGTGAAACGCTGGAAGTCATTGACCGGGCTTATATCCTGCACAGCGGCCGTGTCCTCATGGAGGGAACGCCGGAAGCCATCGTGGCCAATGAGGACGTGCGCCGGGTCTATCTGGGAGAAAATTTCTCCCTGTAACGGGGAGACTGGAAAATACGGCCCCCCCCCCGCTTTTCTTCCCCAGTTGAGGGAGATGGTGCATGAAAAAAGTCCTGTACCGGCTGTCACTGCTCTGCCTGTACGCCACATTTATACAGTACGCCAAGTTCATAACCGACGGACTGATGCGCTGCCTTACCATCAACCAGGAATCCTCTATCGGCGCATTCAGTGCAGGGGTCCTGATCTATCTTCTGGTCATCCCCGTCGCTTTTATCAACAGGCACTATAAACAGAAAAACGGACTGTAATCTCCCTTCCGCTATCCGTCAGGGAAATCATCAGGACAGAAGCAAAGACCTATTGCAGAAAGGTCGGCACCATGTCCTGCTCGAGGATGGCGTCCACCGCACTATCCTTATCCTCGGCAATGCCGACAGGTGTCCCATCTGCGGCATGGATGGCGACCAGCGTTGCCCCCTCATGCGTGATGGTCCGGAAATAGGCGACTTCCTTCATCCCCCACTCCCGCAGCTCCGCACCCGTCATGGAGCGGGCACGCTTCTGCTCTGCCAGCTCATCACTGGCAGAGATACGGCTGTCATCATTCACGGCCAAAAGGCTCATCCTCCGTAACGGGGGAAAGATCACGGGCCAGCTCCACATCCCGGGCGGGCGGAGCGGGAGACCGCATGGCACCACCGGAGCTGCCCTGCTGGATGGCAATATGCTTCACGCGCACCTCCGGTTCAGGGCGATGAAGATCAATATGCAGCAGGCCATTATCAAGCCATGCCCCGGCAATCTCGATCCCCTCCGCCAGCACGAATGCTTTATGGAACTGCCTGGCCGCAATGCCACGATGCAGGAAGACACGCCCCTGCGTGTCGTCCGCCTGCCTACCACGGATCACGAGCTGGTTGTCCTCCTGCGTGATCTGGAGGTCATCCATGACGAACCCGGCCACGGCCAGCGTGATGCGCAGGGCCGTGCGGCTCAGCTGCTCGATATTGTAGGGCGGATACCCGTCCGATGCTGTTTTTGATGCCCGTTCAAGCATTTGTTCCAGATGATCAAACCCCAGAAACATGGGGGACGTGAAAAGGCGTCCAGATGACGACATGACGTTACGATGCCTCCTCAGGGAGCGAGACGTGAATACAGGCGGGCAACCCTCACGAGGCATTGCCGCACCGGGACATATGAGGGCCCCGCCCTTCCGATACAAGGGGATGGCATTAGCCCTCACCAGCCGCTAACATGTCTGCCATGAAAAATTTAGAGTTCCTCGACCGGCTTGATGACATTGCTCCGACATCAATCCTTGTCGCTCCCCAGCCCGTGCTGAGCCAGGTGGCCCGTGACGTCCGCCCGGAAGACATGGCCGCCATCCGCGAGGCCCTGCCGGGCATGTTCTCGGCCATGTACAAGGCCCCCGGCATCGGTCTGGCTGCCCCGCAGGTGGGGATCAGCCAGCGTTTCGTACTGGTTGATGTGGCCCGGGAAGACGAACCCCGCAACCCGATGGTCCTCATCAACCCGGAGATCATCGATTCCTCCGAGACGCTCGCGGCACGGGAGGAAGGCTGCCTCTCCCTGCCCAACCAGTATGCCGAGGTCATCCGGCCGGAATCCATCCGTGTCCGCTATCGTGACCTGGAGGGCCAGACCATCGAGCAGGACGCCTCCGACCTGCTGGCAACCTGCATCCAGCACGAAATCGACCATCTGGATGGCATCCTGTTTGTCGATCACCTCTCCTCCCTGAAACGCAACATGATCATGCGGCGTCTGGCCAAGGAACAGAAGCGGAGACGGTAAGCACCATGCGCCTCATCTTCATGGGTTCGCCGGACTTTTCCGTTCCAGCCCTTCATGGCCTGATCGATGCGGGTCATGAAGTTGTTGCCGTCTATACCCAGCCCCCTCGTCCGGCAGGCCGGGGCAAGGCCCTGCGGCGGCAGCCTGTGCATGAGGCCGCTGACGCACTCGGCATCCCCGTCCGCACGCCGGAAAAATTGCGCCATAATGAAGAAGAGCTGGCCTTCTTTCAGGAGCTTGAAGCTGATGCCGCCATCGTGGCGGCTTACGGCCTCATTCTGCCGGAAGCCATCCTGAACGCCCCACGACTGGGCTGCCTGAACATTCATGCCAGCCTGCTGCCCCGCTGGCGGGGGGCGTCTCCCATCCAGTCCGCCATTCGGGCTGGCGATGCGGAAAGTGGTGTCTGCATCATGCAGATGGACAAGGGACTGGATACGGGAGCCGTCCTGCTCTCCGAGGCCACACCCATCACGCCTGAAGACACGGCAGGCAGCCTGCATGACCGTCTGGCAGAGATCGGTGCCCGTCTGGTCGCCCGTACCCTGAAGGAACAGCCTGTTCCTGTTCCACAGGATGACTTCCGGAGCTGCTATGCCCCGAGGCTGGAACGTAAAGACGGGCAGATCGACTGGAGCCGTCCGGCTATAGAAATTGAACGTCAGGTCCGGGCCTTCATTCCGTGGCCGGGAAGTTACACCCTGCTGGAAGGCCAGACCTACCGCATCGGTGCCGTCAGCCTGCCTGATACGACCGAGACTACCGCCCTGATGGCGGAGGCTCCCGCTCCGGGCACAGTTCTGGATGACAGGCTGACCATTGCCTGCGGAACGGGCTGCCTGCGGATTGACCGCATCCAGAAACCGGGACGGGCCATGATGGACCGGGAAGCCTTCCTCCGTGGCACGAAGCTGACCAGAGGGATGCGCCTTGACTGACGCTGCCCCGCCCGGCATCAGCCGCTGGGCCATCCGCATCGAGTTTGACGGGCGGCCTTTTGTCGGCTGGCAACGCCAGAAGAGTGGCCTTTCCGTCCAGCAGCTCATTGAAGAAGCGGCCGAGCATCTCACGCAGGGACGCAAGGTCAGCAGCGTGACGGCAGGGCGGACTGATTCAGGCGTCCATGCTGCGGGGCTGGTGGCCCATCTGGATTTTCCAGAGGATGCCCCTCTCAGCCGCAAGGCCGTGCGGGATGCCATCGGCTACCATCTGAAGCCCCATCCCATTTCCATTCTGGAGGCTGCCCCGGCTCCCGAGGGCTGGAATGCCCGCTTCTCCGCCACATGGCGACGGTACCGCTATACCATCCTCAACCGTCCGGCCCGTCCGGCCATGCAGGAAGGCTTTGTCTGGCATCTCCGTGCCCCACTGGATATTGAGGCCATGCAGGAAGGAGCCAACCACCTGCTGGGCGGGCATGACTTCACCTCCTTCCGGGCGGCGGCCTGTCAAGCCCGTGATGCCCTGCGCACGCTGGATGAACTCACCATCACACGCTCTGGTGAATGTGTGCATATGGATGTACAGGCCCGGTCCTTCCTGCATCATCAGGTCCGCAACATGGTCGGGACGCTGGCCCTGGTCGGGCATCACCAATGGCACCCCGACCAGGTGAAAGAAGCACTGGATGCCCGTGACCGCTGCAAGGCTGGCCCCACGGCTCCCCCTGACGGATTGTGCCTGATGGATGTCGGCTACCCGGATGATCCTTTCCGGCCATAAACTCTGCTGATTTTCATATGATCCGGACTGATTTCGGGTTCATGCTTCTGTCTCTCCAGAATGCACCCCCGGCCAGACGGTTCACGACATCGGGTGGCAGTATGAGAGGATGCTTCTGAGGCTCCACCTTCTGGGCAATTTCATGCAGCCCCGGCGTTTCCAGAGCCTTGTCGTACGCCGTAGGAGGCGTGTAACGGACATTGTCCATGTCATAAGTGGCAGCAGGAACGTTCAGTTCCTTTTCCAGAAGACGCATGACGGACAGGGGCTGTGTCACCAGGCTGTCATAATCAACCAGTACCAGCTTGGACGAAAACTGTCCGAAAAACGCCTCCTGCAAGGCCTGATACGCAAAACCGAAAGCCCCCGCAGGAGACAGCAGATAATTCACCCGCTGATGAAGCGTGGCCCGATGCTCCACAGGCACGAGATAGGATGAAAGCGTCGGGTCCCTGCCAATGATGCGTTCAAAGGAGTTGATCACCCAGACAGGGTCACGCACACAACAGATCACTTTTGCATCAGGGTAGAGATAATCCAGAAGCTGGAGCTTGCTGCACCAGGCTCGGTTATTGTCAATGACCAGATTCGGCCTCGATGGCATGTCATGATAAGTATCCATTGTCTTCTTGAGAAGATTCATGACCTTTTCATCGCTAAATTCAGTTTTATATTCACCTTCTGAAATAACAGAAAGCATCTTTGTCATGAGAGAACAGACAGGCGTTGAATATTCTGCACAGTAAATGTCAGGATGCTGCCCTAATAGAACACTAAGAAGGGTACTTCCTGAGCGGGGAAGACCGGATATAAAGTGAACATGACGAGACATTACGTACTTCCCGGCCCTGTTTTTATGTTTCAATTTGTATTGCATGAGTATGTGTCATTATTGCCACTATCAACTTCAAAAATGTATAAAAATTTATTTATTGTGTCACAGACCCCCTTCCAGCCCGGATAAGGCCCTTTCCCTGACGACAGAGCGGTAAAAACATCCTAAACTTTCCCCTCCAGACATGAGGCCACGGACGCTGCCGGACACCATTCACGGGCAGTGCTGTCTCCTGAAGGGAGGGACGTTTTTTGACTGACACGCTGATTGACGGTGCCATTACCATTCTGGGTGATCTGCTGCTGGACCAGTACATCACCGGGGACGTTACCCGCATCTCGCCGGAAGCCCCCGTCCCTGTCCTGCTGAGCAGCCATCAGCGTTCCACACCCGGCGGGGCTGCGAATGTGGCCGTGAATGTCGCCGCTCTCGGTCATCCGGTCCATCTGATCGGCGTGGTGGGTGCCGATCAGGCCGCCGATACACTCCGGCAGGCCCTCTCCAGCTGGAAGGACATCAGGCTGGACGGTCTGGTGGAAGATGCAGGCTGGACAACCATCACGAAGACCCGGGTTCTCAGCGGACGGCAGCAGATCGTCCGGCTGGATAATGAGAAACTTGTCCCCTTCTCCCATGCCACCGAAGAGGCCCTCATTGCGTCCACCGTGAACGCACTGGACAGAAGCCACATTCTCATCTGTTCCGATTATGCCAAGGGTGTCCTGTCTGACCGGGTGCTGAAAACCGTCATTGAAGCCGCCCGTGCCCGGAACATTCCCGTGCTGGTGGACCCCAAACGGGCCGATCTTTCCGCCTATCGGGGGGCCAGCCTTCTGACCCCCAACCGGCAGGAACTCGGTAAGGCCCTTGCCGCAGCCAGCATCGCCCATCCCACAGGCTCCACATGGGCACTCCATGATGATGCCGAGGTGGAGCAGGCCTGCGCCGCCATCGCCCCCCTTACCGGAAGCGACATCCTCCTCACCCGCTCCGAAAAAGGCATGACCCTCTGGCAAAAGGATACAGCCCCTCTGCACTGTCAGGCGCATCCTTCAGAAGTCTATGACGTTTCCGGGGCTGGCGATACCGTCATTGCCACGATCGCCTGTGCACTGGCCAGTGATCGCTCCCTTACCGGCGCTGTAACCATGGCCACCACGGCGGCCGCCATTGCCGTCAGCAAGCTAGGAACGGCCTTCGTCACCCGTGACGAGCTGCATCAGAAACTTCTGGAAGAAATTGCCGATAACGGAGCCTGCCTTCCCCTGACCGATGCCTGCACCATCGTGGAAAACTGGAAAAGGCACGGAGCTTCCGTCGTACTGACAAATGGCTGTTTTGACCTGCTCCATCCCGGCCATGTCTCGCTCATCCAGTTTGCCGCCAGCCAGGGGGACAAGCTGATCGTGGCCCTGAACACCGATGCCTCCATCAGACGGCTGAAAGGCCCCCGCCGCCCTCTCCAGACCGAGCAGGCCCGTGCCACCGTCATCCGTGCCCTGCGCCATGTCGATCTGGTCGTCCTCTTTGATGAAGACACGCCACTGGATGTCATCGCCGCCCTGAAGCCGGACGTTCTCGTCAAGGGAGCAGACTATAAGGAAGATGAGGTCGTTGGTGGCGACATCGTCAGGAAACATGGTGGACGGGTCTGCCTCGCCCCGCTTCTGAACGGCCATTCCACCAGCCGCATCGTCCAGATCATGGATGACACCAACCCGGCAAAGGACACACGATCATGACACATATTTCTGCATGGCGGGACTGGCTGCTCCACAAAGGCCTTCCCCTCTGGTCTCAGGCCGGTTTCGACGGGGATGCCGGACTCTATCATGAGCGTCTGACCTTTGAAGCCACGCCCATCACCCTGCCGCACCGCCGCCTGATGGTACAGGCCCGACAGATTGCCACGTACTGTCAGGCCGCCCTGAATGGCCATTACAGTGCCGGAGACCAGGCCCTGATGGTGCTGGACCGGGTTACACGGCTCTACCACCGGGCGGACAGTGCTCCCGGCTGGGTCTTCGCCCTTGGTCCGGACCAGACGCCGTCCGACACGAAACGGGACCTGTACGGTCATGCCTTCATTCTCTTTGCGCATGGATGGGCCTACCGTCTGTCTGGTGATCCAGCACTGCTGCACAGGGCGGAGGAAAGCCTTGCCGAAATTGATGCCATCTTCCCTTCCACACATGGCGGCTACCGAGATGCCATCCCTGCTACATCAGACCGGCACTCCCAGAACCCGCACATGCATCTGCTGGAAGCCTGCCTGACACTGTCTGAAGTCTCTGGCAGGGAAGTGTTCCTTGACCATGCCGAGGCCATTCTTGCCCTGGCCCTGCACTCCTTCATCCCGGCTGGAACGGATGCCCTGCTGGAGTTCTTCACACCGGACTGGAAGCCGGAACAGCCCACAGGACTGAACCGTGTCGAACCCGGCCACCAGGCCGAATGGTGCTGGCTGTTGGGAGACTATCTCCGCCTCGCCCCTGACGGCAGACATGCCGCTGCGGCCCGGAAAGCACAGCAGGGCCTCTATGCCCGCCTTCAGCAGACGGTCCCCGGCCCCCTCCTGCCTGATGCCCTGCTGGATGATGGCTCAGTACTGGAAGCCTCCACCCGCATCTGGCCCCAGACTGAAATGATGCGCCTGCTTGCCCAGCACGCCCCGGCCGATGCCCGGACCCGGCACGAACGGCTTGCCCGGATGAGCCAGCTCTTCTTCACCCGTTATGCCCCGGCCTCGCTCAATGGCGGCTGGATCGACCGGCTGGATGAGCAGGGGAAAAGTGCCACGGACCACATGCCCGCCAGCAGCCTCTATCACATCTACAGTGCCGGGCAGGTCCTTCTGAAGGACGCTTCATAAGGCGTCCCATCGTTACACAGAGAAGCGGCCATCCCCGGCAAGGTCCCGGCGGCTGCGCTCCAGCTCCACGGCGTAACAGCGCAGCGTGTGCCGTTCGCTCAGCTGCCCGACAAGCTGCCGGGACTGACGATCTTCCACAACCGCCAGCACGTCGGCTTCCGCCTCGGCGAACAGGTCAGCCGCTTCCCGAATGGTCATCTGCGGCTCCAGCATGACATCCCGGTAGCAGGCCAGAATGGAAACCGGTTTTTCACTCGCCGGAGCCGCCGTAATCTCGGACACCAGAACAATTCCCTGATAGCGGCCTTCCTCATCCACCAGCACGAGACGTTCCTCAATACCCAGCGTCAGCTGTGCCTGCGCCTGCCGGATGGTCATGATGGCCGGGAAACTGCGGACCTGCGCCCGCATCAGCTTCAGCACGGTCAGGGCACGAAGACGGCCAACATCCACGGCGGACCTGATCGTCTCACCACGCAGATGAAAACGCCATGTCGCAAAATTATAGCCAAACAGCCGCCGGACCGTCAGCAGAGACAGAACAGCCGCCAGAACCACCGCACTGCTGACTGCCATATTGCCCGTCATCTCCAGCACCAGACAGATCATGGTCATGGGGCCGCCGATGATGGCCGTTGCCATGGCGGCCATGCCCAGCACCGCACATATCTGCCCATCCGCCGGGGCCAGCCCGTGATGCGCCAGCAGATCACCAAAACCTTCCCCTGCCAGCACGCCCAGAAACAGCGAGGCAAAGAACAGCCCGCCCCGGAATCCCGACCCAATGGACAGGCAGGCCGCCACGGCCTTGAGCAGCAAAAGCAGCAGAGTCAGAGAGGGCAGGACCTTCCCTGCCAGCACCAGCCCGACCCCGCCATGTCCTGCTGACAGGACGGACGGATAAGATGCTGCCAGACAGGCTACGGGCAGCCCGCCCAGAACAGGCCGTAACCAGACAGGGACTGGCAGTTTCTGGAACACTGACTGTGTCTGCGTCACACAATACATGATGACGATGGCCGTAAGCGCACACAGAATTGCCAGCAGACTGACACCGGGTACGGCTCCCCAGCCCATATGCCAGCCCGTCATCAGGGGAGGCACACCGCCCTCCATGCACATGAGGTGCCGCACGCCCAGACCCGCCATGGCCGCCAGCGCAATGGGAAACAAATTGACGAGGCTGTATGTCCCCAGCACGATCTCGAACGCATAGAAAGCTCCCGCAATGGGAGCATCAAACCCCGCACTGACGGCCCCGGCCGCTCCCGCCCCCACAAGAATGCGCAGCTCTTCCCGCCGGACACGGAACAGACGCCCCAGCCACGACCCGAATGCTGCGGATATCTGCACATAACCGGCCTCCAGCCCGATGGACGCCCCCACACCGTTGGACAGGACCGTCTGTACCGCAAGGCTGATACTGTCCCGAACGGACATGCGCCCCCCATGCAGGGCATTGGCCTCCACCGGGTCTACCGGGCGGCGCACCATCCGCCGGCGCAGGACTGCACCCACCAGACCCACGACCAGCCCCCCAAACCCCAGAACCAGCAGACACCGCCAGAGAGGCAGTGCCGACAGTTCCGACAGGCGTCCCCCATTATGCAGGCCATACAGGACGACATGCATCCCGAGTGTGACCGTATTGATCAGCAGGACGCAGCCGCCAGCGATGCCCCCCGTCACCAGAGCCAGAAGAAACAGCCCGAATCCATCCCGCCGCACGAACGCCCGCAATATGGCAGGTGCAAGCGGCATCGTGCGTGATGGCCCGGTCTGTCTGGGCATGAAGGATGACCTCCTCTGGTCCGATGAAACTCATAAACCGTGAATGCTGTCCCCATAGCAAAAAACCCGCCTCATCCGGGCGGGTTTTTCCAACAAACTGGTTTTTCCAGTCTCGTTCAGACGCCAAAACGCTGCATGAACTCCAGATAAACCTGTGTCAGCTGTTCCACGGAGGCCAGGGAAACATGCTCATCACGCTTGTGCATGGTGGCCCCCACAAGCCCGAACTCCGCCACGGGGCAGCAATGGGTGATGAAACGAGCATCGGACGTGCCCCCGCCCGTATCAAGCTTCGGCTTCCGGCCCGTCACTGTCTGCACGGCCTGGGACAGCTGCTCCACCTCGGTGCCCGGTTCTGTCAGGAAGGATTCCCCACTGACAGCCACTTCCATCGTGGCGTCCGGTGCATGACAGGAAACGACATCTTCAATCCAGTTGCGCAGACTCTCGCTAGTATGAAGATCATTGAAACGGATATTCACCCGTGCCTGCGCCATTGCCGGAATCACGTTGGTCGCCGGGTTGCCAACATCCACGCTCGTGATCTGCAGGGATGATGGCGCAAACCAGTCGCTCCCCTGATCCAGAGTACGGGATGTCAGATCATGCAGGATCGGCACCAGACGATGGATAGGGTTATCCGCCAGATGGGGATAAGCCACATGCCCCTGCACCCCCTTGACAGTAATCACCACATTCATGCTGCCACGGCGGCCGATCTTGATGACATCACCCATCTCGGCCGGATTGGTCGGCTCGCCCAGCAGGCAGAAATCCGGGGCCTCGCCCTGCTCTTTCATCCATTCCAGCACGGACCTCGTGCCGTAATGGGCTGGCCCTTCCTCATCACCTGTAATGAGGAAGGACAAACTGCCTTTCAGCGGTCCAGCTTCCAGCCTGCGGGCCACGGCGGCCAGAGCGGCAGCGACACCGCCCTTCATGTCCGCCGTGCCACGCCCATAAATATGCCCGTCCCGGATGTCACCGGCGAACGGGTCGCAGCTCCAGCCCTCACCGGGGGGAACGACATCCGTATGCCCTGCAAAACAGAGACAGGGTTTCCCCGTCCCCAGCCGGGCATAGAGATTGGGCGTCTGTTCCCCCTCCGGACCGAAGGCAAGGCGTGTAACCTCAAAGCCCATCATTTCCAGCGCATGAGCCACGACGCTCAAGGCCCCGTCATCCGCTGGTGTTACGGAACGGCACCGCAGAAGGTCCTGCAACAGGGCAACAGGATCGGAGGGAAATGAGGGGTTGGTCATGAGGTCACTCAGTCACGCAGCAACTCATTGATGGAGGTCTTGGAGCGTGTGCGCTCATCAACACGCTTCACGATCACGGCACAGGCCAGAGCCGGTCCACCCGGTGTGTTCGGCGGGAGGGTGCCGGGGACGACCACGGAATAGGCCGGAACACGCCCCATATGGATTTCACCCGTCGTGCGGTCCACGATCTTGGTGGAAGCCCCAAGGAAAACACCCATAGACAGAACGGAACCACGCTCCACAACCACGCCCTCGGCCACCTCGGAGCGGGCACCGATGAAGCAGTCATCCCCGATGATGACAGGAGCGGCCTGAAGCGGCTCCAGCACGCCACCAATCCCGGCACCACCGCTAATATGGCAGTTCCTGCCGACCTGGGCGCAGGAGCCAACCGTAGCCCATGTATCAATCATGGTACCACTTTCAACACGGGCACCCAGATTGACAAAGCTCGGCATCAGCACGACACCCGGTGCTATGTACGCGGAACGGCGGACGACAGCCCCCGGAACGGCCCGGAACCCGGCCTTGTCGAACTCTTCCTTGCCCCAGCCAGCGAATTTCAGCGGGACCTTGTCAAAACCCGGTGCCCCACCGCAGGCATTGGTCATCGGCTCGGAATCATACAGACGGAAGGACATCAGAACGGCCTTCTTCAGCCATTCATGCACGACACGGCCATCGTCCTTCTGCTCGGCAACACGGAACGTGCCGTCATCCAGCCCGGCAAGAGCGGCTTCCACAACATCACGGGCCTGCCCCTGTGTCTGTGAAGACAGGCTGGCACGGTCTTCCCAAAGGGTTTCAATCTGCCTGCGAAGCTCTGCGTGATCCATAAAACGCTCCTTGATTACTTAAACCACAATCCGGGCAGGCGAACCTGCCCTAACAACTCAGTCCGCCTTGATGAGCGTACCCTGCCCTGTCCTGGTGAAAAGCTCCAGCAGGCAAGTATGCGGCACACGGCCATCCAGAATGACGGCAGCCTTGGCACCAGCCTGCACGGCCTTGAGGCAGGTTTCCACCTTGGGAATCATGCCGCCGGTGATGTGCCCTTCCCGGATAAGGCGACGGGCTTCCTCTGCCGTCAGTTCCTCGATGCGCTGGCCGTTCTCATCTAGCACGCCGGGAACATCCGTCAGCATCAGCAGGCGGGAGGCCCGCACGGCACCGGCCACGGCACCCGCGGCGGTATCGGCATTGATGTTATAGATCTCACCCTCTTCCCCGGCACCCAGCGGGGCCACGACCGGAATCAGACCAGCACCCAAAAGCGCATACAGCACACGGGGGTCCACACGCTCCGGCTTGCCGACAAAGCCGAGATCAACCGCCTCGCTCTCATTTTCATCCGTCCGGTGATAATGGACGAGACGGCGTGCCTGGATCAGACGCCCGTCACGACCGGAAATCCCCACGGCCAAGGCACCGGCATGGCTGATGAGGTCCGCCACCTGCTTGTTCACCGTACCGGACAGGACCATCTCGATCACGTCGATCATCTCACGATCCGTGACACGGAGACCATCAATGAAGCGGGATTCGACACCCAGACGCTTCATCATGCTGTTGATCTGCGGGCCGCCGCCATGCACCACGATCGGATTGATGCCGACCAGCTTGAGCAGGGCAATATCCCGGCCAAAGGTTGCCGCAAGGTTATTCTCGACCATCGCATGGCCACCATACTTCACCACGATGGTGTCACCTGCATAACGACGCAGGTAAGGCAGGGCACCAGCGAGAACCGCAGCCTGCTGCTGGTCACTCAGGCTGTCAGGAGCCAGAAAGTCTTCTGGAAGAGGCATGGAAGGAGACTTGGAAGAGGACATGGATCATTCAGCTTCAGAGAAAAACTTTTCAGGGCCGTTCACCGGCAGGCCCGGCGAAGCGGGCCATTATGCCACGCAGCTCGGCCACACCCAATGAGGTCGTGCTGCTTGTCGCCACAATGTGAGGGAAGGCCGCCGCATGGGTCTTTGCCAAGGCCTCCACCTCTTTCTGCCGTGCCGCCAGAGCGGAAACCGACAGGGCATCACATTTTGTCAGTGCAATCTGGAACACCACAGCCGCCTTGTCCAGCAGGTCACAGACTTCCCTGTCAGAAGCCTTGAGACCGACCCGGCCATCAATCAGCAGGATCACACGGGCCAGATTGGGACGCCCCCGCAGATAGGCGAACATTGTCCGCTGCCAGTCTTCTTTCACGGCTTTGGACGCCTTGGCAAAGCCGTAACCCGGCATGTCCACGAGGGACAGCCTGCCACCCAGATTGAAGAAATTGAGCTGCTTGGTCCGCCCCGGTTCGGAAGATGCACGGGCCAGAGCCTTCCGGCCCGTCAGCGCATTGATGAGGCTGGACTTGCCCACATTGGACCGCCCCGCAAACGCCACCTCCGCCCGGTCTGGCGGGGGCAGCTGTTCAATCGTCTGCGCACCGAAAAAGAAGTCACAGGGACCGGCGAAAAGCCTGCGTCCCTCTTCCAGCTCTTCCTCACTGGGCAGGACTGTCTGCATCTGCTGCATCACGGCCCTTTCTTCTTTGCAGCACCGCCCTTGCGGGGAGCCTTGCCCTTACGGCCAATCAGGGGCACGGGCAGGCTGGTCCGGCGTTCGATGTAATGCTGCTGGAGGAAGGTCAGCACGTTGTTCCACGTATAATAGACCAGCAGACCGGCCGGGAAACTGGACATCACGAAGACATACACGATGGGCATGAACTGCATGATGCGGGCCTGTGCCGGGTCCATGCTGACCATGCTGTGCTTCTGGAGCAGCCAGAAGGTGATGCCCAGTGCAGCCCCCCAGATGCTGAGATGCAGGAAGGAGAAAATGTGCGTGGGATCAAACGGCAGCAGCCCGAACAGATTGAACAGGTTGGTCGGGTCCGGAACGGAAAGGTCCTTGATCCAGCCGAAGAAGGGGGCATGACGCTCGTCAATGCTGAGATTGAGCATCTTGTACAGGCAGAAGAAGATCGGGGCCTGGATCAGCATGGGCAGACAGCCCCCTGCCGGGTTGATCTTTTCTTCCTTATAGAGGGCCATGACCTTCTGGTTCATGACCATCGGATCGCTTTTGTACTTTTCCCGAATCTCCGTCACCTTCGGAGCAATCATCCGCATACGGGCGGCGGACTGAGCTGCCTTGGAGGCCAGCGGGAAAAGGACGATCTTGACGATCAGCGTCATGGCCATCAGCCCGAGGCCGAAATTGCCGATATGCGCATAAAGCCAGTGCAGCAGGAACAGGATCGGCTTCGTCAGGAAGCTGAACCAGCCAAAATCGATGCTGTCATCAAACCGGGGAAGCCCCAGCTTGCGGCCATAATAGCGCAGCAGGCCCGGTTCCTTGGCACCGGCGAACAGATGGCTGCCCTGCCCCAGACGGGCACCATCCTGAACAACCTGCGGCTCCTGCGACGTGAAGGTCACACGGTAGGACCCATTCCCTTCCGGTACATAGCTGTAACGGATGCGGACATTGGAGGACGCATCAGCACCAACGGCTGTCAGCCAGTACTTGTCCGCAATGCCGCCCCAGCCGCCCTTGCCACTGTCAGTCCATGAGACATGGTCCGGCCCGTTGCCATCCGTCCGCAGGGACTTGTACCCCTTGTCGGCCAGCTTGCCATTCATGACAGCAATCGGCCCCTCATAGGCCGTGAAAGACCCGGTATCCTCCGGCAGATAATCACGCTGCACGCGCTGGAACGGATAGACGGAAACAGGCTGGCCGGAATGGTTTTCCACTTCCTGCTGCACGGTCACCATATAATGATGATCCTGTGCCAGATGGATGATGAAGCGCACACCCGCCCCGTTATCCCAGTGCAGCGTGACCGGTGTCTCAGGTGTCAGGCTGGTCTGCCCGTCATCCACCTGCCAGAGGGAATGCTCATTAGGCAGACGGGTCGTGAAACCGGCCGCATTCTCCCAGCCAAGCACCAGATAATTCGGCCGGCTGCTGCCTGCCCTGTCCAGAAGACGGACCAAAGGACTGTCCTTGGCGATGGTCTCCCGGTAGCGGGTCAGCTCCAGATCATCCAGCCGTGCCCCCCGCAGATTGAACGACCCCTGAACATCAGATGACGACACCTTCAGCCGATGCTCTTCATGATCATCCACATCATCGCCCGGAGCGGCAGACGCAGCTGCGACCGCCGGAGCGGACTGCGTGGCCATAGCCGATGCAGGACTCTGTGCTTCCACCGGCTTGTGCTTCTCCGGAAGCAGAAAGAAATTGAAGACAATCAGGATCAGGGCCGACAGGGCGACGGCCAGAATAATACGTTTGCTACTTTCCATCGGGCAGGAGCCGCTCTCTCATTATGCTGGAAGGGTAGATTGCCTCTTCAGTGGCGTAAAATCGTCCCCAAAACAATAGCCACTGCATTTTTTTTACGTTTTCCTCCGGACAGGCAGACGGAGGTCAAGGGGGGTAGTCCACTCCACCCGGATGGAATGGATGACATTTCAGGATGCGGCGGAGCGTCAGCCAGCCTCCCCGGAAGGGACCATGCCTGCGTATCGCTTCCTCTCCATAAACACTACAGCTTGGATGAAAACGGCACTGCCTACCCATGAGGGGACTCAGAAACATGCGGTAAAGCTTTATCAGCCCCAGCAGACAGGCAGAAAGCAGCCTGCTGACTGCGTTCACTCCGCCCCCGTCTCGAGAGCGTGGAGAACCTTGCGCACATCGTTTTTAAGAAGGGGGAAAGGCCGCTTCCGGGTTGCGGCACGCCCGATCAGGACAAGATCACCCGAGGAAGGACAGCCTTCCTCCTTCACCACCAGCCGGAGAGCCTCCCGCAGGCGGCGGCGTGTACGGTTGCGTATGACGGAATTACCGACCTTCTTGGTCACGGTAAAACCGGCCCGTACCGCCATGTCCCCCTGCCCCGGCAGCACCTGGCCGATCAGCCCGGGAGACACGACCTTATGGCCCTTGCGGGCCACACGCAGAAACTGCGACCGCTTCTGCAGGCGGTCAGGCTGTTTCATGCTCAGGCAGAGAGTTTCTTGCGGCCCTTGGCACGACGGTTTGCCAGCACGCGGCGACCACCAACAGTGGCAGAGCGTGTACGGAAACCGTGGCGACGCTTACGAACCAGACGGGAAGGCTGATATGTGCGCTTCATCTTTTCAATCCTCTAATCTTAACAACACGCCCCGCAAGGCCTGTATCAGAACAGGACGCACCCAGTAACGCCCCTCCACTCAGGGAGTGGCTTTTAAGGGGATGGCCCTGTCCTGTCAATCCTGCAATTCCATCTGGATGGCGCAGGACATGGGGTCTCCGCCCGTATGCCGTTCAGGCATCTTTCTTCTCGATCAGCTCGATCTTGTAACCATCCGGGTCCTGCACGAAGGCAATGACGATCCCCGTATTGCCCATCGGGCCAGCCTCACGGGTGACACGCCCGCCCCCCTGCCGGACCACGTCCACGGCGGCGGCGACATCACGCACGCCAACGGCAAAATGGCCGAAACCCGTCCCGTGGGTATAATCTTCGGTCTGGTCCCAGTTATAGGTGAGTTCGATCTCGGCCTCACCACGGGCATTGCCCTCATATCCGATATAGACCAGCGTGAAACGCCCCTCCGGCACTTCCAGACGGCGAAGCTCCTTCATCCCCAGAAGGCTGTAGAAGGCAAGACTGCGATCAAGGTCCCGCACACGGACCATTGTATGAAGATAAATGCTCATATGTCTTTCTTCCTTTTATAAAAAACGGAGTCCGGCTCCAATCCGTAAAGGAACAGCCCCAGACGATCCGCTTCTTTTATACAATGATCCGGCTCCATGACCAAGGTAAGCCGTGACGGGAATGCCACCCCCCGCAGCCCTGCCTCCGCTGCCTTCCGGACCGTGACCGGACCAATGGCAGGCATATCGGCACGCAGCTCCTGACCTGCCTTGGGCATCTTGACCAGAACGCCACCGGCCCCGTCCTGCCGCAGGCTGCCACAACGATGCAGCATGGCATCCGTCCCCTCAAGGGCTTCGACAGCCAGTGTCAGGCCATTCTGCACCACGCAGCCCTGCCCGATATCCAGTGGCCCCATGACGGACAGCACATGCACGGCGTGCCGTATGTCCGCCATCGCCTGATGGTCAGGAGCAATCCTTCCCCACGGGCCGCTTCTGTTCTGCGCCGTGCCAAGAAATTCATGCGCGCCCCGCACACGGAAGCCTTCTTCTTCCAGAAGCCGGACGATGGCGGCCAGCAGGCCGTCATCCCCCGCAAAAAGGGACCGTCCCAGCCTGGCAAGCAGACGCACGCCCTCCGCATCCGGCCTCAGGGACCGCCATGACGGCCTTAGGACTGGACCAATCAGCACAAGTTCACGGCACCCCTGTGCCCGCAATGTCTGAAGAATGGCCCCGGCCGCTGCCAGCCGGATCATTTCATGAGGATAGGGGGCCAGAAGAGCTTCATCAGCAAACCCCCTGAACCCTACAAGAAAAGGCTCCCGCCCCTCCTTCCGCAGCACGTCGGCAAGCTGGGCCGGAAGCGGCCCGCCACCAGCCAGAATCCCGACCCGTGCGGGCTGGCTCACCCTTCCACGTCCTTCTCGAAAGCTGCCCCCAGAACAGGACGTGTCAGGCCACGACGGCTGGGTTCCTCCATGAAACGGAGCATCTCCGCCACACGCCCGACATGACCATAACGCTGGCGGACCTGTTCCATCCGTTCCCCCAGAAGGGCTTCACCCTTGCTGGAACGGGGATACAGTTCCCGGAACGCCAGACGCATCTGCTGTATCTCGCTGGCATCCACACCGGACCGTTTGAGACCAATCCAGTTCAGCCCCACCAGTCTGGCCCGGTTGCCCAGAACACTGCCATAGGGGATGACGTCCATCTCCACACCGCACAGGCCGCCGACCACGGCTCCCCGACCGATGCGGACAAACTGATGCAGGGCGGCTGATCCCATGATCCGGGCATGATCCCCGATCATCACATGGCCACCCATCACGACATTATTGACGATGATGACCCCGTCCCCCACGACGCAGTCATGGGCAACATGGGCATTGGCCATGAGCAGGCAGTCCCGGCCAATGCGGGTCTCGCCTGTTCCCTGTGCCGTGCCCCGATGGATGGTCACATTCTCACGCACCACCGTTCTGGCACCGACATGGCAGCGGGTCGGCTCACCCGCATATTTCAGATCCTGAGGAGGATAGCCGACGGTCGAGAAGGGATAGACCTCCACCCCTTCCTCAAGAACCGTCTGTCCGTCAATCATGACGGACGCATGAAGCCGGACATTGTCACCCAGCCGGACATCCGGCCCGACCACACACCAGGGACCAATCTGCACCCCTCTGCCGAGAGACGCCCGTGGGTCCACAAGAGCCATCGGATGAATCCCGGTCTTTCCAGGGTGCTGTCCCGGTTCTGGCATCAGGTTCAGTCCACAATCATGGCACTGAAGGTAGCTTCCGCAACCACAACCCCGTCAACCTTCACAACCCCACGGAATTTCCAGACCGTCCCGCGGGAACGCTCCTTGCTGACATGGATGCGCAGCTGGTCCCCCGGCCCGACCGGGCGACGGAACTTGGCATTTTCCACCGTCATGAAATAGACCAGCTTGCCCTCAAAGGCCTTGCCCAATGTCAGCACGACAAGCGTAGCCGCCGTCTGTGCCATGGCCTCGACGATAAGCACTCCCGGCATGACCGGCCGTGCTGGAAAATGCCCCTGAAAGAAAGGCTCATTGACTGTCACATTCTTGACGCCAACAGCAGATTCCGCCGCCTTGATTTCCTCCATGCGATCCAGCAGAAGGAAAGGATAGCGATGAGGAATCGCCTTCATGATCTGCATCACATCTACGCTCTCAGGCACCTGATGTGTCTGCTCAGCAGCATCTCCCACTTATCTCATCTCCCAGCTTTTTTTCGACAGAACGCAACCAGCCGCTTGTCCCAGAGGGGGAAGCGGCCAATGCAGCACCTTTTACCAAAAAAATCCCACAATACCAATCTCGCATGTCCTATCTGCGAGAAAGCCTTCGCAATGTTGCAACATTCCTGAAAAATTCCCGGAAAGGCATAGCCGGACTGCCAATGACATCCGCTCCGGCCTCAACATCATTCATCACGCCACACTGTGCCCCGATGCGGGCCTTGCGCCCGACATGGATGTGCCCGATCAGTCCGGCCTGGGCGGCAATCGTCACGAAATCCTCAATCTCGGTGGACCCCGAAACCCCCGCCTGCGACACCACAATGCAGCACCGTCCCAGACGGGCATTGTGACCGATCTGCACCAGATTATCGATGCGGGTCCCCGCTCCGATGAGCGTATCCCGCATGGAACCACGATCAATGGTCGAATTGGCCCCGACTTCCACGCCATCCTCCAGAATGACACGGCCGAGCTGGGGCACGCTCTCAAACCCGTCCGGTCCAACCGCAAAACCGAACCCATCCTGGCCGATCCGTACCCCCGGATAGAGGATGACACGTTCCCCCAGAAGAGCATGGCTGAGTGTCACGTGAGATCCGATCCGGCATCCGCTCCCCAGAACGACATGATCCCCCAGCGTGGCATGGGCACCAATGACACAGCCATCACCGATCTGTGCTCCATCACCAATGACAGCAAAGGGACCTATTTCCACCTGCTCGCCAATGATGACATTCTCACCAATGACGGCCGTCGGATGCCGCTTTGCCCGTGCAGGCGGCACAGGGTGGAAAAGACGGGCCACACGGGACCACGCCAGATACGGGTCCCGGCTGACGAGAGCCGTGCAACCCTCCGGCACCCTGTCTGCAAAAGCTGGCCCCAGAATGACGGCCCCTGCCCCGGTCTCTTTCAGCAGGGGCAGATAACGGCGGTTGTCCAGAAAGGAGACATGCTGCGGACCAGCCGCATGGAGCGGAGCCACGCCTTCAAACAGCGTGTCCGTTCCAGCATTACCCCTTGCCTCAGCCCCGGCCGCTTCAGCAAGACGCTCCAGCGTGAAAGGGCCGGAACGTGCAAAGAAACGGGAATCCCCGGGGAGCTGGTCCGCCACCATCATCAGTGTCCTTACTGCTGACGGCGCAGGACAGAATCCTGAGGCTGCGGCTGCGCCGCCGGAGCTTCAGCCGGCTGCGTCGTGGCCTGATTCATCAGGCGTTCCTCATCAGCCGTCGTGGGCATCTTGCCGGACTTCGCCAGGGCTTCCGGGTCCACCCCGTCACCGGGGATGAAGACGTGCGGCAGAACCTTGTTCAGCAGGTCAGCCACTTCTTCCGTGATGTCCTGTCCATCAACATGCAGGACAGCCTGTTCGGCATGAAGTACCAGATTCATGCCATGCGCCCCTGCCACCCGGGCAATGATTCCGTCACGCTGTTCCAGCACACGCTCGATCTGATGGAAGGCCACCTGATAGGCTTCCTGAATGATACGGGCCTGGTTGCTGAAATCACGCTGGTCCCTGGCACGACGCTCCTGAAGATGACGGACACGGAGCTGGAGCTGGTCGGATGTCAGGGTGCGGGCCTGCACCTGAAGCTTCTGCTGCTCCTCACGCCAGGCCGCTTCTTCCTTCTGCACGACACGGGCCAGACGGTCACGCCGCTCACCCAGAACCTGCTGCATCTCCTGCGCTGCGGTGGAAAGCTGCATCACGCCCTGCACGCTGATCAGCCCCATCACCACAGCCGGGGGGGCATTTTCCTTCGGCACGACCGGAGATGCCGGAACAGGCGGCAGAGGCAGGACCGGTGGAACCTGCTGGCCTTCACCTTCCGCCGCACCATCACCTTCATCCACCCCGCCCATGTCGGGCATGGCAGCCGGAGCCGGGGCCGCCGCTGGAGCCGCATGATGATGCGGAGCTGCTGCCGGAGCCGCAGGCTGGGACGCCTTCGGCACGAACCATGCCCCGTTGCTGTCATTACTGTCAGCTGCCACGGACTGCGCAACGGGCATGAAAGCCAGGGCACTTACGGCCATCAGGGACCAGGGAAATGAAAAACGTGACATGAAAAACCTCTTTATGAAAATGAAAACGGTCCACCTCATGCCGATCCCGACAGGAACCGCAGGCGATGAACCGTACGTTCTCAGAACTGCTGGCCAAACCCAAAGCGGACCGGATACAGACGGTCTCCATGCTCACGATGGATCGGCACGGCACCATCAATATTGACGAGACCGAACGGACTCTTCCACGAAATACCAAGACCGCCAGAAACACGGGGCGTCATGGTGCTGCCACCAATCGGCGTATAATACGGGTCGTTCCAGTTACGGTAATGGTTGCGGTCCTTCACACGCTTGCCGGACAGACTACCGGCATCGATGAAGCCACGCCCTGAAATGCCAAGACTGTCACCCATCGGCAGCGGGAAGTTCAGCTGGATGGAGGCCGTGTACATGAAGGTACCACCGATCAGGTCTTCCTGTCCGGCACCCGGGCAATATCCATTACGGGCCTGACCCAGTGGCGTGTTGGCCGCACCGCTATGACAGGGAGCCTTGTAATGGCTGCTTCGTGGCCCGACACCACCCTGCAGGAAGCCGCGCAGGTTCTGTCCACCAAGATAGAAGTTGTCGACGATGTTGCGGTCGCCGTTGGAACTCCAGTCATGCATGTAACCGACACCGCCCTTGAACTGGAAACCCCAGCTGTGGCTGCCCGTCAGATCATCCAGCGGCAGGTAGTAACTGCCATTGGCCTTGACGCGGTAATATTTCTCATTGCCGCCCAGACCGGCAAAATCACCCCCGGCACTGAGGACATAACCGGAACGTGGGTTCATGCGGTTGTCACGGCGGTCATAGGTGATGTTCGTGCCGATCTGTGACAGGAGGGACCAGCCCGCCGCATCACGCACATAGACGGACGGCGTGTCATCTTCCCAGCCCGGATACTGTGACCCCGGCACGCCATTCCCGACGTGACGGTCCACGACCGTATAGGTCCAGGACTGGGACAGGTACCGGTTATAGGCATAACCCAGACGGACGGACGCACCGTACTGGCCTTCATTATAGCTCTGGTAGGTCTGGTAATTGTTCTGGATCGTGTAAATGTCGAACCCGGCAACGAAGTTGCGCCCGAGGAAATACGGGTCCGTCACGGACAGGTCAGCCTGCTTTTCATAATAGGCGACCGTACCGGAGAACCCGGCATCAATCCCCGTACCCAGAAGGTTGTGCTGCTTCAGGCCGAGGTTACCCATGATACCGGCATCGGTCGAGTAACCACCACCGAGGGAGAACTCACCCGTCGGCTTCTCCACCACATTGGCAGTGACATTGACCTTGTCCGGAGACGAACCCTGCGACTGCTCCACGCCCGTGCTGCTAAAATACCCCATGTCCTGAAGGGCCAGCTTGGAATATTTGCGATTAAAGGGCGTATAGGCGTCACCTTCAACCATCGGAAGGTTGCGCCGGATCACATGGTCACGGGTGATCGTGTTCCCGTTGATGTCGATGCGCTCAACATAGACATGCGGCCCTTCGATGATGTCGAAGAGCAGGTCAACGACCTTCTTTTCCGGGTTACGGGCAATTTCAGGGCGGACCATCGCGAAAGGATGACCATTGGCCTGAAGCCATTCCTGCATGTCCGTGGCGTTGTCCTGCACCGCCGTACCGTCATAATACTGGTTCTTATAGACTTCGAGATGCCGCTTCATCGTGTCTGCCGTGACATGATGAACGTTGGAGCGCACACCGATCTTGCCCAAGCGATAGCGGGGGCCTTCATGGATGGTGTACGTCACATAGAAGCTCTTATGGTCCGGTGAAAGCTCACCGGTCGCATCGATCATGTGGAAATCCACAAAACCGCTATGCAGATAGAAGCGTCTCAGAAGCTCCGCATCATAGCGGATACGCTCCGGATTATACTCATCCGAGGAGGAGAAGAAGCGGTACCAAGCATGTTCCTTGGACGACACGACATGGGACAGGGCCGCTTCACTGAAACTGTCATTCCCGACAAAAGCAATCTTTCGGACCAATGTCTGCTGGGACTCATTGATGTTAAAAATCACGTCAACACGGTTGTGAGACAGGCGGATGACCTGCGGCACCACCGTGGCCCCGTAACGGGCGCGCGCCGCATACATGTTCAGGATTTTCTGACGGTCCACGGCCACGGTCTGTGACGAGAATACAGCACGGGTCCGCAGGCTGATCTCTTTCATCAGGTCTTTATCTTTAATGGCATGGTTACCCTCAAAGACAATACGGTTCACCACCGGGTTTTCCGTTAAATTGACAAAAAGCGTGCTGCCTTCACGTTTCAATGTCACATCCCGGAATAGCCCCGTGGCATAGAGGGTCTTCAATGAACGGTTCAGAGCATCACGGTCGAAACTGTCACCCGGCTGGACCACCATGTACGAAAGGACAGTACTGGTCTCGATCCGGGTATTGCCACGCACTTCGATAGACTGGATCATACTGCCTGAGGAAAGATGATCCCTGTCCGCAGAACGCCGGGCATGATGAATGCTGCGACCCTGCTGGGATGCTGCCTCTGTTGCACAAAGCAAGATCGGTGCCGTACAGACAGAAGCCAGCAGAGCCAGTCGAACGGCCATAGGCCGGAACCTTTTCGTACGCAATCCTGACAAAACCGGTATTCCTCGTCCCAAATTTCCACGAACAGCCATCACGCCGCATCCCGTGCCCCGAACGCCCGGACAGCGCACACGCACAGGCGCATCAGACAGAGTCCCACGCAGCGTCACACCAAAGAAGACGCCTGTCTCAGTTATATACTCTACCCTAGAAGGTCTTTTCCATCATTGGAGGGGGAAAGATCAACCCCCATGTGCAAACAACCAGTGAAAAACTCCCAACCCTCTGAGATCATTCACCGTCGAGAAGATGAAAAGTGCAGCGACCAGAAACAGCCCCGCCTGAAGCGCATAACCCTGCGTCCGCTCCGAGAGGGGACGCCCCCGGATGGCCTCACAGGCATAGAACAGGAGATGCCCCCCATCCAGCATGGGTACGGGGAACAGATTCAGCAGGCCAAGATTGAGTGACAGAAGGGCCACGAACCCCAGCGCACTGGCCACGCCATAATCCACGGCCTGGCCGGACATGTGAATGATGCCGATGGTCCCGGAAAGCTGACGGGCACTCCGCTGCCCGGTGATGATCTGCCATATGCCTTCCAGCATGTTGCCGCACATGTCCCATGTCTGGCCGATGGCTGCCGGAACTGCCTTATAGACCGGCAGTGGCGCACTGTGACTGACAGCAAAACCGACCCCCAGACGGCCCACGTCATGGCCACCCTGCTGGATGCGGTCCAGCGTGACGGGCAGCTCCCCGGCCTGGCCTTTCCGCAGGAAACCGATCTTCATGACCTCTCCCGGATGGGCCGCAACCTGCGCCTGGATGTCCCCGATGCTGAGAATGTGATGCCCGTTCAGACGCTGGATTTCATCCCCGACCTGCAGCCCGGCTTTCATGGCAGCTCCATCCGGTGCCAGCGTACCGATGTCGGGCCGTGCCTCCGGCCTGCCGAAACAGGAAAGCAGCACCACGAACAGCAGGATGGTCAGCAGGAAATTGAAGACCGGCCCCGCCACCGTCACGATGGCCCGTGACAGGACAGACTTCCGGTTGAAGGCATTCTCGTCACCTTCTTCCCGGGGCGCATCGGGGCGGTTCTCAAAGCCATGCAGCTTGACGTACCCGCCCAGGGGCAGAAGGCTGATCTGCCAGCGTGTTCCTGCCCTGTCCTTCCATGATGTCAGGGCAGGCCCGAACCCGATGGAGAACACGGTCACCTGCACCCCACGCCAGCGGGCTGCCAGATAATGCCCCAGCTCATGAATGAAAACGACGATCCCGAAAACGACCAGACCGGCAATGATACTCTGAAGACTATGCATGATCAGCCATCCGTTTCATCTGGGTCCGGGCCAGCTCACGGCCCATCTCATCCCAATGGTAAACATCTTCCAGTGAGATCGGCACAGGATTTTCAGGCATGGCCTGAAGGCTGGCGTCAATCAGCTCACCAATGCCCAGGAAGCGGATTTTCCCGGCGAGGAAGGCTTCCACGGCAATCTCGTTGGCCGCAGAGAACACGGTCGGTGCCACGCCCCCCGCCCGCAGGACCTGACGGGCCAGACGCAGGGGAATGAAACGCTCTTCATCCACCGCCTCGAACTCCATCCGTCCCAGCTTCACGAAATCCAGACGTTCACATTTCGTCTGCATCCTCGTCGGAGAGGCCAGCGTGTGGGCAATGGGAATCCGCATGTCGGCCGTACCCATCTGGGCCACGAAACTGCCATCACGGAAACAGACCATGCCATGCACGACGGACTGCGGATGCACCAGCACGTCAATCTGATGCTCCGGCAGGTCGAACAGGCGGGCCGCCTCGATGACTTCCAGCCCCTTGTTGGCCATGGAAGCGGAATCAATCGTGATTTTGGCCCCCATGGACCATGTGGGATGCTTCAGGGCCTGTTCAGGGGTTGCCTTCGCCATCTCCTCCTTCGTGGAACGGCGGAACGGGCCACCGGAAGCCGTCAGGACGATCTTCTCCACGAGGGACATGTCCGCCCCACCAAGTGACTGCACGATCGCATTATGCTCGGAATCCACGGGCAGCAGTTCCGCTCCGGCATCCCGTACGGCTTCCAGCATGACGTTCCCGGCACAGACAAGAGCCTCCTTGTTGGCCAGTGCCACCTGGTGCCCGTTCCGGACGGCCTCCAGCGTGGGGGCCAGACCAGCCGCACCCGTGATGGCCGCCATCGTCCAGTCCGCTTCCAGCGCGCCCGCCTCGATGACAGCCTGACGGCCTGCTGCCACCTTCACACCGGTACCGGCAAGACGCTCCTTCAGCTCTTCATAATGCTGCTCGTCATTCAGGACAGCCAGCTCAGCATTCAGCTCACGGGCCTGCTCGGCCAGAAGGACAGCATTCCTGCCCCCCACAAGGGCACGCACCTGAATGGAATCCGCCTGCTGTTTCAGCAGATCGACGGTCGAAACACCGATGCTGCCCGTACTGCCGAGCACGCTGATCCGCCGACGCTCAGAACCTTCCCCCATGAACTACCTCTCCCTGATGATTTCAACATGATACGTGATGGCGGGTCCGCCTCATAGCAGAACCATAGCAGAGACCGCCGCTTCAGAGTAATGATTAACGAAAGAGCTGCCAGAACGGCCCGCTTCCGGCCATCAGGGCCAGAGCTGCCGCAACGGGTGCTGCCAGCAGGAGAGCGTCCAGCCTGTCCAGCAGCCCCCCATGCCCCGGAATGAGCCGCCCGGAATCCTTGACGCCCAGCCACCGCTTGAAAGCACTTTCCAGCAGGTCCCCGATCTGGGCCGCCACAGCCAGGATGCCACCCGTCACACAGGCGGAAACGGACCAGCCATGACCGGACCAGTACCCGATCCCCCCCCCGAGAATCACCGCCCCTGCAACTCCCCCCAGGGAGCCGGAAATGGTCTTGCCCGGTGAAATGGCCGGAGCCAGTTTCGGCCCACCGATCAGCCGCCCTGCCGCATAGGCACAGCTGTCACTGGCAATGACAGCAAAAATGACGAAAAATGTTTCGTAAAGCCCTTCCGGCCGCCCCCGTAGCCAGAGCAGGGAAAAACCACCCAACATAGCCACCAGAACCGGACCGCAGGTCCGCCTGCCAAACAGGACACCAGACGCCAGAAGGTAAAAAGCCGGAAACCACTGCCCCTTGATGGCTATCAGGCCACCACAGACCGGCCAGAACAGAAGCAGCAGGCCCCGCAGGCCCTTCATCGGCTGGCCAAGCAGGGTTTCCCCTTCCCAGACGATTCCGACCATGACGAGCAGGACAAGTGCCCGGTAGGCCCAGCCACCGAACCACAGGCACAGCACGACCACCGGCACGATCACAAGGCTAGACAGGATACGCTTCTGGAGTTCTGTCATTCCGGCCGCCCCCCAAAACGCCGCTGACGACGCATGTAACGCCGCATGGCCTCGGCGAAATCTTTTTCACCAAAGTCCGGCCAGAGTACATCAAGAAATATCAGTTCTGCATAGGCTGACTGCCAGAGCAGGAAATTGGACAGGCGGCTCTCCCCGCTCGTCCTCATGACGAGGTCAGGGTCAGGCACATCATGCGTCTGAAGAACACTGGCAAACATGGCCTCGTCAATATCCCGCGGATCCAGCGTACCAGCCCGCACCCGCTCCGCCAGATGGCGGGCACCCTCTGCAATCTCGGCCCGGCCACCATAGGAAAGAGCCAGCGAAAGGGTCAGACGTGTGTTCTGCCGGGTCTTTTCTTCAGCACGGCGCAGCTCCCGACAGAAAGACTCCCCGAAGCGTTCGGGTTCACCGATGATGCGCAGACGGACCCCCTGCGCATCCAGCTCCCTGAAACGGTGCCTCAGATAAAACTGCATCAGCCCCGTCAGGTCGCTGATCTCTTCACCGGAACGCCGCCAGTTTTCTGAAGAAAACGCATAGAGTGTCAGATAGTCCACTCCATGCTCCATCGCCGCACGGACACAACGCTGCACGGCCTCACCGCCTGCACGGTGCCCCTGCACGACCGGCACGCCCCGTGCCCTGGCCCAGCGTCCGTTGCCATCCATGATGACGGCAACATGACGTGGCAGCGTCCCGGCCGGGAAAGAAGAAGGACGAAACTCCGACAAGGTTCTTGCGATCAGACCTGCTTGATGTCGCGCTCTTTGTCAGCCAGCATGGTATCCACATGCTCGATGTAACGGTCTGTCAGCTTCTGGACAGCGGCTGCCCAGGCCTTTGCATCGTCCTGGCTGAGATCACCTTTTTTCTCCAGCCCCTTTGTCGTATCCATGCCGTCGCGACGGACGCTGCGCACGGCCACACGTCCCCCCTCGGCATAGCGGGCAGCAGCCTTGGCCATCTCGTTACGGCGTTCTTCCGTCAGCTGCGGAATGGGCACACGGATGGTCTGCCCCTCGGTGGCTGGGTTCAGACCCAGCCCACTGTCACGGATGGCCTTCTCCACGGAAGAGACGGCACTGGCATCCCAGACGGACACTGTCAGCATCCGGGCTTCCGGCACGGCAACGGACCCGACCTGAGAGAGCGGCACCACGGAGCCATAGATTTCCACACGCACCGGCTCCAGCAGGTTCGGGCTGGCACGGCCGGAACGCAGACCGGAAAGGTCACGGCGCAGGCTGTCCAGGGCACCTTCCATGCGGCGTTTCAGATCATCAAGCAGGTCGTTCAGTTCTGTGTTCATGGCAAATCATTCCTCAATAATCAGTTCTGCTCGCCAGCCAGTGCAAAAGGCTGACCGGCATGACGGCCTTCAACGTTTTCCGTAACGTTCTTTCAGCTCTCGACAATCCGGGTGAAGCGTCCTTCACCCCTCATTGCCGCAGCAAAAGCCCCCGGCGCATGCATGTTGAAAACGATGATCGGCAGCTCATTCTCCCGGGCGAGGCTGATGGCGGCCGCATCCATGACCTTCAGATTACGGGCCAGCGCATCCATGTAGGTCAGCTGTTCATAACGTTCAGCATTCGGGTTGAGACGGGGATCCTCGGAATAGACGCCATCAACCTGCGTCCCCTTGAAGAGCGCATCACACTCCATCTCGCTCGCCCGCAGGGCAGCCGCCGTATCCGTCGTGAAGAACGGATTGCCCGTACCGGCAGCAAAAATGACCACACGGCCCTTCTCCATATGCCGGACGGCCCGACGGCGGATGTAAGGCTCGGCAATGGACGCCATATGAATGGCCGTCATCACACGGGTTTCCACATTGCGCTTCTCCAGCGCATTCTGGAGCATCAGCGCATTGATGACCGTGGCCAGCATCCCGGCATAGTCACCCTGCACACGGTCCATCCCCTTCGCTGCGGCTGCCAGTCCCCGGAAGATGTTTCCCCCACCGACGACAAGACAGACCTGACCGCCCATGGAGGCCACATCAGCAATGTCCGCCGCCACCATGTCCACCATCTCCGGGTCCACGCCCGCAGTCCCCTTGCCCATCAGTGCCTCACCGGACACTTTGAGGAGGACCCGTTTATAGGGGAAGTTCGGCTCTTGGGGGGCGGTGCTCATGGTCGTACCAGCTCTCTGGTTGATGATGTCCTGAAATCTGTCTGCTCCCTCATACAGAGCCATCCCCGCATGAACAAGCGAAACTCGTGCGCCTCAGCCATAATCCGCAAGGCCGAGGGCACGCAGACGGGCCGTCTCCTTGTCCCATGCCGCCCGCTCCTTCACATTGAGAAAAAGATGGCAGGGCGCATCCAGAAGCCCTTCCAGCTGCTTCCGTGCCCTCATGCCGATTTCCCGGATGCGCTGCCCCCGCTCTCCGATGAGAATGGCCTTGTGGCCCGCCCGTGAGACATAGATCGTCACGTCAATGCGGATGGAGCCATCCTTGCGTGTCTTGAAGGATTCCGTCTCCACCGTGGCGTGATAGGGAATTTCCTCATGCGTCTGGAGGAAGACCTGCTCCCGCACGATCTCGGCGGCAAGGAGACGGTCCGGCAGGTCTGTCAGGTCATCCTCAGGATAATGATAGGGGCCGACGGGAACAGCCCTGGACAGCCCGTCCAGCAGACCGTCCACGCCTTCACCGGAGCGGGCACTGACCATGTAGACTTCTTCCACGGGCAGAAGGTCCGTGATGGCCTTTGTCAGAGGCAGAAGCTGATCACGCTGGATGAGGTCCGTCTTGTTCAGCACCAGCCAGACAGGGCGTTTCCCTTCCCTGAGCTTTTCAATGATCTCCCTGATCTCATCCGTCAGGCCGATACGACTGTCTATCAGTAGAAGGGTCAGGTCAGCATCCTGAGAGCCGCTCCATGCCGCATTGACCATGGCCCGGTCCAGACGGCGGCGGGGCCTGAAAATGCCCGGCAGATCCACGAACACGATCTGCGCCACATCCCTCATGACAATGCCCAGCGTGCGGAAGCGTGTCGTCTGTGCCTTGGGGCTGACAATGGACAGTTTCGCCCCGGCCATACGGTTCAACAGGGTGGACTTGCCTGCATTAGGTGCCCCGACAAGAGCCACGAACCCACAGCGTGTTTCCCCGCCCATGGCGGTCTTTTCTGTATCCTCAGGCACGTTCTGTCTCCTGCCCTATCTTTTTCAGCAGATCCGTTGCCGCTGCACTTTCAGCCAGCCGCTTGCTGCCCGCACGCCCAACACCCGCCTGCCCCAGGGCACGTACTACCACACAGAAAATCGGCGCATGGGACGGACCATCGGACGATGTCAGTTCATAATGTGGCAGAGCTTCGCCACGCCCCAGCAGGAACTCCTGAAGCAGTGTTTTCGGCTCCTTGTGAGGCTGGCCACTCTTCTCGATGTCCCGATCCCAGAGGCGGCGGACCACATGGCGGGCCGGGTCCAGTCCCGCATCCAGATAGAGTGCCCCCAGCAGAGCTTCCATCGCATCTGCCTGGACACTGGCCAGCACCCGGATGCCCGCACTTTCCTCATGCTGGGCAATCTGTATCGCCCCGGAAAGACCGATCTTCCCGGCGATGCGGGCCAGCACCGGGCGGGATACCAGATGGGCATGACGGGCACCAAGGGCACCCTCCTGTTCCTCCGGATAACGCTCGAAAAGCCACTCGGCCATCAGCAGGCCAAGCACTCGGTCCCCCACAAATTCCAGACGCTCATTCGACCCCTGCCCCCGTGGGGGCTTCGCCGCCTGACGGCCCTTCTGGTTGCCCCGGTTACGCCCCTGCCGTCTGGGCACGGCGGAACGGTGCGTCAGGGCCTCATGAAGAAGCGCAGGGTCGGAGAAGCGATGTTCCAGCTTTGCCTCGACATGGAGGACAGCCTCATCACGTGTCATCATCAGTCGATACCATGCAGGAAACGGCCCCAGCGGATTTCCACGGGCCAATACCAGAACTGCCATGTCGGGTGACGCATGTCGACCGAGAACAGCACGATTTGCGCACGCCCGACAAGATTATCAATCGGCACGAAACCAAGATCATGCCCGCCACTGTCCGTCAGATAATCATTCCCGGCGGGCACGGCACAGGTGCCGCTTTCATGCCCCCCCTGGAAACGGCTGTCGGAACTGTCATCCCGGTCATCCCCCATGGCAAAGAAGCAGCCTCTGGGGACGGTATATTCAGGCGTATTGTTGGCCAGATCATCATTCCGCATTTTCAGGATGTCATGGGCAATGACCTTCCCGTCCTCACGGGGCAGCATTTCCCTGTAACGTGTCCCGGACAGGCGGTAACCCCGCTCGTCCACCACGCTGTAATGCCCTTTATCCACCCGTGGCACTTCCTGGCCATTGATGAAAAGATGCCCCTGCTCCATGCGGACACGGTCCCCCGGCAGGCCGACAATCCGCTTGATGTAATCAATCGACGTATCCTTGGTGAAACGGAACACCGCCACGTCACCACGATGTGGTGCAGACGCAAAGAACCGTCCTGAAATGAAGGACGGCGAGAACGGGAAGGAATAGCGGGAATACCCGTAACTCATCTTGGACACCGCCACGAAATCCCCGACCTGGAGGGTCGGGATCATGGAAGCCGAAGGAATGTTGAACGGCTCGACCAGCAGTGAGCGCACGGCGACAACCAGAACAAGCCACAGCAGAACCTGCCTAATGGAGGCTCCGAGACTTTCCTGCTTGTCTGTCTGTTCTGGCTGTCTGTCTTCGCTCATGGTCCCCGTCATCCTGTTCTGGCACCTTCCCTTCCAGCAAAGGCACCTTTTCCATACCCCCTGCCATAGCCTGACTGGGCCGCCGGGTCATGCATTAATTATGGTCCGGAAATATGTCAGGCCATGCCCCTAGAGGGCAAGAGCCTGTATCAGCACCTGTGCCATGGCCATCGGCGGGTCATCACTCATGCTCAGCAGAAGCTCGGCCCTGTGGCCCGCCGGTATGCGTGCCTCCAGAAGACGGGCCGCCTCACCGGAAAGGCTGAGTACGGGAGCACCCAGATGGTTGCGCCCCACGGAAATCTCCCGGAGCTGCACCCCCTGGGCAAAGCCGGTTCCCAGTGCCTTGGCACAGGCTTCCTTCGCCGCCCAGCGTTTGGCACAAGCCCCGGCACGGGCCGCTCCCTTCAGGCCCTGCACATAATCCTGCTCCTCCGGCGTGAAGACACGGTCCAGAAAGGCGTCGCCATGCCGTACCAGTGCCCGCTCGATCCGCCCGATGACGCAGAGATCAACCCCAATCCCCAGAATCATGCGGGTTATCCCTTTGTCCGTTCGGCCTGCAATACGCCCTTCTCAGCGCGGAAACCGGCAAGCACCGTAGCCAGGTGCCCTTTGCTGCGCACCTCAAGGTCCACCAGAATCTCCATGAAATCAAGCTGCCGGTTCACGATGCGCAGATTGACCACGCTGGCCTCGTGCCGTGTCGCAAGATTGGTCAGTGCCGCCAGAACGGCCGGGTCATTCCCGGCCACGACGGAAAGACGGGCCGTATAGCGGGGCGCATCCCGCCCTGTCCGCCCCATGGCCTCCTCGCTCCATGAAATTTCAAGGAACCGCTCGGGCATGTCCGCAAACATGCTGAGATTGTGGCATTTGCGCCGGTGCACGGTCACACCCTTGCCCTGCGCAATGATGCCCACGATCCGGTCCCCCGGCAATGGGCGGCAGCAGCCTGCAAAATGGAGTTCAATCCCCCGGCCGACGCCATTGACCAGTGTACCCTCATAGCTGGTGGTCCGTCTGGCTGGCAGGGGCCTCTGGTCCAGCCGCTCCTCCAGCCGGGGCGACAGGCCGGGCACGATCCGGGGCACCTGCCCCTGACGGGACAGCTCCGGATAGGCAGCCCTCACGACATCCTGCGGGTCCAGCTGTCCGGCACCAACACTGCCATACAGGTCATCAAGACTGTTCTGTTTCAGCGTGCCGAGGATGGATTCCAGCACCTTCTCGGACCCGTCCACGCCCTTCTGGCGGAAAGCACGGGCCACGGCTCCACGACCATTCTCAACATTGTTCTGCCGCTGCTGAAGGGCCACGAAACGCCGCACACGGGCACGGGCCTTCCCCGTGACGACAAAACGCTCCCATGAAGGCGACGGCGTGCCCCCACGGGCCGTCATGATATCAATCTGGTCGCCATTCTCCAGAACATGCTTCAGCGGAACAAGGCGACCATTGACCTTGGCTCCCACGCACCGGTCCCCGACCTGACTATGCACAGCATAGGCAAAATCCACCGGCGTGGCCCCACGGGGCAGGGAAATGAGCTGCCCCTTGGGCGTGAAGCAGAAGACCTGATCCTGGTAGAGTTCAAGCTTCGTATTCTCCAGGAACTCATCCGGCTCCTGACTGTCCTCCAAAATGTCCAGAAGATCCTGCACCCAGCGCAACTTGCGGGTATAGGCCCCGAATGTTTCTGAAAGGACAGCCGTTTCCCGCTCGCTGGGACTGGTGCCATTCTTGTAGCTCCAGTGCGAGGCGACACCATTCTCGGCCAGATCGTGCATTTCTAGCGTGCGTATCTGCACCTCGATCTTCTGGCTGTGCGGACGGTAAAGCGTCACTCCCGTATGCAGGGACTGATAACCGTTCGTCTTGGGGGTGGAAATGTAATCCTTGAAGCGTCCGGCAATCATGGGATAGGCCCCATGAACCGCCCCCAGAGCGGCGTAGCAGGCCTCCCGTGTCGGCACGAGAATACGGAAGGCCATGATGTCCGAAAGCTGCTCGAAGGCAACATTCCGCCGCTTCATCTTTTCCCAGATGGAGTAAGGCGATTTCTCCCGCCCGATGACGGTCGCTCCCTCCACTCCGGCTTCCTTGCAGAGCGTGGTCAGTTCGCAGCGTATCTGCTCGATCATGTCCGCGCCCTGGCCACGCAGATAATTCAGCCGTGCCCGGATGGTCGCATCAGCTTCCGGCTCCAGATTGACGAAAGCAATGTCCTGCAATTCCGTCTTCACCCGGTCCATGCCGATACGCTCGGCCAGTGGAGCGTAAATATCCAGCGTTTCCCGTGCGATGCGCTGGCGGCGGTCCGTCCGCTGGACATAATGGAGCGTCCGCATGTTGTGCAGCCGGTCCGCCAGCTTGACGATCAGCACCCGGATATCCCGTGACATGGCCAGAACCAGCTTACGGAAATTTTCCGCCTGCTTGGTCCTGTCGGACTGGAGTTCCAGACGTGTCAGCTTGGTCACGCCATCCACGATGGCGGCAACATCCCTGCCGAAACGCTGCCCCAGCATGTCCAGAGAAATGCTCGTGTCTTCTACGGTATCATGCAGGAACCCCACCATAATGGAGGCCGGGTCCATGCGGAACCCTGCCAGAATATTGGCAACGGCAATGGGGTGGGTGATGTAGGGGTCGCCATTGTCGCGGCACTGGCCCTCATGTGCCCTGGCCGCCAGATCATAGGCCTCTTCTATCCGGGCAAGATCGGCATGGGGATCATACCGCCTGATCCGCTCCAGCAGCCCGCTGATGGACGGGTGGAAATCCTGTGCAGGTTGTGGCTCCACGGCACCGGCCACCGCCTCCTGCACGGGAGCGGTGGAAAGCAGTGTATCATCAGCCATGACCCAGGCCCCCCATCTCTACTGATGGAAGAGCCTGTACCTGCCTGCCATCGGGCGGCAGAAGGCCCGACCCTTCCTCAGGGCACATGCCTCACGTCCAAAAGTCAGCGGCGTCCCCGGCCGGAGCCGACCTCATCAGCTGCCATGTTGGCAGCTTCCTCTTCTGCAGACACATCCTGAAGGCCGAAAATGTTCTGATCCGTCGGGATGAGGTCCATCACTTCCTCATCGGAAGGCTCAACTTCAGGCTGGTTGCTCATGGAGCGGACAATGCCGTTCTTCAGCCCTTCAAGACTGACATGGTCCTCGGCGATCTCACGCAGGGCGACGACGGTATTCTTGTCGTTATCCCGTGAAACCTGCATCTCCTCCCCACGGGACAGACCACGGGCACGCTGGGCGGCCAGCAGCACCAGGTCAAAACGGTTCGGAACCTTCTCGATGCAGTCCTCTACGGTCACACGTGCCATAAAACCGGCTCTCCCCACTCACATGCTGAAACGGCCCGCACTCATCCGGGCTGGAACCAGCCTCCTGCACCGGCAGGACAGGCTCATCCCCTTATATCTCACAATCTTCCAGTATTATTATCACAACCCCCTTTATTGGCGCAACGCAAAGCTGTAAGAGGGAAGCCAAGAGGCTGTCCTGTCTTCTCCTTACGACAAGCCTTCCACCCTCAAATCTGGTAGACGCTACCATACATCATGGAGCCGGAATACAAGACACAAGAGGCGGCCCTGCCAGCAGAGTCATGGACCGCCCGAGACAAACAGGACGTTTCTTGACCCTCGTCTCCAAGAATATAATGTGAGCCATATGTCCAATCTTCTTCTACGTAAAAATGATCGCACGTCACTTTTCATCAACGGGGCCAGCCTTCATCACGCCGCACGCAATCTGGGGTTCGAGGTCGACTTCCTCGCCCTGCGGGACCTCTTCGAACAGCAGTGCTCCTTCCAGCGTGCCTTCTATTACGCTGCCATGCCGGAGACTGAAGACTATTCCCCCCTCCGCCCGCTGACAGACTGGCTGGCCTATAATGGTTACCATCTGGTTACCAAAACGGCACGGGAATTCACTAACCAGTCCGGGCAGCGTCGAGTCAAGGGAAACATGAATGTCGAACTGGCCGTTGACCTGATCGAGCAGGCCCCCCGGCTGGATCACATCGTGATCATCAGTGGTGATTCCGACCTGCGCCGTGCGGTGGAGGCTGTCCAGTCCCGTGGTGTCCGTGTCACGGTCATTTCATCCGTCAAGACGACCCCACCCATGATCGGTGATGACCTGCGCCGCCAGACGGACCACTTCGTGGAACTGGCTGACATTGCCCATCATTTCACCCGCCGCAATGCAGACAACCGGTCCCGTCCTCCCATCCGCCACCCAGCTGATGCAGATGATTATGATGATGAGGAATGATCCTCTCTCCTTCACCCCGCTCCGGCGGGGTTTTTTATTGCCTGCCCGGCATCACGCTTCTGCCATGCCTCTTTAATCCCACCCCATGCCGGACCATCTCCCTGAACGGAGCCACTGAACTGGAAAAGGAATCCGCCCATGTCATCCATCAGGACCATCGGTTTTATCGGTTACGGGGCCATGGCCTCCCTCATGGGGCGCAACCTGATCCAGGCGGGTCATGATGTCGTCGCCTATACACCATCAGGCCGAAGCAACGGAGCAGAAGCCGATGTGCCCATGCTGGCCTCGCCCCGCCTCGTGGCGGAAAAAAGTGACGCCATCATTCTCTGCGTCCCGAATGATGAGGCCGAAAACAGGACACTTCATGGGGAAGATGGCCTTCTGGCCGGACTGCGTCATAGCCAGCTGGTGCTGGATACATCCACCGTCTCTCCTGAACAGGCCGATCACCTCGCAGCCCTCCTGAAGGAACGGGGCGTTGCCGTGCTGGATACCCCCATGTCCGGCAGCACACCGGAAGCGGAGAAAGGTGCCCTCATCATGCTGGTGGGCGGCCCCGAGGACACGGTGGAACGTGCCCGCCCCATACTGGACTGCATCGGCCGCATCACCATCCATGCAGGCCCCGCCGGAAGTGCGGCCCGGCTGAAACTGGTCGTCAATGGCATCATGGGCGGCACACTGAACATCATTGCCGAAGGGATCGCCTATGGTCTGGCTTCCGGCGTGGAACGTGATGTCCTGTTTGATGCCCTTCAGGAACTGGCCGTCATCAGCCCTCACCACAAACGCAAGATCGGCATGGGCCAGGAACGGAACTTCCCCTCCCAGTTTCCCACCCGCCTGATGAGCAAGGACATGGGCCTGCTGCTGGAGGCAGGTCGCCGCTGTGGTGTCCCGATGCATGGCATGGCTGCCGCCTCCCAGAATCTGGCCTTCTCCAGTCGTCATCATGCTGATGACGATTACTCCGCCCTGATTGCACAGATGGAACAGAACATCGCCAACCGCTGAGCATCGTCTGGCAGGTCCGTCCTGTATTTTGGACCATTTTACTCTTTTTTTAAGAGAGACGCCCCCGCACACCTTGACGTTGCCGCTCCGCAACCATAGCTAAAGAGGGTCATGAATGGGCAGGGGGACACTCCCTGCCCCTCATATGTTAAGGAAGATTCACATGGCTTTTGAACTCCCAAAACTCCCCTATGCCGAAAACGCACTGGCCGATGCTGGCATGTGCCAGGAAACACTGGAACTGCACCACGGCAAGCATCATCAGGCCTATGTCACGGCCCTGAACGGTTTTGTCGAGAGCAAGCCGGAGCTGGCCGGCAAGGCCCTTGAGGAGATCATCGCCCTCTCCCACGCTGATTCCTCCCTGGCACCGGTCTTCAACAATGCCGGCCAGCACTGGAATCACTGTGTCTTCTGGAACTGCCTCTCCCCCAAGGGCGGCAAGGTTCCCGGTGCGCTGGAAAAAAAACTGACTGAAGACTTTGGCTCCGTCGATGCCTTCAAGGCTGCGTTCAAGCAGGCTGCCACGACGCAGTTCGGGTCCGGCTGGGCATGGCTGGTTCTGGGGGCCAATGGCAAGCTGAAGGTCACCAAGACAGCCAACGCCGCCAACCCGCTCTCCGAGGATGAAGGCCGTACGCTGCTGGGTCTGGATGTGTGGGAGCATTCCTACTATCTGGACTTCCGCAACCGCCGCCCGGATTACGTTACCAACTTCCTCGACCGTCTCGCCAATTACGAATACGCCGAGAGCCGCCTGAAGGGTGCCTGATCTTCCGGTCAGCTGCACATGAGAAAAGCCCCGCCACGACTGAACGTGACGGGGCTTTTTTTTCAGGTCGGCACAAAACGTGCTGCAACCCTCACATCATGAATCGTTGGCGACCCTGTCTTCACGAGACAGGACATTCGTGATGGTGCTGCGGATGATCTTCACCTTCACGCCCGGTGCAATCTCCACATCCACTTCCTGAGAATCATCACGGGTATTCTGCACCGTCCCCAAGATGCCACCTGCCGTCACGATCCGGTCACCACGACGCAGACCATTCTGCTCCTCACGCAGCTGACGCTGACGCTTCTGCTGCGGACGGATGAGCAGAAAATAGAAAACAATGAAAACCAGAACGATCGGAGCATACTGCATCAGGGCTGCCGAATTGAAAGCACCGCCACCCGTGCCGGCATCGGCAGCATAAGCCGTGGAGAAAAGAAGATTGTTCATGGGTAATTTTGGTTCCATCTTTGTGGGATACTCCCGGGACCATATCGTTCCGGGGTTTCACGTCAAGTTCATTATGGAAGAAGACCATGCCCACGACCGCCATCATCCCTCTCCTGACCCGCATCGCCGACAGTCTGGAGCGCATGGCTCCTCCTCCCGCAGACCCCGCCATGCTGGATGACCTCACGCAGGATACCTTCCTCTGGCAGGGGACAGATGGCCGCCTGCTGCCCATCCCTCGGATGCAGGCCGTCCCACTTGACCTACTGAAGGGCATTGACCGGCAGATAAAACAGGTCATGGGCAATACACGCTTCTTCGCTCACGGGCTGGCTGCCAATAATGTCATGCTCTGGGGAGCAAGGGGCATGGGCAAGTCCTCGCTCGTCAAGGCCTGTCTGATGGCCGTCAATGGAGAACAGCGCAGCAGGAACCAGCCTCCTCTGGCCCTGATCGAGATTCCACGGGATGATCTCAGCACCCTGCCGCAGCTTCTGGCCCTTCTGCGCCGCAGCACCCGCCGGGTCATCCTTTTCTGTGATGACCTTTCCTTCGAGACGCAGGATGCTGATTACAAATCCCTGAAATCCGTCCTTGATGGCGGCATTGCCGGACGGCCGGACAATGTGCTGGTCTATGCCACCTCCAACCGCCGCCATCTCATGCCGCAGACCATGATCGAGAATGAATCAGGCGACGCCATCAATCCGGGTGAGGCCATTGAAGAAAAAGTCTCCCTCTCCGACCGGTTCGGGCTGTGGATCGGCCTGTATGGCGCATCCCAGCCCCATTATCTGAGCATCATTGACGCCTATGCAGCAGACCGGAAACTGCCCATCGCCAAGGAGGAACTGCACCGCCGTGCGCTGCAATGGTCCATCCAGCGGGGCAGCCGCTCCGGCCGGGTGGCCTCCCAGTTCATCACCGCCCTGAGTGCCGAACTGGCTGAAGAAGCCCGCTGAAACAAAAAACGGCCCGCCTGGAACCAGAGCGGGCCGTTTCTTTTCCAGACCTTCAGCGATCAGAACGCTGCGCTGATCGTGCCGAAATATTCCCGTGTCGCACCCCGCTCCAAAGACTGATAATCTCCCACGGGTGGGTTGTTGTTCTCACCCATCATGGCGATGTATTTGTTGTTGAACAGGTTATAGACATTGAAGCTGACCGTCAGGTCCCGCACGCCAGCCAGTTTCCGGAACGTATAATTCACCCCCGTATTGGCCAGCCAGTAGCTGCCAATAGAGGTATCATTCATGAAGCTGTAATAACGCTTTCCGAAATAATTGGCATCGAAATGCGCATTCAGCCCATGCCATGTATAGGAAATGGAGGTCTTGTACATCCATGCCGGGTAGTTGACGATGTTCTTGCCCTTCAGCGGGTAATAATTCCCGGCACTGGAGGTCACGTCACGGTCATAAGTGCCCTTGTTGTAACTGAGCGTGTTGGTGATGACCAGGCCCGGCAACGGGCGGATGGACACGCTGCCATTGGCCCCCGTCATGGAAATGCGTCCGAAATCAAACTCTTCAGAGATCGGATTGAACATTGTTCCCCGTGCACCCGCCAGAAGCTCGTGCATCAGGGTGGAGTGATAGACCGTGGCATCCAGCTGGACGATGGAAGACGTGAAGCGGTAGCCCCCCATATAGGTCCAGGCACGGGCAGGCTTGGTCTGTGCCTTCTGCCGCAGGAATTCCTGCTGGTTGGGCACGGAGAAGAGCGAGTTGGCAACACCCGTGCCGGAAACCTCATAAGCCCGCATGTTCTTGGACACGTCGATATAGAACTCGTTCTGCCGGTTCAGTCGCCAGTCCAGATTGAAATGTGGCAGGAAAGCCCCCGTGGCATGGAGCGAGCCAGACGGCAGTCCCCCGGCATCCAGAGCCGCCCATGAATCATCATTCTCATGCCCGCCACCGGATGTCTGGGAAATCAGGGAGCGGAAACCTGCCGTAAGGGTCAGCCCCCTGCGGATGGTGTAAGTATCCTGAAGATGGGTCTGCACCACATTGGTCCGCCATCTGAAATTGTACACCCGGTCCGCTGGCCCATAGACACCATAAGGCCCGACCGCCTTGACGGGTGCACCCGCTCCCAGTTCCGGCTCCAGATAATTGTACAGCCCGGCGGTCTGGTTGTTATTCTCATACCAGACGCCCGTATCAATCCTGTGATGGCCCCAGCGGTAATCCAGACTGCTCGTGATGCCGAAACGCTGCTGGCTGTTCTTCCAGACCTCCTGATAGAGCGGCACGCCATTGGGCGTGGCAACCTGAAGGTCCGGGTCAGTCGAGGCCGCAGAGGCAGCTGCCGTGTAGCTGTAATTGCCGGACTGGGCATGGCCGTAAGCGGTCGTATGCCATGTCAGATGATCCGTCAGGGCAAGGTCAAGATTCAGCCCGCCAAGGAAGTTCGTTTCGTGCTGGCCACCATCATAATAGGGCATCTGGCAGGCATTCACCTGCCCGTTGGACCCCGGATAGGCCATGAAATTATCCGGGCTGTTATTGCACTGCTGCGCCCACTGATAGGCCTTCTTGTAATCCGGGTAGAGATGCGGCACACGCCAGCCCAGATTGTTGATCATCCCCAGTGAAAGGTCAGGGTAGTTCTGCTGCTGGAGGTCCGTCCAGTCGAAAAAGGCCGAGACCTTGCTGCGCTCACCAAGCGGCTGCACCAGCTTGGCATTGACCTGCTGGAGGAACTGGTCACCCTTCCCCTCCCACATGCCTTCATCCGTGCGAGCATAGGAAGTGTAGAATTTCGTGCCGGATTCGTTCAGACGGCCGGAATCGAACCGGGCATAGGTACGGTAAGACCCGTAACTGCCAAATGCCTGGCTGACCTTGCCACCCAGCCTGTCGGACGGATCGCTGGAGGTGAAACGGATGGTCCCGCCCAGCGTGTTGGTGGAGGCCACATCCACCCCTCCACCGCCCTGCGACATGGTCACGCTGCCAATATCATCAGGAATGATGGCCGAGGCGAGACTCAGACCATTGACGGACTGGTAGGTCTGATCATTCAGCGGGATGCCATCCAGCGTCACACCCAGCTGGTTCATGAAGAAGCCACGGACGTACAGATTGGCCCCGAAGCTGTCGATGCCGAACGGATCGGTGGAGGTGAAGCTCACACCCGGCATCCGGTCCAGGGCCTTGTAGGGACTGGTACCGGGAACGTACTCCTTCATCACGCTTTTGGGCACGACCAGTTCCGCCGCACGGCTGACATGCGAGGCATGAACGGAGAGGCTCTGCACACCATGTGCCGATACATATTTCGGCCTGCGATGACCGGCCTTCTTCACCGGCCCTGTGCTGGCACCAGCCGTGACAGTCTTCTGGACAGCTCCTTTATGGAGGCCCTTCCGCTGTGCTTCCGTAGCACGGCCATGCCATGCAGCAGCCTTCCCCGTTGCCCTGCTGGCAGAAGATGATGGAATTGATGATCGGGTCTGGGCAAAAGCGGCTCCGCTACCCATTCCCAAAAAAAGGGCAGCGGAAGACAGAAGAAGGTGGCGGCGCAATGCGTCTGGCACTCCCATTGGTCTCGGTACATAACAGAAAATCCATGACAAGGTTGTGTTCCTGTCAGGGCAGCTATCCATTCACGGTATGACGGACTACCTACCGGGCACACCCCTCCACAGCAAAGCTCCGAGTGGGTTTTTTAACTTTTCCTCTTCCTCCTGTGGCATAAAAGGCGCATTTTCTGCCGATACCTTCACAAAATATGCCACTCATGCGGGAGTATTTGATGACCACGCCCTTTCGCCCTCATACGCTGCTTGTCACGGCAGCCATTCTCATCCGGAAGGACGGAACCGTCCTGCTGGCCCAGAGACCGGAAGGCAAGACTTTTGCCGGATTATGGGAATTCCCCGGCGGAAAAGTGGAAGTCCCGGAATCACCCGAAACCGCCCTGGTCCGGGAACTGGACGAAGAGCTGGGCATCACCGTCCAGCCCGAAACGCTGGAACCCTTCACCTTTGTCAGTGAGAACTGCGCCACCTTCCACCTGCTCATGATCCTCTATCTTGTCCGGGAATGGGACAATGAGCCTGTCGGGCGGGAAGGCCAGGCACTTGCCTGGGTACCGGCCGCAGAACTGGCAGACTACCCCATGCCCAAGGCTGACGCCCCGCTCGTCCCCCGGATTCAGTCCCTGCTGGGCTGACCTGCGGCTGTCCGTCCATGTAATCCAGCCACACATTCGGGCCTTTCGGAGCGCAATGTGTACCGTGCGTTCCGAAACACCGGACTCAGCGGCCAGCGTGGCATGGGATGAACGATCTCCCTGGAAAAGGACGGTATCACTCTGACATAAACAGAAATGTAAGAACTATCTTGGTTCAAAAATAAATCTGAGAAGATCAGACAGTTTCTGGCCTTTAATGAGCACGTGTAGCTTTGGCTTTACCTTGATTCTGAAAGGCCAAACAATTTTTGATAAACACACCTTTTGGAAACCATGCCTTTCATATTTTGGCAGATGACATTCAGAACAGTTTCCATCATCTTTTTCTGGAAACTGTTTTCCGCAAGATGAGGATAATATTACAATGGCTACCTCAACAGCACGGCTGGGTCATGTAAATCTTAAAGTCGCCAACCTTGATCGCTCAGTATCATTTTACTGTGACATACTTGGAATGCATGTGACACAGCTCTTTCCAGACCAGGCCGCCTTTTTGTCATACGGTGATTACCACCATGATATCTGTGTAAATACATGGATGTCAAAAGATGGAACCCCACCATTATATGGTATGACTGGCCTCTATCATTTTGCCGTTCTCTTTACGGAACGAGAAGAATTTCTCAAACGGATTGTCAAAATATACGAATCCGGCATCAGACTGGATGCAATAGTCGATCATGGAACAAGTCATGCAGTGTATTTCAGGGACCCTGATGAGAATGGTATTGAATATTACTGGGACCGTCCGGCAGACAAGTGGGCCGACAAAGACGGAAATTTTTTCACGGAGCAGCGTCCCATGACCATGAATGATCTGCTGACAGCAAAATGACAGAACAAACAGAACAAGACTCCATGAGAGTTTCTGCCCTCCAGATGTTCTGAAAGACCTCTTCTGTATGAAACTTAAGGACCTTCCGGCGGATTTTGCCGCCTGAAAAAAGAGCCTTTCTGTCAGGAAAGGCTCTTCTCACATATCAGACAGCTTCTACCCGGAAGCTATGCTGCGGGTTGCCCGCTATGTCCGTACGGAACGCAAAAATGCCCCCGGCCTGCGGCTGCTCAGCCAGTTCCTCTTCACTCAGCCCCTTGCGGGCCGTCGTGACGAAAACGGTCTTATAATCGTCCCCGCCAAAAGCAATCTTCGTGACATTGGACACGGGCAGGACAATCGGCTTCATCGGCGTGCCATCAGGCCGGAAACGGGTGATCTGTCCACCAGCCCATGTGCCGCTCCAGACATTACCTTCACTGTCGGTCACCACACCGTCAGGATACCCCTTCTTCAGGGTAGCGAAGACACGCTTGTTGGTCAGGCTGCCATCATCGGCAATATCGAATGCATAAATGCGCTGCTGGGGGCTGTCACAGGCATAAAGCACCTTACCGCAGGGTGAAATCGCCGGACCATTGGACACGATGTAGCCACTGTCCCAGTGTGACACGCTGAGCTGACCGCCCTTATGCTCAACCCGATAGAGGGAGCCACTCTCCCGGCTTTCTCCGTCATCCATCGTACCGAACCAGATGCGCCCCTTCTGGTCCACACACCCGTCATTCAGGCGATTGCCTTCATCCTCCGTCTCGACCATGCAGGCCTGTTCGAAATAGCCCGTCTTCACGTCAAAACGGTGCAGCCCGTCCGGCAGCCCGGCAAGGAACGTGCCATCACTGGTGGGCAGCAGAAACCCCGTGCGATTGGGAGCCTCCCAGCTGTACAGGCTGCCATCCCGCAGGCCGTAACGGTGAATGCGGCAGCTGACAATATCCACAAAATAGAAGGAATGCTCCGCTTCTATCCAGACTGGCCCTTCCCCCAGCACTGCCCGGAAATCTGACAGACATACAGGTTCATGATGTTCCAGCTTCACAGGCATTTCTCCTTTTTAAGGGCCACACTCTTCCATATGATAACAGAAAGATGCCCCAGTTTCACCGCCCGCACCGGACAGCGTTGCGGCCATCATAAGGGAATTACAGGCTCATGGCTCCCCGCACCGCATGTTTTCTCGTCATAGGTAATGAGATCCTTTCTGGCCGCACGCAGGACGCCAACATCAGGGTTCTCGCCCATGCGCTGAACGGCAGGGGCATCCGGCTGATGGAGGTCCGTGTCATTCCGGACATTGCTGACCATATCATCGCCACGGTCAATGACTGCCGGGCACGGTTCGACCTCCTGTTCACCAGCGGGGGAATCGGTCCGACTCATGACGACATCACCGCCGCCTGTGTGGCTGAAGCGTTCAATGTTCCCCTGACACGCCATGAAGACAGTTTCCGTCAGCTGGAAGCCCTCTTCCCGGCTGGTGAATTCAACAGGGCACGCCAGCGCATGGCATGGCTACCAGAAGGGGCGACCCCCATCAAGAACAGCGTTTCCACGGCTCCCGGCTTCTCACTGGGCAACGTGCATGTCATGGCCGGAGTCCCCCGCATCTTCCATGCCATGATCGACTGGCTGGCTCCGCAGCTTGAAGCCGGGGCACCACTGACAAGTGCCAGCTGGTACAGTCATGACGTCTATGAAGGTGACCTTGCCGACAGGCTGACCGCCATCCAGCAGGATTTTCCCACACTGGATATCGGTTCCTACCCGTTTGAACACGGAACGGAACGGGGCGTCGCCCTAGTCGCCAAAGGCTATGACGCTGATACGGTCATCCAGGCCGGTTCCGCCCTGAAAGACCTTCTCCAGACGCTGGATTTCACCCCAAAAGAAGGCGATCCACCACGCAGCCCGTGACAGAAAAGGCCGCCTTCCACCGGGAAGCGGCCTTTCCAGAACTTGTTATGAACAGGGCAGCTCAGCTGGCAGCCCGTGTCATCTCCAGATACCGCTCCCGGCGACGTGACAGGAGGCTTTCCTTCGGAATGGCCTGCACGGTTGCCAGTTCTGCCGCAATGGCTTCACCCACCCGGTTGATGGCTTCGGCTGGCATACGCTGGGCACCGCCCACAGGCTCATCAATGATATGGTCGATCAGTCCCAGTTTCTTCAGGTCCTGTGCGGTCAGCTTCAGGGACTCAGCCGCCGTCGGGGACATCTTGGGGTCACGCCAGAGAATGGACGCTGCCGCCTCCGGTGAAATGACGGAATAGATGGCGTGTTCCAGCATGAGGACACGGTCACCTGCCGCAATGGCAATGGCCCCACCGGACCCACCTTCACCAATCACGGTGGCGATCAGCGGCACCTTGACCTGGAGGCAGGTATCAATCGCCCTGGCAATCGCTTCCGCCTGTCCACGGGCCTCGGCATCAATCCCCGGCCACGCACCGGCCGTGTCCACGAAAGTCAGGATCGGCAGGCCGAAACGCTCGGCCATGCGCATCAGACGCTGGGCCTTGCGGTACCCTTCCGGACGGGCCATGCCGAAATTATGACGCAGGCGGCTCTCCGTATCGGAGCCACGCTCCGTCCCGATCACCATGACCGGCTGACCACGGAAACGGGCCAGCCCCCCTATGAGGGCCTGATCATCCCCGAAAACACGGTCACCAGCCAGTGGCGTGTAATCCGTCATCAGGGATTCGATATAGTCCAGTGCATGAGGCCGCTGGGCGTGACGGGCCACCTGCACTTTCTGCAACGGTGTCAGCTTGCTGTAGAGGCTGCGGAGCTGCTTGTCCGCCTTCTCCGCAAGGCGAGCCATCTCGTCATCAATGTTCAGACCATCCAGACCAGCGCCATTATCCTGGCGACCAACCTGACGAAGCTCACCGATCTTGGTCTCAAGCTCGGCAACCGACTTTTCAAAATCTAGGAACTGGCGCATGGTCCGCCCGATAGCACGCAAACGGGCCACACGACAGCCCTAATTTCATCTCCTTGCAGAAAACACGACCGGCACCATCCTCAGGCCCCGGTTTCTTCAGTTTCCGCCCCGCTGTCCCTGCCCAGAGGATGGTGCTGCTTGACGGCTTCCTTCAGCCGCTCCGTCATTACCTGCGTATAGATCTGGGTCGTGGTGATGTCGGCATGCCCCAGAAGAACCTGAAGGGCACGCAGGTCCGCCCCCCGATTCAGGAGGTGTGTCGCAAAGGAATGACGCAGCACATGCGGGCTGACACGCTGCGGGTCCAGCCCCGCCTTGACGGCACAGGCATAGAGTATCTTGTCAAATCCCTGCCGGGTCAGAGGCTTTCTAGGATTGCGTCCGGAGAACAGCCAGGGACTATCCAAAATGGCATCATAAGCCAGCAGGGCCTCGGCCGCTTCCCTGGCTGCGCTGGAGAAGGGCACGAGCCGCTCCCGGCCCCCCTTTCCCCGCACGGGCAGCATCCCGCCCCGATGCCGCACGCAGTTTGCCGGCAGACTCAGCAGCTCGCTGATACGCAGCCCGGTCGTATAGAGCATCTCCAGAGCCACACGGGACAGCAGATCACGCCGCAGGTCCGCATGACCACAGGTCCCCTTCCCCAGAAGACGCTTGACCTCGTCTTCACTCAGCGGATGGGGCAGCCCGCTATGGTAACGGGGCGAGACCTGTCCGGCCGTCAGTTCGTCAGCCCGCACGCCCATCTGGAGCATGAAACGGGCAAACTGCTTGAAACAGGACAGGCGGCGGGCCTGCGTGCGGGCTGAAATTCCGGCCCGGCCCTGATCGGCAAAATAGGCCTGGACCTTGCTGCGTGACACATCCGACAGGGAGAGTGGGGCGCACCACCGGGCAAAATCCTCAAGATCGGCCCGGTAGGCAAGACGGGTCCGCTCGGCCGCCCCCCGTTCCGCCACCATCGTCTCGAGAAACGCATCAATCAGAGCCATGGATTCCACGGGAACCCGTGTGTCCCTCACACGCTGCTCCATCATCGCAGATGCTCCCTCAGTGTCCCCCGACCGGCGGCAGCTCCGGCAGGCTGGCACCCGCATTCTGAGATGGTCCGGCAGGAGCCACAACCTGCGGCGTCAGATCATGATGCACCATCACCGGGGCTGGTGGCTGTTCACCGTGGGCCGTGAGAAAATACCCACCCCCAGCCAACACAACGAGAACCAGCAGGACCAGTGCCAAACGGACAATGGGTTTCATAAATACGGCTCCATACCAAAGGCTACGCCCTGCTTATAGAAGGATAAGCCGCTTTTAAAAACCCTCTTCTCTCCCCCTTCCACCGGGATACGGGCAGGAGTGACGGGAGGCTCTACCCCCACCCATCGGCCCGTGATAGGAGAATGGCATGTCCCTTTCTTCTTCACCCTCCACACGACCCGTGCAGCCCCCCTTCCACATCATCGTCCTTGTCGGCCTCATGGGGGCGGGCAAGACCACGCTCGGGCGACTTCTGGCCCAGCATTATGGCATTCCGTTCGTCGATACCGACGCCGAGATCGAAAAAGCCTGCCGCCAGACCATTCCCGAAATCTTTGCACGGCATGGCGAAGCCCATTTCCGGGCTGGAGAACATCGGGTCATCCGCCGCCTGCTCAAAGGTGGCCCCTGCATTCTGGCCACGGGCGGCGGCGCATGGATGCACCCGCAGACCCGCAGCCTCATCCATAAGAGAACGGATGTCTGCACCATCTGGCTGCATGTCCCTACCCCTGTCCTGCTCCGGCGTCTGCTTGGCAACCGCAGCAACCGTCCCCTTCTGGCACAGGGGGACCCGGAGGAAACCCTGCACCGCCTCGCTTCGGAACGCTATCCACGCTATGCCGAAGCAGACATCATCATCGACTGTGGAGACGAAAGCGTGGAACAGGCCACCCGGACCATCACCGAGACACTTGCAGACACGACCCTGCCCCATCATGTTCCGGTCGCTCTGGCAGGTCACAGCTATGACGTCCTCATCGGCAGACATCTTCTGAATGATGCCGGACTGAGGATAAAACCCCACCTCTCCAACAATCATGCCATCATCCTGACCGATGAGACCGTGGCCGGACTGCATCTGGAAACGCTGGAGCGGAGCTTCCGACAGGCGGGCATCCGCCTTCATTCCATCACGGTTCCGGCTGGAGAAGACAGCAAATCACTCTCCCGTTTCGAGACTGTCATGGAAACGATGCTCGATCATGGCATGGAGCGTGGCACGACCGTCGTGGCCCTCGGTGGTGGCGTGATCGGTGACCTGGCCGGTTTCGTGGCCGCCACGGCCCTGCGGGGGGTTCCCTTCATCCAGATTCCCACGACGCTGCTGGCACAGGTTGACAGTTCCGTCGGCGGAAAAACGGGCATCAATGCCAGAGCCGGAAAGAATCTCATCGGCGCATTCTGGCAGCCCCGCCTCGTCCTGGCCGACACGGCAGCCCTTGCCACCCTGCCCCGCCGCCAGCTCGTGGCCGGTTATGCCGAAATCATCAAATCCGGCCTGATCGCTGATCCTGACCTGTTCGCCTGGTGTGAGGCCAATGGTCAGGCCGTGCTGAACGGCAATGCCACCGCACTGGGCGAAGCCATACGCCGTGCCTGTGCCTTCAAGGCCGGAGTCGTACAGGATGATGAACGGGAACAGGCCCGTTCCGGAGGCCGCGCCCTGCTTAATCTTGGCCATACCTTCGCCCATGCCCTTGAAGCCGAATTCCAGTATGACGGACGCCTCCTGCATGGAGAGGCGGTTTCCATCGGCCTGCACATGGCCCTTGCCCTTTCCGTCAGGATGGGACTCGCTCCCCGGGAAGACCTTGACCGGCTGGATGCTCACTTCCATGCCCTAGGAATGCCTACCCGTGTCACGGACCTTCCCCACATGCTCAGCACGGAGACCCTGCTGTCTCACATGGGGAGGGACAAGAAACTGCGTGACGGGAAGATCACCTTCGTTCTACTCCGCAGAATTGGCATGGCTTTCACCTGCCGGGAAGTGGCCATGACAGATGTCCATACCCTGCTGCTGGAGGAAGGATTTGCTCCGTAAATCCTGCCATTTTCTGGCCTGAATACAGATTATGTGTTCTATTGGTCACAGTGGATGTCCCATCGCCATGAATGGACGGAAAATCACTTAACTTCACGCCAGGTTTCTATTACATCTCAGTCATCGGCCGCGCTGGCTCAAAACGGTGATCGTCCCGACGCCCGCCAACCGTAATGGCCGTAAGTATACAGAACTAAGGACTGAGGAAGTAAATGCGCATTCGTAACGCACTTCTCGCCATGACCTCAATGGTGGCTCTGCCGTCATTTGCCATGGCCAGCACGATCACCGGCCCATATATTGATATGGCAGGCGGTTATAATCTGGTTCAGCACCAAAGTGCTCGAGTTGGTACAGACCGTAGTATCAAACGCGCTGATACGCAGTATTACGGTAAGATGCATTCAGGCACGGGCTTCAATGGCTATCTGTCTGCTGGGTATGGCTTCGGCAATGGACTGCGTCTCGAGGTCGAGGGTACCTATAATCAGACGCATATCACCCGTTTGGGTGGGAGTTTTGCTGATGGTGCTAACCGCCGCGCTCATGGTAAAAGCGAGGGCTATGGTGGACTCGTCAATGTCCTGTACGACATTGACCTTGGTATGTTCGGTCTAGATAATTTTCCCGTTACACCGTTCGTTGGTATCGGTGCGGGTTATATGTGGCAAAACTACCGCAAGGTTTACAACCGTGCGACGGGTCGTCCCGACGGTGGCTTCAATAATACTACCGGAGGTCTCGCCGCTCAGGGTATCGTTGGTGCAGCATACGACATTCCAGGCGTTCCTGGCTTGGCTCTGACTACACAGTATCGCTTCCTCGGCCAAGCTGGATCTTCGGGTGGGGCTTCTAACGGCCGTCATTACCTGCACGAAGATGGCAAACGTGGAGATCGCGTCGGTTATGGTACCCGCTACACCCACCAGTTCATGCTCGGCCTGCGTTATGCCTTCAACAATGCTCCGCCGCCACCGCCGGCTGCTCCGCACGTTGTCGTTCCGCCGCCAGCTCAGGCTGCCCGTACCTATCTCGTCTTCTTCGACTGGGATAAGTCTGCTCTGACAGGTCGTGCCCGCGAGATCGTTGCTCAGGCTGCTCAGGCTTCCACGCACGTGCAGACGACACGCATCGAAGTTAACGGTTACACCGATAACTCCGCTGCTCATCCGGGTCCACGCGGTGAAAAGTACAACATGGGTCTGTCCCTGCGCCGTGCCAACAGCGTGAAGGCTGAGCTGGTCCGTCTGGGTGTTCCGGCCACAGCTATTGACATCCACGGCTACGGTGATGCCAATCCGCTGGTTGCAACAGCTAAGAACACACGTGAGCCGCAGAACCGTCGCGTTGAAATCATTCTGAAGTAAATTGCAGAAATGGTCAGCAACCCGAATCTCTTCGGTTAAAAAAAAGGTGCCTTTAGGCACCTTTTTTTAACTGAACTCCTTATTATAAAAAAAATTCCCCACGAAACTTACCCACCCCACGGAACCATGTTAGACTGCCATGGCCTATCGTAGCTATTTTTCTGGTTTCTCGTCGCACCCCATGATTGAACAGTTCATCCCCAAAAGCCTGATAAAATTTATTCCGCTCATGCAGCGCTTTTTCTATTTCGGGATCGTCGGGGCCGTAGGGTTTCTGGTGGACTGGGCGAGCCTGTCACTCTTCCGTCATGTGGTGGGATTACGGATTGCCGCCCTCCTGGCTTATGTCGTCGCCTCCAGCAACAACTGGATTCTGAACCGTTACTGGACATTCCGGGACTGCTGCCGCAAACGTCATAAAGTTCATCACCAGTGGGGCCGCTTCGTTCTGGCCAACCTGCCCGGCTTCATCATCAACCGGGGAATCGTGCTGGCACTCTTCAGCCTCTGGCCCCTGACACGCCATTACACGGTCATCGCTCTTCTGTGCGGCACGGCAGGCGGCATGTTCATCAATTTCACACTCTGCCACCACTTCGTTTTCCATAAGAAAAAGCCCCTCCTGTAATCCGTTCCCCCGTCATGAGGCTCCATTTCCAAGTGGTGGAAAATCAGCTAGAAAGCAGGAACTGTCTCCTCTTTCTCCTGAACCCGGATTTACAGCTTCATGATCAGTACCAACGACATCCGCGCGCAATTCCTCCAGTATTTTGAATCTCACGGGCACCGTATTCTCCCGTCTGCGTCTCTGGTTCCGCAGAACGATCCGTCCCTGCTCTTCACCAATGCGGGGATGGTGCCCTTCAAGAATGTCTTCACCGGGCAGGAGACCCTTCCCTTCAAGCGGGCCACGACAGCCCAGAAGGTCGTCCGTGCTGGTGGCAAGCATAACGATCTGGACAATGTGGGCTATACGGCCCGCCATCATACCTTCTTCGAAATGATGGGCAATTTCAGCTTTGGAGATTACTTCAAAGCTGAAGTCATTGAATTTGCCTGGAACCTGCTGACAAAAGGCTTCGGCATCCCCACCGAGAAACTGCTTGTCACCGTCTATGCGGATGATCATGAGGCCGCTTCCCTCTGGAAGAAGATTGCCGGTCTTTCGGATGACAAGATCATCCCCATTGCCACGTCCGACAATTTCTGGCGCATGGGGGATACCGGTCCCTGCGGCCCCTCTTCTGAAATCTTCTACGATCATGGCCCGTCCGTGGCCGGTGGCCCTCCCGGCAGCCCTGATGAAGACGGGGACCGTTTCGTTGAAATCTGGAACCTCGTCTTCATGCAGTTCTTTGAAGAAGGCGAAGGCAAGCGGACCAACCTGCCCCATCCTTCCATTGATACCGGCATGGGGCTGGAACGTTTCGCCGCCGTCATGCAGGGCAAGAAGGACAATTACGACACGGATACGATCCGTGCCCTCATCGAGGCTTCTGCCGACCTGCTGAAGCAGGATGCAGATGGACATTTCAGGACCAGCCATCGTGTGGTGGCCGATCATCTGCGTTCCACGGCTTTCCTCATCTCCGATGGCGTGCTGCCCTCCCGTGAGGGCCGGGGCTATGTGCTGCGCCGCATCATGCGCCGTGCCATGCGTCACCTCCATCTGATGGGTGCAAAGGAGCCCGTCTTCTACCGTCTGCTGCCTGCTCTCATCCAGCAGATGGGGCACGCCTATCCCGAACTGAACCAGCACAAGGCTCTCATCACCGAGACCATGAAAGGTGAAGAAGAACGCTTCTCCGCCCTTCTGGGCCGTGGCATGGCATTGCTGGAAGATGAAATAGGACGTCTCGCCAGCAACACCCATCTTCCTGGGGATGTGGCCTTCAAACTCTATGACACGTTCGGCTTCCCGCTGGACCTGACGCAGGACGTGCTGCGTGAGCGCGGTCATAAAGTGGACGAGGCCGGTTTCGAGAGTGCCATGAAGGAACAGCGGCGGCGTGCCCGTGCCGCCTGGGTTGGCTCCGGTGACAGTGCCGTGGAAACCGTCTGGTTTGATGCCCGTGACCGTTTCGGCGGGACGGAATTCCTTGGCTATGTCAGTGAAGCCGCCGATGCCCAGGTCCAGGCCATCTTCCGGGGCAGTGACGAACTGGCCGAAGCCAGGGCTGGGGATGAAATCGCCATCCTACTCAACCAGTCCCCTTTCTATGGCGAAAGCGGTGGTCAGGTTGGCGATCATGGAACACTGACAGGCCCTGGCCTGCGGGTCGAGATCACCGATACGCAAAAGAAGAATGGCTCCCTGATCGTCCATTATGGCCGCATCGTGGAAGGCACGCTCAGGCCGGGCATGGATGTTCATGCCGAGATCGACCACACCCGCCGTACTGCCGTGCGAGGGCATCATTCAGCCACCCACCTGCTGCATGAGGCTCTGCGCCGCCATATTGGTGAGCATGTCACCCAGAAAGGCAGCCTGAACACGCCGGACCGTCTGCGCTTTGACATCAGCCAGCCCCGCCCGCTGACCAATGACGAGCTGAAGGCCATTGAAACCGAGGTGAATGCCCGCATCCGCCAGAACAGCACGGTCGAAACACGCCTGATGACGCAGGAACAGGCCATTGAAAGCGGTGCCATGGCTCTCTTCGGAGAGAAATATGGCGACGAGGTCCGTGTCGTCTTCATGGGCAATGAAGATGAGAAGAACCGTCAGGCCTATTCCATCGAACTCTGCGGCGGTACGCATGTAAACCGCCTCGGCGAGATCGGCCTCTTCCGCATCGTTTCTGAAACGGGCGTGTCCTCCGGTGTCCGCCGTATCGAGGCTGTCTGCGGAGCGGCTGCCGAACAGACCATCCGCACCAGTGAGGACCGGCTGGCCGAAATGGCTGCGCTCCTGAAGGTCACACCTGCCGAGGCTCCGGCCCGTCTGGCGGCCCTGCTGGAAGAACGCAAGGCCCTGAATGCCCAGATTTCCTCCCTCCAGCACAAGCTGACCACGGGTGAAGGAGCAGCTTCCAGCGAGACCGTCAATGGCGTCGCACTGGCCGCCCGCTTCCTTGAAGACGTCAACCCCAAGGACCTCAAGGGGCTGGCTGATGGTCTGCTGAAACAGATGTCCTCTGGTGTGGTGGCCCTGATTTCCGGTGCCAATGAGCGGGGCAGCATCGTCATTGCCGTCAGCAAGGACCTGACAGAGCGTTTTGATGCCGTGAAACTGGCCCGTGAGGCTTCCACCCTGATGGGTGGCAAGGGTGGCGGTGGCCGCCCGGACATGGCCCAGGCCGGTGGAGCCGAACCTGCCGCTGATGCCGTGTTCGCCATGATCCGCAAGACACTGGCTGACGGCTGACCCGTTCCCTCCCCGGGAGGCCAGTATCCTGATGAAAGCGTCAGACCAGCTCCCGGAGGTCTGACGCTTTTTTCGTGCCAGAAACTCCGCATGGCACAGGAACGCTCCCGTTCTGGCCTTGTGTGCCATCTTGATGAAAGACATTTCATGAATCAGAGGCCGCTTTGCGCTGGACGGTCATTAAAAAAATTTTTAGTGTCTTCTTTATGGGCAGGCTGCCCTGTCTCGCCCATAGTGGTTTCTCGGGGTCAAGGACCCCGCATGATGCGTCTTTAAGTCAGGAAACATAACGTATGGTCTTCCACCGTAACACTCTTCTGGAGCTCCTTGATGGCGTCCATACCTTTGAAGAAGAGGTATACCCGCAGAAAAAGGACCTGTTCCAGAGTCTGGCTTACGATCAGACCCCGCCAACCCTGTTCATCACTTGCGCCGACAGCCGCATCAGCCCCAGCCTGATCACCCAGACAGAGCCGGGCGAACTGTTCCTCATCCGCAATGTCGGCAATATCGTGCCAGCCTATGGCAATATGGTCGGGGCCGTGGCGTCCGCCATCGAATATGCCGTCGGTGCCCTCCGTGTGAAGAACATCATCGTCTGCGGCCACTCCAACTGCGGGGCCATGTCCGCCCTCATCAATCTGGCAACTGACCCGGAAAAACTGGCCGAGATTCCGACCGTCCGCCGCTGGCTGCATAATGCAGAAGCCGCTGCTGCCACCATCGCCGATCTTCGTGCCGAAGATGTCGGCCCCAAGGACGTGCGCGATCTGGCCGAAGCCAATGTCCGGTTACAGCTCACCCATCTGAAGACGCACCCGATTGTTGCCAAGGCTCTGTCCCGCAATGAACTGAACGTACAGGGCTGGTACTACGACATCCAGAATGGCCGGATGTATATTCTCAGCGATGAGAACAAGACGGAATATTCCGTCAAGGAAGCCATTGACCTCCTCAAAAAGGGCAGTCCTGCCACCAATGGCTGAACAGATACCGTCCCCGGTATGGAGGAACCGTCTGTCCCACGGGGCAGGCGGTTTTTTGTACCGTGTCTCTGCTGCGTGCCTGCTCCTCGGAATGCTCCTGTTTCTCCCCTCTGCTCAGGCATCGGAGAGCATCAAGCTGACAAGCTGGAACATGGACTGGCTGACGCTCCGCCCTGCCAATGACCATGCCCTTCCCGCCGACGCTCCCACACGCACGGCAGCCGATTTCGCCGCACTGCGCCAGCAGGCAGCCAGACTGCACAGCGATGTCCTCGCTTTCGAGGAAGTGGACAGCCTGGAGGCCGCCCGGCTCGTATTCCCTGAACAGGAGTATGACCTCTACATCACGCCTGATCATATTCTCCAGAAGGTCGGTCTGGCGGTCCGTCGGGATGCCAGCCTGACCGTGACACTCAACCCGGAAGTGACTGCCCTCAACATTCCCCAGCAGGGCCGTCATTACCCCCTGCGGGGTGGCATGGATGTGACCCTCCAGAAAGGGTCATCCCAGCTGAGACTGCTGGTCGTCCACCTGAAAACGGGGTGCTGGGCACAGCCGCTCACGGCAAAGAAACGGGCCTGCATCCTGCTCTATCAGCAGTTCCATGTCATTGAGGACTGGATCATGGACAGGCTGGATGACGGAACCCCCTTTGCCATTCTGGGCGACTTCAACCGCCGCCTGACACCAGCCGACCCTCTCATGCAGAGTTTGCAGGCCGATGCCAGCCTGACCCTGACCACGGCAGGCTTCACCAGCCCCTGCCGCCGTCATGGTGAGCTGTTCATCGACCACATACTGCTCGGGAACCGTGCCCGTGACTGGTTCATTCCGGGGAGTCTGCGGGTCATGACCTTCCGCAATGTCGGAAAAGGCCTGCCCCTTTCGGATCACTGCCCCGTCTCCGTACAGATGCGGCTTCCATGACATGAAGAAGCCCGGAAGGGTCTCCCCCCTCCGGGCTTCTTCATCTCTCCCTCAGGCCTGGCCTGCCATGCCGATCTGCTTGATGTCATGGAAGCTCAGGGCCTCATTCATTTCAATGGCCCGGTTCATCATGAAACCTGACCCTGCAAGGAAGACCGGGTCCCCATCCAGATCATCGGCCATAGCACTCCGGTTGAGAGCCTCGAACTGCTCCAGGGCCGCCTTGTTGCCTGTCACCCAGCGGGCCAGCGTGAAGGGCGTACTCTCGAACCCGACCGGCACATTATATTCCGCCTGAAGACGGGATTGCAGCACGTCCAGCTGGAGCGTACCAACCACGCCCACAATCGGTGGCGCACCATCCTGTGGACGGAAGAGCTGCACGACCCCTTCCTCCGCCAGCTCCACAAGAGCCTGACGCAGTTTCTTGGCCTTCATGGCGTCATCCAGCCGCACACGCCGCAGAATCTCGGGGGCGAAATGAGGCACGCCCGTAAAGCGCAGGTCTTCGCCATCCGTCAGCGTATCACCAATACGCAGGGTACCATGATTGGGAATCCCCACCACATCCCCGGCAAAGGCCTCTTCCACAAGCTGGCGATCCTGGGCGAAGAAGAACTGCGGCGTATGAAGGGCAAACTGCTTACCAATCCGGACATGCTTCAGCCGCATTCCACGGGTCAGCTTACCGGAACAGACACGGGCAAAAGCCATGCGGTCCCGGTGATTGGGGTCCATGTTCGCCTGAATCTTGAAGATCAGGGCCGTGACATTCTCTTCTGTCGCCTGCACTTCCCGTGTTTCGGAGGCCTGGGCACGAGGCGGCGGCCCGTAGGCGGCCAGGGCATCCAGCAGGTCTGTCACGCCAATCTCCTTCATGGCGGAGCCGAAGAAAACGGGGGTCAGATGCCCTTCATCAAAAAACTCTTTCTCGAAAGGCGGCAGGGCCATCTCGGCCAGCTCCACCTCTTCCCGCATCAGGGCCAGACGCTCATCATCTTCCGGCAGCTCTTCCTTGAGATGCAGGGACTTCGTGCGGATGTCATAAATGCCAGCAAACTTCGCGGCCCGCCCGACCGGCCATGTCGCTGGAGACACATCCAGAGCCAGAGCGTTTGAAATCTCATCCAGCAGGGCAAAACAGTCCTGCGCCTCACGGTCCATCTTGTTGATGAAGGTGACGATGGGAATATCCCGCAGGCGGCAGATTTCAAACAGCTTGCGTGTCCGGGCCTCGATGCCCTTGGCGGCATCAATCACCATCACCGCACAGTCCACCGCCGTCAGAGTCCGGTAGGTATCTTCAGAGAAGTCTTCATGGCCTGGCGTGTCCAGCAGGTTGAAAACACAGCCACCATAATTGAAAGTCATCACCGAGGTGACGACCGAAATGCCACGGTCCTTCTCAATGCTCATCCAGTCCGACCGGGTCCGCCGCCGCTCTCCCTTGGCCCGGACATTTCCGGCCATCTGGATGGCCCCGCCAGCCCGCAGGATGCGTTCCGTCAGTGTGGTCTTACCGGCATCAGGATGGGAAATGATGGCAAAGGTGCGCCGCCGGGGGATCTCCGCAGCGATGGTGGGGTCGGACATGTCAGCCTTCCTGAAGAGAGAGCATAAGAAACGGCAAACGCCGGACGGTAAAACCGCCCGGCGTCTCCATATACAGCCAGGGACCGTATCTTAGCGGGAGTAGAACTCGACCACCAGATTCGGTTCCATCTGCACCGGGTACGGCACATCGGAAAGCTGCGGAATACGGATGAAGGTGCCCTTCATCTGGCGATGATCCACCTCGATGTATTCCGGCACGTCACGCTCGCCGCTCTGGACGGCATCCAGAACGATGGCAAGCTGCTTGGACTTCTCACGCACCTCGATCACGTCGCCTTCCTTCACCAGGTAGGACGGGATGTTGACGCGCTTGCCGTTGACGAGCACATGACCGTGGCTGACGAACTGACGGGCAGCAAACGGGGTCATGGCGAACTTCAGACGGTAGATGACGGCATCCAGACGACGCTCCAGCAGACCGATCAGGTTCTCGGAGGTATCACCCTTGCGGCGCACGGCCTCATCATAATAGCGGCGGAACTGCTTCTCGCTGATGTTACCGTAGTAACCCTTCAGCTTCTGCTTGGCCATCAGCTGGATGGAGTAGTCAGACGGCTTCTGACGGCGACGCTGGCCGTGCTGACCCGGACCATATTCACGGCGGTTGACCGGAGACTTGGCGCGGCCCCACAGGTTGACGCCGAGACGGCGGTTGATCTTGTACTTGCTCTCAAGACGTTTTGACATCGGTTGAACCCGTATTCTCTCTCAGGCTGCCAGCCCTGCGTGACGGCCCTTTGTTGCACCGGTAGGCTCTCCCCCGCTCCATGCGGAACTGGAAGAACGGAACAGCCTGCGAACCTCATGGAATCCTGCGCCACAGCACGCATGATTCCGGCCAGACCATCCGACATTCCCGGCAATGTGACTGCCGTTACACGAGACCCCGGAGCCTGTCAAGAAAACGGGCCACCAGCAATCACGGCATAAAACAGCTTTAATCTCAGAACATCTTGGAAAAACCGGCCCATATCACCTATACCGCCATAATTCCCTTATCAGACTGGAGCACTCCCCCTTATGGAGCAGACCGAAACGGTTACAGGCCCACGCCTGACCCCACCTCATGGTGTTGCCCCCGCCATTGCAGCCCTCATGCTCGGCACCTTCACCATCGGTACGGGGGAGTTCGGCATGATGGGCATTCTGCCCGCCTTCTCCCATGCCCTGGGGGTCTCAGTCGGGCAGGCCAGTGCCGTCATTTCGGCCTATGCTCTGGGGGTCGTGGTGGGTGCGCCCGTCATGGCCATCGCCGGGGCGCATCTGTCCCGCCGTACCGTACTCCTGCTACTGCTCACCCTGTTCTGCATCGGCAATATCGGCACCATCCTGTTCTCGTCCCTGTTCCCCATTGAAGTCATGCGCTTCATCACGGGGCTGCCGCATGGTGCCTTTTTCGGCATCGCCGCCCTGACAGGGGCCTCCATGGTGGAACGGGCACGACGGGGACGGACCGTCAGCATGGTGCTGTCCGGCATCATGTTCTCCACGGTCATCGGCGCACCGCTCAGCACCTTCCTCTCCCAGTACATATCATGGGAGGTGATCTACGGTGCCCTTTCCGTTCTGGGACTGCTCTGCATTGCCGGTGTCGCCTTCCTCATCCCGTCCGACAGGCCCCGCAATAATGTGAATGCCATGTCGGAACTGGCAGCCTTCAGAAATCCCCATGTCCTGCTGACCCTGCTGACGGGGGCCATCGGTTTCGGCGGCATGTTCGGTGTCTATACCTTCCTCACCTCCGGGCTTGGACAGGTCACCCACCTCAATCACTGGATGATCACCTTCTATCAGGTCGTCTGGGGCTGCGGGATGGTGGCGGGCAACTCCTTCGGCGGAGCCATGATCGACCGGAACCTCGACCGCACCACCATCTTCAGTCTGGTGGCCAGTGTCATCTTCATGCTGGCTTTCTGGCTGTTCCTGCCCTCCAGCCTTGCCATGCTGGCCGTCTGCTTCCTGCTGCCTGCCGCCACGGTCATCCTCAGCCCGGCCATGCAGGCCCGCCTCATGGATGTGGCCGGTGACGCCCAGACACTGTCTGCCTCGCTGAACCACTCAGCCTTCAACATCGCCAACGCCCTGGGGGCATCCATGGGGGCCATGCTGGTGGAAAACGGCTTCGGCATCAGTGCCGTTGGCTGGGGCGGTGCCCTCCTCTCTGCGGGAGGACTGGTCATCTATTTCATCACGCTTCATGTGGCCCGCCGTCACACACCGTGAAACGAGCCGCATGAAAAGCCCCTGTCAGGGGACCTGACTGCTGGACACTGGAACAGGGGCTGGTGCCCCTTCCTCCAGTGATCCCTGAATGTCAGACAGGACGCTGCTGCTGCCCAGCGTACCGGCAGCATAGGCCAGAGACGCCGCCGCACTCAGCATCCCGTAATAGCTGTCCGACACGGACAGACGGGCATTGAGCAGGGTATTCTGGAGTTCCAGCATACGGGTCATCGTACCGTCACCGGACCGGTAGGCTGTCAGGGCGGCATCAAAGCCGGTCTGGCTGGCCTTCTGGAGGCTCAGGGCGGCCTGATAGGCCGTGATGCCCGTATGGAGCATGGCCTCCGCACTCACGATCGTCCGGACAGCATTGTTCTGCGTGTCCTGAAGAGCGGCACGGGCACTGTCTTCCCGTTCATGCGCCTGACGCAGACGGTTGCGGCGCAGCCCGCCATCATAGATGGGAACGGTAATCCCCGCCGTGATCAGGCTGCCGAACGTATGGACCCGGTCATTGATCGACGTCACGTTGACAAGCGGCAGATTACGGAAGCGGATGTCATCAAAATTGTACCCGACGTTACCGCTCATGAAAATCTGCGGCCTGTAACTGGCCCGTGCGCCCTCCACGGCACTTCTGGCCGCACGCAGGCTGGTATAGGCCGCCAGAACATCCGGCCGACGGGCCACGGCCTCATGCACCATCTCGTCACTCAGCCGGATGTCATCAACACGGATGTTCCGCCCGCTGTCCGTCTGGACATGCAGCGGCTGGGACGGGTTGAGACCGACAGCCGTCAGCAGCTCCAGCCGGTAGGTTTCCACGTCACCTTCCGTCCGTGCCAGCACCAGCTCGGCCTCCGCCACGGCCTGCTCGGCCTGTGACGTGTCAACGACCGTCCCCTCTCCGTTCTTCAGGTTGGCTTCTGCCGCACGGGAAATGGCATGGGCATTTTCAAGGGACTGCCGCACGAGCGACACGTTGTTCAGGGCTGCCGCATAGCGATAATAGGCCAGAGCCACCTGGTGGATGACCTTCTGATGTTCACCCGTGAACAGGATATTCTGCCCGATACTTTTCTGGGTTGCTTCCTCCATGACGGCACGACGCTTGCCGAAATCGAACAGAAGCCATTCCAGCCCCACCTGCTGGCGTTCCAGAGTGCCGTGAATGCGGGTATCCGTATTGACCTTTCCTCCTTCGGCCCGGAAGCGGTTATGAGGTTCCAGAATCCCGTAGCCCCCCATGGCCGTTGCCGTCAGGTGCGGCAGGTAGGCCGACCGGGCAATGCCGGTCTCTGCCGCACTCTCCCTGGCCGCATCCCATGCCTGCCGTGTGGAGGGATTGATGGACTGGGCCATGTCAATCAGGTCAGCCAGATTGTAGGAATGGTCCACCTGCACATTGCCTAGTGCCGCAGGCTGCGGCAGGACATGGTCCGATGAAAGACGGTAGCCGGCAGGCATCTTCAGGACACGACCGCCCTTCTGCCCCGGTGCAGCCTTCTCGTGTCCCTCGATGATGTGGCCATTTGCGTCAACCGGCGCATTCCACGGCCTGTCAGGGGCGGGTGGCATGTTCCGCATAGCTGTCGTCTGGCAGCCGCTCAGGGCACTGCTCCCCAACAGCATGGCGCAGACCAGAACAGCACGCCGTAACGACCTGTCTTCCTTCCGCTGCCTACAAAACCAACTTACAACGGAAATATCACTACATGATCGGGACGAACCAGTCTGCATGCCCTGTTCCTGTCTTTTTACCTGCCCCATGTCACTTTTCCTTAACAGGACATTCATCAGAAACTTCCCCCTTCTTTGAGGGAGGCCATCTCTTCACCCTTCAGAATTTGTCCCAATCGAATCACCTTTTTCTGATGGCTTTCCGCTACGTCTCCGAACAGGCTCCCCGCATTCGCAGCGGCCCGACGCAGGAACAGCACGTACTGCCGCATCCTGTGCTGAGTCGGACGCATGGAGACTGGTTCAATCATGGCCTGACGCAGCTGGCTCATGGCTCCACTGGCTGTTTCCTGCACCCGTGCTGCCTGAAGCAGGCGCTGATCATGATTCCAGCCCGTAACATCCTGCGCCAGCATACCATCAAGAGCCTTGAGTTTCTGCATGACCCCGCCCATCGCACTATGCGGCCAAAACAGGGTATGCACGACGTAGGTAATGGCCAGACCGATCAGAATACCGATGATACGGTCACGCGGCACTGTCAGGTCTGTCGTCGGGGCATACTTGGCCAGATCGGACAATGTAAAGGTCACGATAATCTGCAACCCAAGGTAAGAAATACGTTGATCGCCAGCCTTTACCCATGCCCCAATGAAAATGACCACCCCTATAACAAGCATGATCTCTGCCACGTCCGTCATATGCGGCATGAGCCATATGATAGTTCCCATAGCCATGCAGCAGCCCATCAGAGCACCGACAATACGTAGACGCTGCTTGTCCAGCACGGCCCCCATCGTCGGCAAGGAGACGATGAAGCAGGTAATGATGCATGTATGCACGCCCGGCCAGTTCAGCATCTTGTACGTAATGATAGCGATACAGACAGATACCGTGCCCTTAACGGCAAAACGGACATGCTCCGGGTCCGTGAAGGCACCGGGCAGGAAGAAGGCCGGCTTCTTCTTTGGTGCTACACCACTGAGCGGACCAGAAGGAAGCTGAGCCTCCTCGGCTGTCAGAGGCTGGTCCATCCTGTTCAGAAGGCGCTCCATCTCCTGCGCAACTTCTCCTGAACAGACCTGAAAGGTCCCCATCTCAGTCGGTCGACTATTTTCTTCGAAGCAGTCAGCCACTTCTCTCAGCCTCTGAGCCAGATAAGCACTATCTTCCTCAGAAATAGGTGCATTTGGCTTCAGGCAGCGCTCAACAAACTGTAACACACCAAAACTGTTCAAGGCAGCCCGACGCAAATAGGAAAGGTCTTCTGCACTCCAGCGCTGTTCCATGGCGGCAGCACCCAGCATGCCGAACATGCCACTTACACCTTCTCCAACAGTATCCATGACAGCATCCTGCCACGCCTGAGGAATGGCACGCCCTTCTCCACGACGTCCCAGACATTTTGCCGACAGACGCAGTCGCTCGATAATCTGATCCGTAAGGACATGCTCTGGCGATGGTGAAAAACAACTCCCCACAAAAGCAAGCATTCCCCCAATAATAAGGAACACACGCCATGCAGAAAGAATGAGGCGGGCGATACTGTCGCCACTCTGCACACTATCCAGTGCCACCAGCATGTAGGACAAAATCAGCCCGCCAATGACACTAATCATACCAAGGATACTTGTCGTGCTGAGATAGAAGAAAATAAAACTGAGTATGAGATTGAAAATGAGTGTTGCCAAAAAATTATTGATCGTTGTGGCAACACCCACATAGAGAACAGCTACCACCCCCGAGAAAAAGATGACGTACATGATGGAAATTTTCATGTTCGCCACCCTGTTCCCCTGCCACAACGCACCTAGCGTCAACGTAAGCAGGGTCAGCATGGGCAGCTGCCATATCTCGCCAATGATGACAAGCACCATACATACGATGGCCGTCCGCAAAGCGAGTGCCGTGCGCCCACGGGTTGGCCTCACGGCCAACCACCATAGACGCATGAAGGCATCATAATAGGGTTTAAGCATGACAGGCCGCACCATGGAGAATTTCCACGTTGGCCGTTGCCCCCAGTCTCAGAAGATGCTCAGGCGCATCGTTATCAACCTTGATACGCACGGGGAAACGCTGGGCGATATGCACCCAGTCCATCTGCCGCTCGACATAAGGCACACCACGGGGATTTTCCTTCATGTAATCGGTCAGCACACCCCGGCCCACACTCTCCACGACACCATGAATGGGATGGCTGCGGTCGATCATGGAATAGACCGTGGCGCAGGTTCCCGGACGGACCGCAGCCAGGTTGATTTCCCGGATCGGGGCCAGCGCATACCACTCATCCTTGGCGACGAGCGTGAACAGCTCCTGATTGGCCCCCAGAACCTCGCCTTCCTTCACGCTCAGGCTGGTCACGTAACCGGCTATGTTGGCCGTGACACGTGTCTGGCGCAGCTCGTAGCGAGCATGTTCAACCGCCACGGAAGCTTCCTGAAGGACCGCCTCGGCATGTTTCACGTCACCGACGGCAACCTGACTGGCCTGCTGTGCGTGCTGCGCTTCGGCCAACGCATCGACGGCGGAGTTGAACTTCGTCACGGCCTGGTCATAGACCTGCCATGACACATAATGCTGCTCGGCCAGAGGCTTGAGACGGGTCACCGTGCGCCATGCCAGGTCCTTCTCATCTTCCGCCTGATGCCTCTTGCGCTCGTTCGTAGCCGCATTGGCTATGCGGACAGCCAGCGCACGGCGGGCATCATTCAGGTCAGCCTGGGCCTGCGTCTGGCTGGCCTCAGCCCTGTGCAGGGCAATTTCATAAGGTTCCGGGTCGATCTGATAGAGCAGATCACCCTTATGTACGACCTGGTTCTCCTTGACGGCCAGAGTCTGCAACCGCCCGCCGACAAGAGCAGCGACATGCACACTCTCCGTATAGATGACCGCGCTATCACTATTGGGATGCTGGCCTGACTGGTGATCCACATAAAGGACGCCCAGGAAGGCAGACACCAGAGTGGCCATCGCAATCACACTCCCCAACGGGAAGCGACCTTTAATCCGTACTTTTTTCATGAAACAGCCTTATTGCCCGTAGAGAAGAATCCAAGCGAACAGCCCGAGCATCGTGCCCATGGAGAGATAGGTCACCAGATGGTAACGCAGCAAACCATCAACATGCAGGACCATGAATACCAGCCTCAACAGGGCGGCACTGACCCCACCTATGAACAGGCATATAAGCCAAGCTGGAAAATAGGCCCCAGCTAAAGGAAAGCTCGGCGCTCCAATACTAGCCCAACATTCTGAGGGGCCAAAAAGCAGAAATACGATCCACCACGGTGTCCCACCACCCCGGAGAGAGATCGCCCTAAGTAACTTCATGCATGCTCCTGTTCCAGCTACTGGGAAATATATGACCCCACGGAGCACGTTCCCGCACGACACGAGGGCGATGCTGCCACGGCAAGACATCTGAACAACTGGATCATATATGTATTTTAATGAGTTGGAATACCTGACCATACGAAATCACGTTCTATTCTTCAAATGAATTGAAAGCATCAGGAACCTTCCTTACTGCATACACGCAAGCCTCCAGATCGCCGGACCCGGCAGATAGTCATCATACGTGACCTTTTTAAGGCCCCCTGCCTGCCCGGCGATAAAGCAGTAGATAGAGCCGCGCCCCAAGCGCAAAAGCCGTTACGCCCAGCCCAGCGGCCAATCCGATCCACAACCCTTCCACCCCATACCCCCGATGAAAAGCAAGCCAATATCCCAGACCAATACCGACAACACCATAACTGATGATACTGATCATCATAGGAACAAACGTATCACCACAGCCCCTTAACGCCCCATTGCAGACAGCCTGAACCCCATCCACAATCTGGAAAATACCGGCGATCTTCAGCAGCAGAACAGTCATGCCAAAGGTTCCGACATCCGACGGGGTATCAGTATAATAAAGGCTGGCTATCCGGTCCGGCCGCAACATCAGCACGAGCCCTGTCAGAACAGTCCATGCCAACACCAGCAGCAGGGCACCGCTTGAGGCCCGACACGCCTCATCCTGCCGTTTGGCCCCCCGCCAGTAAGCCACCCGCACGTTCGCCGCCTGCCCGATGGCCAGACAGACCATGAAAAACAGGGAGACCGTGTTCAGGGCAACCTGATGGGCGGCCAGACTGCGTGTACCCAGCCGCCCCGCATTGAGCGTGGTGATCTGGAACAGCAGAAGCTCCGCCGCCGCCGTGATCATCATGGGCAGGCCCAGTACCAGAAGTTCCCTGATGAGCGGCCAGTGCACTCTCACGGGCTTCAGCAGCTCCCTCAGGCCGGGCCGCAGAAGGCAGAGCAGCAGCAGGACAAAGCTCATGGCCCACCCCGTCAGCATCGTGGCATGGGCGGACCCGAACAGCCCATAAGCTGGCAGACCGAACCAGCCATGAATCAGGGCCGCATTGAGTACCCCGTTGCACAGGGCCATGGCCGGCATCGTCCAGAGCAGCAGGGATTCCGCTCCCAGAGAGGGCAGGGCCACACGGCACAGCCCCAGAAACACCAGATTAGGCAGCAGGGCATAGAGCAGCACATTGATGAACTGCCCGCCCTGCCCGATCACCATGACCGGCTCCCCCATCAGGCCGAAGATGCGCCCTGAACAGAGCAGAAGGATCAGACAGGGCACGAAAGCCAGAAGGGACAGGACAACGCCTGCACTGATGATGCTGCGCCGGTCATGCCCGCCCTCATGCCCATGCTCCACCCCTCCACGGGAATGGGAGAGCAGCACGCCGACTCCACCCAGCACCGCCTGAAAGGAGATCATGGTCGTAAAGAAGAAATTGTTGGAAATCCCCCCTATGGCAACGGCATCCACGCCAAGACTGCCCAGCAGGACCGTGTCCGTCACCCCCATGGCCATCTCCGAAAGCTGGGACAGCGCAAGAGGCAGACCAACCTGAATCAGGGTACGGATGTGAGTGGACATCCCCACGACAGGGGCGGCATGTTTCATTCGTAATGTGGACATGCGTCTGTCTCTATCGCATATAACGCAGAGTGCAAGTCTTAAAGACTGAATTCCCTGTTGCACCAGACGCATCTCTGTCGCATTGAACAGGACATGAGCACGCAGCAGAGCAACACAGACATTCCCCCCGCCCAGCCCGGCCTGAGACTTCACAACAGCCATCAGCGCACGACTGTCCCCTTCACCCCCGATGACGCCGCCAATGTCCGCCTCTATTTCTGCGGACCGACCGTCTATGACAGGGTCCATCTCGGCAATCTGCGTTCCATGCTGAGCGCGGACGTGCTGGTCCGTCTGCTCCGTGCGCTCTATCCGCAAGTCACCTATGTCCGCAACATCACCGACATTGATGACAAGATCATCCAGCGGGCACGGGAAAATGGTGAAGAAATCACCAGCCTGACGGAACGCACCACACGGGACTTCCACGACGACCTCGCTGCGCTGAACATCCTGCCCCCCACCATTGAACCCCGGGCCACGCAGCACATTCCCGCCATGCTGGAGATGATCGGCCGTCTCATCGCACAGGGCCATGCTTACGAAGCTGACGGGCATGTCCTTTTCGATGTCACGTCATTCCCCGGCTATGGTGCCCTGTCCGGCCGCTCGCTGGAGGACATGCTGGCCGGTGCCCGTGTGGATGTGGCCGACTACAAGCGCAGCCCCGGCGATTTCGTCCTCTGGAAACCCTCCAGCGGGGATGAACCGGGCTGGGACAGCCCCTATGGCCGTGGCCGCCCCGGCTGGCACATTGAATGTTCCGCCATGGCCGAGCGTTATCTGGGGGAGAGTTTCGACATTCACGGTGGCGGAAATGACCTGCTCTTCCCACATCATGAGAATGAACGGGCACAGTCCCTCTGCTGCTACCCGCACGGCCATTTTGCCCGTCACTGGGTCCATACCGGGATGCTGCTTTCCGGTGGAGAGAAAATGTCCAAGTCACTGGGCAATTTCCACACCATCCATGAAGTGCTGGAACACACCCCGGCGGAAGGCCTGCGCCTGCTCTTCCTCGGGTCGCATTACCGCTCCACTCTGGATTTCACGTGGGAGAAGCTGGACGAAGCCCGCCGCATCATGGACCGCTTCTATCGGGCACTGGAAAAGACCCCACCCGCCGAAACGAAAACCATTCCGGCGGACGTGCTGAACGCCCTCTGTGACGACCTCAATACGCCACTGGCTCTCAGCGTCCTGCACCGTCATGCTGATGAGGCTCTGGACGGTCAGCAGGATGCCGCAGACCTGCTCCTGGAAGGAGGACAGCTTCTGGGCCTCTTCACCATGAGTCCGGCTGAGTGGTTCCAGGGCGGGACGGAGCTTGATCCTGCCGCCATTGAATCCCTGATCGAGCAGCGTCTGGCGGCCCGCAAGGCCCGTGATTTTGCCCTGGCAGACCAGATACGCAATGATCTGGCCGAAAAGGGCATCCTGCTGGAAGATGGTCCGGCCGGAACAACCTGGCGGAAAGGATGACAGACCCCATGACAGGCCGTAATGGCGGAGCCGATCTGGCCCCGCCCGCTCCCTTTGACCCCGTCGTCATTCTTGTCCGCCCCCAGCTGGCCGAAAATATCGGCACCACGGCACGGGCCATGGCCAATGGCGGGCTGTTCCATCTCCGCCTCGTCGCCCCACGGGATGGATGGCCACAGCCCCGTGCCTGGTATGCCTCCTCCGGGGCAGACCGCATCCTCGAGGAAGCCACGGTCTTTGAGACGGTCGATGATGCCATTGCCGACCTGCACCGTGTCTTCGCCACCTGCCCCCGCCCCCGCCATGTCATCAAGCCGGTCATGACGGCCCGTGGTGCTGCGGCAGAATTACGGGCCACCAGCAGCCGCCAGCTGAAAAGCGGCATCCTCTTCGGCCCGGAACGGGCAGGGCTGGACAATGAAGACATGGCCCGGGCCGACACGCTCATCCGCTACCCGCTGAATCCCCGCTTCATGTCGCTCAATCTGGCACAGGCCGTGCTGGTCATGGCCTATGAGTGGTATCTGACCGAAGATACCGTGCCGGAGCAGTATCTCATGACCAATGAGACGCATGTGGCAACCAAGGGCGAAGTCGAAAACTTCATGACCCACCTGCTGCGGGACCTCGATGAATGTGGCTTTCTGCATCATGAGCAGAAACGCCCGGGCATGATCCGCAATCTGCGCCACCTGTTCACCCGTGGTGAAGTCACGGAACAGGAATTGCGGACCCTGCATGGTGTCGTCAGCGAACTTTCCCGGGCACGGAAGATACGCCATACAAAAGAATGATGACTGCCCCGGAACGGTCACAGCCTGCGGGCATCATCAGCCTTTCTTCCCTCTTCTTCCTGCCGAGTCCCCATGCATCTGAAACTTCCTGATTCCCTCCTGAACCATGTCCTGCCACAGCAGCATGCGCCACGGAAAACCAGCATCCTGTCCCAGGACAATACCGTCAACATCATCTCCCGCAAGAAGACACAGGTCCGCCTGCTGGGAGACCTGTACCACAATTGCCTAACGATGGGATGGACGGCCTTTTTTGCCACGGTGACGGGCTTCTATCTGCTGCTCAACATACTATACAGCCTAGCCTATTATCTGGTGTCCGATGGCCTGAGCAACGTGAAAACAGGCCAGTTCTGGGGGGACTTCTTCTTCAGTGCCCAAACACTGTCCACCGTAGGTTATGGGTTCATCTACCCGCAGGGCTATCTCTCCAACGCCATTGCCTCAACAGAGATGCTGTCCGGCGTCATTTTCACCGCCATCGTCACGGGCATCGTGTTTGCCCGTTTTGCACGGCCGCAGGCGCAGGTCCTGTTCAGCAACGTGGCGACGATCTTTCAGGATGGTGACCATCTGCGGCTCAATTTCCGGCTGGGGAACCTGCGCAACACCCCGCTCATGAATGCCAGCATAGAAGCCATCCTCGCCCGGACCAAAAAGGACGACAACGGCAACAGCACGCTCCAACTGGACATCCTGCCCCTCTCTTTCAACCACGTCCCCATTTTCCCCGTCAGCCTATCCTTTGCGCACCATATTCTGGAAAGCAGCCCCCTTTACGGGCTGGATGCAGCGGCCCTCGAAGCTCAGCAGGCCACCATCTTCCTGGTCCTGACAGCAACCGATCCTGTCTCAGCGCAGGATGTCTTCGCCCAGCATGCCTACAAGGCTGAAGACCTGCTCTTCGGGGCACGTTTTGTCAGCCTGCTCAAGCCGTCAGATCAGGGGAAACTTGAAGTGGATTTCAGCCTGTTCCACACGACCTCGACCGACCCCCTGCCCGTCAAGGACGAAGAACCGATCGAGCTTAAAGCGGACACGGAAACACAGAAATAGACACCACGGGCAGGACCATCCCCATGTCGGGACCCGGTCCTGCCCATGTAAGTGCCGTCCTCTCAGTGCTGCGCTGCATCCTTCAGACGCTGCATCACCCGTTCCCGCCCCATGAGCGGCAGGAGGGCCGCCAGCTCCGGCCCGGACTCTTCACCCGTCAGGGCCAGACGCAGGGGAAGGAACAACTTCTTCCCCTTGCGGCCCGTTTCACGTTTCAGCGCATCCGTCCACTGCTTCCAGACAGTGGCATCCCACGGCCCTTCCGGCAGAAGGCGGGCAGCCTCACGAAAAAACTCAGCCTCTTCCGGCTGGGATGGAGCCACGATGTCACCTTTCACCACGGACCACCAGTGCGCAATCTCCACGGCCAGATCAATATTGCCACGGATGGCCAGCCAGAAGGCTTCGTCGGCTCCTTCCGGAAGCTGCGGACGTATCTCCTCGTAGGACATGCCATGCAGGACACGACGGTTCAGTCCCAGAAGCTGAGGTACATCAAATCGGGCCGCCGAACGGGACACATGACGAATGTCATAGCCCTGCACGATCGCCTCCATGCCGGACGCTGCCTCCGGGTCATCCGAACTGCCCAGACGGGCCAGATAGGCCACGAGGGCACGGGGTTCGACGCCGTCATTCCGTAATGTGGAAAGAGCCAGCCCGCCCAGACGTTTCGAGAGCTTTCCGCCATCCTGCCCCAGAAGGAGCGGCAGATGCCCGAAGGTAAAACGACCCTCTTTCGCGCCCAGAGCTTCCGCAATGTCGAGCTGCACGCCCGTATTGGTCACATGGTCCTCACCCCGCAGGATATGCGTGATGCCCATGTCGAGGTCATCAATCACGGAGGCCAGCGTGTAGAGAATGCTGCCATCCGCCCGCACCAGAACGGGATCAGAAACCGCCGTCAGCTTCACATGACAGTCACCCATCACGAGGTCCTGCCAGCGGCGTGTGGCACCACTCAGCCTGAAACGCCAGTAAGGCACCTTGCCGTTAGCTTCTGCCCGGGCACGCTGCTCGTCCGTCATTTTCAGCATGGCGCGGTCATAGAGGGGGGGCTTGCCCGCCCTCAGACGCTGCTCCCGCTTGTATTTCAGCTCCAGCTCACTCTCGAAACAGGGATAGAGCCGCCCCGTTTCCTTGAGATGCTCGATCACCTCCTCATAACGGGCCAGATGTTCGGACTGTCGGGCATACTCGTCCCAGTCCAGCCCCAGCCATGTCAGGTCCCGGCGGATGGCCTCTTCATAAGCCTTATTGCCACGCTGCGTATCCGTATCATCCATCCGCAGCAGGAACTGCCCCCCATGCCGCCGGGCGAACAGCCAGTTCGCCACCGCAAGACGGGCATTACCAACATGAAGATGCCCCGTTGGTGAAGGCGCAAAACGTACTTTCATACCGTATCTGTTCTCATTCTTTCCCGGGAGTCTGCTGACGGCGGCGGATGATCTCCGTCACGAAGGCATCGTCGTCATCTTCATCCTGACCATCCCCGTCAGGCGGACCGGCCAGCTCGTCATCACTGACGAGACGGCGGGGGTCCAGTGCCCGCCAGTCCCGTTCCATCGGCGTGGCCGGGCTGGAAACAAAATCATCCAGTTCCGTGCTCGATTTCCAGCCTTCTTCGCCCGCATCCACGACCTCGGCATTTTCACCGAAGGCAAACCAGCTCTGCAGCACGTCCCGGTCCGCTGCACCGGGGACACGGCACCGCTCGATGCTGTCCCGCACATAGGCACGGGCGAAGGCATTGGCATGGGCCAGATCAAGAAACCCCTTGACCTCCTCCACCACGTCATCATCGCCCTCGCTGGCACCGGACTGATCGAGAATACGGACGACCCAGCCCCTGTCCTCCTGCTTCACGGCTGCCTCAGCCTCTGCCTTTACGGCGTCTTCAGTGCTCTGGTCACTTCCTTCACCCCGGATGCCATTGATGAAAGCCCGTCTGGCCTCTCTGTCTTCATCATTCATCATCTGGTCCTTTCCTGAAGTTTCTGAAGAAGGAATTCACGCCCGATCTTCACCCGTGGCTCCCCATCATAGGACACGATGTCCGCCGTGGCGTAGGTCTCCGACCAGCGGTCCGGCAGGAATGAGCCTGTTCCCACAATGTCGATCGGAGCGGAGGCATCATGCATGGCCATGCATTTGGAAATGCCAAAGCCGGACGACACGACAATCTTCACCTTCGGGAACCCTGCCTCATCCAGTGCCTCCCGCATCCGCCAGATGGCGGCGGCGGAAACGCCCGTCCCTACCAGATAACGCAGCTCTTTTTCCGACCGATACCGGCGGATGGTGCCCGGCGTGTTTCGCTCCAGCACCTCATAGGAACGCTGCGGGTCCAGCCCCTCGAGAAAACGGCCGCCATGCGTGTCCAGCCGCACGCTCAGTTCACCCGCTGCTGCCCGATCCGGAAAACGGCGGCAGACTTCCAGCATGTCCGTCACTTCCCGCCCGAAATAATCCACCAGAACGGTCAAGGGTTCATCCGGGAAGCGTTCCACATACATTTCCGCCGCCCGCAGGGTAGAGCCTGCATAACCGATGAACGCATGGGGCATGGTCCCCATCCCCCGCTCCTGCCCGAAGAAACCAGCCGTGGCATGGTTCGCATTGCCGATGAACCCGACGGCTCCTTCCTTCTGCGCAGCCCGTGACCCCACGGCAGCAGCGTAGGCCATCAGCTCCTGCATCTCGCCACCGGCACAATGGCGGGCATCCATCGCCAGAAACGGCACTTCCGGCAGGGCAAGGACCATCTGATAGGCATTATGCGCTGCCACGCAGGCAGCCCCTGTCTTCTGGAGCAGTAATGTCTCCAGCGGAGCCAGAGCAACCAGAGACCCCGTCAGATAGAAAAGCGGATCACCGGCTCCAACCCATGTTCCTTCAGGGTGTACCTCCGTGATCTCGACGGAGAACCCCTGATGACGGGCGACATTCTGCACCCATTGCAGGGCCAGCCCATACGCCGCCACGACAGGGCGGCGCACGAACACGGCATAGGTCACCTGACAGTCACCAAACTGGCTGACAATATCCCGCATCCGCAGGAAATAGGCATCCGTCCGCCCCTCGATCCGGGCCGTATCCAGAGCCTCCTGCGGCGTACGGGCCTGCTCGATGGCTTCATTCCAACGGGTCATACTGTCCTCCTCCGGCAGGGCCGGGCTGATGCGGCGGCTCCCTGGGGGCCGGTGTCTCTCAGCTGTCTTTCAGCGTTTCTCAAAAATGCGCTTCAGCCTGTCCGAAAGCTGGAAAGCGATCTCAAGAGACTGTTCAGCATTCAGCCGGGGATCACAGAAGGTCGTGTAACGGGTCGGCAGGTCGGCATCCGTCAGGCAGCGGGGGCCACCCGTACATTCCGTCACGTCACTGCCCGTCATTTCCAGATGGATACCCCCCGGAATCACCCCGGCCTGCTCGAACACCTCAAGGAAACCCATGATTTCATCCAGAACATGCTCAAACGCACGGGTCTTGTATTTGTTGGATGAGGTCGTGGTGTTGCCATGCATGGGGTCGCAGATCCACGTCACGGTCCGGCCCGTCTTCCGTACGGCATCCAGCAGCGGCGGCAGGAGGTCACGCACCCTGCTGTGGCCCATGCGGGAAATCAGGGTGATGCGCCCGGCCTCATCCTGCGGATTGAGAATTTCCAGCAGCTTCTGGAGGTCCTCAATGGTCGTGGTCGGCCCGACCTTGATGCCGATGGGGTTGGCCACCCCACGCAGGAACTCCACATGCGCACCCTCCGGCTGGCGGGTACGGTCACCAATCCAGAGGAAATGGGCGGACAGGCCGTAATGCTGGCCGGTCGCCTCATCCACACGGGTCAGGGCCTGCTCATAGGGCAGGAGCAGGGCTTCATGAGAGGTATAGAACTCGACCTCATCATATTGCGGCGCATTGTCTTCCAGACCACAGGCCTTCATGAAAGCCAGCGTGTCCTCCACCCGGGAGGCCAGCTGCTCATACCGTTCACCCTGCGGCGAGTTGCGGACGTAATCCAGGTTCCAGCGATGGACCTCATGCAGATTGGCAAAACCGCCCCGTGAATAGGCACGCAGCAGGTTCAGCACACCGGCAGCCTGAAAATAGCCCATCTCCATGCGGGCCGGGTCCGGCCTGCGGGCCTCTGCCGTGAATTCCAGGCTGTTGACATTGTCACCACGATAGCAGGGTAGTTCCACCCCATCCCGTATCTCGACATCAGACGAGCGGGGCTTGGCATACTGCCCGGCCATGCGCCCGATCTTCACGACCGGCACCTTGGCGGAGAAGGTCAGGATGGCAGCCATCTGCAGCAGGACACGGAACGTGTCCCGGATGATGTCCCCGGTGAATTCCCCGAAGCTTTCGGCACAGGGGCCACCCTGAAGGACGAACGTCTCCCCCCGGGATGCCGCCGCCAGCCGTTCCTTCAGGCGGCGGGCTTCCCCACCGAAAACGAGCGGCGGATAGCGATGCAGGCGTTCCTCCACGGCGGCCAGTGCCGCACCATCCTCATAGCTCGGAGCTTGACGGATCGGGTGCGCACGCCAGCTGGCTGGGGACCACGAGGCTGTATCATGCCTGTCTGACTGCTGCATCTTGTTCTCCCTGCGACAGCGGGCGCAGCCCTGTCTTTTTCAGGACCGCCCCGGGATCGCCGTATCTGTAAAATCAGTAACCAATTTTATGACCGAAATACCGCCCGAATGGTAGGGCAGGCCACAAATTATTCAGCCCGTCCCGCGTTGCGCCATGCCCCACTGCCGGAACGGCCTGCCCCTCCCGCCATCTTTCTCACTGAAAAAACTTGATCTTCTCGCCCTGTAAAAGGGTATATGAAGGGAATGAAGCATCCCTAATCTATGCAGGAATTATCACACATGGCTTCGCGCTTTTCTTCATCCCTCAAGCGTCTGACAGCACTGACGGCAGCTCTGGGCCTTGCCTCCCTCGTACCGGCTGCGGCTCCCCATGCCGTGGCACAGACCGTCCATTTCAGCACGCCCTATCAGGACAGCCCCACAACCACCACGACAAAACAGTCAGCCCAGCAGGCACAGAGAAACACGACCAAGGGCGGAGAGCATTTCCATGCCAGAGGTCACCGCCCGCCGCCGCCGGGCTATCAGGATGTCCCGTCCACGGAATTCGAGAACGGGCCGGACCCGGACCACGAAGCCCAGCTGAAGTCCAACCGTGATGCCGTCACGGGCAGCAATCTCGGCAAGTTCGGCAGTTCCTATCAGGATACCAACCCGATTCAGGGTGGCCAGCTGGGTGATGCCACCGGCAATGGCTGGGTCGCCCCCCGTGGCAACGGCTTCTGAGCCAGGCTGACACCAGCGGCCACGGCCCGGAAAAGCTCCCCCCTTTCACGGAAGGGTGGAGCTTTTTTCATGCGGGCAGGAACCCCTCACCCTTCCTGAAGGCGTCTCAGGATGGATACCGCCCGATGCTCGTTCAGGAAGAAATCCCGGCTGGTCTGATATTCAAAATGAATGATCCTGAGTGAGCCGATCCCGGCGGCCAGATCACGCCTGCGGGAAACATTCCTGCTGCCATGAAACGCCTCTTCCAGACGGGCCTGATCCTCCAGGAACTGCTGATGGGTCAGCGGGGCATCCTCCCGGCCATTCTCCGTCAGATGGACGATGTCCCGGACCATATGTTCCCCCGTTGCCAGCGCACAGGCAGGCAGCCGCCCCAGCATGACAAGGTCTTTCACGGTCAGCAGGTTCCGTCCCACTGTCATGACGGACAATGTGCCCCGGATCATGCTGTCAATTTCCTCCTGCGGAATCTTGCCCGCAAAGCGGATGACCTGCTCCATCCGCAGGGTCGTCTCATTGGTCCAGAGCCGCTGGGTCTGGGCACGGCCTTTCAGCGGTTCTTTCAGACGCTGGATTTCCTTCACAAGCTGACGCCGCAGCTGCGCCCATGCCTGCGTGACCGAGAAGGGCAGCACCGTACGGAACACCTGAATCCCGCTCAGCAGGGCCAGAAGCAGCACGAGGGACTGGTTGAACCATGTCACCTCATCCACCCGCCCCTGATTGTCCAGCCCCATGATCCATGGAAAGAAATTGACGTAGGAGGCCGCAATCCCTGCCAGGGACGGCACACGCAGGGCCAGACCGCCAAGAAACATCAGTACGGAAAAAGGCAGGGCAAACACGGCATATTCGGAACTCATGGGCATGATCAGGAAAACCGGAATGATGCTGGCCAGCACCGAGCAGACTGCCCCGTAAAAGAAATATTTGCTGACCAGAATCATGTTGTTCATGATGGCAAAACGGGCACAGACCACACTGAGCAGGCTCATATAGGCCCCGCCATAAGGCCATGCCGTCACATACCAGACGAAAGCTCCGATCAGGATGGCCACCGCCGCCCGGATGGCATTGATGGTGGCCAGCCGTCCGTCAGCCCTGCGCTTCATGCGGTGCCGCTCCGGGGCCGGTATCTTCCGCAGGCCGGCATAGTGGGATTCCACGGCTGAGCGGAAATCAATGAGCATGATCTCCACCCCCACCCCGACAATGCTCTGCTGGAGCGCATCATCGTCATCCCGGGGCAGGCAGCGTTCCAGCTCATCATGATTTTTCTGAAGCATGGCCTCCAGCTTCCCCAGCCCGGCCATGACCTGCCCCATATCCTGCCCGAGCAGGGCGGCGATCTCGTCCAGCTCCCCGGCCACACGCTCCAGCCCGGCCACGAGACGGTCCGGCAGATGCGGGGCCGAAGCCAACCGGGACCGCACCCCCACGCCCCGGGCCAGAACGAATGACACCCGCTCCAGCGTCACATAGGCCCGGTCCGCATCCTCACCCGCATGACGGGAATCAATGCGGACAAACTCCAGCTGATCGTTGAAACTCTGCAACGAGCCAAGAATCCGTGTCATCTGGGCCACGCCCTGCACATCCTGCCGCAGGACAAGCGCAAGAGCCGATGCCGTCTGGCTCAGCAGGGTCGCCATGCGTTTCTCAAGACCGGCACGAGCAGCACGGTCCGCTCCCGGCACGGCCACCATGCCCGCCACCATCTCACACACCACGCCCAGCAGGATGTAGGACCCGCGGGACATGGCGATATAGAAGACCTGATCGGGATGCTCCGCTGCACCGACGGCAATGATGGCCCCCGTATAGCCCGCCAGAACCATCGCATAGCCCCGGAAATTCTCCAGCAGGCAGGCCATGCCCGTACACCAGCCGACCCACCCTGCCAGAAGGACGAAAAAAATCCAAGGAGACTGCGGGGCGAGAGCGATCAGGCTGATCCCCCCGACCATGCCCAGCAGCGTCCCGGCGATGCGCCAGCGTCCCTTGGAAAGGCTCATCCCGCGGGAGTTCTGCGCCACGATCCAGACCGTCATGGCCGCCCACTGGGGCGACCCCATCTCCATCCAGAAGGCAATGGCCAGAGCCACCAGTGAGGCAATGGTCGTCCGCAGGGAGAACAGGACGGCACTCAGAGTGTTCGGCTGCAATTTAAGCCAGCTCATGACCCATCCCGTTCCCCTCCGGCTGTATCAGTGGCGGTCAACCATACGGGTGGGGGACCGCATGGTGACGAACTCCTCCGCCGTGCTGGGATGCAGGGCCACGGTCTGGTCCAGCTGCGTCTTGGTCAGCTTGGCCGTCACGGCAATGGCCAGCATCTGGATGATCTCCGGCGCATCCGGCCCGACCATATGGGCACCCAGCACCACGTCACTGTGACAGTCCACCACCAGCTTCATCAGGATCTTGCCTGCCCGTTTCGGCAGAGTCTGACGCATGGGGGTAAACTGGGAGGTATAGATGGCAAGATCATGGTCCCTGGCCGCCTCTTCCTCGCTCAGCCCCACGACACCCACGGGCGATGAGAAGAAGACCGCTTTCGGCAGGGTCTCGAAGGACCATGTCCGCCCCTGCGGATTGAAGAGCTGCTCGGCCAGCATGTGACCTTCCGCAATGGCGGTGGGGGTCAGGTTATACTGGTCCCTTATGTCCCCGATGGCATAGATGGAGGGCACGTTGGTCCTGCCATCCACTCCGGCCATGACATGACCCTTCTCCATCGCCACGCCTGCGGCCTCCAGCCCCAGCGAATCCACGGCGGCCCGACGGCCCGTCGCCATGATGACGGCATCGACCTCGTAAGACGCTCCATCATCCGTTACCAGACGGACAGCCCTGCCCCCGCCAATATCTTCCAGACGGACCGGCGACGTGCCCGGATGCTGCGTGATGCCATACAGGTCAATCAGCTCCTTGAGATGGGCACGGACCTCTTCATCAAACCCACGCAGCGGCAGGGGCTGGCGGTAGAACAGGTCCACCTGCGACCCCATGCCCGCCAGAATTCCGGCAAATTCCACACCGATATAGCCACTGCCGATGATGGCGACCTTCCGGGGCCGCTCGGGCAGATGGAACAGCTCATCAGAGGTGATGGCCAGCTCAGCCCCCGGAATGTCCAGCCTCACCGGCGTGGACCCTGTAGCCAGCACGATCTTCTTGGCCCGGATGCGCTGGGCCGGAGCCTCCGGAGCCAGAACGGAGGGACCGATCTCCAGCGTGCTGGCATCCAGCAGTCTGGCATCACCCGTGTAAAGGTCGATCCCGGCTTTCTCCAGCATGGAAATGTAAATGCCGTTCAGCCGCTCAATTTCCCTATCCTTGGCCGCGATGAAGCTGTACCAGTCGAAGGAGGACGGACGCTGCACGTCCCAGCCAAAGGCTGGTGCATCCTCAATCATCCGGCCCGTCTCTGCCGCATAGACCATCAGCTTCTTGGGTACGCAGCCCAGATTGACACAGGTCCCGCCCCAGTGCCTGCGTTCGGCAATGCCCACACGGGCACCGTTCTGGGCGGCAATGCGGGCACAGCGCACCCCGCCTGAACCCGCACCAATCACGAAAAGATCATAGTCCTGCATGTCGTCCCTTCCCGCCTGCCACCCCATCCACCAGAGCGGCAGGCCCTGATCCTTGTTTCATCTGATAGCAGAACGGGCAGGCCCGGAAGGCTCAACGATGCGTGAGAGAGATCATCACCCTCACACCGTCCGTTCACACCTCCCGAACCTGCCCGTCCGCCGGGTCCACGATTTTACGGCCCCGGCTTACCGCTCGGCAAAAGCCTTCTCGACCACATAGGAACCCTGACGGCTCATATTGCCTTCCTCAAAGCCACGCTCTTCCAGCAGCTTCTGGGTGTCAGCCAGCATCTCCGGGGAACCGCAGATCATCACACGGTCATGCTCCGGGTCCAGCTCGTCAATGTTCAGGTCACGGAAGATGCGCCCGTTATTGATGAGAGCCGTGATGCGCTCCTGCACGGGGAAGTCTTCACGGGTGACGGCCGGATAGTATTTCAGCTTGGCGGCCACATCCTCGCCAAGGAACTCATGCTTTGGCAGAATGTTCGTGATGTAATCACGATAGGCCAGCTCACCACGCTCACGCACCGTATGGGTGAGAATCACGTTCTCATAACGGTCATAGGCGTCCGGGTCCTTGATAAGGCTCAGGAAGGGGGCAAGACCTGTCCCGGTGGAGAGGAAATACAGGTTGCGGCCCGGCTTCAGATTGTCCAGCAGCAGGGTTCCCACCGGCTTGCGGCCGATCAACACCGTATCACCCACCTTGACGTGACGCAGGCGGGAGGTCAGTGGGCCATTCTCCACGGCAATGGAGAGGAACTCCATCTGATCCTCGTAATTGGCGGAGGCCAGAGAATAGGCACGCAGCAGCGGCTTGCCTTCGACCTCTATGCCGATCATCGCAAACTGGCCGTTGGAGAAACGCAGGCCGGGATCACGAGTCGTGGTGAAGCTGAAAAGACGGTTCGTCCAGTGATGGACCTGCTGGACCGTGGCCGGATAAAGATGGCTATATTCCTTTGTCGGCCCGGCGAGACGGTACTGGCCCTCATGACCTTCAAACGGGACAAGGCCGGTCAGCGGCTCATCAATCACGGGCGTGGGGGCGGATTCAGCGGGGTAAGGCGTGCTCATGATCCGTCTTCATCTCCAGAAATACAAAAGTCACAACATGTTCAGTCAACAGGGTCCAGCATCACCCGTAAACCGGGGAGCCAACCGGCATGACCGACAACATGCCTTTCTTTTACCTGATTGTCACCAGAAACGGGACGTCCTCACCCCTTTTCTCTTGACTTCCCTGCCCTGCGCTCCTGAAAACACCAGCATGACGGACCGTTCCCAGCCCCACGACCCTTCCTCCATCACCCCGGCCTCCCCGGCAGAACGTGCCCTCGAGCAGGCCGAAGCCGCTTTCGGGGCGCATCTGGCCATCACCCCACGGGAGCGTGCCGCCCTGCTGCGGCAGGTCGCCCGCCGGCTGGGAGCCGACAAGACGGAGATCAACGAGGCCGAACTGCTTCATGCGCTCTGTCAGGTCCGCCGCCGCAGCTGGGCCAACGGCATGATGAACCGTGCCCACCGCAATGGTGATGTCTGGGTCCGCAAGGCAGATGTCCTTCTGGCCGCCGAACGCATCAGCGACCCGCTGATTGATGAAGACGGCCAGAGTGCCGTGCTGGAAAGCGTGCTGGAAGAACGCTGGCGGGACATGGCGGACACCCCCCTGCGTGTGCTGGACGACATGCGGGCGGACCTCGCCGATACCGGCACCTTCCTCTCCGGCACGCAGATTGAACGGCTCTCCCACAGCATCGCCCGTGCCTTTGGCGGCGTGGACCTTGGCTTCGAGGATGAAATGATCCTTGAGGAAGAACGCCGGGCACGGGAGCAGGAGGACATCCGGGCCAAAGCCGAAGCCCGCCGGGCACGGGAGCTTCAGAAGATAAAAGACTGGGAAGCCACCCTTGTCAGCTTCGAGAAGGTCCCGGCCCTGCTGCACTGTTCCCGCCGGGAAGCCCTGCGCTGGATTGGTGAAAACCGCATCCCCGTGGCCAAACGGGACATGCAGCCGGACGGGCTGGAAATTTTCCATTTCGACCCCGCAGAGCTGAAAAAATGCCGCCCCCTGCTCAATGGCTGGCGGCGTGGTACGGGTCAGAAAGGTGATGAAAGCTACGATGACAGTCCGGAAGCCCGCAGAGGCAATGCCGCCATCGCCCGGGTGGCCGCACTGGACCGCTTTGCCGCCCATTTCCGCACCGCCCGTGCCCTGAAACGCCGCATCACGCTCGTGACCGGCCCGACCAATTCCGGCAAGTCCCACACGGCACTGGAAGCCCTCGCCCAGGCTGAAAGCGGGCTGGCCCTCGCCCCGCTGCGGCTGCTGGCCCATGAATTCCGGGATGCCATGCTCAGCCGGGGTGTTCCGGCCTCCCTGACGACCGGGGAAGAACGCATCATCGACCCCACGGCCCGCCATCTTGCCGCCACGGTGGAAATGTGCCCTTTCAGCAATCCTGTTGACGTGGCCATCATTGATGAGGCCCAGATGCTCAGCGACCCGGACCGGGGTGCGGCATGGACAGCCGCCATCATGGGCGTTCCGGCACGGCATGTCTTCATCCTCGGCGCAGCGGACTGCATTCCGCTCGTCAGACGCATCGCCGAACTCTGCAACGACCCGGTGGATGAAATCCATCTGGAGCGCAAAAGCCCCCTCCGCCCTGCCGGAACACTGGCCCTGACGGACCTGCGGGCCGGTGATGCCCTCATCGCCTTCTCCCGCCGGGATGTGCTGGACCTCCGGGCCGAGCTGATGGCCCATAACCGCCGTGTTGCCGTCATCTATGGTGCCCTCAGCCCGGAAGTCCGCCGGGCCGAGGCCGCCCGCTTCAACAGGGGGGATGCCGACATTCTCATCGCCACCGATGCCATCGGCATGGGCCTCAACCTCTCCATCCGCAGGGTGGTGTTCAGCACACTGCGCAAATATGACGGACGGCAGACACGCAATCTTGTCTCGCAGGAAGTCAAACAGATCGGCGGGCGTGCGGGCCGCTTCGGCAAACATGAAGAAGGGCTGGTCTGCGTGCTGGAAGGCGCAGGCCGCCCCAGCTTCATCCGTCAGATGCTGGATGCCCCGCCGGAACCCACGCTGGAACTCCGCCCCCTCGTCCAGCCTGATGCCGACATCGTACAGGCCGTGGCGCAGGAAATGGAATCAGACAGCCTTTACGGCGTGCTGACCCGCATCAAGCGGGCCGTCCTCCGCCCGGATGACCCCAATTACCGTCTGGCCGACATGGAACAGGCTCTGGAGATCGCCGCTGCACTGGAAGGTGTGGACGGGCTGGACCTCTCGACCCGCTGGACCTACGCCATGTGCCCGATCAACACACGGGACAACGGGATTCCCCGTCTTGTGGAATGGGCCGCCTTCCATGCCCGTGGGCAGCGCATCTTCCCCCCCGGCACGGGCCGCCTTCCTGCTGCTGCCACTGCCGGACGTGAAGAGCTGGAGCGGGCCGAGAAACGCCATCGCCGCCTTGTCACATGGCGGTGGCTGGCCATGCGCTTCCCGAAACATTATCCGGAACTCGTCGTTGCCGAGCGGAACGCTACCATTCTGGATGAATGGATCGAGCAGGTCCTCCGTACCCAGAGCCGTATGCGTGAATCCTCTCGCCGCCATCAGAGCAGCCGGACCGGTCCTTCCAGACCGCCAGAAGACCACAGCTATCATAAGAAGATACCGCACGGCAGAAAGGCTGGTGGCTTCAGCAAGAAAAAGCCCCACAACAGACGCAAGAAAGACTGAACCACTACAAAAAAAGGGCGTACCATATGATGGCACGCCCGCCCCATTTCAGGTCCGTTTATCAGCCTCAGCGGCTTGGAATGGTAACCATGGCTCCCTTGGCCGATGCCGTCTCGGCAATGGCATGAATAAACTGGAGCATAGAAAATGCCAACTTGCTGGCTAAATCATCCTTAGAAATCCAGTACCATGAACCTTCATACTCAACAGACGTATAAGCCTGCTCATTGCTAGGCCTCGCCGGACTACAATGAATAATGATGGCAGGCTGAGGCTCATTTGGCCCACGCACCACAGAGGGAGCGGTGATGCCTTTATCTACCATTTTCTTTGGCACTTCCATCGTGCTGGCAACATCTTCCCAGATCGCCAGCATGGAGCGTGTCACCATCGCCACCTGACCCGGATGATCCGCTGTCCGACCATAAATAACCTCGGCTTGGTCACATCCAGGAGGAAGCTGCAGAGCTTGCCGCACCTGCCCCTGAAGCTCAACAATCTCAGGCGCACTGCTGTGTGGCAACAGAATAAAAGTCCGTTCCGGCTGGGCCGGCTGTGTCTTGGTGGCTGCCGTTGGTGCAATACTGCGGATACTCAGCGCATTACCCGCCTGCAGTTTACGCAGCGCACGGAGTAAATAGGTGAAACGGATGGAAGCTTCCTTGCCTTCTGTCCCTGCAATCGTACTGGTCGTATTACTGGCCGGACCAATGGACTGCATCGTCATCTGCAATAGCGTATCAATCGGCAAACCGCTAGAGATCAACGGCAGAAGCGTCTGCGGAGAAATAGGACGCAAAATATTAACGGAAAACTGCATGCCGGACACGGGCTGATATGTCACCGTAGGGCTGTCACTATAGGAGTAACCCAGCGAACCACCTACCGTACCACCTGCTCCTTGGATCCAAGGCGTACCACTAATGTTGGCACTGGAACTGGTCTCTGCCGTATAGGCCGAAATAATCTGTGTCGGCTCAATCAACGTCGGTGACAACGAGTACCGGAGCTGCACGATGTTGAAAAGCATCTCCTGATTCTGCTGCCGACTCATCTCTTTTTCGTAATCCAGCCGGTCCCGCCTCATGTTATGCGGCCCAACAGAAGACGAACAAGAGGATAAAACCAGCATGCTAACAGCAAACAGACACCCCAGAGAACGTAGCAACATCATGATTTATCCCGAAAAAGTAGCGCAGGCCAAAACTCTCATACTTCTACGCATATATAGCTGCCAAACAGTCTATCACACGTGATAGGTAATGACCAGCAAGAATCTATGGAATGCTTTCCTCCTCGTTAACAGCGATGCCGAACTTTACAAAGAATACTATTCAAATCAAAATAACAGTCAGGCCTCCCATGTAAGGACGTAAGACGTCCGGTACGATGATGCTGCCATCCTCCTGCTGATACATTTCCATCAGGGCAATCATCACCCGTCCCACGGCAAGGCCGGACCCGTTCAGCGTGTGCACGAAAACGGTCGTCTTCTCCCGGCGCATCCGGGCATTCATGCGGCGGGCCTGGAAATCCCGTGTATTGGAGCAGGAAGACACTTCACGCCATGCCTTCTGCCCCGGCAGCCAGGCTTCCAGATCATACGTTTTTGCGGCACCGAAGCCCGTATCACCAGCACAGAGCAGCACCCGGCGGAAGGGCAGGCCCAGCCGCTCCAGCACCGTTTCCGCCGCACGGGTCATGCGCTCATGCTCGGCCTCACTCTCTTCCGGAGCCACAACGGAGACAAGCTCGCATTTGGTGAACTGATGCTGGCGCAGCATCCCCCGCACGTCCCGTCCGGCAGACCCGGCCTCGGAGCGGAAACAAGTGGAGAGTGTCGTCATGCGCCGGGGCAGGCTTTCAGCAGGCAGGATGTCACCCATGACGGAGGCTGTCAGCGGCACTTCACCAGTCGGGATGAGCCAGCGGTCATCATCCGTATGGAAGGAATCCTCAGCGAATTTTGGCAGCTTGTCCGTGCCATACATGGATGCATCATTGACCAGCAGAGGAACCGTCACTTCCTCATAGCCGAACTCACCCGTATGGGTATCCAGCATGAACTGCCCCAGTGCCCGTTCCAGCCGGGCCAGAACGCCCCGCAGCATCACGAAGCGGGACCCGGCAATTTTGCCCGCCGCTGCAAAATCCATCAGCCCCAGAGCTTCTCCCAGCTCGAAATGCTGCTTCGCCTCGAAAGGAAAGGACGGCACCTCACCACGCTGATGCACGACCACATTGTCGTTTTCATCCCTGCCATCCGGCACGCTAGCATCCAGCTGGTTCGGTAGACGCTGGAGGACATCATCAATGCGCTTCTGAATCTCGTTGGCACGGGCTTCCAGCGTGGCGATCCGGTCACGCAGGGCGACCCCACGGGCCTCAATCTCCGTCGTATCCTCCCCATTGCGCTTGGCCTGACCGATCTCCTTTGCCAGCCCTTTCCGCCGCGCCTGTGCCTCCTGCAATTCGGCCAGGGCGGCACGACGCTGCTCATCCTCTTTCACGAGGGATTCCGCCACGGCAGGCAGGCCACGGCGGGCCAGTGCAGCATCAAAAGCGGCAGGATCTGCACGTAGGGCTTTGAGGTCATGCATGGGTCAGTATACTCCGCCTGGTTTCTGGAACTGTTGAGGTCTGTCTATACCAGTTTCGCCTGTCGGGGAATGTCCGCCTCAGGCAGCGTCCCGCTGGTCAGGCAGGGTCCCGTCATCATCTGCCGTAATGGGTTTCGGCTCCACCATGCGGGCGGCAAGAATGGAAATCTCGTACAGCCCGATCAGCGGAATGGCCAGCCCCAGCATGGTGATGGCATCCGGCGGCGCAATGACCGCCGCAATGGCAAAAGCTCCGACATAGGCATAACGGCGTATGCGCCGCAGCAGGGCCGTACCCACCAGCCCGGCCCGCACCAGAAGGGTCAGCACCACGGGCAGCTCGAAGCAGATGCCAAAGGCCATGATCATCTTGGTGACGAGATTCAGATATTCCGAAACACGGGCCTGAAGTTCAATGCCCATCTGGTTCTCACCCCCCATCTGCTGGAAGGACAGGAAGAACTTCCACGCAAAAGGAAAGACCAGATAATAGGCCAGTGCCGCCCCGGCCAGAAAGAGCAGCGGCGTGGCGATCAGGAACGGCGCAAAGGCCTTCTTTTCATTCCTGTACAGACCCGGCGCAATGAATATCCACGCCTGAATGGCCATCATGGGAAAGGACAGAAAGAACGCCCCGAACACGGCCACCCGCACATAGGTGAAGAAAGCCTCATACAGGGCCGTATAGATCAGGTGAGGCTGCTCGCCCTTCTGCCGCATGATGCTTGCCAGCGGGGCCGCCAGAAAGCGGTATATCTCACCGGAAAAATGGTAGCAGAGGAGAAAGGCCACCACGAACGTGGCCAGAGACCAGATGAGCCGCCGCCGCAGCTCGATCAGATGGTCGAGCAGTGGCATGGGCGTGTCACCCGCAACGTGCCGCCCCTGCGTCTGGGCCGTGTCGCCTTCCGCCGCCTGATGGGGAGGGGACTCCTGCTGCTCCGTCGTCCGTACCGTCTCGCTGGATGTCTCAGGCTGGGCCATGCTGCGGTTCTCCTTTCACGCCCTCGGAGGGCCGGGTTTCCGTCAGAATGGCCATCCGCCGACCATTATGCAGGGCAATCTCCGGCGGAAGGCAAGCCGGACGATGCCAGTAACGGGATTCCTCCATCAGCCTCAGGGCCGTCGTGGGGGGCAGTATGGCCGGAGCACGCTCCAGTGCTTCGGCCTGTGCCTGCATCCGGGCATTGTAGGGCTGGGCATGGGTACGGCGGCTCTCCAGCTCCTCACTGCCCGGCGGGGGGGGAGGCGGTGGAGGTGCCGGCGTTGCGGGAAGACCGTCCGGCCCGCCAAAATCCATCTGCCTGTCCAGCGAACGGTCAGGATCGATTGCCTTGCGGAGCTGTTCCCGTGGGCTAAACTGCCTGATTTCCCGCAGCTGGTCCCTCGCCTCACTGAGGTCCGCCTCCTTAACCATCTCATCAATATGCTGCTGGAATTCCGCCCCCATTCGGCGGATGGCCTTTATGGCCTTCGAGAGGGTCCGCATGGCCACGGGCAGGTCCTTGGGGCCGATGCAGACAAGAGCAACGATCACCAGAAGGGCAATTTCTGTCCAGCTCAGGTCAAACATTGGCGGGCATCTCCCCTCATGAAGGCTGTATGGTGTCTTCTAGCCCAGTTACCTCTTCATCGGAAGAAGACTCAAAAAGCAATTCCTCCCGACGGGGCAGGTCTCCAAGGCTTTCCAGCCCGAAGAGCCGTAGGAACTGCGGGGTCGTGCCCCAGAGTACAGGACGGCCCGGTACCTCCTTGCGCCCTTTTGGAGTAATCAGCCCTTCCTCCAGCAACGTATCCAGGATGCTCTGCCCCAGCCGGACACCACGGATCGTCTCGATCTCCACACGGGTGCAGGGCTGGTGATAGGCAACAATGGCCAGAGCCTCCAGCGTCCCCTGGCTCAGCCGCCGGGGCCGTTCGATCACCCGTGCCAGGGCCGGGCCGAACATGGCCCTTGTCCGCAGCTGCCAGCCGCCCGAAATGGCCTGAAGCTCCACCGCATGGCCCTCATACCGCCGGGCCAGACCATCCAGCACCGCACCGGGATTCTCGGCCTGTCTTTCCAGCCCCTGCTCCCGCAGCAGCCCCACGATGCTGCTGGCCGTTACCGGGCCGGCACTGGCAAACAGCAGGGCCTCCACAAGGCTGACGGCCCTGGCGGATTCATCCTGCCCTTCCATGTCTGGCGGAAGTTCCTGAAAGGCTGGTCCTGTCTCACTCATGCCCGGTTTCTTCCCTTTCCCGCCATTCAATGTCTCCAAATACTCTTTCCTGCCGCAACTCAAGCTGCCCGCCACGGGCCATTTCCAGACCGGCCATCAGGGCACCCGCCAGAGCCGCACGCCTCTCCAGCACGCCACCTTCCATCAGTTCCGGCAGGACGGCCCTGAGGGACTGCCAGCCCGCCACACGCCGGCTCCCCAGCAGCCGGGCCAGAGCCGCACGGGCCTGCTGGGCACTCCAGTAACGTGTCACACGGGGCGAATAGGTCCGCCTGCGCCCTTCCCGCCGCCTCGCCGCCAGATAGGCCAGCACCAGAGCCGAAACATCCCCCTTCAGGGGCGCCATCTCGATACGTGTATGATTCTCCGGTTCGGGACGGGCAAAGACATCCCGCCCCAGCCGGGGCTGCTCCTCCAGCCAGGCTGCCGCCCGATGCATGCTCTCAAGGTCGATCAGCCGCTCATGCAGCTGGTCGGCTGCATCCCCCGCCTCGTCATCCTGTTCGGCCGAGGGCAGAAGAAGGCGGGATTTCAGCCAGGCCAGCCAGGCCGCCATGACCAGCCAGTCCGCTGCGATCTCCAGCCGGAGGACCTCCGCCCCCTGCCGGGCACGTTCCACAACCTCCAGATACTGCTCGCTCAGCTGAAGAATGGATATCTGGCGGAGGTCCACCTTCTGGGACCGTGCAAGGTCCAGCAAAAAGTCCAACGGACCTTCAAACCCTTCCAGCACAAGATGCAATGCGTCATTCACGGGCTGACATCATCCGCTTTCAATTTGCTGCTACGGCGCAGGCCTGTGCCTGGGCATGAAGCCGAACACAGAGCTGACGGGCAGCGGCTCTGTCCGCAAAACTGCCAACACGCAGCCGGACAAAGACCTTCCCGTCCCGTTCCACCTTCTGATAGACCGGCTCGTAAGCCCCCAGAAGGTCAGGCAGCCTGTGCCGCAGGCGGCTCCATTCCTGGCGGGCCAGTTCTTCATTCGGCAGGGCAGCGAGCTGCACCTCATAACGCCCCGCCGAACCGGATTCACTGCTCTTCTTCCGAGTCATTTCGAGTGGAGCAGGTAGAGCTGTCGGTGGCGGCAGGGTCCGAGTATAGGACTTTGCCTCTTCCTCATCCATATCGACCAATGGAGAAGCCGCAACCAGCTTATGCCCGCCAGATGCCTCAGGCGCTTTCTCAGCCTCACTGGATTCCGTCGGGGTTTTCGGCTCTTCCTGCTTCTGCACGGGTGGAAGAGGTTCAGCTTCCACAGCACCATCCTTCTCCTTCGAAACGGTCGCTCCCTCCGTCACGCCCCCCGTGTCAGGAGAAGCCTTCTGCTCAGAGGCCGGACTGCTTTCGACAGACGGCGTGCCTGCCGGGGCGGCCGCAGGAGACGCGGCTTTCTGGCCCTCTCCAGCGGATGATCCCGCTTCAGCACCATGCTGCTGCTCCATGCGACGGGCCAGAAGCCCCGCATCCGGCTGTTCCGGCGGGGGAGCCAGATGCACGGCCCCTTTTCCCGTCACATCACTTTTAGTCGTGTCATCCCCCATGACCATCATGCCGCCCGGGTCTTCCGGACGATCCTTCACGGGGTAAGGCGGTGGCCCGATGACAGGCACACCCGCCGGATGATGCGTCACCACCCAGCTCCATACCCCACCGACCACGAGCAGGAGAGCAGCCCCCGCCACGCCAAGCAGCATCAGCCCCCGTGTGCCGGACTGCGACCCCATGAACGAGGCCAGAAAACCCGGCCTTGCGGCGTATCCGTGACTCTCCCGGGCGGCCATCCGGCCAAGGGGTCTGCGGCCTTCTCCCCCCAGCCGTTCCCCGAGATGGGGCGGTGATACGTTGCTGTTACGGTAATCGTCCGGCGTGGACATGGCTCAGCGCAGCTCCTCTACGGCCTCGACACCCAGAATGCCCAGGCCGGTCCGCAATGTTGAGGCAATGGCTGCCACGAGGGCAAGCCGTGCCCTGCTGGCCTCCGGCGCATCATCCTGGATGAAGCGCAGACTGGTTTCCTCCCGTCCCCGGTTCCAGAGCGCATGGAAGTCGGAGGCCAGATCGATGCAGTATGTGGCGATGCGGTGCGGCTCCCGGGCAAGGGCCGCCGCCTCGATCTGCCGTGGCAGACTGGCAATGCGGCGCAGAACGGCCAGTTCCTCATCTGCCGTCAGAATGGAGAGGTCCTGCCCGGCAAGAGCCTCTTCCGTCACGACGGCGGCACCATAGGTCTCTTCCCCCAGCCGCAGGACGGACCGGCAGCGTGCATGAGCATAATTGACATAGAAAACCGGGTTGTCCCGGGTCTGCGCCACGACGGCGTTCAGGTCGAACTCCATCTGGGCATCGGCCTTGCGGGTCAGCATGGTGAAGCGCACGGCATCACGACCGACCTCATCAATCAGGTCCCGCAGCGTGACGAAGGTTCCAGCCCGTTTGGACATGCGCACCGGCTCACCATCCTTCACCACACGGACGATCTGGCACATGACGACTTCAAAATCCGTCCTGCCCTCCGTCAGGGCCGCAACGGCAGCCCTCATGCGGGAGACATACCCGCCATGATCTGCCCCCAGAACGTCAATCAGCAGATCGGACCGGGACGCCTTGCGGGCATGATAGCCGACATCATTGGCGAAATAGGTGTTGGAGCCATCTGACTTCCGCAGGGCACGGTCCTGATCGTCCCCGAACTCTGTGGAACGGAACAGCGTCTGCGGGCGGGCTTCCCAGTCTTCCAGCTTCTTGCCCTTGGGCGATTCCAGCACGCCTTCATAGAGCAGGCCACGCTTCTCGAGGCTGGCAATGGCGGCATCCACCTCACCGCTTTTCAGCACCTCGGCTTCACTGCTGAAAATCTCATGATGAATGCCCAGTGCGGCAAGGTCATCACGGATCATGCCCATCATGTGCTCAAGAGCTTCCGCACGGACCGTCTCGAACCATGTCTCTGCCGGGGCCACGCCACCCTCGGCAGAGGCAAGGGAGCGGCCATGCTTTTCGGCCAGTGCCTGCCCGACAGCGATGAGATACTCACCCTGATATTGCAGGCCGCTCGGTGCCAGCTCTCCGAATTCTTCAGCCGGAATGTCCGTGCCGATGGCCTGAAGGTAACGCCAGTACGCCGCCCATGTCAGGGCAATGACCTGTGCCCCGGCATCATTGACGTAATATTCCCGTATCACCTCAAAGCCTGCGGCCTCCAGCAGGTTCGCCAGCGCATCCCCCACAACGGCACCACGACAGTGACCGACATGCATCGGACCGGTCGGGTTGGCGGACACATATTCCACATTGGCACGCCGCCCCGCCCCGAGAGTGGAACGCCCATAGGCAGCACCACGCTTCAGCACGGCCTTTGCAACATCGTGGAACAGTTCCGGCTTCAGCGTCATGTTCACGAAGCCCGGGCCAGCCATTTCCACATGGGCGATTTCCGGCAGGGCAGCCAGTTCTGCAACCAGCTCCCTGGCGATCTCGAACGGCTTGCGCTTTGCAGGTTTGGCAGCCAGAAGGGCCGCATTGGTGGCCATGTCCCCATGAGCCGCATCACGGGGGGGCGTGACTTCCACACGGGCGGCAACATCATCAGGCAGGTCCGGCAGAACAGCCCTGAGGGCTGTCACCACCTTCTCCCGCATGACGGCGAAAAGACAATCCGGGGATGATGCTGTCGGGGCAATGCCTGCCATATTCTGTAACTTTCTCTTCAAACCTGTCAGAAGGCCCACCGGGCCATGATCCGATACATGACAGGCTCTCAGGGTGCCTGTCATCCTTGCTGTGCCCCACTATAAAAGCCGCCGCCTCTTTTTGAAACAGGCCAGCCGCCACTCACCCTTCAGGGAAGAACCGTGTTCCGGCCGGGTTACCCCAGAATGGACAGGTCCATCAGCCGGCGATGCTCTTCCATGGCAAACCGGTCCGTCATTCCGGCGATATAGTCAGCCACGACACGGCGGGCTGCCTCCTCGTTGCCTGCACGCCGCCGCTCCAGTGCCATTTCCTGCCAGGGGGTGGGCAGGAGCTCCGGCTCATTTCCCAGGATGGTGCATATCTCGGCCAGGGCGATACGGGCCTTGCGGGTCATCCGCCGCACACGCCAGTGGCGGTACATCCGGGCATGAAGGAATTTCCGGATTTCCATGTTCCGCTCCGCCATTTCGGGAGAGAACTCCACGACGGCACGGCCCGCACGGCGCACGTCATCGACACTCTGCGGGTTCAGCTCATCCAGAAGGCGGCGGCTCTGCGCAATCAGGTCACTGACCAGCCGGTTGATGACCCGGCGCACGGTTTCATGCCGGATGCGCTGGTCCCGATCAAATGTCCCATGACCGGACCAGTCCAGAGACCGGGCCTCATCCAGACAGGCCTTCAGCAGGGGGACGCCTTCAATATCCTCAAAATGAAGCAGACCGGCACGGAGGCCGTCATCAAGATCATGCCCGTGATAGGCCACATCATCGCATATGGCGGCGATCTGGGCCTCCACGGAAGCATGGCTGGACAGCTCCATCGGATAGCGTTCATCAAAACCAGCCAGCCACGGCGCAGGACGCCGGACAGGCCCGTGATGCTTGGCCAGCCCTTCCAGCGTTTCCCATGTCAGGTTGAGGCCATCGAACCCGTGATAGCGGGCTTCAATCTCCGTGACCTGCCGCAGGGACTGGATGTTGTGGTCAAACCCGCCCCAGTCCTTCATGGCGGCCTGCATGGCATCCTCACCCGCATGGCCGAAAGGTGTATGGCCGAGATCATGCGCCAGAGCGATGACTTCCGTCAGGTCTTCATTGACGCCCAGCGTACGGGCGATGGAACGGGAAATCTGGGCGACTTCCAGAGAATGGGTCAGGCGTGTCCGGAAGAAATCGCCCTCATGATTGAGGAAAACCTGCGTCTTGTACTGCAGCTGCCGGAAGCCCGCAGAATGCAGCACCCGGTCCCTGTCCCGCTGCCACGGCGTGCGGGTCCGGCTTTCTTCCTCCACAAACTGCCGCCCACGGGCAGACTGAAGCTGTACTGCGTATCTGGCCATTTCCATCGTCCGTCCCCATATCCATGCGGGCCGCATGAAGCATACAGCCTTTCAGCTTTTGATTCTTGGCGGCCAGCCTTGTAGTGTCAACAGCATCTCCACCATTCCGGCCGTAATGGTGTGAGCGTTCATGATGATGTGGAGCGAATTTTCCATGGCCGATTTTGACATTTCAGCAGCGGCAGCTGCCCGTATTGCAGAGATCATCAGCCAGCAGTCCGACCCGGACGGCATGGCCCTGCGTGTGGCTGTTCTTGCAGGGGGATGCAACGGGTTCCAGTATCAGTTCAAGCTGGTACGGGAGAAACAGGATGACGACCATCTGATCGAGAAGGACGGTGCCCGCGTGTTCATCGACACGGTAAGTTTCGACCTTCTGGAAGGGGCCGAGCTGGATTTTGTCGACAAGCTGATGGGTGCCCATTTCACCATCAACAACCCCAATGCCGCCTCATCCTGCGGCTGTGGCAGCAGCTTCTCGCTCGCCTGATCTGTCCTTCTTCCCGGAGACCCTGCGCCCCATGCCCCTGACCTTTGCCAGCTGGAACATCAACTCCATCCGCACCCGTGCCCATCTGGTAAAAGACTGGCTGGACCGCAACCCGGACTGCACCCTGCTGTGCCTTCAGGAAATCAAATGCGAGACGGAAAAATTCCCGAAGCTTTTTGAGGAAGCCGGATTTCACGTCGCCGTGGCAGGGCAGAAGACCTATAACGGTGTGACCCTCATCAGCCGTGTGCCGCTGACCGTCACGACCGATCATCTGCCAGGTTTCGAAAGTGACGAAGCCCGCTACATCGAGGCAGAGCTGGATGACGTCACCATCGGCAATCTCTACCTGCCCAATGGCAATTCAGGAGGCGAGGCCGGTTTTGCCAAGAAACTGAACTTCCTTGACGCCCTTCATCAGCGATCCCTGAAGTTGCAGAAGGAAGAACGCTCCTTCGCCTTCATCGGGGATTACAATGTCTGCCCGACGGATGAGGATTACGCCCCCAAGGCCCTGTCTCCTGATGATGCACTGCTCCGCCCGGAGAGCCGTGCGGGGTTCCGCCGTCTTCTCTGGTCCGGCCTGACAGATGCGCTGCGCTGCCTGCACCCTACGGGGCGGCATTACACGTTCTGGGACTATCAGGCAGGAGCCTATCAGCGCAATTCCGGCCTGCGGATTGACCACGCCCTGCTCTCCCCCCGCCTCGCCGATCGCCTGACCAGTTTCATCATCGACAGAGATGAACGGGGCCGGGAGAAGCCATCCGACCATGTACCGGTGGTGGTCACTCTTTCCTAGAACTGCGCTTTCACCATCTTCCGGAACAGGGCTTCGGCCTACTCATGCACAGCCTGTTCCGGTTTCGGCAGTGTCATGGCCTCGGCATGAGCGAACTCGGCTTCAATCAGCTCATTCACGGCAGGAATGGACGGACCGCTCTGCTGCTCCCGGCTTCTGGATTTCAGATGCAGAAGCTCCCGGATGGGCTTCAGCACGGCAGTCGGAAGGTCACAGCCCTGACAGAGAGCCTGAAAATTCATGGGCGGCTGACCGCTCTCATGCAGACGCATCCAGCGTAAGGCCACGGCAGGACGGAGCGCATAGAAAAGCCGCTTGTACCGGGTGCTGCCATCATCGTTCACGGCCCGCTTCCAACTGTTCCGCCCCAGATTCAGATAATGAAGCTGGCAGCTTAATCCGGCCTCAATCTGTCGGGCGAAAGCGGCCAGCTCATCCGCCTCCTCCCGCCACAGATAACGCACCGGGCTGACCAGCCATTCCAGCAGGGTTGGATTGGGTTTTGTCAGCAGATTCAAGACCTTGCGTAAATCCCAGCCATTCACGTCCAGATCATCGGAGATGGGCAGCTCGATCACATCCCGGCCGGGCTTCAGAGACAGGTACCAGTCCAGCCTGTGGCGATAAATGAAACGGACATCATAGTCACTGTCCGGTGACGGGAAGCCCCAGGCACGACTGCCACTCTCCACGGCAAACAGAATCTCGACCTCATGCTCCTGCTCTATCCGATGCAGGCTGGCCATGACCTCCCTGCGCACATCGGGCGCAATTTCCGGCACATAATCCGGCATGATCTCATCAAAATTCATCCGTTCCAGGCTCCCTGCTCGTCCATTCCTGAAACTGCGCCAGATTGGATGGAGAGAAAATAGCTTGATTTTAAAAATGATTTTAATATTAAAATTGATTTTAAGAATTACTCTCAAGAAACAGGTTCCATGCGTACAGCCCTCCGTCCTCTGCTCACCTGCTCCACTCTTGCCCTCTGTGCTTCCACGCCCGGCTGGGCCGAAACGGACCCGGCCCCATCCACGGCAGCCATTTCCTCACCTGCTCCCAACGAACAGAAGAGCATCAGGAAACACGCCAGAAATGCGAAGAAAAAGAAGCCGTCCCCTCACAAGCCCAGGCAGGAATTCATCCATGTCTATGGCAATGGCCATGTCAGCTATGGTGCCGAGGAAAGCAGCATTGGCGACAAGACGGGCGTGTCTTTCCTCCAGCAGACCCAGACGGCCAATGTCGTCACCCATCAGACGATCAAGGACATGGACCCCCAGACCATGGAGGACATTGCCAAATATGTTCCCGGCATCACGATCGGCAACAGCTTTGGGGGGACGCAGGACAGCCTGCTGAAACGGGGCTTCGGCGGACCTGATGACGGGTCCATCCTGCGGGATGGCGTGCGTATGCCCATAGGCCGCAACTTCACCACCGCCACGACCGAGCGGGTCGAAGTCCTGAAAGGTCCTGCCTCGCTGTTCTACGGAATGCAGGAGCCGGGTGGCGTCATCAACATCATCACCAAACAGCCCCGCAAGGACTGGGCCGCTTCCTTCAATAGCTCATGGGCCTCACTGGGCGGCGGGTCCGGGACGCTGGATGTGGGCGGCCCTCTCACAACCAACAAGGAGCTGACCTTCCGCCTGATTGGAAACTTCAAGAATGAAAATTACTGGCGCAATTTCGGGGCGAACAAGGACAAGATCGTGGCTCCAAGCCTGCGCTACGAGCACAAACGGTTAAAGCTGGACCTCTCCTACCAGTGGGAGGACTATCACAACGTGCTGGACCGGGGGGCCTTCTTCTATAACGGCAAGCCCATCAGTGGCCGCAGATACCGGCTGGATGAACACTGGACGGCTGATTACGGCACACGCCATCTGCTGGCAGGAGCCGCAGAATACCGGCTGACACAGCATGACCGGATACGCCTCACCAGTGGCTGGAACGCAGACAGATATCACGACCGGCAGGCAGACCCGCGGGACTATAACCCGACCACGGGCATCCTGCGCCGCCGCTTCCGCAGCAATACGGGTACGACCCGTGCAAACAGCTATGTGGCACTGGACATCATCTCCGAACACAGGCTGCTCGGCATGACGCACAAGATCGCCATAGGGGGCGATTACGAAAACCGGCGCATCACGCAGGGAAGCTTCCTGACCGGTGGCACCTATGGCAGCTTCCGTCCCTCAGACCCCGTCTATGGCCTGCTTCCCATGACAGGCGTGGATGATAAAAGCCTCGGCTACTATCATACCCGCATCAACAGTGCGTCCTTCTACTTCAAAGACAATATTCATATTGGCCACGGCATCACCATTTCACCGAGTGTCCGGTACCAGTGGTTCCATTATTCCTATGGCGGTGGAGAGCCTTTCGTCAAAGCCACGGATTCCTCCTATGCCAAGCCGCTCCCTTTCATCGGGGTTGTCTATCAGCCCGCCAGGCATGTCTCATTCTTCTGGGATTATTCCCAGTCCTACAACCCCAACCAGATATCCCCCGGCTCGGTGCTGACCAGCGGATACAAACCCACCAGCGGACGGCAGTTTGAGGTTGGTGCCCGCTACCAGAAGGGCTTCCTGACGGCGGATGTCGCCCTGTACAACATTCACAAGAAAAATATCCAGCAGACTGATGGACAGACTGCGACCGGTGCCCTGCAGCAGCGTCTCTCCGGGCTGGCCGGGTCCAAGGGCGTGGAGGCCGAGATCAATGGCCGCCTCACCCGCCACTGGAACATCATCACCAACTACGCCTACACCTACGCCCGCACCATGAAGGACATTCCCGCCACGGAGGGGAAGCTGCTCACCAACGTGGCCCGTCATACAGGCGGCGGGTATCTGACATATCAGACCAATCTGCCCTGGCATCAGTCCAGTCTGCGTTTCGGTGCGGGGGCACGCTATGTCGGGCGGCGGCCCGGTGATGCCCGTAACAGCTTCTGGCTGCCCGGCTATGCCACGGTGGACCTCTTTGCCGCATGGAAGATCAGGAAGATTTACGGTCATACTGCCAGCGTGCAGCTCAATGCCGACAACATTGCCAACAAGGCCTATTTCATTTCCAGCTCGGGAGCGAATACCCGTGTCTCATGGGGACAGGGGCGGACCATCCGGGTCAGTGTCGGAATTGCCCTGTAAAGACGTAAGCACAGAAAAGGCCGGAGCGGATCAGTCCGCCCCGGCCTTCTGTCTGTATCAGGCCATCAGTTCAGGAAACCGGGATCAGTCCTGCTTCTCCTGCGCCTTGCTGCCACCGGCGGAAGGCTTCGGCTTGGGCAGGTCCAGCTTGAGGGACAGCTCCTTCAGACGGGCAGGCTCGACCGGGGCCGGGGCTTCCATCATCAGGTCTTCACCGCTCTGGTTCAGCGGGAAGAGAATAACCTCACGGATGTTCGGCTCATCAGCCAGCAGCATGACAATACGGTCCACACCCGGCGCAGCACCACCATGCGGCGGGGCACCATAGCGGAACGCATTGAGCATCCCGCCAAAGCGGGCTTCCACCACATCCGGGCCATAACCGGCGATCTCGAAGGCCCGCAGCATCACGTCCGGCAGATGGTTACGCACGGCGCCGGAGGACAGTTCCACACCGTTACAGACGATATCGTACTGATAGGCCTTGATGGTCAGCGGGTCCTGCGTGTTCAGGGCCTCCAGACCGCCCTGCGGCATGGAGAACGGATTGTGAGAGAAGTCGATCTCGCCCGTTTCCTCATTGCGCTCATACATCGGGAAGTCCACGACCCAGCAGAAGCGGAAAGCATTCTGCTCGATCAGCTCCAGATCAGTTGCCACCTTCGTCCGCACCACGCCGGAGAACTTGACGACCTCATCACCCTTGCCCGCTGCAAAGAAGACCGCATCCCCAGCCTTCAGGCCGCAGATTTCACGGATTTTCTCGACACGGTCGGCTTCCAGATTCTTGGCGATCGGCCCCTTGCCGCCTTCCTCATCAAAGATGATGTAGCCAAGACCACCGGCACCCTGATCCCGTGCCCAGTTATTGAGCTTGTCGAAGAACGCACGGGGACGGCTGCCAGCACCCGGAGCCGGAATGGCACGCACCCGGCCACCAGAGGCTGCAATGCGGGCAAACAGACCAAAGCCGGAGTCAGCGAACTGCTCCGTCACATCCCTGATGATGAGCGGGTTACGGAGATCGGGCTTGTCGGACCCGTAATCACGCATCGCATCAGCGTACGGAATGCGGGGGAAGGCCCCGTCCGTGATCTTCCAGCCTTCCGGCGTGAATTCATTGAAGACGCCTGCCAGCACCGGCTCCAGCACGGCGAAGATGTCTTCCTGCGTGGCGAAGGACATTTCAAAATCGAGCTGATAAAACTCACCGGGACTGCGATCCGCACGGGAAGCTTCATCACGGAAGCAGGGAGCGATCTGGAAATAACGGTCGAACCCGGCAACCATCGCCAGCTGCTTGAACTGCTGCGGAGCCTGCGGCAGGGCATAGAACTTGCCCGGATGCAGACGGGCCGGAACGAGGAAGTCCCGTGCGCCTTCTGGAGAGGACGCCGTCAGGATGGGGGTCTGGAACTCCGTGAAGCCCTGCTCGACCATGCGGCGGCGCAGGCTGGTGATGACCTGGCTGCGGAGCAGGATATTGCGATGCATCTTCTCCCGGCGCAGGTCGATGTAACGGTATTTCAGGCGCAGCTCTTCAGGGTAGTTCTCGTGCCCGGCCACCTGAAACGGCAGAACCTCGGCACGGGACTGCACATTAATCTCGCTGGCACGCACTTCCACGTCACCCGTTGGCAGGGAAGGATTGCGCTGGCCTTCCTCACGCACCACGACCTCACCCGTCACGGTGATGACGCTCTCCACACGCAGACGCTCGGCCTGTTCCAGCAGGGCACCCTCAGAAGGAATGACAATCTGCGTCACGCCGTGACTGTCCCGCAGGTCGATGAAGAGCAGACCGCCATGATCCCGCTTGCTGTGAATCCAGCCGGACAGCCGTACGGTCCTGCCGGCATCATCAGCACGCAAGGCGTTGCAGAAATGGGTACGGTACTGATGCATGAATTCAAACCTCGTCAATCTCTTCATGGCCCGGCCTGTACAGGCTTTTCCTGCTCTTCCGGCTCACTGCATGGAATGGCAGCCACGCCCTGAACGCAGCTCTTCTCATAAGGCCGTTTCCTACCCCAATCATGGGGGAAAAGCCAATCCTAATCAGTCACCCCGGCCTGCTGGCGGTCGCCCGTATGCGCCTCAGTACAAGTCGTAACATCTGTATTTCCGGAGCATGTAACGCTTGACCAGATCAATGACATACCGCTTCACATTATAGGAAGGCGTACCAAACCTGATTTCTGACCGGGTGACGGGTTTCTGCCCGAAGCTGGCCAGCATCTTGGCCGTGCGGACGGACCCGAACCCGTCAAAGTCAAAAATCAGGTTCCGCTCCTTGGCATATTCGATGGCTTTCCAGATCAGCAGCATGTTCATGCCCGGTATTCTGGAGCGGTGCGACCGGACGGACTGCCAGTAATACAAGGTCCGGTCATCCCAGATCAGCAGCGCAGCCGAAACAAGTTCATCCTGATCGTACGCATACAGGGCGATGGCCTGATCCCGCCTGTGAGCCTCCGTAAAAAGGGCCTTCAGCAGTGGAAAGTCATGATGACTGTGTGGCTGCTCCCGTCTGGCCAGAGTGACAAATGCTTCCGTATCACCAGACTGCCGGACGGACAGTTTCTTGTCGGCCGTGCGGATCAGGTTCCGTGTCTTCTGGTCACAGTCCTGCCAGACCGTTTCCAGAGATTTTTCAGGGAGAATACGGAATGTGAAATCCTGAAACACCTTGAAACCGGCCAGCCGGAACGCAAAGGACGAATCATTTTCCGGGTCCAGAAAGAAATGGACCCCATGATGCTTGGGGAGGCTGGCGATCGTCCTGTCCACGACATGCCGGATATTCTGCTCATAACGGAACGTCTTGGACTGGGGCAGGGAAAAATGCGGCCCCAGCGTCCGGGTATATTTCGGCATCTTGATGACATAGGACCCCAGGGCCTTTTTCCGCACGAACGGAAAGCGGGACACGACCCTGCCGCCCATTTCTATGTCTATGGAAGAAAATGTCTGACGGCTTGCTGTATTCAGCCACCATTCCTGATGAAAAATAGGCTCGGATTTCCGGATGAATGCATTATTACACATGAGGCCGCAATACATGATGAAACAGAATAGATCAGACTGCTTATTATCATCACATAACCTTCATGGTAATTAATAAATTTTTTAATAAATAAAAAATCAGAAGATTTAAACGATTAATAAATTAAAGCCGAATGAATTAATACTTAATTTTCACTTAAAGTTTCATGTATTTAGAACGAAATGACCACTTTTTAATAATTGTGTCTCTTCATTGTCAAATATGCACCTGAAAAGCAGGCCCTTTTTCAAATGTCGTCCCGAATGACGAACCGAGAAGGACCAGAAGAAGGCCTTCCTCCCTATCCATTCCACCTAGATAATGACTGTCCTGACCTCTTTTTCAACAAATCCCTCGAAATCAACAGCAGCCCGGGCCATGGCTGAAGAGCGGCCAGCCGAAACCAGGGCCACCACCTTCTGGTCCTTCATATAGACCGCCATGAAATCGAACCCGCCCAGGTCCCCCTCAATCAACACCCGGTCAAACGATTCACCCCAGCCCATATATTCCAGTTTCTTGCCGAACTGCTGCGTCCAGTACCACGGCATGGGCATGGGCTGGCGAGGCAGACCAAGAATGCTGCGGGCGGCGGCACGTCCCTCAATCTGAGCCTGCCGCCAGTGTTCTATACGATAGAACGTGCCTTCATGACGGAACGTGGCCACATCCCCGGCGGCATGAATACCCGGCAGGACCTGCATACTGTCATCCACGACAATGCCTGTGGTCCCGCTTTCCGGTTCCGTTCCCACGTCATCTGGCAGAAATCCCCGGCATGGCTCGTTCCCGACGGCCACAAGCACATGGGTGCAGGGCAGCTTCATGCCATCGGCCAGCTCCACCCCCTCGACCCTGTCCGTCCCGTAAATGCCGACCACTGAACTGTCCGTGATGAAAGCCACACCATTATCCGTATGGAGGCGCAGCAGGACACGGCCCACTTCCCGCCCCCACTGGGCCTCCATCGGAATGACCTGATCCGGTGCAATGACCGTCACTCCGGCTCCCTTCTGCCTCAGGGCGGATGCAAGCTCCAGCGTGGTCAGCCCGCCCCCGATCAGGATGACGGCCTGTTCCCCCGTGATGTTCTGCGAGATGTCCCGTGCATCACGGACATCATGAAGGGTCATCACCCCCTCGAGACCAATACCGGGAAGGTCCGGCCTCACGGGGCGGCCCCCTGTCGTGATCAGCACATGATCTGCACTGTAATCCCGCCCATCTTCCAGACGGACCCGCCGTGTCTCACAGTCCAGAGACGCTACCGTCCCCTGCACGCGGGTAATTTCATGATGGGCGAAAAACCCCTCATTCAGCAGCAGTGGGGGCTGTACCTTGTCGGGTCCTCCAAGGAAAATGCCCTTGCTGAGTGAAGGACGGTCATAGGGGAGAGAACTTTCATCCCCGATCAGGATAATGCTCCCGCCGAAGCCTTCTTCACGCAGGGTATAGATGGCACTGGCCGCCGCCGCCCCACCACCCAGCACCAGAACGGACTGGTCCTCCATGCGTCTGGTGACCGGAGCAGGCTTCGTCGCACTCACCCCTACAAGAACCCGCCCTTCAACAAGCCGGACGGGATAGACGGGCAGGGACGCAAAAGCGACAGGTTCCTTCACCTTTCCGTCACGCACCCCGAACAGGGCCTTGTGCCACGGACAGACAATCACATCCCCATGCACCTTGCTGCGACAGTGAAGACGCCCCCGCAGCGGTGCCCCCTTATGCGGGCACCGTCCCCCCACGGCATGAACCTCCCCGCCGACACACACCAACGCAATGGGCCGCTCCTTGAGGATGATGGAAAGAACCTCGCCTTCCTTCACATCCTCCACGGCCGCCACGTCATACAGGGTCTGATCCGGCATGGAAGAGTCCGTCTCACTGACATCAGGCCCGAGAACGGGCTGGGGAGCGTGGTCCATAATGCGTGTCCTGTCTCGTCAGCCCCTGCGCAACACATCCCGCCCTGAATGCGGGGCCGTCATGGCCGGGATGTTCCATAAATGACAAGCAGGGCCATACCGGCCCGGCCCCTGACCTCACCTGTCAGACAGGCTCAGAAAAAATCATCCCGGTCCGCATCCCCATTGAAGTCGCCGCCATTATCGACCGGAGCCTCCTGCTGCGGACCAAAATCCTGCGGTGAGAAACCCGGAGCGTTCATTCCGCTCCCGGCGAAAGGATCGGAGTAATTGTCACCGTAATTGTTGATGATAGTCGTCTCGCTGCCAAAGCCATCACCCATCCCGGCATCGCCGCCCTCTGCGTGGGCATGTTCATGCTCCCCGGAGAACAGCCCTTCCAGAGCATGAGCCGCCATCATGCCACCCGCAACACCCGCCGCCGTGGAGAGGGCAGACCCCAGAAAGCCGGAACCGGACCGCGCGAACATGCCCGGCTGATAGCCCGGCGGGGGAGAATAACTCCGCCCCATCTCAGGGGCAGCCGCACCGGAGGCCGGCCCCCAGCCCGGTGGCAGGGACGCCCCACGGGGCGGTGGCTCGGTAGTCCCCGCACCACGGCCGAACAGCCCGGAGAAGAACCCGCCGGACTGCCCACTGCCCTGCTGCCCCGACTGGCTGGCCTGCTGCTGGAGCTGGGCGATCTGCCCTCTGGCCTGCTGGAGCTGGAATTCAAGATCACGGATGCGAGCCTGCGCCTGCGACAGGGCGGCCTCCTGCACAACAGCCAGTTGTGTGATGCGGTAGCGGGCCTCCGGGAAACGCTGGAAATTGTCGGCAATGAAACGATCCGCCTCCGGATCGACAGGCGGCAGAGAAGACGGCCCCTGACCGTTCGGCAGCCCTATGCCCCCACCGACACGGGCAACAAAGCGGCTTATGAGATCACGTTCTTCCGAATTCATGGGCGTACTGTCCTTCACAACTGCTCGGCAGCCTTCCCGTCCGGCCTCGGCCGTGTGCATCAACGGATGATACTGCCTCTCTGATCCCCCAAGATATGATACAGCTCCACGCACCCCGCAAGGCCCCCGACCCCCTTCACCAGGCCGATACCCGCAGAATGCCCCCATCGTGACAGTTTTTTAAAGAACTCTCCGTACATGAGACCCACTCTATCTTCCCCTCTCCAGCTCTGCCCGCTGGTGATAAGGCTGGTCATCCTGTAATGTGGCGGCCATCTTTACGTTAATGGAGCCTAGTGAATTGTCCACATCCCGGCCCCCCTGCTTTCAGGACCTGATCCTGCGCCTTCACCAGTTCTGGTCACAGAAAGGCTGTGCCGTTCTCCAGCCTTACGATACCGAGCTTGGAGCAGGCACGCTCTCCCCTCACACGACCCTGCGCGCGCTGGGCCACAAGCCGTGGGCCGCTGCCTATGTCCAGCCCTGCCGCCGCCCTTCCGATGGCCGCTATGGGGAAAACCCGAACCGCCTCCAGCATTACTACCAGTATCAGGTGCTGCTCAAACCCACACCGCAGGAAAGCCAGGACCTTCTGTTGGAAAGCTACCGGGCCATCGGGATTGATCCTGAAAAGCACGATATCCGCTTCGTGGAAGATGACTGGGAGAACCCCACGATCGGAGCCTGGGGCCTCGGCTGGGAAGTCTGGTGTGATGGCATGGAAGTCACGCAGTTCACCTACTTCCAGCAGGTTGGCGGCATTCCCACCGTCGTGCCCTCCACCGAGCTGACCTACGGGCTGGAACGTCTGGCCATGTATGTGCAGGGCGTCGAGAATGTCTATGACCTCGACTTCAATGGCCGGGGCCTGACCTACGGGGATGTCTTCCTCCGGGCGGAGCGGGACTATTCACGGCATAATTTCGAGCTGGCCGACACGGACATGCTGCTTGCCCAGTTCAGGGCTGCTGAAACCGAATCCATCCGCCTCTCCGAGGCCGGTGTGGCCCAGCCTGCCTATGACCAGTGCCTGAAGGCCTCCCATCTGTTCAATCTGCTGGATGCACGGGGTGTCATTTCCGTTTCAGAACGTGCCTCCTATATCGGGCGTGTGCGCACGCTGGCCAAAGCCGCCTGCGAGGCATGGCTTGCTGGAGACGAGGAGGAAACCACTCATGGCTGAACTGCTGCTTGACCTGTTCTGCGAAGAAATCCCCTCCGGGATGCAGGCCCGTGCCGCCGGGGACCTTGCCCGCCTGCTGGAACAGACCCTCGCCGACCTGAAACCCCGCAATATCCGTAGCTTCTACGGTGCCCGTCACATCGCCGCCAGCCTTGAAGTGGATGAGAGCATCCCCACCCGCACCATCTCCGAGCGTGGCCCACGGGAGAACGCCCCGGAAAAGGCTCTGGCCGGTTTCTCCCGCAAGCATGGCGTCAGCCCGGATGAGCTGACGAAAGAAAACGGCTTCTGGGTTCTCAACCGCACCCTGCCACCGGTCAAGGCGGCCGAGCTGATTGCCGAACAGCTGCCGGACCTGCTCTGGAAATTCCCGTGGCCCAAGGCCATGCGCTGGGGCAATGGCTCCCTGTTCACATGGGTGCGCCCGCTGCACCACATTGCCTGCCTGCTGGATGGCCAGACCGTTCCCTTCTCCCTGGCCCGTCAGGATGATGATGCCCACGGGCTGAAAAGCGGCAACGTGACTGAGGGACACCGCACCCTCTCCCCCGGCAGCTTCACCATCACCAGCACGGAACAGTGGCTGCGTGAGCTTGAAACCCGCCATGTCGTCATCAACGAGGAAAAACGGGCCGACCTCATCCGTCAGGGTGTCCACAAACTCGCCGAGGAAAAGGGTCTGACACTGGTCGAGGATGAAGGACTGGTTCAGGAAGTCAGCGGGCTGGTGGAATATCCCGTGCCTCTGCTGGGCCGCATTGACGATGCCTTCATGGACCTTCCACCGGAAGTCATGCAGGTCTCCATGCGGGTCAATCAGCGGTACTTCGCCCTGCGTACCAAGGACGGCAAGGCGGCCCCCTATTTCGCTTTCGTGGCCAACCAGACTTTCAGCGATGGAGGCACGCTCTGCATTGCCGGAAATGAACGGGTTCTGCGTGCCCGCTTCGCCGATGCCCGCCATTTCTGGGACCTCGACCGCAAGACGAAACTGGCCAATCGTGTCGATGCGCTGAAACTCGTCACCTTCCACGCCAAATTAGGCACACAGGAAGAACGGGCACGGCGCATCAGCACTCTGGCAGGCATCATCGCCAGGGCCATGGGGCTGGATGACGCACAGGTGAAACACGCCGAACGGGCAGGCCTGCTTGCCAAGGCGGACCTGACGACCGGCATGGTGGGTGAATTCCCTGAACTTCAGGGTGTGATGGGGGGGTATTACGCCGCACATGACGGCGAAGCCCCGGAGGTCGCTCAGGCCGTGGCAGAACATTACATGCCCCGTGGATTGCAGGACGGCACGGCCAGTGCGCCCGTCTCCGTTGCCGTGGCTCTGGCAGACCGGCTGGACATGCTGGCCGGGTTCTTTGCCATTGGCGAAACACCCAGCGGCTCTGGTGACCCTTATGGCCTGCGCCGTGCCGCCCTTGGTGTGATCCGTACCATCCGGGACAATGGCCTGCGCCTTGATCTCGGCAATCTGCTCTCCAGAGCGGCGGAAACTTACGCCGGGAAAGACGGCAGAAACTCTGCCCTTGATGAATTGGAACCCTTCTTTACCGACAGGCTCCGGGTGCAGCTCCGCAATGAAGGCCGCCGTCATGACGTGCTGGATGCCACACTGGCCGTCACACAGGTACAGGAGGACAGAAGCCTCTTCACCGATCATCTGGATGGCGACCTGGTGCGCCTGCTCAGCCGCGTGGAAGCTCTCTCCGACATGATGGACACGGAAGACGGCCAGAATCTTCTGGCAGCCTACCGCCGTGCCACGAACATCCTGCGCATCGAAGAGAAAAAGGACGGGCCACATCATCAGGCCCCGGAGGCAGCCCTCTATGTGCAGGATGAAGAGCGTGAACTGGATGCGGCCCTGAATAAGGCTGGACCAAAGATCACGGCCAGTCTGGCGGATGATGACTTCACCAGTGCCATGCAGCATCTTGCAGCCCTGCGCCCGATCATGGACCGCTTCTTCGAGGCCGTGACTGTCAATGCGGATGATGCAGACCAGCGGCTCAACCGCCTGCGTCTGCTGTCAGCCTTCAGCCGCAATGGTCAGCTGATCGCAGACTTTGGCCGTATTGAAGGCTGATCTTCAACGCCATAGGCGGACTGTAAAAAAGGCCGGTGGGAGCATTCTCTCACCGGCCTTTTCCATATCCCTCTTCAGTGCGAGGGGCTGTCTGTCAGGAAGATTTTGGCCCCGAAAGCGATGAAGACCAGCCCTGTCAGACGGTCCAGACGGCGTACCACGACAGGCCGGTTGAAAAACTGCGCCAGCGGTACTGTCATGGCTACCAGCAGCCCCAGCCATATGAAGGTCAGCAGGACCTGAATGACCACCTGTACCAGCGTGAACGCCACCACATTCGCATCTGGCGGAATGAACTGCGGGAAAAAGGTGATCACGAAAATCCCGGCCTTGGGATTGAGCAGGTCCGTCAGCATCCCACGACGGAACCCCGGCCAGAAGGCGTTGCGATGCTCCACCCGCCTGGCCTGTTCCGGCCCTGCCTCAGCCGTCAGGGCCATGCGGGGGCGCAGAAGCTGGTTGACGCCTATCCAGACCAGATAGACCGCACCCACACATTTCACGACGAAAAATGCCGTGGAAGAGGCTGCCAACAGGGCCGTCAGCCCGAAAGCGGCTGCCAGCCCCCAGAGGCTCAGCCCGGCAGCAATGCCGAAAATGGCCCCAACACCGGCCCGACGCCCATCAGATGCTGCCGTCCGCAAAACCATGACGGAGTCCAGCCCCGGCGTGATGGTGAAAATCGCTGCCGCTGTCGTGAAAGCCAGCAAGGGAAGAAGCCACTGATGCATAGAAAAACAGACACCTGACACAAGAACCGGTTACGGAACACCCCGCACCTGACCCTCCCCAGATGGGGCTTCTTCCTTACCGTTCCAATAGATCAGTAGTCCGGATCATCCCGATGCACCCAGCTGGACAGCAGCAGGCCAAAACCGAACATCATGGTCAGCATGGCCGATCCCCCATATGAGATCAACGGCAGCGGCACCCCGCCCACCGGAATGACCCCCATGACCATGGACAGATTGACCACGCAATAAAGGAAGAAATCCATGGCAATGCCCAGCCCGACCAGACGCCCGAAACGGTTCCGGCAGCGGAGGGCAATCAGCATGCTGCTCAGCATGATCAGGAACAGCAGCCCGATGACGACCGCTCCCCCCACATAGCCCCATTCTTCCCCGATCATGGTGAAAATGAAGTCCGTCTGCTTCTCCGGCAGAAAACTCAGCTGTCCCTGCGTCCCGTGCAGATAGCCCTGCCCCCACCGTCCCCCGGCACCCAAGGCAATACGAGACTGAAGAATGTTGTACCCCGCCCCCAGCGGGTCACGCTCAGGATGCAGGAAGGTGTCAATCCGGGCCTTCTGATAATCATGGAGGTGGCTGTAAATGAACGGCCCCAGAAACGGCAGTGGCGACACCAGAATGATGATCTGCCACCAGCGCATTCCTGCCGCAAAGAACAGGGAGGCCCCAATCACGCCGACGATGGTTGCTGTCCCCAGGTTAGGCTCCTTCAGCACCAGCACGACCGGCAGAAGCGTCAGCAGAGCCGGAATGATGAGCCGCAGCGGGTTGCCCATGCGCTCCCGCCCGATGCGGTAAAACCATGTCGACAGCATGAGGACCAGCGCAATCTTGGAGAACTCGGAAGGCTGGAACTGGAAGCCCCCCAGATTGATCCAGCGTTCGGCCCCCTTGCCCACGTGCCCCATCTTCAGCACCAGTGCCAGGAGCAGGATGGACAGGCCATAGATGGGTACGGAGAGCAGCCGCAGGACCCGTGGGCTGGCCAGAGCCACGCCCAGCATCATGAGCAGACCGAAACAGAAACGGATGAGCTGAGGCTGGGCAAAGGATTCCGCCCGTCCCCCCCCGGCTGAATAGAGAGCAATATAGCCCACACCCGCCAGACAGCAGATCAGCAGCACGAAAAACCAGTTGATCTGCCAGAGCCGGGAGAACATGCGCAGATTTGGCTCGGCCCGCAGCAGGCGGCGGGCCGTACGGGGGACAGTAAAGTCCTTCAGCGACATGGCACCCCCTTCTTTTCAGTCATCCAGCCCGTCAGCCCGTGCAACCACACCTTTGGAAAGGGACGTACGATTGGCCGGGTCCCTGACCAGCGCATCAGTCATGATCTGCGCCGCCAGCGGGGCCGCTTCCGTCGCACCGGCATTACCATGTTCCACCACGACGGACACCGCATAGCGGGGATTGTCGTAGGGCGCAAAACAGATGAACAGCGCATGGGGCCGATACTGCCACGGCAGATTCATGGAGTTGAAGTGCCCACTTTCACGCAGGGCACGTGGCACATTCCGCACCTGCGCCGACCCAGTCTTGCCTGCCATCTGGACACCGGGCAGGTTCAGCCGGGCCGCCGGGGCCGTACCCTGCGGCTCGTTCACCACGGCAAACATGCCGCTCCGGGCAGCGACAAGAAACTCCTTGGCAAAAGGCAGCGGGGCCAGGTCTGGCACGATGGCCTGATCGCTCACGGAGCGCAGAAGATGAGGCTGGACCAGCCGCCCCGTCGCCAAACGTGACGCATAGGTCGCCAGAGCCAGAGGGGTCGTCTGGACCAGTCCCTGCCCGATACCGGCATTAACCGTGTCACCCCCATTCCAATGATGGCCACGCTTCCGCCGCATCTCCGGTGTGGGCACAGAACCTGCTCGCCCATGGGGCAGTTCTATAGGCAGCGGACCATCCAGCCCGAGCGTGATGGCGACATCATGAATGGCCTCCATGCCACAACGCCGGGCCACCTGATAAAAATAGACGTCACAGGAATATTTCAGGGCCTGATGCAGGTTGATCGCCCCATGCCCATACCGGCTCCAGCAATGGAAGCGCACGCCCCCCATGTCATAATAGCCCGGACAGGAAAAACGCTCGGACGGCGTGATGGCATGCGCTTTCAGGGCCGCCAGGGCCACGGCAGGCTTGAAGGTGGAACCCGGCGGATAAAGGCCGGACACCGCCCTGTCCACCAGAGGCGTGCGCTGGTCCGTAATCAGGCTGTTCCACTGGGTCCGGCTGATGCCACCATCAAACAGCGTCGGATCGAAAGACGGCGTGCTGACCAGCCCCATCACTTCGCCATTGCGACAGTCCATCACCACGGCACTGGCCACACGCTCGCCAATCCGGTCCCGGATGCGACTCTGCAAGGTCGTGTCCAGCGTCAGCTCAAGGCGGGCACCCGGCTGCCCTTCCACACGCTCCAGCTCGCCCATGACCCGGCCATAAGCATTCACTTCCATTTCCACCGTGCCGGGTTGCCCACGCAGATGGATTTCCTGCGTCTGCTCGATCCCGGCACGCCCCACCTTCATGCCCGGCAGGGCCATGATGCCATCCCGCTGAACATCTTTTTCATTCGGAGGAGCCACATACCCGATGATATGCGCCAGAAGCTCCTTGAAAGGATATTCCCGGGTCGTTCCCACATCAATCAGGACACCCGGCAGAGTCGGTGCATTCAGCCCCAGACGGGCAACATCATCCCAGGTCAGAAACTCCTTGAGGGTCAGCGGAACATAACGGCGGACATGCTTGCGGTCACGCTCGATGCGGAGGAGGTCACGCTCATCAAGCGGCACGATGGCCGCAAAACGGTCCACAACGGCCTGAAGGTCCGTCGTCTCCTCCACCATGACGAGCGCACGCCAGTTCGGCCTGTTCCCGGCCAGAAGGACACCGCAGCGGTCATAGATTTCACCACGGGCCGGAGCGATCTGACGACGGCTTGTCCGGTTGCGACGGGCCTGCTCCTTCAGCTCCTCGCCATGAACGACCTGCATCTCGTAAAGGTGATGGGCCAGTGTCCCCATGACGCCCGCCTGGGCAGCCAGAAGTAGCAGGGCACGACGTGTGAACATGCCTCCACCGGCTGCCTGTTCTTCTGAAAAAGACAGGTCAGCTGCTGGACCACTCCGTTTCCGAAATGGCGGACGAGTTTCACCACGCCGAAAGAACATCGCTCAATATACACTTAAAGAAGGATTAAAACAAAGAAATCACAAAACTTCCCGGTCGTAGACTGGATCAGTCTATTACAGTCTGTCATGTTTTTCCATAATGGAGAGACCCCACAGATAAAGAACGTGCAGAAAAGGATAACTCCCCACAGCCAAAGCTTCCTGAAACACAATGGGATAGACTGACAGGGCACCCCGTACACGAATGACCATCAGGACCCAGTCTGTCAGAGCTTCTCCCAGAATGATCAGCCCGTAGAGCGTCCATGAAAGCAGGAATCCCCGGCGGGACAGCCCGGCCCGGCAGCCGTGAGCCACACCATAGGCAACCAGCATCCAGAAGAGCAGAACACCCGGCGGATTGGCACTGAACAGCTCGATTACCAGCCCGCCACAGAACAGGCCAAACAGGGGCATGAAGGCGGGCCGGTACAGTGCCCAGAACCAGACCGTCCCCAGAGTCAGGGCCGTCTGAAGCTCTGTCTGCCCCAGAATTCCGAAAGGAGCCGACAGCACGAAAGCCAGGATGACCATGACGACACAGGGCAAGAGCTTACGCCGCACCTGCACCATCAGCTTACGCTGCCGGATGCCTTCCAGTGCCTCATGGTCCAGTCGTCCCTGTTCCAACCGTAATGCCATGCCCCACACCCGTTGCTGTTCTACCACCCGTCTGTCCTCCGGGATAATGTCCTTTCCTCAAGAAAGCAAACCCCTTACGGGGTAGACCATGCCTCTGAATTCAGTTTCTAGCCTGTCAGCCATCCCATGGGAGCCACGGAACGACTAGCATGTCTTGTAAACCATCAATGGCAATGGGCTGTTTAGCCGGAAGCCGGAAATATGGCAAATTTCAGACAGACCCGGGAGGATCAGCCATTCCTTAAAGAAGAAAATGGCAGGAAACGGCGCAGATTCTGCCAGTTGGAGGGAGCCTCACCATCATGATGATCAGGCAGGAGCGGTGGTTTCTCCCTCACCCGGCCCGCACTGGGAGGGGCCTCCGGCATGAAGTCACCATCAAAAATACGCACCAGTTCGAGACGTTCCAGCGCAGCATCCGGTATGACAACAGGCTGCCCCGGTGCCAGATAATGCACATGCCCGACCGACACCCCCCCCGTCAGGCCGGTCTGTCCCCGCGTGACAATATGCTCGCCCTCTTCCGGACGAAGACTCTGGCTGTAATACATGAGACGGGGATAGGGCGTGTTGTCGCCAATCATCATGGCATCGCCACCGCTGTTCTGTAGCGTGACAGGAATGCGGCTGGCGGCATCCTCGATGAGCAGCACGCGCACGACATGCGGGCCAACCTCACTGACCCGACCGACCAGCCCGACGGCATCCACCGCCAGACTGCCCTGCTGCACCTGATGGTCACCCACCTGCAACAGCACGGCCCGCAGATAAGGACCACTCTCATCCCGCACGACCCAGCCGCTGACATAATCTCTGGTATCTTCTGCACCCCAGTGAAGGACCGCCTTCAGACGGGCATTTTCCTGCCGGAGCGTCTGCGCCTCACCATACCAGTAGGCAAGCTGACGATTCTCTTTTCTCAGACGGGAATTCTCGGCAAGAAGGTCCCCGACACCCTGCAGGGTCAGCTGCCATTTATAGAACTGATGCTGCGGAAAAAGCAGACCCTGATAGACCGGCCCCATCTCCCTGGCAGCCGCCATCCGCAGCTGTATGGCTTTAGCAGACCATATCTGCCCTGCCAGCATGACCCCCACAGCCAGAAAAACCATGACCGGCAGGACCAGTCCGGCGAGAAGCTGACGTGTATGAATGGAGATCATGAAACGGCCACTCCGTTCCCCCAGTCCTGACTGTCAGGAAAGCCGGAACCTTCCTGACGACAAAAAGATCAGTACATGCTGCTCAGGACACTGCGAAGCTGCTGCATCTGTTCCAGCGTACGCCCTGTCCCCACGGCAACACAGGAGAGGGCATTTTCGGCCACGAAGACGGGCAGGCCGGTTGCGTAACGCAGAACATCATCCAGACGGCGCAGCAGGGCACCACCACCGGAAAGGACGATCCCCTTCTCCACGATGTCAGCGGCCAGTTCCGGCGGCGTATGCTCCAGAACCGTCGCCACGGCATCAATGATATGGCCGACCGGCTCCTGAAGAGCCTCGGCGATCTGTGCCTCACTGACAGTGATCTCGCGGGGAACACCATTGAGGAGGTCACGCCCCTTGAGCGGCATAGTCCGCTCCTCACCCTGCGTGCCGGGATCAAAAGAGGCTGCTCCAAGATCAATCTTGATGCGCTCGGCAGAACTTTCACCGATCATGAGGTTATAGTTGCGCCGGATATAGGCCATGATGGCCTCGTCCATCTGGTCCCCGCCAACACGGACGGAGCGGGCATAGACGATGCCCCCCAGAGAAATCACGGCAACCTCGGTCGTCCCGCCACCGATGTCCACGATCATGCTGCCGGAAGGCTCCGTAACGGCCAGACCGGCACCAATGGCCGCTGCCATCGGTTCCTCGATCAGATAGACCTTCCGGGCACCGGCACTTTCCGCACTCTCCTGGATGGCACGACGCTCCACGGCCGTGGAGCCGGACGGCACGCAGATGACGATCTGGGAGCTGAAAAAGGACCGGCGGTTATGCACCTTGCGGATGAAATGCTTGATCATTTCCTCCGCACTCTCGAAATCGGCGATCACGCCATCACGGAGTGGACGGATGGCCTGAATGTTCCCCGGCGTACGGCCAACCATGAGCTTGGCCTCGTTACCAACTGCCAGAACCTGTCTGCGCCCGCGCACTTCTGTAACAGCAACGACGGAAGGCTCACTCAGCACCACACCACGACCCTTGACATAGACAAGGGTATTGGCAGTGCCAAGATCGATCGCCATATCAGCGGAAATGAGCCCCAACAGACGAGAGAACATTCAAAACTCCTGGCCGGTAACCCCGCACTCACGGGGACATGAAAATAGTCAGAACACCATCCACAGCATTCCCAACAAATTATAAAGACCCATGACGGTTCAGCAAGGCCATAATTCCCCTATGGGGGAATATTTTTCGCAGAAAACCGAGACCTAATTAATGGCGGGTAACGTCCCGACCAGCCTGCTGAGCCTGCCTGAGACCGGCATATGGCGCATGACAGCAGGCCATGCCGGTCCCCTTTTTCACGCTCAGGCGGACAGTTCTTCCGGCTCGCTGCGCAGGCGTTTGACCAGCAGCTTGTTCAGCGCATGAATATAGGCCCGTGCAGCTGACACGACGGTATCCGCATCGCTCCCCTGCCCATCCACCAGACGGCCGCCTTCCTGAAGGCGCACCGTCGTGCGGGCCTGGGCATCCGTTCCCTCCGTCACGTTGGCCACAGAGAACAGGGCCAGCGTCGCCTCATGCGGGAACGCCTCTCCAATGGCCCGGAAAACCGCATCCACCGGTCCATTCCCCGTGGAAGACACATGGCGGGCCTCGCCATCCACCTTGACATCCAGCACCACCTGGGCAGCATGCTGCGTGCCACCCTTCAGCTCCAGGGAGATCAGACGGACACGTTCATGGTCACGACTTTCATCATCAACCAGTGCCCGCACGTCATCGTCAAACACGATCTTCTTATGATCTGCCAGAGCCTTGAAACGCTGGAAGGCGGCATTGACCGTCTCTTCCATCAGGTCTTCATAACCCAGAGCCTTCAGCTTGTCCCGGAAGGCCGCACGGCCGGAATGCTTGCCCAGAACCAGAGAGGTGCTCGTCCAGCCCACGCTCTCCGGGGTCATGATCTCATAGGTGCCAGCGTGCTTCAGGATGCCATCCTGATGGATGCCACTCTCATGGGCGAAGGCATTCCGCCCCACAATGGCCTTGTTCGGCTGGACATCAAAGCCCGTGATCGTGGCCAGCAGACGGGACATGCCCAGCAGGCGGGGGGTCTCGATTCCCGTCTCCATACCATAGCGGTCATGACGGGTCCGCAGGGCCATCACGAGCTCTTCCAGAGCCGCATTGCCAGCACGTTCACCAATGCCATTGATCGTGCATTCAATCTGCCGGGCACCGCCTTCGACAGCGGCCAGCGTGTTGCCAACGGCCAGCCCCAGATCATTGTGATTGTGGGTGGAGAAAATGACCTGATCCGCCCCCGGAACACGCTCCCGCAGCATGGTGAAGATGCGCTCCATCTCATCCGGCGTCGCAAACCCGACCGTATCCGGAATATTGATGGTCGTTGCCCCGTTGGCAATGGCCGTTTCCACACAGCGGCACAGGAAGTCCGGGTCCGTACGGGACCCGTCTTCAGCAGACCACTCCACGTCATCCGTATAGCGGCGGGACTCTTTATTGCCGAATGCGATCAGGTCCAGCACCTTCTCCGGCTCCATCCGCAGCTTGTACTTCATGTGCAGCGGAGAGGTGGAAATGAAGTTGTGGATACGCCCACGCCGTGCGCCTTTGATGGCCTTCCCGGCAGCTTCAATATCCTTCGGGGCACTGCGTGCCAGACCGCAGATGACAGGGCCATCCACATTGTCGGCAATCTGCTTCACGCTCTCAAAGTCGCCCTCCGAAGCTGCGGGGAAACCAGCCTCGATGACATCAACACCCAGAGCGGCCAGGGCATGGGCCATGCGCAGCTTCTCGCCCAGATTCATGGAGAAACCGGGGGACTGCTCACCATCACGCAGGGTCGTATCAAAAATGATGATGCGGTTGTCAGCGATATGACCGAAAGAAGGATGCTGAAAAGACATGGCGACGTTCTACTCTACTTCTACGAATGAAAGACTGGAAAAGCGGAAAACCCCTGAACGCAGCAAAGCACCTGCTCGCCGGTATGGCGTTCAGGGGTTTATAAGTCGTAGAAGAAGGACGTGAGAAAATGTCATTACGGCGCAACGGTAACGATCCTTCAGGGCGAAGGCAAGAGGGAAATGCACCTGCCCCTACAGCATTCCCCTTTTCTGCCGCTGGAAGTAACCATCTATGGCCTGTTTCATCGCCTGTGTGATCTGCGTTCTGTGGGCTGCACGGCGGAGAGCCTGCTCATCCAGATGATTGGACATGAAACCCATCTCGACCAGAATGGAAGGAATGTCTCCCGATTTCAGCACCTTGAAGGTCGCATGGCGGGAAGGATGACGCAGGAGCTGGATATGATCCTGAAAGGACCGGATCACGCTGGCCGCCATATGGGCTGACCCCCGCCGTGTTTCCTCATGCACGAGACTGTTGAGAATTTCCTCCACATCGGGCGGAACGCCTCCCATGTCCGGCCCGGCAAAACGGTCTGCGCTGTTTTCCGTCTCGGCCAGCATGGCGGTCTGCCGGTCGGATGCACTGCCGGACAGCGTATAGACACTGGCACCACGCACGTCAGGCTGGTGCAGCGCATCAGCATGCATGGAAATGAACAGGTCCGCCCTGTGCTGATGGGCCAACTCCACCCGTCCGGCCAGCGGAATGAAGCGGTCATCCCTCCGGCTCATGACCACATCATACCGGCCTGAAGCCATGAGCAGATCATGAAGCTCGGTCGCCGCAGCCACGGCAATATGTTTCTCATAGGTGCCGGATACGCCGATGGCCCCGGGGTCCTTCCCCCCATGCCCCGGGTCCAGCATGATGACGGGCTTGGGAGGGGGAGCATTGCGGAGAATGGCAGGAGCCTGCACGGCCTTCCTCCCTTGATGATGCCGGGCTGCCAGAGCCGTACCGCCAGCAGGCAGCAGCAGCCCTCCGGCAACGCCCCCCAGCAGGCTCCGGCGTGTCAGTCTCCCCATGATGCCTCCCTTCCCGTTCTTCCGCTTCGCATCCTCACACGCCCATCAGCTACGATACAGTACGACCCCCTTTATCCTACCGCCTCATTTAAGTGATCATCCATATGACAAAATAATCCCCGCTCACGCCTCAATTAACAACCCAACAATACAGGAAGAGGGCATTATACCGCCCTCTTCAACCTTCTGAAACTCCCTACTTGCCACGCCGTCCGATTTAGGCCATCCTTATGTTGCGTAAGTCCACTGCCCCAATGCACCCCCGCCCCTTTACCTTGGGCTGGCAAGGCGGTATCAGGCTGGACCAGCACATGCAGTGCCTCTCCGTGCCGTTTGGCGCAGATAACCCGGGACATCCGTTTCCGGCGTGCTTACACCCTGGCAGGGAGACTGCATCAAGATCATAAGCAGCCAGCCCCAAGTAACTCTATCGTTCTCAAGAGGTGGGCTGTAAATCCCGATGGCAAAATCTGCCATCAGCGTGTTTACCAGAGGCTATAATGCTATTCTGCGTTATCCAACCCGGCGGCCGTCAGAAGTGCCCGCCCGCAAGAGGCCAGACGGACGCCCCTCTGTTGACCAAGACAATCAGCGCAGACAGGGCCATACCCCCTACGCCACGGAGTCCAGTCTTTACATGACAAAGCAGATGCTCATAGACGCCACACACGCCGAAGAAACCCGTGTCGTGGTCATGAACGGCAAGCGCATTGAAGATTATGATGTCGAGACATCAGCGCGCCGTCAACTCAAAGGCAATATCTACCTCGCAAAAGTCATCCGTGTGGAGCCGAGCCTTCAGGCCGCCTTCGTGGATTATGGCGGCAACCGTCATGGCTTCCTTGCGTTCAGTGAAATTCACCCCGACTATTTCCAGATTCCTGTTGATGACCGTGAGAAACTCCTCGCCCTCCAAGAAGAGGAATATGCCACGGAACAACGCAACCGGGACAGAGAGACCGAAGACGGCGAAACCGACGAAACCGACGAAACCGACGACGACGCCCTTGAAACGGATGAACCCGGCCCGGAAATCGTCAGCGGTGAACATGATACCGGGGATGAGCAAAGTGCCAGCCGCCGTATGGCCCGCTTCCTCCGCAATTACCGCATTCAGGAAGTCATCCGCCGCCGTCAGGTGATCCTCGTCCAGGTCGTCAAGGAAGAGCGAGGCAACAAAGGTGCCGCCCTGACGACTTACCTCTCCCTCGCCGGCCGTTATGGCGTGCTAATGCCCAACGCCCTGCGTGGAGGTGGTGTCTCCCGCAAAATCACCTCCGAGACGGACCGCCGCCGCCTGCGTGACATCGTCAGCAAGCTGGACCTGCCCCGGACGATGGCCATGATCATCCGTACCGCTGGAGCCAGCCGTCCGGAAGCAGAAATCACCAGAGACTGCGACTATCTCCTCCAGCTCTGGGACAATATTCGCACTCATGCACTGTCCTCCATCGCCCCTGCCCTAATCTATGAAGAAGCCAGCCTCATCAAGCGGGCCATCCGTGACCTCTTCACCCGGGACATCGAGACCGTTCTGGTCGATGGTGAAGAAGCCTGGAAGAACACACGGGAATTCACCCGCCTGCTGATGCCCCATAATGCCAGCCGTGTCCGCCTCTGGCAGAACCGGGGACAAAATCTCTTCGCCCACTATCATGTGGAAAGCCATCTGGAAGCAATGTTCTCCCCGACCGTCCGACTGGAATCCGGTGGCTATCTCGTCATCAACCAGACGGAAGCCCTGGTCGCCATTGACGTGAACTCCGGCAAGTCCACCTCCCAGCGCAATATTGAGGAAACCGCCCTCCGCACCAATCTGGAGGCCGCTGAAGAAGTCGCTCGCCAGCTGCGTCTGCGGGACCTTGCCGGGCTGATCGTGATTGACTTCATCGACATGGAGAGTCGCCGTCATAACAGTCAGGTGGAGAAACGCCTCAAGGATGCGCTCCGGGTGGACCGTGCCCGCATCCAGCTGGGCCGCATTTCCCACTTCGGCCTGCTGGAAATGTCCCGCCAGCGTCTGCGCCCCTCCATTGCCGAGAGCATGCTCAGCCCGTGCCCGCACTGTCAGGGAACAGGCTTCATCCGGGGTGTGGAAAGCATGGCCCTCCAGGTCCTCCGCAGCGTGGAGGATGAAGCCAGCCGCCGCCGGGCTTCCGACATCACCGTCCATGTCAGCCCCAGCATCGTCCTCTACATGCTCAACAGCAAACGAGCAGCCATCAGCCAGCTTGAACAGCGGCATGACATGACTATCCGCTTCGAAAATAATAATAGCCTGCCGGAAGGTGAACTGCGAATCGAACGACAGGCCCCCCGTCAGAAACTCGCCCGTGAAGACAATCCCATCAGCGCGCTCCGCATCAATGACATCACGGAAAGCACAGCACCCTCTGCCACACCAGAGGGTGCTGTGCTTTCCGAGCTGGAAAACGACACCAAAAACGGGGCACGTCACCTCCACTTTGATGATCGTCATCATAATGAGCAAAATAATCCAGTACCATCAACCGACATGACTGAACAGCCTGTAACATCCTCCGAGAACAGCGACAGCAGACACACTGAAACTGAAAACAACGATCAGGCCCTCATGCCCGGTCGTCGTCGTACCAGAACACGGCGTATCTCCCCATCTACCCAGCGTGACGATGAAGAGCAGTCCAGCCGTTACCACAAGCATCCCAAACGTCCGGCCCGTACTCAGAAAAGAGAGCAGACTTCGACAACGCAAGAGCTCCCTAACTATCAAGGCCCGACGCCAGCTAACCCCTTCCAAGGGACCCGGATTGATATCTTCGATATTATGGATCAGCAAGAAGCCCGTCAGAATAATCTCGCTTCTAGCGCCGACACAACAGAGACGGAAGAATCAACCTCCCATCGCCATCAAAAGCCTACCCATCGTCCCCGCCGTCGTCCGACGACACGCAGCCGCATTGTAGTGGAGCAGGATGATAACGAAAATCAGATCGTTAAAATCCCCTCTCGCCCGGCAGAGCTGTCCGAAGGTGATGAAGAAGCACGCCGTCCGACACGGCGGCCTCGCCCGCCCCGTCGTCGTCCTGCACGGAATGAGGCTGCCGAGCCTGCCGACACAGTCTCCCATGAGGAAAACAGCCCGGCTGTAGAAAGCAGCAGGCCCGAACCCTCTCCAGTGCAGGAAGACGCCCCGGCTGACGAGAAACCGGCCCGCAGGCGGCGTCCTGCACGGCGCAAAAAGGCAGCTGAAGCTGTCCCGGCTGCCAGCGAGACCGCGGATGCGGCCCCGACAGAAAATGCCGCCGTGCCCCAGCCCATCAATATTGATGAGGCCAAACCCAAGAAGCGGCGTGCTGGATGGTGGAAGCGTTAAGCTCCACCCTTCACATGACGTGAACACGAAGAAAGGGCGACCAGATCAGTCTGGCCGCCCTTTCTTCATTTCCAATTCATGCTGGCCCTTTTCAGCGGCAGACGCTGTTGCTGCCATCCTGAGCAATGAATGTACCCGTCAATGGCTGGAAACAGGCGTTCCGTGTACAGCTATTGCCTGTTGCCAGGCTGCTCCCATACACCTGTGCCCCTGTGCTGGCCTGCTCATGCAGGGCAGAACCACAGAGCGGCGTGTCCACCGGTGCAGAAGGCAGATTGGTCTTGGTCTGCTGGGAAGAAGAACCCTCTTCACTGCTGCCGCCTGACGGTGCCCCTGCAAAACTCTGAATTACCGGATGCTCCGCCGCCTCAAATGACGACGATGTCGACGAACTGCTACACCCTGCCAGTACACCCGCCATCAGCATCATCAGACCATAACCCCATATCTCACGACCGTTCATGATGCTCCGCACCATAGCCCTCCTCCATCACCCTGCTATCTCATTTCTGGCCCATAGAACCATAATTGGCCTTACAGCCCAAGCTCCCCCTGTGAGGTCTGCGCCTCCGGAGAGAATACCGTTTTTTCTGATGACAGGTCTTCTCCCGGAGTCCCGGCCTCTTCCGGGTCCAGCCGGGCCTGTCTGGTCCCATCATCAAAAGAAAGCTGCACCCGGCTCCCCCGTGCCAGCCCTCTGGAAGAGGTGACAGCACGGCCTGCTTCATCCTGCACCAGCACATAGCCACGCTTCAGAATGGCCCGGGGAGACACCGCGTCCAGATGACGGGCCACACCCTCCAGTCTTGCCCGCTGAAGGTTCAGCCGGGACTGGACGGAGTCCATACGCAGGGGCGTACGCAGCAGACGCATCTGGCAGCCATTCAGATACCGCTCCCAGCCAGACTGCAACCGCCCCGCCTGCGCCTCCACAAGGCTCCGCCTCTGCCCCAGTACCGTCTCCACCGCTGGCAGATGATAGCCCGACTGCCCCAGACGGGCACGGGCACGCATCACGAAACCCGGCAGGGCCAGTTCCAGCCTCTGGGCACGGTCATCCAGGCGCATCCGGGCCGTATCCAGCAGCCCCGGCAGGTCCGGCATCCGAGCCGCAACGGCCTGAAGCCGCAGACCATTACGCTGCAATATCCCCGCCAGCCCACCGGAAAGACGGGCTGTCCGATGGGCAAGGTCTGCCAGCAGTTCGGAGCGTAACGGCACCGCCATTTCAGCCGCCGCCGTTGGTGTCGGTGCCCGGCGGTCCGCAGCGTAATCGACAAGGGTCGTATCCGTCTCATGCCCCACGGCGGAGATCACCGGCAACGGGCAGGCGGCCACGGCCCGCACCACGGCTTCATCATTGAACGCCATGAGGTCTTCCAGAGACCCACCGCCACGGGCCACGATCAGCACATCCGGCGGGCTGGGCAGACTACTCATGGCCTGCACAGCATGGACGATCTGCCGTGCTGCGCCTTCGCCCTGCACGGCAACGGGCCAGAGCAGAACATTTCGTGGGAAACGGCGGGAAATGGTCGTGCAGATGTCATGCAGCACCGCCCCGGACCGGGACGTCACCACCCCCACACAGCGGGGCAGGAACGGGATGGGTTTCTTGCGCCCCTGATCGAACAGCCCTTCATCCCGCAGACGGATACGCAGGGCCTCGATCCGGGCCAGAAGAGCACCCTCGCCCGCAAATTCCATGCTGTCGATGATGAGCTGGTAATTCGAGCGTTCGCCGTAAGACGAAATCTTCCCGGTGGCGATGACCTCCGTGCCATTCTCCGGCACCATGCCCAGCCGGGAGACATTCCCCCGCCAGATGACGCCGGAAATCTTCCCGCCTTCATCCTTGAGGGAGAGATAGACATGGCCGGAGGCATAACGCTTCATCTCCGTGATCTCGCCACGGACACGCACCCGCCCGAACGTTCCTTCCAGCACACGCTTGATTGCCGAGGAAATGGCACCAACGGAATATTCCGGGATATTGCTGCTCCCCGGCCCCGGACCACTCTGCGCCCCGGCGGGAGAAAGAAGGCTCTCTCGTTCCATCATGCGCTCATTCTATGCTAAATGACGGATAACATGAAAGCGGCTATCTGCGTCACACGAGATATAAAAGGAAACAGGATGCGCGTACTTCTGGTGGGTTCAGGTGGGCGGGAACATGCCCTCGCCACAGCCATTGCCCGATCCCCTCTGCTGGACACACTCTTTGCCGCTCCCGGCAATCCCGGCATGGCGGACTGTGCCCGCTGCGTTTCCATCGCTGCTGACGACATTCCCGGCCTTGTCGCCTTCGCCGAGAAGGAAAAGATTGACCTCGTCGTACCGGGGCCTGAAGTCTCCCTCGTGGCAGGACTGACCGATGCCTGCCAGCAGGCGGGCATTGCATGTGCCGGTCCTTCCCAAGCAGCAGCTGCGCTGGAAGGTAGCAAGGCCTTCACCAAGGAAGTCGCCGATGCTGCCGGTATCCCCACGGCCTGCTGGCAGCGTTTCGATACCGGCAGCACCAAAGAGGCTGCCAAAGCCTATGTGCGTGAACAGGGTGCCCCCATCGTCATCAAGGCGGATGGTCTGGCTGCCGGTAAGGGCGTGGTCGTGGCCCAGAGCGTGGATGAAGCCCTGGAAGCCATTGACCGCCTTGGCCTGCCGCTGGTCATCGAGGAATGCCTTGTCGGGCGGGAAGTCTCCCTCTTCGCCTTCTGTGCCGATGACAAGGCCAGCCTGATCGGGGCCGCCCGGGACCATAAGCGGGTCGGTGATGGTGATACCGGGCCGAACACCGGCGGCATGGGAGCCATCTGCCCGCCACCTGATTTTGACCGTGCTGCACAGGAAGCTGCGCTGGACCTCACCGTCCGCCCAATGCTGGCCGAAATGGTCCGCCGTGGCACGCCCTTCCGTGGCGTGATCTTCGCTGGCCTGATGCTGACGGAAGAAGGCCCGAAACTCATCGAATACAATGTGCGTTTTGGTGACCCGGAAGCACAGGCCCTGCTCATCCGTCTGGAAAGCGACCTGCTCCCGGCCCTCAAGACCCTGGCGGAAGGTACCCTTTCTGAAGACAGCATCCGCTTCTCGGACAAGCCTTCCATCTCTCTGGTGCTGGCCGCCAGGGGATACCCTGATGCACCCGTGAAGGGCGGTGTCATTTCCGGACTGGACCGGACGGAACAGCTTCCCGGCGTGTCCGTCTTCCATGCCGGAACGAAGCTGGATGGTGACAGGCTGCTGGCCAATGGTGGCCGTGTCCTGACCATCTGCGCCACGGGTCCCACGGCCGCCAAGGCACGCTCCCGTGCCTATGAGGCCGCTGCGACCATCCAATGGGATGACAAAATGCTCCGCAGCGATATCGGGCTGTAAGATATCACTGCACGCCACGCATGAAACAGGCCCTGCTCCTTTTCAGGAGCAGGGCCTGTTCTTCATGAAGTCAGTGCCTTCAACGTTCAGTTTTCGACAGAAGAGTCGACAGCTCCCACAGACTGTCCAGCTGATAATTCGGCTTCAGGGCCTTGCAGACTTCAGCCACACCATGCCCGTAACTGGCCCAGCAGACATCCATGCCGAGCGTCTGGGCAAACTGAATATCCGCCGTCGTATCACCAACCATCAGGAACTGTCCGGCTTCCCAGCCCGGCAACAGATGGGACAGACGCTGGGTGAACACTTCCCGTTCCGGCTTGCGGGGCAGCCCCTCTTCCGCGCCGAAAGACGCCTCAAAGAATGTCTCCAGCTGGAAGCGGGCCAGACTGTGCCGCAGGGTCGGGCCATGCTTGTTGCTCAGGGCGATCATCCTGTAGCCCCTTTCCTGCAGAATATGCAGGACCTCATGGGCACCGTCATAGAGGTAGGTTTCTTCCTCATCAGCCTGTGCGTAACGCTGGCGGTAAGCCGCAACATAACGCTGGGCTTCCTCTAGGGAGGCTCCCTCATCCACGATGCTCTGGTAAAACCCCTGTAGCGCATCGCCCTTGCCCAGCCGCTCTACCAGATAGGAACGGGGCGGCGGCGTACGGCCGATGTCCCTGAAAGCTTCCTCCAGGCTCCGCAGGATGGCCGGGCGGGTTTCAGCCAGAGTGCCATCATAATCCAGCAGAATGATGGGGTAGCGTAACATGGGTGTTCCTTACTCTCTGTTCTGGCCTGACGGGGCCATGAGCCGCTCAAGACCGGCCGTCAGGCTGGCGGCATCATCTGTCACGGGCAGCATACCAGCATAATGTCCCTCCGGTGTCATCACCACGAAGGACGGGGCAGGCCTGTAATAACTCTGCCCCGCTTCCAGCTCATACGGTGCGTGGAAAAGCCCTGTCATGGCCTGTGTCATGTTCGGGGTCGCAAAGACGGGAAAAATATGCGGGGCAACGCCCATCACATAATCTTTCAGCGTATCGGGGTCCTCGGCCTTTGCATCCAGAGAGACGACCAGCGGCAGGGTATGGCGTCCCTTCTGCTTCATCGTCACGAGTGTCTGGTCCAGTGCCCTGAGCGGAGGCTGGCAACGTTCAGACGGGCAGCGTGGGTCCACGAACCAGACGACCGCCCATGATCCCCGGAAATCACCTTCCGTCACCATGCCCCCGCCAAGGGAAAAGACACGGAAAGACCCGCCCACGACATTGCCCTGCGTGTGGACCCGTGCCCCTTCACCCGCACCCGTGGAGAGCCAGTACCCCCCATAACCCAGCAGTACCGCCAGCAGAAACAGGCCCAGAACACTCCACCAGGCACGGCGGACCTTCGTTCTGGGGTCCAGCCCCGTCTTTTCCTCATCCTGCTGAAGAGTCATGCTCTGTCTCCTTCGTGCTGTCTCACTTCGTCAATGCGCTTCGGCCCAATTCTGACCAAGCCCCGTCTCCACGGACAGGGCAACATCCAGCTCTGCCACGGATTCCATGACCTCTTTCACAAGGGCTGCCGTCTCCCCGGCCTCTTCTTCCGGGACTTCAAAAAGCAGTTCGTCATGCACCTGAAGCAGCATCCGGGCTTTCAGCCCCGTCCCGGCCAGACGGCCTGACAGGCGGATCATGGCTTTCTTGATGATGTCCGCCGCTCCCCCCTGCAAGGGCGCATTGATGGCCTGACGCTCGGCATAGGACCGCTGTGCGGCCTGCTTGGCCGTAATTCCCGGCACATAACAGCGACGGCCGAAGGGGGTCAGCACATAGCCCTTTTCCCGGGCTTCTTCCTTCATCTTTTCCATGTAATCCCGGATGCCGGGATAGCGTTCAAAATAGGCTTCGATGTACCGCTTGGCCTCACCCTGCGGCACCTGAAGCTGACGGGCCAGACCAAAGGCCGAAATGCCGTAAATGATGCCAAAATTGATGGCCTTGGCCCGCCGTCTCGTCAGCGGGTCCATCTCTTCCAGAGGAATGCCGAACACTTCGGAGGCCGTGCGGGCATGAATGTCCTGCCCATGACGGAAGGCATCCAGAAGCGGTTCAATCTGTGCTACATGGGCCAGAAGACGCAGCTCGATCTGGCTGTAATCGGCAGACAGCAGCTTGTGCCCCGGTGCCGCCACAAAGGCCTGACGGATGCGTGCCCCTTCCTCCGTGCGGATGGGGATGTTCTGAAGGTTCGGCTCGTTGGAGGAGAGACGCCCCGTAGTCGTGGTCGTCATCTGGAAAGTCGTATGCACACGCTGGGTTTTCGGGTCCATCAGCTTGAGCAGCGCATCTGCATAAGTGGATTTCAGCTTGGCCAGACGCCGCCAGTTCAGGATGGCTGTGGGCAGGTCGTGCCCCTGCTCGGCCAGCTCCTCCAGAACACGGGAATCCGTCCCCCATGCGCCTGTCTTGGTCCGTTTGCCACCGGATATGCCCATTTCATCAAACAGGATTTCCCCCAGCTGCTTGGGCGAACCGATATTGAAGGGCCGCCCGGCCCGGTCGTAAATCCCCTGCTCCATCTCCGCCATGCGACTGGCGAAATCCTCCGACAGGCGGCGCAGCTCATCGGCATCCACCCGAATGCCCGCCTCCTCCATCCGCTCCAGAACAGTGATGAGCGGGCGTTCCATTTCCTCATACAGAGCCGTGGCCTTCTGGCGGGGTAGTGTTACCCGCAGCACCTCCCAGAGGCGCAATGTCACGTCGGCATCTTCTGCCGCATAGGCCGTAGCTTTATCCAGCGGCACCTGCGTGAACGGGATGCGGTTACGCCCTGTCCCCGTCACCTCGTCATAAGGGATGGGCGTATGGCCCAGATGCAGACGGGAGAGTTCATCCATGCCCTGCCCGTGCGCCCCGGCAGACTGGGCGTAGGAAAGCAGCATCGTGTCATCCAGCGGTGCAATGACATCCAGCCCGGCCTGCCGCAGAATGGTGAGATCATATTTCGCATTCTGGAAAATCTTCAGCACCGCATCATCGGCCATCAGCGGGGCAAGCTGCTCCAGCGTTTCCTTCACGTCCAGCTGTTCACCCACGGGAGCTTCCAGCGTGCCTTCATGACGGAACGGCACATAACAGGCCTTACCTGGTGCCACGGCCAGAGACAAGCCGACAATTTCCGCCGTACGGGCATTCAGGCCGGTTGTTTCCGTATCCACGGCCACACGCCCTGCGGCCTGGGCCGCCTCAATCCACCGGGCCAGCGTCTCCCTGTCCGTGACGGTCTCATAGGGGCCAAAAGGAGCATCACTGCGGGGAATGTCTCCAGCCTCCTGCGCCTCTGCTGAAGCAGAGGCCGGACTGGCATCAGGCCTGCGCTGTGCCGGATGACGAGCCTTGCCGCCAAAGCCCATGCGCTGGAGAATGGATGAAAACCCCATACTCTCCAGCCAGCTCCGCAGTGTTTCGGCATCGGGTTCACCACGGGGACGCAGTTCATCCACGGGAACAGGCACCGCCACGTCATCCGCCAGCAGCACCAGCTGACGGGAAATGCGTGCTCCCTCGGCATGATCGATCAGGTTCTGCCGCCTCTTGGAGGGCTTCATGCCGGGAGCTGCTGCCAGAACGGCATCCAGCGATCCATATTCGTTGATGAGCTGTGCTGCCCCTTTGGGACCGATCCCCGGTACGCCCGGTACGTTGTCGGTGGAATCCCCCATGAGGGCCTGCACGTCCACCACCTTGTCGGGCGTCACGCCAAACTTGGCTTCCACCTCGGCCAGACCGATGGGCTTCTGCTTCATCGGGTCCTTCAGGGAGACGCCGGGACGGATAAGCTGCATCAGGTCCTTATCTGACGAAATGATGGTGCAGCTGCCGCCCTGCTCCACGACCAGACGGGCATAGGTTGCCAGCAGGTCATCCGCCTCCCAGCCCGGCAGCTCGATGGCCGGAATCCCGAACTGGTCCGTCGCCTGACGGATGAGGTCGAACTGGGGGCGCAGGTCTTCCGGCGGTTCGGGACGATGGGCTTTATAATCGGGATAAATGTCGTTACGGAACGTCCTGCGGCCTGCATCGAAGATCACGGCCATCGGCTGGCCTTCATGTTCCCTCATGAGCTGCATGAGCATGTTGGTGAAGCCGTAAACGGCATTGACGGGTACACCCTCCGGATTACTCATGTGGCGAATGGCAAAGAAGGCACGGAAAATGAACCCCGAACCATCCACCAGAACCAGATGTGTATTTTCTGACGTCACGCCGTCTTTCTCCCCTGCCCGTGCAGACAGACCAGTCTTGCAGATGCTTTCTTCTCTAGCCGATTTCCGGCGTTTTAAAAACGGCCCCCTGTCCGTCATGGCCGTATTTCTGCTCATGGCCCTGCTCGGCGGGTGCCAGACTCTGCCTGCGCCACAAAGTCTGCCCCACCGCCCTGCTGAAGCCGCCTTCATCCCGGCCAGCACGCAGATTGCTCTCTCCGATGGCCGTCGGGCACCGGTACGACTTTACCCGGCACAGGGTACTCCACACGGGATCATTCTGACCTTTCATGGCTTTGGGGACAGCCGGGATGCGTGGGAAGTCATGGCACCAGCCCTGAACAGGGCGGGTTTTCTCATCGTGGCACCGGATGTGCGGGGATTTGGGGAATTCCCGACCAGGGGAGGCTGGAGCACGACAGACCGCATGATTGCCGATGCCGTGGAAGAAACCCGCTGGTGCCAGCAGCACTGGCCGGACCTGCCCCTCTATCTGATGGGGGAAAGCATGGGGGGTACCATTGCCCTTCTGGCCAGCACGACATTGCCCGCCCCCCACCCTGACGGGCTGATCCTTCTGGCCCCGGCCATCATGACGATTGGCGAGCCGTGGCAGACCCTTCTGGAAGGCTGGAACCTCATTACCCCACAGGCACGGCTGACGGGTGCGCATATGCCGGGGCATCATGTCGCCACGGGCAATCTCAAAGCCCTCCGCCGCATGTTTTTTGACCCCCTGACCCGCCACGGCACAAATGTTCATGCCCTGCGGGGGCTGACCCATCTGATGAGCCGTGCGCTGGAGCAGGTGCCCTCCGTGCGGACACCGACCCTGCTCATCTGGGGTGACCGGGACCAGTTTGTTCCTGCCTCGGCCACACGTCGCCTCATCCGGCAGGCTCCGCCATCCCTCTTCCGTCTGGATGAGCTGCCCCGTGGCTATCACCTCATCACCCGTGAACCACATGACCGGCCTGCCAGGGACATCATCTCATGGATTGAACAGCCCGGACGTTTCCTGCCCTCTGGCGGGGACAGTGCCGCCACCATGTGGCTATGGCTGGAGCAGACACGCTGAACGGAATGGAAAAAAGAGTGCATCAAGGGCTAGGCAAGCACGCTCCTTGCCGTTAAAAGTACCGTCAACGGGGACCCGTAGCTCAGCTGGATAGAGCGTTGCCCTCCGAAGGCAAAGGCCGCGCGTTCGAATCGCGCCGGGTCCACCATGAATCTTTCCAGTTCAACTTTGCTGTGACGTTTTTAAGATCCCGATGACTTGTAAAACGCCACCTACATCTATCATCCTAAAAAAAACTATTAAAGGCTGCCGCTTTCGTGGCCAGTGTTCCGCTAAGATCCGTCTCAGCCTGAATAGCCAGAGACTTACAAAGGCTCTTTCCGAATATACTTAATATCTTTAAAAAATCTTGCTGCTCTGCCTCAATGAGAGTTCAAAAATGAAATTGCCATTCACAGCAGAATTGGATGACTTTCCATCCATCATAAATTGTCAGATGAGACACAAAGAACATTGATTACGGTGTCGGCGTAAATTAAACACCAATATGAAGAAATTACAGCTACATTCTCCTGAAATCAGGAACATCAATAGTCAGAACAAGACCCTCACTATCTTTCGATAATATATCTTCATTCTGTTTTATCGATAAAACAAGTATCTGCAATGCTGACCGTGCAATACGGAGTGCCTGAAGGACCTCGTCCTGAAATTGTACAAATTCGTATCTTTCTATCTCTTCAAAAGAATTCCCTTCTTCATGAAGCAAATAATCATGCAATATTACGAAACGATGCGTTGAAGAATTCCGTATGTTTTTGTGAGAATTGAAAATGCCATTGTCAGAATTATAATCTCCAGACAATTCAACCAGACCATAGAGCGCTTGGACACCAGAATTAATTATGTCTACAACTTTATCTTTTAACGGACGTTCACCATTTACACTCTTAGAAACACGCCACAAATTACTAAAATTTACACCTTTCATATTCTCCCCAAGTTCAAAATATCTGTTGATGAATACAGAAATCTTATCCAGGAGATCCAATACTGAGCGATGAGCCAGAATAAGAGCTGACATATCTGCTCCGTACAAAGCACCATCAAATGTACTGGCAAACCCTTCTATGTCTGCCCAACGATCTCCATCTAAAGCCCGCCACGTCAGATCGCGAGCCAGAATGTAATCGCTTTTCAACATATTAAACATGGGAAATATAATTGGCTGACCTTCACTTATTAAACCTCTGATGTCGGGTAAACACAACCAATCCAAAGTTTCTGAGGTAAGATTCATAGCCTCCAAAGTCGGCGCAAGAGCAAGACGTTCATCTTTAACCCACTGCACATAGGAACTCTCAGATGAAGGCTGAGCCAAAGGCTCATCCCATAGGTTCGCAAAATTCAGAATATCGTCAGCTTCTTTTTGACTGGTATATTCAGTCAATTTTCCCTTATTCAGCCTTACAAGCCTGTTCAGTCTTTTTATCTGTTCAAGTGTTGCATCAGAACCCATTCCCTGGCGATACAGACGAAACAAATTCCGAGCCGCACAAGAGGCGGCAACCCCATTTTCCAAGTCTGCTTTCAGGGCAAAAAACCATGCATCCTGTGCATCTCCATATCGGAAACTGGCTGAAAATTGATTTCCAAGATTTGTTAAAGCGATTGACCTTTCTGTATTATCAAATTTTTTACCATCTGCTGCCTTCCAGAAATATTGACGTATCTTGTTACGATCATGCCGTGTTCTTTCCTGATGATCCAGCCAATCCACGTCATGTGGTGGTGTACCAATCATGGCACTCATGCCGTTTGCTAAATTATAAGCTATTCCGGGACTGGGATATTGTTCATAACACCACTGGAATATTCTTAAACCTTCCTCAATGGCATTCTTATCCTGTATGAGACTCCCAGCATTAACCAAAGTACATGCCTTCATCTGATTTAGATTAAAATACTTCACAGAATATTTATCTGTTAATTTTCTCGCTTCCTTAATCGCCTCTTCAGGATTTCTATTCGATAAGTCTTGTAAACGAGATTCAGTCTCATGAAGTTCTGCTATCTGTCTCTTTGCCTCTTTTTTTGTTATGTTTGTATCCATTACTTTTTCCTTAAAAAACATAAAACTGTGATGGAGGGAAAAACTCCCCCTCCCTCACAACTCCATTTTTGATAACGTGTCCAGTATCTCTCTTGTTTTTGACGAGATCATCATCTTCCATTTTCACATACGAAATGCAAGAAAGCTCTTCTGAAAGACTGATGACATAGCAACTGCAATAGTCCAGACCATTTTCTGCAAAAGCACTATAAATTCCTGTACTCAGAAACACCCTTCTCTCTTTCCACCACCTCCCAGGAGGCCACACTATCATGCTCTCCACCTCATGGATTTTCTGGGCGTTGCTTTCAGCCGGATTTGCGGCACTGACGGCCCTCTGTGCCAAGGTTGGTGTCAGCACCATTGATTCCGACCTTGCCACTTTCATCCGGACGATGGTCATTCTTGGCGTGCTGGGCACGATCCTGCTGGCAACGGGCAAGTTCCAGGCCACTGAAGGCTTCAGCCCGCGGGCCTGCCTGTTCCTGCTGCTGTCCGGTCTGGCAACGGGGGCTTCGTGGCTGTGCTATTTCCGTGCCCTGAAACTGGGAGATGCCGCCCGTGTGGCTCCACTGGACAAGCTGAGCGTCGTCTTCGTCGCCATTCTCGGCGTCACGATACTGGGGGAGCAGCTTTCCATCAAAGGCTGGCTGGGCATCATGTTCATCGGGCTGGGTGCCATTCTGGTCTCCCTCGGCTGAAACAGGGCACCCATAAAAAAAAGAGGGAACCTGACTGGCAGGTCCCCTCCTTCCGGAACACTCTCTTTCAGAGAGGGCACTCATCCCCCTCCCGTCGAGATCATTCGCCTTCCTTCTCAGCGGGTTCTTCTGTCGCTGCCGGTTCCTCCGTTGTGGTCACGGGGGCCAGACGGCTGGCAAAGTTGCAGGCCATCAGATAGCAGACAACAGCCGTACCCAGAGAGGCAAAGGCCGTCTCACGCTCACCCGGATTGATCAGCATGGCCACGAAAACCAGAATGATCGTGCCCAGACAGATGAGGCTCACATAGGGGAAGAGCGGCAGGGTGAAGTGCTTGCTCGTACCAGCCCGCTTGCTCCGACGCCGCAGCACGATATAGGAGGTGGAGATCAGGGCATAAGTCAGCAGGATCAAACCACCACTACAGTTCAGCAGGAAGCCGAAAATCTGGCTCGGGGCGAAGATGGAGGAGAACGCCACCAGCAGGCCGGCCACGGAGCTGATCGTGATGGCCATGCGGGGTGCCTTGTCCGGGGACGTACGCACGAGGAAGGCAGGCGCATCACCCTGAATGGCCAGCTCCGTCAGGATACGGGACGTGATGTACATGCTGGAATTCAGGCAGGACAGCACGGCACTGAGAATGGCGATCTGCATGATCAGCGCAGCACCCGGAACACCCATGATCTTGAGCACGGCCACGAAGGGAGACTTGCCCGGATACAGGGTCCACCACGGCACGATCATCGTGATCAGGCAGATGGAGGAGACGTAGAACATCATGATGCGCAGGCCAAGCGTCCGTGTCACGCGGGACACATTCTCACCCGGGTCAGCCGTTTCAGAAGCTGCTACGGTGGAAATCTCGGAGCCCATCATGGTGAAAAGCACGGTCGGCACCAGAGCCAGCAGCGGTACGACACCATTCGGCAACAGGCCACGCTGACCAAACAGGTTATGGTGGACAGGCACACCCGGACCGAACACATGCAGGACAAACAGCAGTGACAGCAGGATGAAGGCCACAATGGTGAAGACCTTGATGCTGGAAAGCCAGAACTCACACTCACCGAAAATCTTCGGAGCGAAGAAGTTGACGAGCTTCATGCAGATGATGAGCACGACGGCCAGCAGCCACACGGGCAGATTGATCCAGTCCCGCAGCATCATCGCACCGGCGATGGCCTCGGAGCCGATCACGACCACCCAGAAGAACCAGTACAGCCAGCCGGAGGCGAAGCCGATCCGGTCCCCGTGGGCAAGGCGGATATACTCCACGAAGGAGCCACGCCCCGGATCACTGACAACAATCTCGCCAAGCATCCGCATGATCCCCATGATCAGGAATCCAACGGCCACGAAAACGAACGCAATACCCGGCCCGGCCTTGGCGATGGCAGCACTGCTGCCAACAAACAGTCCAGCGCCGATCACGCCACCAAGGGCGATCATCGCAATATGACGACTCGATAGTCCCGTATCCTGGGACTGAGCCTGATCAGTGGTGGGTTCCGTCATGAAAAGGTCCTTATGAATTTTTCGCTATGCAGCCCGCCCATCATGAAACATGAACGTTCTGCTAAGTCATTCCCATCTTGTAACATCTACTGACAAAATGGAAGTCAGAACAGAATAAAAGCCTCTCCAGCCTCTCAGAAGTGGCGGTAGAAATACAGCTCCAGCACTCCTGCCGTCCTGTGCACCGGCGGGACGGCCATACCGGCCGGAACACCGGCCTTCGCCATCGCCTTTCCCGCAGGCCCGGCAAAGGCGGCACCGCCGGTAATCGCACCCGACGTGTTGCCATCAAACGTATATTCTGCGGAGAAATCAAGCTCATCCGACATATGGCTCCCGACATTACTCGGCAGCCCGGAGCCTGTGGGATAGAGAAAAGAAAGGTCGTAGAAATGCAGACCCAGCTTCAGCTCATCCTCCTTCCGCAGCAGATGGACAGGAGGCACGCCCGTCAGGTCCACCTGATGCACCTCCATGTTGGAGAGTGGAGAGAGATACATGCCCGTAATCTCTCCCGGCCAGAACCCACCATATGTATAACGGCGGCCATCGTACAGAAAGTACGTATCGTAATTATGCTTTGTCCGGCTCTGCGGGTTCTTCCCCCCGCTGAAGCGAGTATAGCGGTAGAAGACATGAGGCTTCCACGGCAGGGTGGTGAATGTGTAACCCGGCTCTATATAGGTCGCATAGGCACTGACCCCTTTGTACCCATTTCCAGCATGACTGTTCTGCTCAGAAACGAACGTGCCATAGAGGGTGAAATTCTTCGAAATTCCTAAGGCCTTGATCGGCACAAACGTACCGCCCCAGCCCAGCTGGGTCACGTTCATGCCCTGCCGGTCCCCACGATTGGCGTAATCAAAGGCGGCACCGATATTGGCCTTGCGTACGTGAAAGTAAGCCAGGGTCAGATAGGCTGCCCGGTCCTCATAGGAAGACCCGCCATCCCCACCCGGCTTGCTGCGGAACCATGTGATGTCGAAGCCCTCAAACTTCGTCTCGGGGCGGTCATTGTTCCGGGTCTGCTTGTTGTTGGTGTTGTTCTCCAGCATGAAGACATCGGCCCGAAGCTTCTTCCCCTGATACTTGATGACACCCGGCCCTGAAAAGGCAAAACGGGGAGCATACCACCAGGCTCCACGATCACCGGAACTATAGGCCCCTTTCCCCATGAGGAAGCCATCATCAATCTGGAACTTCTGCCGTCCCCCCTCGATAATCAGCTTCCGTTCCTTGCTGAAGGGCAGGTCTATGCCGAGATTGGCCTCTTCCAGCGTGACCGCACGGGGGGTCCGGGTCGTCTGGGAAATGCTCTCGGCATCACCGTCACCCAGCGTCGTGGACCCGACAGCCGAAGCCTGCCCGAACACGCTGAATCCCCACGGGGTCTTCCACTGTCCGGCCAGAATGGGCTTGCCATACAGCTCCGCATAGGTCGTGTCCTTGATGAGGGCATAGCCCCCCGTACGCCGCTCCCGGTAGGAGCCTGTCCCGAAGTTAGTATTCGGCAGAAAAAAAGCGTCTCCCCCAATATCCAGAGATGCCTTAATCGAAACATTTTTGGTCGCCACAAGTGTCTGGTCAGCATAGGCATCAGAAACCACATAGATGTGGCCAAAAGCGGCCAACGAAACAAGAAGTCTCCGCAGTTTTGATGACATATGAAAAACCTTTTGGGGATATTCTTCATCATTTTATTACAGAAGAACACACTCCTGTCCATATCTTGACTTTTACAGTCATCATTTTTATCTATGAATTAGCAGCCGCATATAAGTTATTCTTTGTTCTCATTACCCGGAAACTGTCACCCGAAATCCGGCCCGGACTGGCGGTTTATGACCCTTTCTGGCGCATGAACCCTTCTGTCCGGCTGCCTCCGAACCGGCGGGCATGAGAGTATGAAAAAAATTTCAAAAATGTTTGTAAAAATACAGTTCCAGCACCCCGGATGCGCCATGCACGGGCGGCATGTCCTGCCCGTCCGGCACGCCAGCCTTCGCCAAAGCCCGCCCCGCCGGACCGGAAAAAGCCACCCCGGCAGCAATCGCCCCGGACGTATTGGCATCCAGTGCATATTCTGCCGAAACATTGACCTCGTCAGACATATGACGCTTCGTCCCGACGGGCAGCCCTGCCCCCGTAGGATAGAGATAGGCAAGATCATAGAAATGCAGGCCTAATTTCAGCTCATCATCCTTCTTCAGGAGATGGACGGGGGGGACGCCGGTGATGTCGAACTGATGAACCTCCATGTTGGAAAGAGGTGACATGTTGTTGCCCACGATCTCACCCGGCCAGTAACCGCCATATGTATACCGGGCACCGTCATAGAGGAAGAACGTATCGTAATTATGTTTCGTCCGGCTATGCGGGTCCCGCCCTCCGCTGAAACGGGTATAGCGATAGAAAACATGAGGCCGCCACGGCAGACGGGCGAACGTGTACCCTGGCTCCACATACACGGCATAGGCACTGACACCCTTATAGCCATTGCCTGCATGACTGTTCTGCTCGGACACGAAATTGCCGTAGAACGTGATGTTCTTCGTGAAAGGATGGCTCTTCATGACAAAAGGTGAGCCGCCCCAGCTCAGGGCCGTCACGCTCATGCCCTGCCTGTCCGCCCTGTTCGAGTAGTCGTAGGCCGCCCCTTTGTCAGCATGACGGACATAAAAATAGGTCAGCGTGACATAAGCCGCCCTGTCCCCATAGATACTGCCGCCATCCCCACCCGGTTTGCTTCGGAACAGGGTCACATCAAACCCGACAAACTTCGTTTCAGGCTTGTCATTGCCATAGGTCTGGCGGTTGTTGCTGTTATTCTCCAGCATGAAGATGTCAGAGCGGATGGACTTCCCCTCATATTTGAGGACACCCGGCCCGGAAAACGCAAAACGGGGCGCATACCACCATGCGCCACGCTCGCCGGAGCTGTAGGCTCCCTTCCCCATGAGAAAACCATCATCAATCTGGAACTTCTGGCGTCCGCCCTGAATGATGAGGCGCTTTTTCTCAGCAAGAGGAATCTTCACGCCCAGAGTGGCGTCCTCAAGATTCACCTGCCGGGGCGTACCGGAGGTCTGGCTCACGCTTTCGGCGTCACCATCCCCCAAAGTCGTGGAGCCAATGGCGGACACCAGCCCGAAAACCGAAAAGCCCCACGGGGTCTTCCATGTTCCGGAAAGCATGGGCTGGCCATACAGTTCACCCAGAGCAACGTTTCTGGTGCGTGTGTAGTAACCTGATTTATGCGGCTCATAAGAACCGGTTCCAAAATTGGCATTCGGAAAATAAAACGCATCACCCCCGATATCGAGAGCGGCATTCAGGGTAATAGCCTTGCTGGAAAACAGGGACACATCCGCACGGGCTTCGGACACGGCAAAAACACCGGCTGACACTGCTGCCGCACAAAGCAGTTTCTGCACCCTCACCGCCATGACCGTCCTTTTTCCAGGCTGTTCTGGCGATTTATTACCTCATGTCCGGGGCATAATCCAGAGAATGTTACGATCTCGGAAAAACATCATCTGTCATAATACCATTCTGCAACAGGAGGATACATGCAGCACATGTTTGACATCAGCAGGTCTGCAACGGTGGTGACAGATCGCCCCGCAAGACTGTAAAATAGATCGGCGATGGGGCTATACTGGCCCCATCATCTTCTTTAGCCCGGTACGCCATCACCACCTGTGATGCCCCAGACCTGCCCTGTCACATAGCTGCTCTCCTGCGAGGCCAGAGTGACATAGACCGGCGCAATCTCCACCGGCTGACCCGGCCGATAATAAGGTGTCTCCTCCCCGAAATGCTGTACGACTGACTGAGGCTGCGCACCACAGACCTGCAACGGTGTCCAGAATGGCCCCGGTGCCACAGCATTGACCCGAATACCCCGAGGCAGAAGCTGCCGGGCCAGACTGTGCGTCATGTTGGCGATGCCTGCTTTCGTCATGGCGTAATCAACCAAAATATGGCTGGGCTGATAAGCATTGCGGGATGTCGTGTTGATGATCACACTGCCCTTCGGCAGGTGTGGCACAGCTGCCTTGACGAGCCAGAAGAGCGCGTAAATGTTGGTCTTCAGCGTCCAGTCAAATTCTTCGGTCGTCAGGTCGAGAATGTCCTCACAGTAATGCTGCCGCCCTGCATTATTGACAAGAATATCCAGCCCTCCCAGTTCATCCACAGCCTTGCGGACGATCTTCTGACAGGTGGCTTCTTTGCGGATGTCCCCCGGCAGGAGGACGACCTTCCGCCCTGCTTTCTGGATCAGGCCCGCGACCTCACGAGCATCGCTTTCTTCCTGCGGCAGATAGCTGATGGCCACATCGGCCCCTTCCCGTGCATAGGCGATGGCAACAGCCCGCCCGATGCCGGAATCCCCGCCAGTAATCAGAGCCTTGCGCCCCGCAAGACGGCCAGACCCCTGATAATGTTCCTCTCCACAATCAGGCCGAGGCGTCATCCGGCTCTGAAGACCCGGCCAATTCTGCGGCTGTTGGGGAAACGGCGGAGCAGGATAACGGGTCACGGGGTCCAGAAGGCCGCCTGCTCCCTGCGTCTGTACGACAGAAGGACCATTCCCTGCCGCCTGAGCGGATGAAAGCAAGGACAGCGACCCCAGTGCCGCCGCACCGGAGAAAAAGGCCCGCCTGCCTACAGATGGCACATCCACACCGTCATTGTCGGAAACCTCTGTCCTGCCTGTATCAGTCTCGTTCCGATGCATGGGGCCTTCTCCTTTTTCAGTAGAGCAGTTCCAGAGAAAGTACCCTCTACCCCACGGCCCCATGCGTCAACTACCCGCCCAGCCCAGGATCAGCCGTTTCATGTCACGATCCGTTTACACGGTCATGACGCCGTCCATAAACCAGATAGATACCACCACCGATCACCAGCCAGATCACCAGCCGTGCCCATGTAATGCCATCCATGGAGATCATCACGGCACCGCAGGACAGTGCCCCCGCCAGTGGAACAAACAGTGCGCCCCCCGGCACCGTGAAGCAGCGTTCCATTTCCGGCGCACGGAAGCGCAGAAGCATGACGGCAATGCAGACGATCACGAAGGCCAGCAGCGTCCCGATGGAGGTCATGGCCCCCAGCACGCCGATCGGCAGAATACCTGCCAGAACACAGGCGGCCATACCGATCAGGATATGGGTCGCCCAGGGGGTATGAGTCCGTGGGTTCAGCCGGGCGAAGAAACGGGGCAGCAGCCCGTCATCCGACATGGCAATCGCCACACGGCTCTGCCCCAGCAGCAGCCCGTACAGCACCGAAATATACCCTACCGAAATCCCCAGCTTCACCAGCGGGGCCAGAAACGAAATATGGACACGATCCATCAGCGTGGCGACCGGGTTCGGATCATTGGCCAGCTCGTGATAATTCACCACACCGACCATCACAGCCGCAAACGCCACATACAGGACGGAACTGACCAGCAGGCTCCCCATGATGCCCAGTGGCAGATCCCGCTGCGGGTTGGCCGTATCCCGTGCCGCCGTGGAAACAATGTCAAAGCCGATATAGGCAAAGAAGGTCATGCTGGCGGCCTGCATGATGCCGCTGAAGCCAAAATGACCGAAATGTCCCGTATTCTGCGGAATGAAGGGATGGAAATTCTCTCCCGCCACCGATGGCAGACAGACGATGATGACCAGCGCAACAATGGAGAGCTTCAGCCCCACGATGATGCTGTTGATGGTGCTGGATTCCTTCATCCCCCGCATCAGCATGATCGAAACCAGCGCAAGGATCAGCATGGCCGGGGCATTGACCCACGCCAGCACATGCCGCCCGTCCGGCATGGTGACCGGTGTCATGGTGGGCGCAAGGAAACGGGGGTCCAGAACGATCCCCCAGCCACGCAGCAGGGAAACCACATAGCCCGACCAGCTGGACGCCACGGCAGCCGCCGCAACGATATATTCCAGTATCAGATCCCAGCCGATGACCCAGCCCATCCCTCTCCCCATGATGCGGGACGCGTAGGAATAGGCAGAGCCGGAGGCCAGAGGCATCATCCCCGCCAGTTCAGCGTAACAGAGGCCCGCAAATCCGCACGCAATGGCCGCCACGATGAAGGAGAGCAGCACGGCTGGCCCGGCATGCTGCCCAGCTGCAACGCCTGTCAGGGAAAACAGACCGGCCCCGACCGTCACCCCGACCCCGAGTGCCGTCAGCTTCCACGGCCCCATGACCTTCTTCAGCCCCGGGCTTCTGCCCTGTGGGGATGGGGAAGAAGTGCCACCCTGCCCTCTGGCGGCCCCGCTGAACGATCCCATAGACTGTCTCCCCATATCCGCTCATCTCATTTCGATATGAGAACATCTAGACACAGAATCTTTCTTTTGGGAAATGATTTCATGCCAGTAATTTCACGGCGGGGCAGATACCCCGCCATATCCGGCATATTACGGGCGCAGCTGCCCCTTTCCATGCACTTCATAACGGTACGTCATCAGCTGGGCCGGGCCGACCGGGCCACGGGGCGGCATACGGCCCGTCGCAATGCCAATCTCCGCCCCGAAACCGAACTCCCCACCATCACTGAACTGCGTGGACGTGTTCCACATCACGATGGCACTGGGCATACGCTGCATGAAATACTGCGCCACGGCCTCGTCTTCCGTCAGGATCGCTTCCGTATGATGGGAGGAGAAACGGGCAATATGCGCCAGGGCCGCATCCACACCCTCCACGACGGAAATGCTCAGGGTCCTGTCGAGCCATTCCGTGGCAAAATCCTTTTCCGTGGCGGCGGGCAGGTCCGGCAGGATGGCACGGGTCGCCTCATCCGCTCGGAAGGTACAGCCCTCCGCTGCCAGATCATCAACAATCTTCGGCAGAAGGACCGGAGCGATCGCCGCATCAATCAGGAGCGTTTCCGTAGCCCCGCAGATACCGGAGCGGCGGAGCTTGGCATTCCGCATGACCTTTCTGGCCAGCTCAGGGTCCGCTGCCTCATGCACATAGCTGTGGCACAGCCCCGCCGCATGTGCCAGAACGGGCACACGGGCCTCCGCCTGCACACCTTCCACCAGCGCACGCCCCCCACGGGGCACGATCACGTCAATCAGCCCTGCGGCACTGAGCATGTCGCCCACATGCTCCCGCCCGGCATCCGGTGCCATGAGGACGGCATCTTCCGGCAGTCCGGCACGGGCCAGACCCTGCTGGATCACATGATGCAGGGCCCGTGCGCTATGGAAACTTTCCGACCCGCCCCGCAGAAGCAGGGCATTACCGGAGCGTATGCCGAGGGCGGCCGCATCCACCCCCACATTGGGGCGGCTCTCATAAATCACGCCCAGCACACCGAACGGAATGGCCACACGGCGCATCTTCAGGCCATTGGGCCGTTCCCATTCCGCCAGAACCTGCCCGACCGGGTCTTCCATGACGGCGAGGGTTTCCACGCCGCTGGCCATCCCTTCAAGACGTTCTTCCGTCAATGTCAGCCGCTCCCTAAAAGAGGCACTGACATCAGCCTGCTCAAGGTCCTTCCGGTTGGCGGCCAGCAGAGCCTCCGTCTCACTCCGCAATCCTGCGGCTATATGACGCAAGGCGTCTGCCCGCTGTTCTGCCGGACTTAAGGCCAGTATCCCGGCCGCCACACGGGCACGTTTTGCCAGAACATGCATGGGGGGACACTGTCCCTCATTCTGCCTCTCTGTGGGCATGGCCTTCTCTCCTCATCTCTCTACCGGCACGGCTCAAGCTGCCGGATGATCTGCACCATCCATCCCTGGAAATTCATCGTGCCGATTTATGGCGGCATGGCAAGATCGTTCCGATGCACGATGGCATCCGGCCCCTCACGCCCCAGTTTCCCGGCAATCTCTCCCGACTGGCAGCCAGTCAGCCGGACCATTTCCTCTGAATCATAAGCGGGCAGGCCATAAGCCAGACAGTGTCCCGCTTCATCCAGAATGGGCACAGGCTCTCCCTGCGAAAACTGGCCTTCCACCCGGACAAGCCCGGCAGGCAGGAGGGACCCGCCCTGCTTCAGGGCGTCACAGGCCCCGGCATCAATCACCAGAGCAACACCGGGTTTCAGACCACCGGCAATCCATTACTGCCGGACTGTCAGGGCTTCTTCCGCAGCCAGGAACCAGCTGCACCGCTCGCCTTCCATCACGGCACAGAGAGGATGCTTCATGGCTCCCTGAGCAATGACCATGGCACAGCCGGACTGCGTGGCCATGACAGCGGCCAGAAGTTTGGTTCTCATGCCGCCAGAAGGATAACCGGGCGGCGGATTGCCGCCCATTGCCATGATCTCCCGTGTCAGCCGCTCAATCACGGGCAGATGCACCGCTGCCGGGTTGCTGCGGGGGTCGGACTCATACAGCCCGTCAATGTCGGACAGCAGAACGAGCTGGTCGGCCCCGATCATCTGGGCAATGCGGGCGGCCAGCCTGTCATTGTCACCAAAGCGGATTTCTGCCGTGGCAATCGTGTCATTCTCATTGATGACAGGAACACAGCCCAGCTCCAGCAGGGTCTGTATCGTGGCCCGCCCGTTGAGGTAACGCTGCCGCTCTTCCGTATCCTCTGCCGTGAGGAGAATCTGCGAGGCTGTCATGCCGTGGCGTTCCAGTGCTTCCGCCCAGGCCTGCGCCAGAAGGACCTGCCCGACAGAGGCCGCTGCCTGTTTCTCAGCCAGACGCAGGGTACCGTCCACCAGCCCCAGCCGATAGCGGGCCAGTGCAATCGCCCCGGACGACACGACACAGACCTGCACGCCCCGCTCCCGCAGGAAAGCAATGTCCGCTACCACACTGTCCAGCCACTCATGCCTGGGGGCTGCCTGTTGCGGGTCCACCATCAGGGCACTGCCAATCTTGATGACAAGACGCTTCGCCCCGGTCAGGGACGGCAGGGAAGACACGATGCCCATTGGCAGCACTCCACATGAAACTTGCTCGTTCTCAAACCGTAACGGAACTTCCCGCCCCGTGCCAGATGAAAAATGAGCTACAGGGGAAACATCCTGTCCCGCACGACATCCTTCATGATGAGGGTGGAGGTCAGCCGCTGCACACCCGGCAGGGCTGTCAGACGGTCATCATACAGCCTCTGATAGGCGGGCAGGTCTTTCGTCATGACCTCCAGCATGAAATCCGGGTCTCCGAAAAGACGCCGTGCCTCCGTGATTTCGGGGATGGCAATGACGGCTTCCTCGAACGCCCGCAGGACGCTCTGCGTGATGTCCCGGAAGGTCACGAACACGAGTGATGAAAATTCCAGCCCCACGCTCGCCGGATTGATCTGCGCCCTGTAAGCCCTGATCGCCCCACTGGCCTCGAGCGTCTTCACCCGTCTGTGACAAGGGGACAGGCTGAGGCCGACGCGGTCGGCCAGTTCCGTGATGCTCAGCCGACCATCCCTCTGGAGTTCAGCAAGAATCTTCCGGTCAAGTGCATCCATGACATGTTTCCTTCCAAAATTTCCTCATCATACAGGATATTTTGAAAAATATTTCCATACCGGGAAGATTATCGTGTCCCGCAGACCCCGCAAGAACGAGAGCCTTCCATGCCCTTCAGTATCCTGTCCGCCTTCTGGCTTGTTTCCTTCCTTTTCATCATGTCACCGGGCATGGACTGGGCCTATGCCATCACCGCAGGCAGCACGGGCCGTCGTGTCATCCCGGCCGTCAGCGGCATGGTGCTGGGGCATTTCCTCATCATCCTTCTGGTCGCTGCGGGGCTGGGATCACTTCTCAGGGCGACGCCCTTTGCCCTGCCTGCCATCACCTTCTGTGGTGCCCTCTACCTGCTCTGGCTGGGGATCGGACAGCTCCGGGCGGAAGCCGCCCTGCCCGGCACGGTGAAAACCTCATCAGGTTCCGCCCTGCACTGGCTGGGCAAGGGTGTGACAGTCAGCCTGTTCAATCCCAAGGTCATGATGATCATAATGGCCGTCCTGCCCCAGTTCCTTCAGCAGGGGTCACCCGTAAGCCCCTACTGGCAGATCAGCCTTCTTGGCTTCATCCACTGCCTGACCTGCCTGTGTGTCTATCTGGCAGTCGGCTATGGGGCACATCTCCTCCTCTCCGCCCGCCCCCGGATGGCCGGGCTGGTCAACAGGCTTTCAGGCTGTTCCATGACAGGCATTGCCCTGCTGATGCTTGGTGAAACCTGCCTGAAGCAGATGTGAGACTCATGATGAGTCAATATGGAATAAACAAGATTACGACTTTAAGTACATATTCCGAACCATGATTGACCGGCAATTAAACAACCGTCTACATCTAGGCCCCATACTGGCATGAAAAGGAAAATCAATACATGGCTACAGAATGTACAATACATGATATGATCTTAACAGGTTCAACCCTACATGATTATGGAGCCATAGGAACGTTTCTCAAAAACTTTGGTCCCCTCATTGTCTCGACGCTTAGCTTAGGACTTGCTTGGTCTGTTTCTCGAATTACGAAAAACCAAAAAGAAATTAATAGAAAATCATACAACCTAAACCTTTTTAAAGAAAGATTCGCTTTATGGAAAAAATTCAATGACAAAAAATATGCTTACAGTGCCAAATTTGGAGATCTTTTCCGAATAGAAACACCAAGAGAACACGGAATAGATTTAGAAGAAATACTCGATAGAGCATTGAGCGATCAATCATATGAAGAGGAAATTTCAAAAATCCTGAAAGAAATTAAGTTTCTATTCAGGGATCCAGAAAACAAGTTCAGAGACGTTATAAAATCTATAGAATACAATACTAATATATCTTATAACCATGGGAAATATAAAGATATTTTTATTAGATGCAAAACTCTAAAGGAAATAATATTAATTAATCAGGAAAATTATGATGAAAAATTTGCAGAATTATTCAGAAAAATAATAATGACCTATGATTTTATAGATAATGAATTATTATTCATTAGTAATTTTAGTGAATTAAAAAATTTTTATACCACTTTCATAAAGAAGCATCGTAGCGTATGTGATCTAAAGCATAGCATCTCACAAAAAGAAGAAGAAATTTATAGTATACAACAAAATAAGAATTACTCACATGATGACGATAGCAATATTATAAAAATCAAAAAAGAAATTCAGCAAAATAAAGAATCAATAGACGAAATAGAAAAAGAATTAAATAACTTAAAAAAAATAAATAGACATTTAGTAGAACAAATCAACAACATTGAAGTAAAAATAAGAATTAAATCAGATGAATACGAAAAAGAATTAAAATTAATATATCACAATTCAAATATGAAAGGAGAATTCTTTGATAGAGTTAATAATATGATGGAATATTACCTAGATGTTGATAAATAAAATTTACCCTCCCGCTACTCTCAATGTTTCCTTCTATCCTTGACAGGAAGAGACCGGCCTCACATCTCTCGAAACATGTCTTCTACCCCCATATCGCCGCCGGCTGCCCATCCGCTCCGTCTGCTGGGAATTCTCAGCGTCCTGATGGGCTTTGCGGCCATCTCGACCGATTTCTACCTGCCCGCCATGCCTACCATGTCACAGGCCTTACAGGCACCAGGTGGCGAAATGGCATGGACGATCTCGGGCTATCTGGTCGGGTTCAGTTTCAGCCAGCTCATCTGGGGGCCGGTCAGTGACCATTATGGCAGGCGGCTGCCCATCGCCCTCGGGCTGGTCCTGTTCACGCTCGGCTCGGCAGGCTGTGCCCTTGCGGACTCCATCACGACACTCATTGCCTTCCGCATCCTTCAGGCCATCGGGGCCTGCGCCAATGTCGTCATTGCCCGTGCCATGGTGCGGGACCTCTATCATGGTCACCGTGCGGCCCAGATGCTCTCCACGCTGATGACGGTCACGGCCATCACGCCCCTGCTTGCACCCCTCATTGGCGGGCAGATTCTGGCCTTCTGGGGCTGGCGGGCCATTTTTGTCAGTCTGGTCTGTGTGGGCATCATCATGCTTGGCAGCCTCATCTTCCTGCCGGAAACCCTGCCGAAACGGACTGAACAGTCCCATTCCGTCCTTCATGCCTTTTCCCATTATGCCCATCTCATCCGCCGCCCCCGCCTGATCGGCTATGCCGGGGCGGGTGGCTGCTATTATGCGGGGACATTCGCCTATATTTCCGGCTCACCCTTTGCCTATATCAGCTACCATCATGCCTCGTCCCTGCTCTATGCGCTGCTCTTCGGCATGGGGATCATCGGCATCATGACCGCCAACATGATCAATGCCCGTCTGGTCCGCACATGGGGAAGTGACAGGCTGCTTGTCATGGGAACCATCATCAGCGTTCTGGTCTCCCTCTGGCTGATGATTGACGTCTGGACAGATTTCGGCGGGATATGGGGGATGTTCCTGCCCCTGTTCCTTTTCGTCGCCATGGCGGGCTTCATTGTGGCCAATTCACTCTCCGGTGCCCTGCATGATGACCCCGGCCATGCAGGCACCGTCTCGGCCATGACGGGTGCCGTCCATTATGGCAGCGGCATCATCGGCTCCGGCATGGTGGGGCTGCTGACCGATGGTACACCCCGCCCCATGGCCACGACCATCGGCGTCGGCTCGCTGCTCAGCCTCGCCTTCCTGCTGCTCATCCGTCAGGACAGGAAGGACTGAAAACGGCCTGACAGTTTACGGATTCAGCTCGCCCCGCTCCAGCCAGCCTGCAAGCTGCTGCATTCCCGTCTGGATATCCACGAGCTGAAACTCATAACTCCACGGCTCACCCGTCTTTGTCTTCGCCGTCAGCCGTGCAGTCTTTCCGGATGAAAGGACCTGAACGATGCTGGCTGGCAGCTCCTGCTGGGCCATGCAGCCTGTTTCATCACAGGACTGCAATGGCAGGGACACGGACTGCCCGCCATCCACGCTCAGCTGGAGATCAGCCTTCATGTCGAACGGCAGACGTGTCGGAAGGTTCAGGCTGATCTGCCAGGGCTGCTGGGCCAGCGGCTTCTTGATGAGATCCGACGTGGCATGGGCCAGCAGGAAGAAACCACTATCCATCGTGGTCCCCACCATGTGCTCCAGCTGGATGGTGCAGAACTGTGTCCCCTGACGGCTCCCTTTGGCCGGATAGGCACAGCCATAACGCCACGGCCCCGCAAAAGCGGAACGGGATGCCACGCCCGGATGTTCAGCCGCCATGATCTCCGGGAGGCCGCCTCCCTTTTCCGTCACAGCTTCCACCGCCGCTGCCCGGTTATCCTTCGGCTCGGCAGCGGAAGCAGACAGGGCAGACAGCATTCCGGCAGCTGCCACCCCTGCCATGACGACATGAGAGCGTCTGAACATCATTCTTTCTCCTTCTACGGTCACGCCCGTCACCGTAACACCAACACGCCCTCACATCATCAGGAAAACTCAGTGCTGCACACCGGCTCCGTCAGCTGCCGCAATACGCCGCAGCACATAAGGCAGAATACCCCCCTGGGCAATATAGGCCAGCTCGGCCTCCGTCTCCAGCTGGAGGGTGGCCTGAATGGTCTGCTCTGCTCCATCAGGGGTCGTAAAACGCACCTGAACCGGCTGCCGGGGTTCCAGCCGGTCGGAAAGGTCAATGCTCACCTGCTCCTGCCCTGTCAGGCCGAGCGTCTGGCGGGTCACACCCCTGGGGAAGGTGATGGGCAGAATCCCCATCCCGGCCAGATTGGCCCGGTGAATCCGCTCGAAATCCTCAGCAATGACGGCCTTCACGCCCAGAAGACGGGGGCCTTTCGCTGCCCAGTCCCGTGATGACCCCATGCCGTAATTCCGCCCGGCAACCACCACCAGCGGTACCCGCTCCTGCTGATACCGGGCGGCAACGTCGAAAATGGACCCTTCCTCGCCATCGGGCCAGTGGCGGGTCACACCGCCTTCACTACCGGGGATCATCTCATTCCTGATGCGGATATTGGCAAACGTGCCCCGTGCCATGACAAGATCATTCCCCCGGCGGCTGCCATAGGAATTGAACTGCGCCGGAGCCACACCATGCTCCTTCAGATACCAGGCCGCAGGCGAGTGGGCCGCAATCGTCCCGGCCGGGGAGATATGGTCAGTCGTGATGTTGTCCTCGAAGAGAGCCAGAATCCGGGCGTTGCGGATCGGCCCCGTCACGCCGGCACTCCCCTCCAGCCACGGTGGAGAATGGATGTAGGTGGAGGTCTCATCCCATGCAAAGGTTGCACCAGCCCTGTCCTCCCCCAGGGCCTGCCACTGGGCTGGTCCCTGCTCCACGGTGGCATAGCCACGGGCGAACGCCTCTGACACGACAGACTGCGCCATGAGCCGGGCCAGCTCGTCCCCATCGGGCCAGATGTCAGACAGCATGATGGGCTGACCGGCTTCATCATGCCCAAGCGGTTCGGTCGTCAGGTCCCGTATCACAGTCCCGGCGAGAGCATAGGCCATCACGAGCGGCGGGCTGGTGATGTAATTCAGCTTCGTATAGGGGGACACACGCCCCTCGAAATTACGGTTGCCCGACAGCACGGCGGCGACTGTCAGATCATGCTCCGTGATCGTCCGGGCAATGTCGGCCTGCAACGGCCCGCTATTGCCGATGCAGGTCGTGCAGCCATAGCCGACAATCTCAAAACCCAGCGCACTGAAATCGTCCAGCAGACCGGCCCGCTCCAGATAACGGGTCACGGCCTGACTGCCCGGAGCCAGAGAGGTCTTGATGCGTCTTGCCACTTTCAGCCCCCGCTGACGGGCCTTCCGTGCCAAAAGACCAGCCGTCAGCATGGCCGCAGGGTTGGACGTGTTGGTGCAGGAAGTGATCGCCGCCAGCACGACATCCCCGGCCCCCAGTGTTTCTCCCGCAAGAGCTGCATCCTCCGTGTGGATGGGCAGACGGGCATCATTCTGCTTCTCAGCCGCCAGTGCAGCACGGCTTGTCTCTGCCACAGCAGGAAGGTCGTGACGCTGGGACGGTGTTTTCGGCCCGGCGACAGAAGGCCTCACGGTAGCAAGGTCCAGCCGCAGCACGGTGGTGAAGAGCGGCTCCTCATTCCCTTCGCGGAACAGGCCCTGCTTCCGCAGATAGGCTTCCACGAGACGGATGTGATCCGGAGAACGACCTGTCAGGGCCAGATACTCCATCGTCAGCGCATCGGGGGGGAAATAGCCGCAGGTCGCTCCATATTCCGGGGCCATGTTGGCAATGGTGGCCCGGTCCGCCACCGGCAGATGATCCAGCGCAGGCCCGAAGAACTCCACGAACTTGCCGACCACGCCCTCTGCCCGGAGCTGTTCCGTCAGGGTCAGCACGATATCCGTGGCCGTCACGCCGGGAGCGGGCCGTCCCTCCAGATACACGCCCACGACGTCGGGCAGACGCATGGCGATGGCCTCACCCAGAGCGGCAGCTTCCGCCTCAATCCCGCCAACGCCCCAGCCCAGAACACCAAGGCCATTGATCATGGTCGTGTGACTGTCCGTTCCGAACACCGTATCCGGGAACAGGGTCGTCACGCCGTTCTCTTCCTTCCGCATGACCAGCGGGGCCAGATATTCCAGATTCACCTGATGGCAGATGCCTGCCTCGGGCGGAATGACCCGAAAATTGTCGAAAGCCTGCTGCCCCCAGCGCAGGAAGCTGTACCGCTCCCGGTTGCGGCTGAACTCATGGGCCACATTCTGCTCCAGGGCATCCTTCTGCCCGGCCACATCCACCGTCACGGAATGGTCGATCACGAGGTCCACGGGAATGAACGGATTGACCTTTTCCGGATCGCCCCCCAGAGCTTTCATGCCATCCCGCATGGCGGCAAGGTCCACCACGGCGGGCACGCCTGTAAAATCCTGCATCAGGATGCGGGCGGGGCAGAAGGGAATTTCTCCTTCGGAGTGACAGCTCTCGGCCCAGCCCGTCACCAGTGCCGCCGCATCATGCCGCCCCTGCCGCAGCACATTCTCCAGCACGATCTTCAGCGCATAAGGCAGGCGTCGTGCCTTTTCCCCGGCTTCCGCCAGTACTGGTGGAAGGGACACATAGCGATAGCTCTGCCCTTCATGCTCCAGCGTCTGCCACGCAATAATTCCCTGCCTGTCGGCCCCGTTCATCTCACTCATGATAGGCTCCCGCTCTCCTGCGTCTTTCCGTTAGTTCTCTGCGCCATAAGAAGACGGAACATCCCGTCTGGTCTGCCCTACATACAGGGCACGGGGACGGCTGATGCCGGGTCGGCTCTCCAGCATTTCCTTCCACTGGGCGACCCAGCCTGCCGTGCGGGCCACCGCAAAGAAGACCGTGAACATGGAAGACGGAATCCCCATCGCCCGCAGAATGATGCCGGAATAGAAATCCACATTGGGATAAAGCCGCCGGGAGATGAAATACTCATCATTCAGGGCCGTTTCTTCCAGCCTCAGGGCCAGTTCAAGGCGGGGGTCATGGTCCATGCCCAGCTCGGCCAGAACCTCATGGCAGATGCGCCGCATCAGCCCGGCCCGCGGGTCCAGCTTCTTGTAGACACGGTGCCCGAAGCCCATCAGCCTCGTTCCGTCCTCCCGGTTCCGTACCCGCTCCATGAAGGCCGGTATACCGTCCACCGTGCCGATCTCATCCAGCATGTCCAGCACGGCTTCATTCGCTCCGCCATGTGCCGGTCCCCAGAGAGCCGCCACACCTGCGGCAATGCAGGCAAACGGATTAACCCCCGTGGAACCGACCGTCCGCACGGTGGAGGTGGACACGTTCTGCCCGTGATCGGCATGGAGGATCAGAATTCTGTCAAAAGCACGGGCCAGAACGGGATTCACCTGCCACGGAGCTTCCGGCATGGAGAAAAGCATGTGCAGGCAGTTCTCTGCATAACTCAGTCCCGGACGGGGGTAGATCAGCGGCAGACCACGGCTGTAGCGATAGACCCATGCCGCAAGGGTTGGCATTTTGGCCACCAGCCGCAGCGTGGACATCTCCCGCTCTTCCGGCGTGATACGGTGCCGCTGGTCAGCTTCCTGATTGCCATAGAAGCTGGAAAGACCGGCCAGCGTCCCGCAGAGCATGGCCATGGGGTGAGAATCCCGCCGGAACCCATTGAAAAAATTGCGTATCTGCTCATGGAGATGGGCTTCGGCCATCAGGCCCTGCTCGAAACGGGCTTTCTGCCGGGCATCGGGCAGTTCGCCATGCGAGAGCAGCCAGGCAACATCCGTAAAGCTTGCCTTTTCGCAGAGCTGTTCGATCGGGTAGCCACGATGCAGCAGGAGTCCCTCTTCACCGTCAATGTAGGTGATGGCACTCTGGCAGGACGCCGTATTGGCAAAGCCGGGGTCATAAGAGAACACGCCTGCCTGCTGGTAGAGGTGCCGCATGTCCACCACATCCGGCCCCATCTGGCTCTTCATGCTCTCCAGAGGAACATCCTGCGCTCCGTTCGCCCTGCGAAGTACCCACCTGTCCGCTGCTGTCTCCCCGATGCCCATGATACGACCTCCCTGCGAAAAGAAACCGGAACGGTCCAGTTTATTCCGTTATCGTTATGTTTGAGTAACGCACACATCCCTGCGACCCGCAAGAAGCCTGCCTGATGAAAACATGTTTACCGACTGAACCCTTGCCATATCGTTATGAAACATGATCAGCTTTCCATTTCACGCAGACAGACTCCCTGTCTGCTGCGGCCAGGAACGGGGCATCAGGCCCCATTTTCAGGGAGAGTTCTCATGTCGGCCCATACATCCCCCACAGCAGGGCAGCCCATACCCGTCACCCTGATTCCCGGCGATGGAATCGGCCCGGAAATCACACGGGCCACAAAAGACGTTCTGGCCGCCCTCGGCGCACCATTCCTCTGGGATGAGCAGAAAGCCGGTGCCATCGCCCTGGAAGAAGACGGCACGCCCCTGCCGGACGCCACGCTCAGGAGTCTGGAACGCACCCGCCTCGCCCTCAAGGCTCCACTGGCCACGCCCAGCGGCACGGGATTTCGGTCCGTCAATGTCATGCTGCGGCAGAGATTCGATCTCTACGCCAATATCCGTCCGGCCCGCACGCTCATTCCGCAGGAAGATTTACGCCGTTATGACGGGCTGGATATCGTGCTGATCCGGGAGAATATCGAAGGCTATTACGCCGCCCGTGATTATTACATCCCCCAGGGGGATGACCCGCAGGGCATGGCCCTCTCCGCCGGATACACGACACGGGCTGAATGTGAACGCATCGTCACCCATGCCTTTGAATACGCCCTGGCGCATGGCCGCAGAAAGGTGACACTCGTCCACAAAGCCAACATCCTCAAGCTGATGAGCGGCCTGTTTCTGGAAACAGGCCGGAAAGTGGCTGCCCGCTATGAAGACCGTATCGCTTTTGACGAACGCATCGTTGATGCCTGCGCCATGCAGCTCTGCCTGAACCCCGCACAGTTTGACGTGATCGTCACCACGAATCTTTTCGGGGACATCCTCTCCGACCAGATATCCGGCCTGACGGGCGGGCTGGGACTGGCACCGGGAGCCAATATCGGAAACGACATGGCCATCTTTGAGGCCGTACATGGGTCCGCTCCCGACATAGCCGGACAGAACAGAGCGAACCCTACCGCCCTGCTGCTCGCCAGTGCGCTCATGCTGGACCATACGGGCCATGAGACGCTGGCCACACGCCTGCGTGATGCCATCACCCGGACTCTCCAGAACGGCACACGCACGGGCGACCTTGGTGGCACGGCCACGACGGACCAGTTTACGGCAGCCCTCATCAGGGCACTGGAAACTGCCTGATCTTTACCCATGAAAAAACCCGGCCTTACAGGACCGGGTTTTCCTCAATTTCCAGAAAAAATGAACTTCAGCCCATGTTTCTGAGCAGAATGCTGCGATGGATCACCGAGAACCCCCAGAACATCAGGCTGATGGCCACATAGTACCCCAGAGCTGCCTGCGCCATGATCGGATTCATGCAGAACAGGGTCACACCCAGCACGATGTTGACGATGGCATCCAGAGCCATGAAGCTGCGCCCGTAAGGGGACGCCCCCATCCCGGCCAGTTCCATCACGCCACGTACGATGAACCATGCGGTCACCCAGACCACCAGCCCGACCGCTGACCCGACAGGATTGAAAAAGACCAGAAAAGACAGGATGATAAAAAACACGCCCAGCAGGCCATCCAGCATCCTGCGTTCCATCCCTGCCCGGCGGAACACATCCACCAGCGTACACACGCCCACAACCAGCAGCACCAGTGCCACCAGTGCCGTCAGGGAGATCACGGTCAGGACGGGGGCCATCGCCATGAAAACGCCCGTGAGGACAATCAAGGCCCCCATGATGATTCCACCATTACCTTCCTGCTTCAGTAACGTCTTCTGCTGACTGTCAATCATGACCTGACCCCTTCCATAATTACCCTGCAAGGCATGACGTATATTCATCATCCTGACAAGTATCATATGCCATGCATCATAATAGGGGCCTGCCGCCTTTCTTGCAGCGGCATATCCTGCAATTCTGTCTCACAGTGCCTACATGAATGGTGCAAGCCCCTGAAGCATTAAAAGGAAACCATCATGGCGGAAACAAGGCTGGTACTGATGCGCCACGGACAGAGTCTGGGCAATGAGGCCAACCAGTTCACCGGCTGGAATGATCTGGACCTGTCTCCCGATGGCCATGAGGAAGCCCGCAGGGCAGGCCGGCTGATGCGGGCGCATGGTTTCCGCTTTGATGCCGCCCACTGCTCCATGCTCAGACGGACCATCCACACGCTTCATCACTGTCTGGACGAGCTGGATCAGACATGGCTGCCAGAATACAGAAGCTGGCGGCTGAATGAACGCCATTACGGCGCATTACAGGGACTGAACAGGGACGACACCATCGCCCGTTACGGGCGGGAGCAGGTACAGCAATGGCGTCGGGGCTTTGACATCACCCCACCGGAAGTGGAACTGGATAGCCCCCACTATCCCGGCAATGATTCACGTTACGCCACCATTCCCAGGGCTGATCTCCCCCGTGCGGAAAGTCTGGCCACAACCATGCAACGAGTTCTGCCCTACTGGAAGGAAACGCTGCTCCCCAGCCCGCAACGAGGCCAGTCCCTGCTTGTCATCACGCATGGAACGGTCATGCGTGCCCTCATCGGCCATCTCAACGACCTCAACCCGGAAGAAGCCCGGACGCTGGAAATCCCGACCGGGACGCCGCTCGTTTATGAGGTGGATGCGGGTGGGATGGTGGAACGGGCGGGTTATCTATGACAACTTCAGTAATGGAACGTTCTGCTTCTCAATGAGATTTTTTCGGCTCTGGAGGAGGGCATATATAACCGTCCAATGGCTTTGCCATAGCCGTAAGCGCAGGCTGAGAACTACCCCCCATAAACGAGGCCATTTCTTTCACCGCATAGCCATAGGAAAAAACTGAAGCACAAAGGAAAACATATGCACAAAATACAGCTACCCATGAGACAGAATAATATTTCCTATCAAATAGATCCAATTTCTTACCAAAAAAAGAGAATAATGACTCCACAAGAAAAGGAGATGACGAACGAAAAATAGAAATATATTTCCTGTTAAAAGAATTCCTGAAACATTTTGATCGGAACAGGAAAGCATCCAACATAAAAACAATAAATGGCTTTAGAGAGTAACCATAAACTCTATTTTTCTTCCTACTGGAAGACGCTGAACACGGAAAAAGTGTATCCAAAATCATACAACCTACTGATTGCATGATGGAACGGCTTTCTTTCTCTAAAGATTTTTCTTCAGAAATTAAAAACAAAAAAGATAATAACGAAAGTGATACTCCTATTATGATATAAAGAAAGGTCCACAAATAAGCATGATGCGCTACCGAAGCCAAAGTACATGCCAAACTATTTTTGTTACTATCGACTTCCAACACATTATATGTTGGATAACTTCCAAGACAGGCAATCAAAAACGCCACACCAAACCCTATCCCAACACGGGAGCCGGCCAACGCCAACCTGAAGGACTTCTCACTTTTAAAACCCTGCCAGAAACCACTCTTCCTCGACACCGCCACCCTCATGAAACTCCATACCCACGGTTCACACCACGCTCCCCGATTCCTCCACCATTCCATCCGCCGGAACTGTGGGTAACCCCGGAGCAAACCCTCAGCTATGGCCTGCGCCCTGCGTGGCGGTGATGAGGCTGAAGAGGGCCGTGCCACAGCACATATAGAGAACGTTCCGTTTTGGCCCGCCAAAGGTGAGGTTCGAGCAGCCAACGGGAAGCCGGATGCGGCCAATCATCTGGCCGTGCGGGTTATAGACAAACACGCCACACAGCCCCAGTGGCCCCCAGGCCCCACACCAGAGATTGCCTTCCACATCGGCACGGATGCCATCAGGGCGCATGGCCCGTCCGGCCAATGTGAAATCCGTGAAAAGACGGCCATTGATCGGCCGCCCCTGCTTCATGTCAAACACATGAATGGCATGATCCGGCAGGGGCGGCTGTGAGCCGGGAGCCGGTGCGGACGACACGACATAAAGCTTTGTCCCGTCCGGAGAGAAACACAGTCCGTTTGGCCCGGCCACATCATGCTGCGACAGCATGGCCTCGACCTTCCCGGTCCTGCCATCCACCCGGAAGGTATGGTCTTCCTGCCGCCGCAGCCCGCCATACTGGGCCGTCAGCTCTGCATCCAGATACGGGTCAAGATGACGCTGTGGATTGGCAGGGCCATCCACATCAGGATGACCTTCCGCCACGCCATCACCGTAAGCGGGATCGGTGAACCAGATGCTGCCATCAGGAGCCACCACGACATCATTGGGAGAATTGAACGTCCTGCCTCGGTACCGGTCCGCCAGTACGGTCACGCTGCCATCATGCTCCCAGCGGATCACCCGGCGCATCCCGTGCTCGCAGGTGACCAGCCGCCCTTCTGCATCGAACGTGTTGCCATTAGCATTGAAGCTCTCCCGCCGGTAGAGGCTCATATGTCCCTGCGGTCCATCTTCCGGATCATAGCGATACTGGCGGCTTGTGATCGTATCGCTCAGCAGCAGGAACCGCCCGACCGTGCACCAGGCCGGACCTTCCAGCCAGCCCGTCCCCTGCCACAGCTTCCGCAGGGGAGAGTTCCCGTAATTCACCAGCCCGAAGGACGGGTCCAGTGCCAGAACATCCGGGTCTGGCAGATTGACCGGCGTATCATCCCCTCCCCATGTACGGGGCGGCGTGGACATCACGCTGGGAGAAGACGCAATGGACCCAACTGCCCGCCCCGCCAGGGGCGAGACGGCCAGCCCGGCCAGGCCACCCAGCAGACCACGCCGGGAAAGACGGGCCAGAGACGGGCTGCCACGCCCCGTCCTCGTGCCTAAAATCACTTTGCCCATAAGTCCGTTCCTTCCCTCAACCTGCCATGATGCTGCGCTCAGTAACCGAACGCAAAAGCCTGCTGCACGGCGGCCACATCCTGCACGCCACCGGCCAGAAGAATCTGGAGCAGCAGACGGGCCTTCTGCGGGTTCAGGTCATAGGACGCCACAAAGTGATGGGCGTCATCATCCACTTCCACATTGCGGTTCACGAAGCCATCCCCGACATGGCTGGACCGCACGACCACCAGCCCGGCCTTCACAGCCCGATCCAGTGCCTGCATGGCCGGGGCGGACACATTGCCATCCCCCATCCCTGCAATGACAAGCCCCTTCACACCGGCCCGGATGGCGTCGTCAATCTGGCGACCATCCATGTCCGCATGGGCATAGATCACATCCACGGGCGGAAGCTCCGCATCAGGTGCCAGTGGAAGGGACAGACGGGCACGGGCCGGACCATAGAAACGCACGGCAGCAGGGTCCACGATCCCCACCGGCCCCGCATTGCGGGACACGAAAGTCTGCAATGCCGTCGTATCCGCCTTACTGACCCAGTGCGCCGCATGGATAGTGTCATTCAGCACCACCAGCACCCCCCGCCCTCTGGACTGCGGATGCGCCGCCACCTTGACGGCTTCATAAATATTGGCCGGTCCATCCGCACTGATGGCTGACCCCGGACGCATGGAACCTGTCATGATTACGGGCTGTTCATGATGCAGGACGGTACCGAGAAAGAAGGCCGTTTCTTCCATCGTGTCCGTCCCGTGCGTGATGACCACCGCATCCGCCTCGTGGCGGGCAAAAGCCGCATTGATCCGGTCAACCAGACGAAACCAGACCTTGTGATTCATGTCCTGCGACGGAATGTTGGAAAGCTGCTCCACCTGGAGATGAGCCAGCCTGTCCAGACCGGGCACGGCCTCCACCAGCTGCTGCCCCTTGGCCGACCCGGCATCATACCCGATGGCAGAACGTGGGTCCGCCTTCCCGGCAATCGTCCCGCCCGTTGCCAGAATGAGGACACGGGGCAGCTCCGCCACGGCCTGCCCGCCCTCAGCAGAGGCTGGCTGGGCTGCCATCAGCCCGGCACCGACCGGCAGTACCCTGAGGGCGGAAAGAGCCGTCTTCACGTAATGCCGTGCCCCGGCACGGGTTTTCAGACTGTTCAGCGTGTGTCGGATGGTCATGGACAAGGCCTTTTTCTATACGAAAGCCACAATGAGCGGCCCCAGAAGAGTCAGCAGCACATTAGCCACAGCATAGGTGATGGCAAAGGGAATGGTGGGGCTGCTATGGCCCGCCTTGGCCAGAACCTCACCAAAAGCCGGGTTGGAACTGCGGGTGCCCGCCAGTGCCCCCGCAAAAAGGGCGACATTGCGATAGCCCAGCAGATAACGGCCCGCAAGGGCCGTCACCACCAGCGGGACAAGGGTCACCACCATGCCGAGCAGAAGCAGCATCATGCCATGCCGGGCAATGATGGCCACAACCTGCTCGCCTGTCTGCAGTCCCGTCACGGCCACGAACCCGGCCAGACCAAAACTGCCCCAGAGGGAACAGACAGAGGACGGTATGGCCCCATAGGCCGGATGCCGCCCATGCCACCACCCGAACAGCAGACCGGAAAGCAGCGCACCGCCACCGCTGCCCAGCGTGACAGGCACACCACCCAGCCGGACAACCACAAGCCCGAACACCAGCCCCAGGGCCACGCCCATCATGTTGTAGACGAGGTCCGTCGCCACGGGCACGGCAGCCTGCTGGGGAGGAGCCTCCGGCGTGACGGGCGGGTTTTCACCCTCCACGGCCTCCGGCAGGACACCGGCCTTCAGCGCATCATCCCGCATAGTGCGGCGCATGGCGAGCGGCAGGATCGTGGCACAGAAAATGATGGTCCCGATGGAGCCGAAAATATAGGTCACGGCATAGCCAACAGCGACATGGGCCTGCATCTGCTGCACCTGGGCCAGCGGCAGGCCCAGTTTTTCCAGCGCAGAACTGGCCGTGCCGATGATGGCGGACTGCGTGAGTCCACCTGCCGCCAGACCGGCAGCCGTGCCCTTGTCCAGATGGAACAGCCGCCCCACCCCGAGAACCGTCACGAACGCACTGGCAGCCATAATGACGGCCAGTACGATCTCCCGCAGGGACTGCCGCCCCAGCGAGCGGAAAAAGCCCGGCCCGCTGCGGTAGCCCACGGCATAGATGAACAGGACAAACAGGACGGTCTTGAGGCTTGACCCTGCATGGCCTCCGAACTGGCTGAGCAGCACCGCCACCAGCAGAGACCCGGCAACACCCCCCAGCTGGAAGGCCCCGACCTTTATGCGCCCGACCCAGAACCCAAGACCGACGGACAGGAAAAAAGCCAGCTCCGGGGCCTGTGCGAAAAGCTGCGACAGACCGTGAGACAAAAACTGGAGCATCCCGTGACCTTTTCCCCAAGAACAGTCAGGGGAATCACCACACCTTCATCAGAACGCCATGATGACTCCCCTCCACCCTCATTCCGCTTTCGTGAAAATCTCTTCCAGATGTTCAAGAGACACGGCCTCACGGGTGTCAGGGAGAGGCTTGCCGGCATGATCCAGCTTCTCGATCTCGTAAACGACAAAACCTTCATCGTCATAGTGAACATCAATGACGAGGAAGCGGTCGGATGCCTCACCTTCACCACGATGTTCTTCCGTCTTCACCAGCGTCTGGTTTTTGGCGAAGGGCAGGTCAGCCAGTTTTTCTTCATCAATCTGACGGACGGCGTGATTCCACTCTTCGAACGTCTTCCGGATGGCCGCATAGACCTGCGAAATATCGGGGAATTCTTCCACATCCTCGGTCGTGGTGACCTCCACCGTGGCAATGTCGGACCCGAAATTAGCCTGCACCTGATAAGATTCAGGAGCAACAGTCTGCACTGCCTCCAGGATACGCTCAAGGAACTCAGGCCCGTACATGGATGAGTTGAAATTCAGCATCTTGGAACGATCAAGAGTAACACTGATTTTGGCAGTTGTGGCCATGGCCCCCTCCTGGATGAAAAAATTGCCAGACCTTACTCTACCAAAACAGGCTGCCCCGCACATCCCCCCTGAAAACCAACCCCGCCATGCCCCCCGGCACAGCCCCCTCTCAGGAAAGGCCGTTTCCCCTGATGAATGCTGACAATTCTGACCATGATGCCCGGAGGACACCATCATGTTACAAAAACGTAACATGACCTGCAGAACCCCGGCCGGAAAAAACAGGACGGCACCGCTCCCCAACCGTCCATGATCATGGAAGCCTCACACGGTACACCCTGTCACAATCACGTTTTCACTGTTCCGATCCCGTTATGAATGTCCTAGGCTGGGATACAAAACAGCGCATAAAAGTGGCTATATGCAACAAGTTTAATGGGTGGGTAAGATTATGTTACCCACCCTTTTACCCACTTTTATCCCGCCTAGGCGGCCCTTCCGTTCCGAGAGCACCAGTCCCTCACTGCCTGCTCAGACCAGCGTGTTGCTCCCCCCGTCTGGATTGAAGGAGCTGGGAACTTGTTGCTACCGACCCATCTCCAGATCGTTCTCTGGTTAACCCCAACAATCTCAGCGGTCTTCTTCACAGAAATATAAATCTGCCCGCTCATCCCTTCTCCCCCGCTCTGGTGTTCCACGCCCCTATGGCCTTCTCTTGTGCCCGACTATTCCACGGACCGTTGGCGTTACATTCCTTACAGACAGCGTAATAAAGATTGGTCAGGTAGCGGCTTTCTTTGCGTCCAACAGGTCCCCCCCCATCAGGACAAAACGGGAACGGCTTGAGTTCTGGTTCAGTCATCAACATTCCTTCCCAAACCATTATTTTTCGCAATCTCTGACCGCCGCACGGAATAGGATGGTGCCACCATCGGATAGGTGCTTGGGAGGTCCCACTTCTCCCGATACTGTTGTGGAGTCATGCCGTAAGTTGACATAAGATGCCGCCTCAGTGTCTTGAGCTTCTTCCCATCTTCTAGGCAGATGATGTAGTCATGGAATACGGACTTGCGAGGGTGCACGGCTGGAACAGGCTTCTCCTGCTCTGATTTAACCGGGCTTGCCTCAGCGGCAAGGGCATTACGAACAGAACGGATCAAACCAGGTACCGCCTCGGCTGTCACCTCATGATTTGTAAGATACGCTTCGACAATCTGAGCTGTCAGTTTTGTTATTTGATCGGGCATTCCCGCCTCCACTCCTTCCAGAACATGACCGCTATCTTGTACGGCCAGAATAAAACGGTGCTGATTACTGACCATATGCCACGGGGACAGCGGGGCCGGTAGATCGTCTCCCTGTATCGGGCGAATAAACCAGACCAGAGGTAGAGGAAAGAAGCTATTATGATTAAAAGAGTCACGCCATTCTCTCCTTCACCCATTCATTCAGTTCAGCGGCCCCGATGAGCGGCCAGAGGGTCACACACACCACGGCACTGGTCAGGCCAGGACGGTATCCACTGCTGGTACGCAGCATGCTGATGCGCCACAGAATGCCGGGGGTCAGATACCCGGCGATAAGTAGGGAGATGATCAGACCCATGATGGGACCTCCAGATCATCAGTGCCAGAGTGTGTTGAGGCTTCTGTTCCTCCCAGTTCATTCTCGTTGGCCTCAAATGAGGCCATCTTGTCTCTAACCGCCCTATCAACCCGCTCTGACAGTTGAGGGCGGCTTGCCCTAAGCTTCTCCCTTAAGCCCATGAACCCCTGGTCGCTTGTGAGTTTCTGAAGGGCTTCCACTGTTGCCGCATCCTGGATGGCCTCCACCATTTCGCGAGCTTCCACCATGCTCCTATCTTCCGGAGGCCTGTCAGTTCCGGTTTCTGCCCAATTTTTCAGGCGGGCCCCCTGTTCTGCGATAATTCGCTTCCCTTCAGGGAATATTTGCTGCAACTCATGGTTTAGCTTGTGAGGCAGGTCATAGCAGGGCTGTCCAGGAGTTTCAGGGTGCATGGTCATGGAACCAGACAGCTCGAACATGAAAGACTTTTCACAGATTGGCTGAAATCCCATCTGCCTAATCTCGTTGCGTGTTCGCCCTGTTTCTGGGTTCTCAACCTTTTCGAACTTGATCTTCTCCTGTGCCCTTAGGCAGAAAATCAAATGCGTGCGTGTTTGAATCAAGCGTGCCATCATACGCTTGTGCTGTTGCTTTGGCTTCTTCCAGCTTGGAGCGGTCATAGCTTCAACCTTCCATTGCTGGATATTACCTTGACGGTCAGTGGCCGCCGCCAGGGCCGCCCTCTCCGCCATATCAGAACATCCGCCTTCCCCGTCCCACTCATGGCTCATGCTGTCGATTACGATAACCGTTGCCCCAGCTTTCTCGGCCGCCCGGATCGCTTCGATATAACGCATCGGCTCAAAAGGCGGCTGGAAGTCAACATGGAGGAAATCAAACGTACCTTTGGAGGGGTCAGCCTTCTGACCGGGACGTGGTGCGTAATGAAGGGCACGCCCGGCTTCCGTATCGATAACGGCAATCTTCCCATTCTTTCCCTTGATCCCCTCAGCCAGCGTCAGAGCAGAGAACGTTTTTCCGGAGCCAGAAGCCCCAGCGATACCAAACAGAAGACCAATCTTTTCCCGAACGGCCGGTTTAATCGTAAAGCTCATGCCGCATCTCCAAATTCCGCCAGAATGTCATCCCTTATCTCCTGCTCTTCCTGCTCATTAATGAGCCATGCAGGGGCCTCCACGTGGGCCATGTGAGGATATCCGGGCCATTTCCCGCTCTTCATGCACTCGCTCCAGATACGGATTGCACGGGTGACATTCTCATCCGCCACATGACGGAGACTTGGAGCGGGGGTGAGAACAGAAACAGCGTAAGGAGCGTTCATCTCCACTACGATGAACCGCATTGGCTCTGGAGAAATCCCCCGTATTGCCTTCATGCCACGAGCATAAAAACGGTCCTGCGTGCGGTATTCCGTTGCAAGTGAGCGGCTCCATTGCTGGGGCGATGCACTCTTGGTCGTGCCTTTCAGGTCAAACAATGGGGATCTGGGATTATCCGGCAGGAAATCCACCATCCCACGGCACCAGATGTCCCTCTCCCGCCACGCTATGACGGCCTCGGACTGCCCCGGCTCGAAAAAAGCGGCGCAGTCCTCTCTCTGCATCAGCTGATCACGGGCCGCCTCAGCACATGCCAGAACTGCTTCATACTCATACTCCAGAAGGACAATTTTCCCTCCTGCCTGAGCTGCATCCCGAGCTTCTTTAGCTGCTTTGCTAAGGTAGTTATCAAAAGGTATCGCTACGATATCCGCTCCTTTCCCCAGAATTAGCCTGTGCAATGCCGATCCTTTCTGCATTGGCTTCGTCGGCTGGAAATCTGGCCTGTCAATATTCAGGCGAGGATGTCTGAACCGTGCATGGAGTGGGCTTTGATCTAGTAGAACCTTGGCGATTGAATTGGACAAGCTGGCCTCCGGGCACGGGTCCGCATGGTATTGCTCGCTCGTTAGGTTGTAGATGCCGGGATCGACGATCTTACTCATCACTCACCCTCCTTGAGCCATTCTTTTTCCCGCAGGCGGGCAAGCTTGATCAAAAGGCGGTATTCGTCACCGTATCTATTACTTCCGTGTTTTCTCCGAACAGCATCTTCAAACTCTGATAGGGTTCCAGAAAAACACCCCCTGTTCACAGAAACCCCGTTCTCTGTGCGGAATATTGTAAGAACGCCGCATTCTGATCCAACAGGGCCAACGAAAAAATAATCCGTTTTCCCAGAAATGCGGGCATCACAGGACACCTTGGCATTCCCGAACACCTTGGCATCCCCGAACACCCTGGCATCCCCGTACACCTCGGCATCACCGAACACCAGGGCATCACCGTACACCTCGGCATACCCGTACACCTTGGCCTCCCGGGAGACTTTGGCATCCCCGAACACCCTGGCATCCCCGTACACCTCGGCATCACCGAACACCAGGGCATCACCGTACACCTCGGCATACCCGTACACCTTGGCCTCCCGGGAGACTTTGGCATTCCCGAACACCTGGGCATTATCGAACACCTTGGCATCACCGAGCACAAAGGCATTATCGTACACCTCGGCATTATCGAACACCTTGGCATCCCAGGACACCCCGGCATCCCCGAACACCCTGGCATCCCCGTACACCTCGGCACGCCCGGACACCAGGGCATCACCGTACACCTCGGCATACCCGTACACCTTGGCCTCCCGGGAGACTTTGGCATTCCCGAACACCTGGGCATTATCGAACACCTTGGCATTCCCGAACACAAAGGCATTATCGAACACCTTGGCATTATCGAACACCTTGGCATTATCGAACACCTTGGCATTATCGAACACGCTGGCATTCCCGAAGATCCACGCATTACCCGATTGATCAAGGTTAAATTCTGTTTCTACGTATCCACCTAAATCGCCCGGTGAAACCCCGGCAGACTCTATGTCGACGAGTGCCCGAATACGGTGCAGAGTGCGCCCTTGGAAACTTATTGTCTCTTCCGTCAGTTCGTATTTTTTCTCGCTCATCTTGCTCCTCCCTTTTCACTGGAGCATGCGGGCGTATGAACGGGTTTTTCCGCATCTTCGTGGCAGGCGACAATTCCCTGAGCCCCAAGGGCACAAATAAGTATGATGAAAAACACCTTTTCCATCAGAACGCCCCCATCTCAATGAGCTTACGCATCATCACGGTTGCATCATGCTCAAGGCCGCTTGCATAAAGGTGTTGTCCGTTCTGGGATGCACTATCTGACTCCTGAAGCAGGCTCTTGATATCTTCCTTCAGCGATCCAATGTGACGCCTGGTCATAATCTGATATTCCGACCGCTCCAGAGTTCCCGGGCATAAAAAGGACGCACTTTTCCTGACTGCGTTTTTCAGCATCTCAAAAAATCCTCAGTTTATTTGGTAGTTCTAACTAGCGGTTACGCCGCTTCACTCTTCCGGTTATAATCGTGACGTTGCTTTATAGCGTCTTCATGCCGCTTAACTTCCGTTACGCCCGTATCGTCTTCGTCGATACAATCGCTTAACTTGCCTCTCAGCTTATCGAGCGCATCGAACGCCACGTACGTTTCATCTTCCAGGCACTCATTCAGCCAGTCATTCTTGTCCAGAACGTCAGCTGTACGGCTGATCAGCGCAAGAACGGCACGCTTTGAAGGATTACGGCCATTCTCGACACGCTCCAGAAGGCCGCTATCTGAGGGGCGTTTGGTACGAGAAATTTGGGACTCAATGGCGTTCATTTGGTCTCTCCCCTGATCGTCAGGGCATCAAGGTCTTCATTCCTGAAGTGGCCAATGGCAGGGAAAGATGATTCAGTAATCGGACCACGCATCTCCTGTGGATATGACAGGCTGTCAATCAGGGTATCGATAGCAACTTTCGCTGTTATGAGTTCGTTTCGCTCATCTATTGTCAGGCCGCTTGCCTCCGAAATCATTTCCAGGTCGGCATGGACCGCCTTGATTCGAGACAGGGCTTCATTCCTGCTGTTTTCCACCTCGTCACCTCCGTGTTCGTGTGGTGTGAGGTCATAGGTAAGCTTTTATGCTTATAATGTCAATGCCGATTAAAAGCTTTTATGCTTTATTCTTTTATGAGACATCCTGCCAACAGACACAAAAAAAACGCCCCGAAGGGCGGTTGAAATAAATTAAGCAATCTATTTTTTCCTCGTTATCTTATAATCATGACTGTTTTCATGCATACGAACTGACAAAAAAACTAAGCCCAGCATAAATGTTGCCAGCATATGGCAGAAAAATGGAAGAACCATACACAAAAACAAAAACCTTCCTATAAAGACAAAACAAGGAATTAAAAATGAAGAAGGAATTATTTTTATAAATAAGGGTAAAAAACTACATAATAAAACCAAAATTATAGAAATTTCCGACAGATAACCGAACAAAATACAATAAAACTGTCTTCTCGAAAGACAATCTTCTCCTAGAAAAACACCCTCTCCTCTTAACGGCATTTCTAAAGAATAATCTTTTGTTCCCGGGAATGTTGCGATAGCTGCCAAGGCAGTAATAAAAAAACCAGCCAAAGCAGCCAAAAATGCCCCCATCTCAGATGTTAGACCATTTTCCCCAGAAATTTGGAAATTAGGAGAAAATGCAGAAAAAGATATTACAAAACCAAAAAATACAGACCACTTATCAATACGATTTTTTTGTTTATTTCTTATACGAAAATATCTCCTCACTGGCAGAATGAGAAACGCAAACATCTTATACATCCTAGTACTGAGAAGATATGATCTCATTTAGATATGTATGATCTACTTCTATCATTTTGTCACGTATCTTTTCATGAACTTCATGGCACACCGGAGGAAGAATATCATCAAATTGTATTATTACACGCCTATGAACTAAATCGGATAGAATATCCTGTATATCAGCAATACGTGAAGATGCTGTATGGCTATTCCCAGAATTATCGCGATACTTTAAAGTGTAATCTTCGTATTTTTTAGCAGTTTTTGATGCTAAAAGTTTATTCACCCATGAAAATGAATTCTTCTCCTTAACTTTGAAAATCAATTTCGACTCTTTAGGTGCAGCTATATCTTCATCATGGAGTTCGTCGTTAATTGGCTTTCTCTTAAAATCAAAATATGTTATTTCAGCTCCATTAAGTTCTTCCTTAAGAGAAGAATCAACAGATTTTGATGCTGACAACCTACCTTGCACAATATTATCGTTTCCATCTGTAAATTGAACATATTTTTTTAGAATGTTATTTAAAAATTTAAATGCTAAATGTGGAGATATAACATTACCTTTTTCCACGATAACAGTATATCCACTTACTTTTTCAGAGAAATCTATGAGAATATGTATAGCTTCAGCTGTATGTTCATTGTCATGCATTGCTGCATTCCTAAAATTAAAATTTCTTTCATCTCCAACGGCTTGATCATGTTCCCTATCAATTGCACCAAGAAGAATTATTGCAAGCTTATCCTCTCTATATATATCACTTATGCAGCCACTATACCTATAATCGTGAGAAGTTTTTGAAGGTGAAAAATCACATTCACATGTGTTCCCCAATTCTCTCAAATTATAAATTTCATTAATTGCATCCTTCAAAGAAAGATTTTCCGAAGGCTTCCCTAAAACACAATAGCTTGCCTTATAGAACCAAAAATTACGCTGAAACCTATCTGCCATTTTTATAATCTCCCTATACTTCTAAAAAGGTTTATCAACAAACTACTTCCACACCCACTTCCCGACCACGCGTCCCTGTATCATCACATCCATCACAGGTTGGTCATACGGAGCATAATCCGGGTTCTTGCTGATGATGCGGAGAACATCCTGCTCAGGGGATGAACCGGGGATGATCTGGACCATCTTCACCACCAGACCGTAGCGATTGTGGATGATGTAGGCCCCATCATGCGAAACGGTCCGGTCCCCCACATCCACAAGGACTTTCTCCCCCGGAAGATAATCCGGGACCATGGACTCACCTGCCACCGTGACGATGGCCAGATTGTTGAGCGAGGTGGCCCGTACCCCAGCCAGGGCACTTCTGGGGATTGTCCATATCTTGGACGCGTCTTGCAGGTCAGGAACCTCTAGTCCCGCGCCGGCCTCAGCTTGCACGTCAAACTCAGGGATCTGCACCATGCCATAGGTGCCGTCCAGATGACTCTGCTTTGGATGCGCCATGTCTGTGGTGGATGGCTTATTTTCGTTACCAGCCAGCAAAGAAGCATATCTGGCCTTTATCTTTTCTTCAGTGCGGGCGGATAACGCATTGCTGCTCTGGGCATCGTCCATGAAACGACTGACCGTAGTTTGAGCAAGCTTACACTCTTTGGCTATGCGGGAGTAACTATGTCCGGAAAGCTGGGCAATATGATCAATCCATGCCTTCTGACGAATGCGTGTCGATAAATCAGTCATAAGCTTTTTTGCTCCGATGTATGCAAAAAAGATACAAGCAAAAAAGCATTTACATTATAAGCATAAAAGCTTAATTAACTCTTATGAAACTTATTACTTATTCCCAGATTGCAGCCCTCGCTCAGGAGAAAAACCTTTCCCTGAATGAGCTGGCAAGAAAAGCAGGCGTTGCACGGTCTGTTTTGGACAGATGGCGGTCAGGGAAAACCGCGCCGACCCTGAGAACTGTAGGGAAAATTCAAAATGCCCTGTCATCTACCCCCACCCAGAGGAGCGCATCATGAGCGTATCCATCGCCACAACCAGCCTCACAATGTCCAGCCGTGAGATTGCGGAGCTGATGGGGAAAGCCCACCGCAACGTCGTTCGTGACATCGAAAAGATGCTGAATGTCATCGGGAAAGATGTGCTCAACTTTGAGCACATCTATCATGACAGCTACGGACGGGATCAAAAAGAATATCGGCTCCCCAAGAACCTGACAATCAACCTAGTTGCCGGGTACCGGCCTGACCTGCGACTGAAGATCATCGACCGCTGGCTCGAACTGGAACAGCAGGCTCAACCTCGTGTCCCCACCACTCTATCCGAAGCCCTACGCCTAGCCGCCGAAAAGGCGGAACGTGTGGAATTGCTAGAGCCAAAGGCTGCCGCTCTGGACGCTATTAGCCAATCACAGGACGATTTGGGCGTGCGGGATGCTGGGCGTGAGCTGGGCATCGGACAGACACGTCTAGCCCGTCTCCTGATTGAACGCCGCTGGGCCTGCCGTGAAGGTAGCCGCTCCAAGCTGAAAGCCGCCCATTACGGGCTCTCCAACGGATACGTTCGTTTCGTGACCCGCTGCTACACGGACCCGCACACCGGTGAAGACCGCCTATCTGATGTGATGGTTCTGACCCGCAAAGGGCTGACCCGAATGGCTGAGACCGTTGCCAAGGAAGGAATTCCGGCATGAGCGGCGTCAACAAGGTGATCCTTGTCGGCAATCTGGGGCGTGACCCAGAAGTCAGGAACACACAGTCCGGCAGCAAGATTGTCAATCTAGCCATCGGCGCCAGCGACACATGGCAGGACCGCAACACAGGTGAGCGGCGGGAACGCACAACGTGGCACCGTGTCTCCATTTTTGATGAGCGTGTTGGTGATGTGGCGCAGCGTTACCTCCGCAAGGGCCGCAAGGTCTACATCGAGGGCGAACTCCGCACCCGCAAATGGAAAGACCAGCAGGGCGTGGAAAAATATACGACTGAGGTCGTGATCGACCGCTTCCGGGGCAGTCTCATACTGCTCGACAGTCAGGGCCAAACCCGTCAGCCCCAGCCCGCACAATCCAACAACAGCCAGCAGTACCAGAGCAGCACCTCAATGAGCGACTTCGCCGGATATGGCGATGACGAAAACCTATTCTGATGGAGAATAAGATGACCAACAAAACAGCCAACAATGTGGGCGGAATTGCCGCTGACCGCCTTCGCTCCATCGTCGAGCGTGTCGAGCGTCTGGAAGATGAACGCAAGGCACTTGGTTCCGACATCCGGGACGTGTTCACGGAGGCCAAGTCAGCTGGTTTTGACGTGAAGGCGATCAAGCAGATTCTCAAGCTCCGCAAGCAGAACCCTGCTGACGTCGATGAACAGGAAATGCTTGTCGACACGTACCGGAGGGCACTGGGAATATGAGTATTCTGGATTTTATTGTGAACTGCTGTACCATGATCAGGGCTGAAAACCGCGCCCTGAAACTGGCCCTCAGCAGTGCGAGAGAACGGCTGCTCACCGAGATGGCATACATCCGGAAACTGGCAGAGGACAGGGACGCCCTGATCGCCCAGAACTGCCGCCTGCGTGCCCAGCGGGATGACGCCCTAGCGTGCCGGAAGCGTGATGATAAGGGAAGGTTCGTCAGGTGAGACACTGCGAGGATATCCTCCACGCCTCCATCTGGAGGCAGCTCCAGCACCTGCTCCCTGAGGGGTGCCTGTCATGGTCCGTCGAGAACCGGAGGAATGGGAAACGTGAAGGCAGACGGCGAAAAAACCGAGGGTGTATTCCCGGCGTACCAGACCTTCATTTCCTGCACGATGGCCGCCTGCTCTGCGTGGAACTCAAAACAAAATCAGGTCGCCTCAATGAAGCGCAGGCGGCCCTGCATGAAAGGATCCGCCAGTGTGGCGGGGCTGTGAGTGTGTGCCGGTCTCTAGAGGACGTTGTGGCGTTCCTGACAGAGAATGGCGTGAAGATGAAAGGCTCGGTCGCATGAGCATTGAAGCTATCAACTGGGCAAAAAAACAGCGTGTCAGCCCAACCCAGAAGCTGGTTCTTCTGGTGCTGGCCGATTGTGCTGACAGCGATGGTCTGGCCTTCCCCTCCATGAGCTATCTGGAAGAGGTCACTGGCCTTAGCGATAAAGCAATTCGCACTGCAAAGAAGGCAATGCTGAATGCCGGTTTCCTCGTGAAGGAAAGCTGGATGCGGCTCAATGACGTGCGTCTCTCTATGACCGCCAATTCCGAGGAAACGGAACCTCGTTCCGTAAAAACGGAACGTAATTCCCAAAAAACGGAACCTCGTTCCACTTCATCAAAAACGGAACCTCGTTCCGTCTTGGCGGAACCTCCTTCCATCAAAACGGAACCTCGTTCCGCAGTACCAGAACCACCAATAACCACCAATAACCATCACTCTATCCCCCCTACCCCCCATCCGAAGGAATCGACCGCCTCGAAACCGAAATCGTCACAACCGAAAATCGATCTGCCCGACTGGATGCCAGTCGAGGCGTGGGATGGGTTCGTGGAGATGCGCCGGAAATCGAAAAGGCCGTTCACCGACCGGGCGGCGCAGCTGATCGTGAAAAAATTGGACGAATTCCGGCAGCAGGGACACGACCCAGGGGAGGTTCTCGACCAGTCCACGGTCAACGGGTGGCAGGGAATTTTTCCGCCAAAAAACGACCGTAACGGCCCACTGCCCCACAACGTCACCCCGTTCCCCAGCCGGATGAGCCGAGAGGAGGAAAACCGCCGGGCGTCCATGGATTTCCTGAAGGGTTTGGCCAATGGATAACCAGCTCACAGTCACCGGAGAATCGCGGTTCCCCACCATGATCCGGGGGGGAAAGATCGAGTTCAGCCCCGGCCTGCTCAAGGCGATCGAGCAGCAGACGGACGCCCCCGATGCCAGCCATCTCCCCTACCTGCCCCGTGCCGTTGTGGCGGAGGCGAGGAAGGCCGCAGAGGCGATTGAGGCAAAGTTCCTGTCCCCCGCAGAGCCGGCTGAATTGCGGGAATTTCTTGTGACATTGCATCACTCGCTGAACGCAATCGCCATCAAGCCTCTGGACCGTGAAACGCTGGAATTGAGGGTTGCGGCGGCCCAGATGACACTCGAAGACGCACCACGCTGTGCGTTCGGGGACAAGTTCGCCAAAGCCTGCTTCGCCCGGTTCAAGTGGATGCCAACTCCGGCTGATTTTCTGGAGCTGGCCAACGAGCTGGCGGAAGAATATCGGGCCAAGGTCACCAAGGTTCGCCTGATCGTGACCCACGATGCCGGGAAACGGTTCACGCTGGGTTATGCTCCGCCGCTAGAGCACGAACCGACCGAACCGCCGCAGCTCACCCGTGACCAGGAGGAAACTCTCAGGTCGGCCAGGAAGGGCGTCAATGACGAGATAAAAACCAAACGAGAGGCGATGGTGGGATGAATATGCCTCTATCAGCCTCACAGGACGTCGCTGAGTGCGGTGCAAATCATTCTACGATAGGATGACACCGGGCACGACACAGGCGTGGCTCAGAGAGCTTCTGTGAAGGTATTTTATTTTGAAGGCCACGACAGGAGGTATGCATGAACAGAACATGCCGGAAATGCGGGGCTGAGAAATCCCTTACCGAATTCTGCAAGGACAGCCGAAGCAAAGGCGGATATCGCCACACATGCTTGCAATGCTACCGGGCCGAACGAAAGAAGATTTATGCCGAAAAAGCGGCAAGACAAATACCAAAAATTTCAACAACATCCGTGGTGAACGGGCAGAAAATCTGCGGACAGTGCCTACAGACATTACCTGTTTCCCGATTCAGTCGAGACAGGAGCAAAACCTGCGGCCTGCAATGGCGTTGCAAGGGATGCGTCGAGAAAAACAAAGCAGCCCGTCAAACCAAGAATAACGGGCAGTCAAAAACCAGAAAAACACGGGAATTCCCACCGTTCAAAGGGTATGGGATGTCCGCATGATGCCTGAAACCACATTCGGGAATGATAGAGCTGGGCAGGCCAAAAAAAACCGCCCGGGGGACGATCCCGGGCGGTCGTGACTGCTGTTCTTGTTTGTTGGGGTGTGAACTAATTATCACGGCAGGACGGGCAGCGCAATGGGCGAAACAACAGAAAAACGAACAAAATTAGACCGGCATCTGGAATCCCTGAACGCCACATCAGAGCAGTGCGAGGCAGCAGAGTGGTTCTGGACAAGGGAAATCTGGGCAAGACACGGGGTGCGTGATCCAGTTCTGGATGCCGTCCCCTCACGATACAACAGCGCCGGGCAGGAAGAAGCATCCGGCGATGAACTGACATGGCGGCTTTCGCGAGCCGACACGCATGCAATACTCAGGACATTCTATGACCAGCATGGATGGGGCTATTGGGGGCTGGCGTATTCGTTTCTGGTCGAGCAGAAATCGTTTCAAGAGATCGGGGCGGCGTACCGTCCAGAACTCAAAAATACCCAGAAATATGAACACGGGCGTCGGTTGTGCCTCGACCTCTTGGATCGTCTAGTAATTTGGCTGTCTGATTATCGCAAAGAACGGCGGAAAACAGCCAACAAAACGGCAGACGGGCACCCTTGGCCAAGATCGCCACGAGCCGTCATTGTAGAAAGCTGTTGACGAGACCGAAAAAAAACCCTATCAAATCGCTAGCTTTGGAATTTGTGCGCCTATCCTTTCCGTGCTTGTCTTGTAGGGCGCACAATTAGCCCCCGCCGACTTTGAACCTCGTGCGGGGGTTTTCTATTTATCTGCCATAGCTGCTCCTTCCATGTTTTCA